>CAIVGN010000001.1 GCA_903905455.1 uncultured Archangium sp.
CTTCATCGCGCCGGAGACGAAGAACGCCTCGAGCTCCTTCGGGGTGGCCAGCAACGCCTTGCGGTCGCCGCCTCCGAGGAGCCAGCCCGGCAGGCGCTGCTCGACCTGGGTGACGAGCTCCATGGTGTGGGCGGCGGGGAGACCCCGCGGCGGGGCGGCGAGGACGGTGAGCGTCAGGGCGAGGGCGAGCATCGGGCGAGTGTACGCGATGCGGGTGCGGCTACTGGCCCTCGAGGAACTCGGCGCTGGGGGTGAAGAGCTCCACGTCTTGCGCGGCGCCTCCGATGGACAACACGGCGCTCGTCTCGAGCACCACCAGGCCCGTGCCGTGACGCGTGCGCCCCGTCGCCTTCACGCGCGACCAGGTTCCTCCGTATTGCTGACCCAGGGCCGGGGTCTGCACCGCGGGGACGAAGCGCGCGGCGAAGGGAGCCTCGGCGCCTGTCTCGCCGCCCACGAAGAGCACCGAGCGGCCCACGCGCGCGGCCGTCGCCTGGTGCAGGCCCGTCACCCCGATGGCCAGCTTGAGGAACCCCCCGTCGTCCGTGGCCGTCAGCGAGAACACGTCGCCGGAATCGGGACCACCGCCCCACAGCAGCACCGAGTCGTCCTCGAGCCGCACCGCGCTCGCGCCGACGCGGGGGTCCGTCATGCGGTTGGCCGCCGCGTGCCACGCCGGAGTCGCCACCGCGAGATCCATCCACTGCCCATCGTCGAGGGCCACGCCGTTCGCGCCGAGCCCGCCGGCGATGAGCACCTCCCCGGTGCTCAGTTGCGCCACGGCCGCCCGCGCCCGCCCGATGGAGAGCGGAGGGAAGGCGTTGGCCGTGGCCTGCGCGCTCGCCTCGTCGACGGTGAGGCGCACCACGCTGGGCAGCGGGCCGCTCTCGGCGCGCCCCCCGAGGATCAACACCGTGCCGTCACGCAGCAGCAACGCCGACGCGTCGACCCGGGCCTCGAGCGAGGCGCCGCTGCGCATCACCTCGCGCGAATCACCCGCGGCGTCGGTGAGGAAGAGCTTCGACGAGAGGCCTCCATCTGCCAGTTGCCCCAGCCCGTGGAGCACGCGCCCGCTCCCGAGCGGCACCGCGATGGCGCCGAGCGTCGCGGCGCCGGTCAGCGGCGTGAGGGTGGAGGTCGCCACGTCGAAGCGCAGCAGCCCCGGCTCGGAAGCGCGCAGGCCGCCGTCGGGCAGCGCGTCGCCCCCGCCGACGATGAGCGCGCCCAACGCCCCGAGCGGCGCGACGCGGGTGAAGCGGCGCTCTCCTGGCAGCGAGGCGCTCAGCGAGGTCCACCCATCGGCCGGCCCCAGCAGCACCGAGACCGTGGTGGGCGTGGAACCCGAGGGGGGATTGATCAACGTGGAGCGGCCCAGCGACCACACCTCGTCCGTCGCGGTGAGCAGCCCTGCGATGGTCAGCCGCGCCGGCGCCGAGGGCGCCGGGAGTTCGACCTTCAAGGTGTCGCCGGCTCCGAGGGGCGTGGTGATCACCCCCGCGTCACCCGGCCAGCGCACCAGCGCCGAGTCCCACGAGAAGCGGAGCGCCGCGACGGGCCGACTGGAGTTCTGCCCGTCGCCGGGGTCGGCGAAGGGGTCGACCGAGCCCTGCTGCAGCACGAGGGTGAGCTTGCCCACCTCGACCGGGCCACAGCCCACCAGCACCCCGCAGCACAGCGCCCAGGTGCGCGCGCTCATCGGGGCAGCTCCACGGTCACGCCCACGCTGCGGTCGGCGGTGATGCGCGAGACGCCGTACGTCGCGCCTGCCCCGGCCGCCACGACGCCCACGCCCAGCACCACCCAGAACCAGGCCTTCGAGGTGAGCGCCGGTGGTGGCGGGGCCGGCGCCGCGGGGGCCGGTGGTGGGGCGAGGCCGAGCCACGCGGTGCTGAAGTCCGTGGAGCCCTGGGGACCGATGGTGGCCGGCGCCGGCGCCGGCGCCTCGAGCAGCGTGGCCGCGAGCAGGCGCATGGTGGCGCTCGCCTCGAGCAGGTCGTCGTCCACCGAGGTGACCACGCGCCGCGTGTCTCCGCCGTCCGTCACGCGTGCGGCGACCAGGGTGATGCGCCCGTCACGCGCCCCGAGGGCCAGCGCCACCACGTCGGTGCCCAACTGCTTCGCCAGCGCCTGCGCGGCGTCACGCACGGCCGGCTCCGCGCCCCCCGAGGTGAGCGCGACGTTCAGCCGCGCCCGCAGCGCCGCGGCCGGGTCCTCCTTCAGCGCGACCTGTACTTCCTGCCCCGCGGCGGTGGTCTCGAGCCACGCGCGGTGCGGCAGGCGGCCGTCGCGCAGCAACTCCACCAGGTGGCGCCCCGGGGGCAGGCCCTTGAGCGTGGTCGGCGTCTCGCCCTGAAAGCGTCCGTCCAGGAAGACCCGCGCGAAGGGCGGCGCGCTCGAGACGTTGACGTCGCCGCTCGCGGGCCGGCTGGCGAGATCTTCCCGGGCGCGCGCGAGGGCCGCGATGGCGTCGGGCGAGTAGTCGTTCTCGCTGAGCGACAAGTCGGGCTTCACCGTGAGGGCCCCGCGGAACGAGGCGATGGCGCCGGCCGTGTCCTTGAGCTCCCTCAGGGCGAGGGCCTGCAGCACGTGGGCCAGCACGTAGCCTGAGCCGTCACCGAACTCCTCGGGGTGCTCCAGCGAGCGCGTGAGGCTCTGGGCCGCGAGCGACGCCGCTGCCTTGAAGTCGAGTTCGAAGTACTTCGCGCGCGCGGCTTCAGCGAGCACCGCCCCGGGGGCGGGCGTGGCGGGCCCCGCGGCCTTCGCCTGCACCGCGGTGCGCAGCAGCTGGGTCAGCTTGTCGGTGACCACCTGGGGAGGCGCGGCGCCCACGCGCGTGGCGGGCAGGACCTCCGGCGGGGCCGCGACGGCGAGGGAGGCGAAGACGACCAGCCACGACGCGCTGCGGAGCGACGGCACGGTCCAGAGTGTAGCCCGCGCGACGCGAGGTGCTACCATCGATCGCTCATGGCAGTGCAGACCCAGCGCTTCGGCCGCTACGTCCTCAGAGAGCTCAAGGCGAAGGGGGGCATGGCCGAGATCTTCGACGCCGACATGCTGGGCGCCGAGGGCTTCAGCAAGCGCGTGGCCCTCAAGCGCATGCTTACCCACATCTCGGAGTCGAAGTCCTTCGTCGACATGTTCCTCGACGAGGCCCGGCTCGCCTCGCGGCTCTCGCACCCCAACGTGGTGCAGGTCTTCGACTTCGGAGAGGTCGCCGGCCGCTACTTCATCGCCATGGAGTACCTCGAGGGCGAGAGCCTCAGCCAGTTCGTCCGCCTCGCGCGCACCACGCCCTTGTCCCAGCGCGTGGTGTTGCAGGTGATGGCCGCCGCCGCCGATGGGCTCCAGCACGCGCACGCCTTCAGCGACGGGGGCCGGCCGCTGAACATCGTGCACCGCGACATCTCGCCCTCGAACATCATGGTGACGTTCCAGGGTGGGGTGAAGGTGCTCGACTTCGGCATCGCCCGCGCCAGCGACCGGCAGCAGGACGCCACCGAGACCGGCATCGTGAAGGGCAAGGTGCCCTACTGCTCGCCGGAGCAACTGCGCGGGGACGACCTCGACGCGCGCAGCGACATCTTCGCCCTCGGGGTGGTGCTGCACGAGCTCCTGGTGGGCCAGTGGTTGTTCCGCCGCGAGAAGCAGCTCGACAGCGTGATGGCGGTGCTCCACGCCGACATCCCCAAGCCCAGCGCGCTGCGCCCCGACCTCGACCCGCGGCTCGACGCGGTGGTGCTCAAGGCGCTCGAGCGCGACGTGACGAAGCGCTACCAGTCGGCGTCGGAGCTGCGGCGCGACCTCGAGGCGCTGATGGACGGGCCCCCGGTGCGCCTCGACGAGGTGATGGCCCGGCTCTTCGGCCCTGCGCCGTCGGGGCGTCGTGCAGAGCTGGCGACCCCCGGGCCCGAGCTCGAGCTGTCGGCGGCCTCGGCGGTCGACGTGGATCTCGGCACCATGGCCGTGGGGCCTCCGAAGCCGCCGCCCCCGGAGCCGCCGCCCGCGACGCTCCCCAGCCGCCCGCTGCCGCCGCCGTCGTTGCTTCCCAAGCTGGTGATGGGGGTCGGCGCGGTGGCCCTCGTGGTGCTGGGGGGCGTGGTGGTGAAACTCACGCGCGCGCCGTCGGGGGGGGAGGTGCCGCAGGGGGTCGTCTCGCTGCGCATCGTCGACGCGGGCCCGGCGGTGGTGGTCGAAGTGCCCGTGGTCGATGCGGGGCTGCCGCTGGCGGTCGTCGAAGCGCCGGTGGTCCAGGCGGGCGTACCGCTGGCGGTCGTCGAGGCGCCGGTGGATGCGGGGCTCGCGGTCAAGGTGGTGCGCGTGGTGGTGCCGCCGGTGGTGGTGAAACGGCCGACCGTGGTTGCCCGGCCGGCCCCCGCGCCCGGGACCCTCGACGTGAGCTGCGCGCCGTGGTGCCGCATCTTCATCGACGGCAAGGACGTGGGGCAGGTCTCGCCGCTCGTCGGGTACTCGCTGCCGGCCGGGAAGCACAAGCTGCGCGTCGAGCACACGCCTTCCGGCCACAGCGCCGACAAGGAGCTGGTCATCGTGGCGGGCAAGGCCGCGAAGGAAACGCTGAACCTGCGCTGAGAGCCGGTGAAGACACCCCCTCCCGTCGCAGAAAACGCCGATCCGCTTCGCCGGCCGGCGTCGCAACCCCTCGGCGCAGCACGAACTGCGCCTTCGGGTCTGCTCCTTGGGCGGCTCGCGCCTCGACGTTCCCGCTCGGTCCGGCGATATCTTCACAGGCGCTGACGCGGCCTTCAGCGGTGACGTGCCCCGGCCGGGCGCTGCCGCCGCCGCGACCACAGCAGCAGCCCCCAGAGCAGCATCGGGGTCGTCTCGAGCGCGCTGCACCCGCACCCCGTGGCCGGCGCCGGCACGTCGACGATGACGTCGTCTTGCCACACGCGACCGGCCTCGTTCTCCGCCCAGAAGAAGATCGGCCACGCCCCCGGGCTCTTCGGCGTCCACGTCACCAGCCCCGTGGCGCCGTCCACGCGGATCCCGTCCGGCGCGCCGAGCGTCTGCCCCGCGCGCACCCGGCCCACGCCGTAGCGGGTCGCCCCGCGCGCCGCGAGCCGGCCATCTTCATCGTACTTCCACGGCGTCCCCAGCGTCGCCACGTGCGTCGCCGGCGCGGACACGAAGACCGGAGGCGCGAGGCCCGCACCATCGGTCACCACGATGCGAACGCTGTCCTGGGAGCTGAGCCCGTCGTCGTCGCTCGCGCGGAACACCACGTCGTAGGTGCCCGGCGTCTCGAAGCGGCGCTGCGCCTCGTCGGCGATGGCCGTCGCCCCGTCGCCGAAGTCCCACTGCCGCGTGGCGATGACGCCGTCGAAGTCAGCCGCGGCCGAGGTGAACTTCACCTGCAGCGGCGCAGCGCCGATGACTGGCTCGGCCCACGCGCGCACCGCGGGAGGCCGCAAGTTGCCGCTGCGCACCTCGACCTCCTCGAGCAGCGTGGTGGTGAGCAACCCGTTCGAGATCTCCAGCCGCACGCGGAACCGCGAGGCCGAGGTGTACACGTGTGTGGGCTCGGGGTCGTAGGAGGTGGCGCCGTCACCGAAGCTCCAGCGCAGCGCGAGCGGGCGCGACGCGGGATCGCTGCACTGGCAGCCGAAGCGTACCGAGACGCTGCCGTCGCCCAGGTCTTCTCGCGAGAGCACCTGGAGCACGCCGCCGGGCGGGAACACGCCGTCGAGCCCCACTGCGACGCTCACCGAGGTGCTGGCCCGGGTGCCGCGATCATCGGCCACCTCGAGGCGCGGGCTGTACCCACCGGGCTGGGCATACGTGGCGGGCACGGACGCGGCGTAGCGGGGCGGCGTGCCGTCTCCGGCTTCCCACGACCAGAGCACCAGCGCGCGACCGGCCGCCGCGGTGCTCCCGGTGCCGTCGAGCTGCGAGACCAGTGGCGCGTCGTTGGCGGTGGCCGGGCGGGCGACGCCCACGGCGAGCGGGACGTCGTTCGAGGGCTCCTCGACGGTCACGGTGTAGCGGAAGGTCGCGGCCACGGGGGCCCCGGCGGCGAGCGTCACCTCGAAGTCGCCGGCCTCGGTGGGGATCCACGACACCAGCCCGCTGGAGGAGACCACGAAGCCCTCGGGCGCGTTGAGCGCGCGCACCGGGCTGCCGGCGGGCGTCACGTCGACGCGTTGATCCCCGTCGTACACATAGCCGATGCCCTTTTGCGCCCTGCGGTTGGCGGTGTCGGCGATGGTCACCACGCTCCCGTCACCGACGGCCACCAGGAAGTCCTGCCGGTCTTCGCCGAAGGCGTTCTGCGCGACGATGACCACCTGGTGCAGGCCCGCGACGAGCGGGGTCCACGTCACGGCGCCGGTGAGCTGGTCGATGACCATGCCGGTGGGCGCGCGCTCGAGGCGCCACCCGATGGGCTCCGCGCCGATGGCCGTGGGCCGCGCGTCGTCGTCGTAGGCCCAGGGCCGCAGCAGCGCGGCGCTCAGGGACGGGGTCGAGGTGATGACCGGCGCGGCCTGCACCCGCACCACGAAGCGTTGCTCGCTCCAGCCCAGCGCCGACGTGGCGCGCAGCACCACCTCCTCGTCGGCTACGCGCGACGGCGTCCACGCCACGAGGCCGTCGGCGGTGATGGTGAAGCCCGGCGGCGCGGTGACGAGCGACCAGGTGACCCCGCCCGCGAGGGGCGCGAGGGCCGTGGCCGTGAGGTCGTCGTCGTATTCATAGGCGCGGGCGACGCGCGCGAAGGTGCGGGGAAGAGAGGTGATGCGCGGCACCTCGGTGGCGGTCACCGAAATCTCCAGCGTCGCCTCGTCGGACACGCCGCCCCGCGGGTCGCTCACCGTCAACCCGAAGCGCAGCACGCCGCCGCCGGGCCCCACGGGAGGCGCCGTCACCGAGGGTCGCACCGCCGTGGGCTGTGCCAGCGGCACCGAGGCGTCGAGCGTCCACGCATACGTGAGCAGCTCCCCGTTGGGGTCGCTGGAGTCTTCGCCGGTCACCTGCACCACGGTGCCCGACTCGACGCTCGAGGCCCCCCGCGCGCGCGCCACTGCGGTCGGCAGCTCGTTGATGGAGTCGCGCACCACGAAGCGCACGCCCGAGTCGAGGAGGTGCCCGTGGTCGTCCTTCACCAGCACGCTCCACTCGAAGGTGGTGTCGTGCGTCACGCGCGGCGCGCGGAACACGGCCTGGCCCAGGAAGTCGCCCCCGAGCTGTGACGGGCCGAGGAACGCGAGCGCCTCGGAGGGGCCGCTGGTCTGGGTCCAGGCCCACGACAGGGGGTCCCAGTCGATGTCGCTGGCGGTGACCACCACCAGGCCCGCGTCGCTCTCGTCGAGGTACAGCGTCGGAGGCGTCACCGAGACCACCGGCGCGTCGTTGCGGCCCTCGTTGATGGTGATGGGCACCACCCGCGTCTGGCCCAGCCCCGGCGCGGTGAGGTCGAGGGTGGCCGTGCCCGCCCGCAGCGCCTCGAGCGCCACGGGAAGTGAAGGCTGTCCGGTGAAGGCCAGGGTGGCCGTCGCCTGGGCCAGCGCGCAGTCGCCGCTCGCCGAGACGCGCAGCCCGCGATCTCCCGTCGTCGCGAGGTCGACGCTCCACGTGGAGTCCGCGGCGTTGCCGAACGCGTCCTCGAAGCGCGCGAGCCCGGTGAGGTCGCAGTCCTTCGCGGTGAGGGTGACCGGGTCCATGCGCAGCTGGCTCGGCGCGCCGGCGTCGATGCTGAACGAGAGGGACGTGGAGAAGGCCCCGACGCCCACCGTCATCACCGTGGTACCCACCCGGGTGTCGCGGAAGGCGAGGTCTTCGCCCAGCTCCCCCACCGGCCCCACGGCGGTGGCCAACGCGCCGGTGCAGGTGGTGCCGAGGCGGAGCTCCCCGCTCGGCCGCGAGGCGCTCAGGCGCTGCGACGCAGAGACCTGGGTGGCGACTCCGCCGTCGTCGAAGGCGAACACCCGCGCGCTGGTGCAGGCCCCCGCGACGAGCGCCACCGGCTGCGCCGGCGAGGGCTCGAAGGCGAGCCCGACGGGGGCGGGCCAGTCGACGCTCACGCTGACGGTGGTGGGGGGCAGACCCGAGCCGACCTGCGTGCCGGCGATGGTCAGCTGCCCCGTACCGTGCGTGAGGCCCGTCACCCACAGGGTGCTGTTCGGGAAGGCACCTGCGAGGAGGGTCGTGGGTTGCGCGGTGGTGCAGTCCGCCGCGCGGCTGACGAGCAGGGGCTGCGCGCCGGTGGAGCTCACGGTGAGCCCCGCGGCGAAGGTGCTCACGGCGTTGCCGAAGCGATCCGCCAGGGTGAGGGGGCCGAGGCTCGCGCAGGTGCGTCCGGTGAAGGCCAGCGTCGCCGGCGCGTGCACCACCGCGGGCGCCGAGGCGAAGACCGAGAGCGCGCGCCTGCTGGCCGCCTGCGGGGCGCTGCCCACGGTCATCGTCGAGCTCTGGACCAGGGTGCCGCGCACGTACACCGTCGCGCCGGCCTCGGGCACGGGCTGCACCGAGGTGACGGCTGCGCCGCTGCAGGCCGCGTCGAGGTGGAAGGTGAGGTTGGGAGGGGCGCCCAGGGCGGCCGCGTTGGTCGTCGCCGTGGTGCGCCCGGTCGCGTCGAGGGCCTGCACCAGCAGCGGGGTACACGCGCCCGCCTCGGCCTGCAGCGGCGTCGCCGGCGAGAAGCGCCACGCGGCCACGGCCGGCGCGGTGAGGGTCACCGGCACGTTCACCGGGCTCAACGACCCGGAGTTGAAGCGCGCGATGCCCGCGCCGATGTTGGCGCCCCGCAGTGCGACCGACTGCGCCCCGCCGCCCGTGAAGGTCAGCGTGAGTGACGGCGCGGCCCCGCACACGCCCGCGCCGAAGGAGAGCGGCACCGCGCCTGACGAGTCGACCAGCACCGCGCCGCTGGCGTCGAAGCCGTGCGCGTCGAGCAACCGCGCGCTCACCGGGGCGCACCCGTCGCGCGGCACGCTCACCGTGGTGGGGCTCACCACCAGGCTCGCGGGGGGCCCGGCGATGGCCTGCACGTGGATGGTGACCGAGCGCGGGGCGTGGCTCACGGTGATCAGCACCGGGCCTGGCGTCTGGGCGCGCACATGGAAGGTCCGCCCGGTGCTCGGCGTGGGCCCGGCGAGCGAGGTCAGCGGCGTGGTGCAGGTGTCGTCGGCGAAGAACGTCGTCAACGCGTCGCTCGAGACCAGCGCGAGGTCTCCGGGCTCGTCCACCGGCAGCCCCTGTGCATCGAGCGGGCGGACGGTGAAGGCCGGCGAGCAGGTGGCCAGGGTCAACGAGAGCGGCGACGCGGTGAACTCGAGCGTCGTGGGCCCGGTCACCGACGCCCCGACGACGACGGTGGTGCTGGCGGGAAGGCGGCCGCTCTGCGCCGACAGGGTGACCGCGCCTGCGCGCCGCCCCGAGACCCACAGCGGGCCCCACCACATGCCCGGGGGGAGCGCGTGCGCGGTGATGGGCGACCGGCACTTCGCGTCGGAGAACCAGTCCACCGCGCCCACGCCCGAAGCCGAGAGGTTGAACGGTGACGGGTCGCGGTCTTCAGCCGAGGGGTTGGCGAACTCGTCGAAGGTCTGGAGGTCGAAACGATCGCACCCATCGATGGCGACGGTCTGCGCGCCCTGGAGCGAGGCCCGCCTGACCGCCCCTGGCACCGCGTCGTAGCTCTCGAGCGTGCCGATGAGGGCGGGGGCGCTCAGGCGCAGCGTGGGGTGCCCCACCACGTCCGCGCGCACGTAGAAGGACTCGGAGTGCGCTGCCTGGGGGGGAATGGTGATCGACGTCGTGGGGGTCCCGCACCGGGCGTCGGAGAAGGCCGTCAACCCGGTGCCCTCGAGCGCCACGGTCAGCGCGGTGCCCAGGTTCTGCGGCACGCCGAGCGCGTCCACCGACATCACGTACTGCGCTGCCGAGCACCCCACCGTGACCAGGTGCCGGCTGGTCGGCCCGAGCGCCAGCCGGTCGGGCACGGCGCCGCCGATGACCGTCACCAGGGCCGTCGAGGTGGACAGACCTCCGCCGGCGACCTGCAGCAGGTACGCCCCGGGAGGCGCGCGGAACGACGCGAAGCCCGCGGGGTCGTTCCCCAGCCCCTGGTTGCACGAAGGACCCCCGTAGGCCAGGCCCGAGCCTCGCTGCGTTCCGGAGGCATCGAAGACGGAGAGCCTCGAAGCGGGGTAGGTCAAGACGTCGCCCAGGGACCCGCATTGGTTGTCGAGGAGCGTCAGGGGCGGTGACTGCGGCAAGGGGGGCGAGGCGAAGGTGAGCAGCGCGAGGCCGGGGAAGGTGGTGGCGCCCTTCTCCGCGCCGAACATGGTGCGCACGCGCACTTCCGCCGCGAGGCCGGTGGGCTTGACGAATACGATGCCCAGGTCGAAGCCCGGGGCGATGGGGACCGACGACGTCGGGGTCGCGCAGTCGGGGTCGGCGTAGGTCTCGGCCTCGACGCCCTGCACCGAGAGCACCCGGGCCCAGGGGGGGTTCGCCGAGGCGATCTTGAGCTGCAGCGGCGGCGAACACGCCCCGACGCTCCCCTCGTAAGGGGCGAAAAGCACCGGCGCGTTGGGGTCGGACTCGGCGAAGTCCACCAGCGCCACGTCGGTGCCGCTGGGCGTCGCGCTGGGGACGAAGTCGGTGGAGTCCGTGGTGATGCCCAGCACGTGGTGCGGGACCGAACCCGTCTTCCATTCGGACCGCTGCACCACGCCGCCCTCGAGGCCCTTGCCACCCAACCAGGTGCTCGACACGGGGCGGCCGGTCAGGATGTCCCACACGGTGAAGGTGGCGTCGGAGCCACCGCCGCGCTGGGGTTGCGAGGCCCCCAGCAGCGGGAGATCGTCATCGCTGCTCGTGCCCGCCAGGCCGATCATCAACCCGGCCATCGGCTTGGCGCCCAGCCGGTCTTTCATCGGCCAGCGCGAGTTGGTGATGAGCTCCTGGGCCTGGCCGCTGAAGGTGGCGATGAAGGTGTCCGCGCCGCCGGGGCGTGTCCACGCGGACCAGGGCCGGTGCAGCGGCACCTCGCCGGTGGTGGTGCCGGTGAGCACGAGGTACTTCTGGTCGATGCCGACGAGGCCCGTCGGCACCTCGTCGCCCTTGCCGCCGAAGAAGGTGAGCCACGACAGGCCCTGCCGCGGGTCGAGGCCCGCGAGCATCACGTCGGAGCCCCCGGCGGGCACCGGTTGCACCACCTGGCCCAGCGTGTCGAGATCGGTGGAGGTCGTCGCGCCCGCGGCCACCACCTGGTCGCCGGACCACGCCACCAGGCTGAAGCCCTCGTCGTCACCGCCACCGACGAGGAACGTCTGGACCGCCTGAGGCCAGGCGCCGAACTCGGCCGGCGCGGTGATCACGAAGCCGTTGGCGCCACCCATCGAGCCCCAGGTGCTGCTCCCGGGGAAGCTGAAGGTGCCGTGGGTGGTGCCCGCCACCGCGATGCTCATCGCGCCGCGCGGCAGGGGGTTCCCGGAGCCGTCCATCCAGCGCACGTCCAGCGACTCGGCCCGGTCGCCGAGGGACGAGCCGAGGCGCACCACGGGGCCGGCGCCGAGGTCGCTCAACTTGAGCCGCGCGAGGAAGAGGTCTTGGCCGCCGCCCCCGAGGTCGAGCTCGCCGAGGATTGGCTGGCTGGTGTTGCCCAACACCACCAGGTCCTGCTGGTCGTGCGCGAGGTCGACGATCGTGGCGCCGGGCGGGGCGGTCCACTTCTGGACAAGCACGGCCCCGCGCACCTGGAATACCGTCTCTTCGGTCGCTCCGTGCACGGCGACGTAGGTGTCCCCGGCGACGTCCAGCGCCACCACCGTGTCGTCGCCCCTGCTGGTGATCAGGGAGAGACTCACCTCGGGGTCGATGACCACCGGCAGCTCCGCGTCGACGTCGTCCAGCGCGATGGAGTAATCCACCGCCCCGGCTCGCTGCGTCACGCCCTCGTAGCGGGCCCCCAGGGAGCGCCGGCTGCCGTCAGGCCGCGGCTGCCACGCCATCAGGCCGCGCTCGGTGAGGAGCCCGGGGCCGGTGCTGAGCACCAGCGTGGTGTCCGTGCGGGTGAAGGCTGCCCCCACGCCCTCGTAGCGAAACCGCAAGGGGAGCGCCGCGCCGGCCTCGGCCCTGAGCTCCCAGTGAAAGCCCTCGGGGTCGCGGCGCACCAGCAGCTCGCTCACGCCGGAGCGCCACGCCTCTTCCCCGGGCCGGCTCCACGTCCAGGCGGGGCGGGTGACGTGCGCCTCGGGGGCCAGCCAGGACCAGCGCACCGGTCCCAGCTGCACCCCGGGCGTCGCGTGAGGCGGAAGGACGTGAGCGCTCCACAGCAGGAAAAGCGCGGGCGCGAGTCGGTGCAGCCACACGGAGTCGGACATCAGGCCCCCACTGTAGCGGGTCCACGGGCCGGGCTGATCAGCCGCTGCGTGTAGGTCGAGCGCGCACCCACGCGCGGGCGCCGAGGTTGAGGCAACATCGGCCCCCGTGCGTCCCTGGCTGTCGGTACTGTGTCTCGTTCCCTTCACCGCCGCGGCGGGGCTCTCGTTCGAGTCGACGCCCACGCAGTTGGCCACGGTCAACCAGCTCTACCGCTACGACGTCGACGGCACGCCCTCGGTCTCGACCGACGCCGGCGTGGGCTACACCTTCGCCGTCACCGAGGGCCCGGCCGACCTCGCGGTGGACAACCTCACCGGGGAGATCTTCTGGTTCCCCGCGGTGACCGGCCTGGTGCCGGTGGAACTCACCGTCACCAACGCCCTCGGCGAGGTGGCGCGGCAACGCTTCGTGGTCACCGTGACCACCGGCTCGGCGCCGACCTTCGCCCCGCCGTCGGGCCTGGTGGTGCCACTGGGGCGCCCGCTCACCTTGCAGCTGCGCGCGACGACCGGTGACGCGCCGCTGGCGTGGCAGCTGCTCGGCAACCCCGGCGGGGCGTTGCTGCAACCCGAGTCGGGCAGCCTCAGCTGGGTGCCCATGGCGCTGGGGCCTTCGACCTTCACGGTCTCGCTCACCAACGTCTACGGGAGCGTCACCCACGCCTTCCCGGTCGAGGTGGTGGACACGCAGCTCCCGGTCCCCACCGCGTCACTCGTGCTCCAGCCGGCGGGGGACGTCGTCCCGGGCTCCCTGGTGCAGCTCGACGCGAGCGGCTCGACCTCGGGGACCTCCGCTTCTGGGGCGCGCTCGTTCCTCTTCGATTTCGGCGACGGCAGCCCCTCGCGCTACGGCGCCGAGGCCACCACCCAGCAGGGCTACGGCGCGCCCGGCGTGTACACCGCGCGCGTCGTGGTGGAGAACGTGCACCTCCAGCAGGCCGAGGCCACCACGCGCGTGGTGGTGCGCACCGATGGGGGCCTCGCCCCGCCTTCCGCGCGCATCGTCGCCGACCGCC
>CAIVGN010000002.1 GCA_903905455.1 uncultured Archangium sp.
ACCACCTGGAACTGCGTGCCCGACCAGAGCTCGTGGCCCTGCGCGTCGAGCTGCGGCTCTTCCGTCGCCGCCAGGTGCTCGCGGAAGTGCACCACCTTCGCCGACCGCGCATCGACCATCACCGCCCCGAAGCCGTTCGACGAGGGCAGGGTGAAGAAGGAACGCGCGGGCACCTGCTGCGCGAAGGCGTGGGTGCAGAGCAGCGTGAGGATCAACGAGGCAGCGCGCATGCCCCCGCGCTTACTTCTTCGGCGCGACCTTCGCCCACGCTTCTGCGTGCTGCTTCTTCGCTTCGTCGATGACCTTCTTGTCCGGGCAGTCGGAGGCGTGGCGCTGCTCCACCTGCGTGCGTACGAAGGTGAAGCCCGCGGGGGCCTTCTTCATGAAGAGCGTGGCCTTCTCGCCCTTCGTCTGCGGCATCGGCGCCTCGCACGGCGGAATCCACTGGCCGTCGCTCGAGCCTCCGGAGCACGTCTCGGTGAAGGTGGCCTCGCGCTCGGGGAAGCTGCCGAGGACCACCGAGGTGACCTTCACCTTCGCCTTCCACGTGTAGGTGTGCCCGACCTGGGTGGGGGTCGAGTGGCTGGAGAACTCGAGCACCTCGGTCTCGAGCACCACGTCGGCGTCGAGCAGCGCCCGGGCCGTCGTGAGCTGCAGGTCGCAGAAGCGGGTCGCCATCTTGTCGGCGGAGGCGTGCGTGGCGGCGAGGAGCAGCGGGAGGGTCAGCAGGGCGCGGTGCATCGGGGCTCCGGAAGGGACGGGGAGGTCACCTTAGCGTCACCTCGCCCCGCGACAGGGGCGCGCCACCATGAAGACCTTGATTCAGCGAGTGGGGCAGTGCCGGGCCGATGACGGGGGCGCCTGCGCCGAGTTCGTTTGTCGCGCCGGCGAAGCCGACGGTGCATCACCACTCCGTCGCTGCTTCCCAGATGATCACCCGCCCATCGCGGAGGCCCGCTGCCAACGCGTGGCCGTCCGGTCGAAAAGCCACGCCGTTGACCTCCGCGCCGAGCGGCCCGAGCGCGTACCGCTCGCGTCCGGTCACGGGGTCCCACAGGCGCACCGTCTCGTCGGCCGCGCCCGTGGCGAGCACGCGCCCGTCGGGCGTCGCGGTGATGCTGTAGGCCGCCCCGGTGTGGCCGACCATGGGCCCGCGGAAGAAGGCCCGCTGGGTGAGCTCCCACAGCGAGCCCGGGCCCTGCTCGGCGGTGGCCAGGGTGTTCCCCCCGGGCACGAAGACCATCGAGAACGCCGTCGCGTCGCCGTCGAGCCGGATGATCTGCTGATCCGCCACGACGTCCCACACGATGACGCGGTGGTCGAAGCCGCCCGAGGCGAGCAGCCTGCCATCGGCGGACCACGCCAGCGCCATCAGCGTGTCCTGGTGCGCCTTGCGCACGGGGAACGGGGTGAAGCCCTGCGCCACGTCCCACAGGTGCACGTCCCCTCCTTTGCCTCCGGTCGCGAGCAGGGTGCCATCGGGCCGCCACGCCAACGTCTCGACGGCGTCGGGGTGCACCAGGCGGTCGGTGAGGGCGCCTCCGTCCACGTTCCACACGCGCACCGTCTGGTCGACCGACGCCGTGCCCACCGAGCGCCCGTCGGGCGAGAAGGCGATGGCTTGAATCACGCCCGTGTGGCCGCTCAACACCGCCGTCCGCGCGAAGGTCACCGCGTCCCAGAGCACGGCGTCGTGCGTGGTGCCCGCGGTCGCGAGCAGCGCGCCCCCGGGGCTCCAGGCCAGGCCCTGCACGCCGCCGTCCTGCGCCAGCCATTCGCGTCGCGCGAGGGCGGGCGGCGCGCGGCGACCGGCCGGCTCCCCCTGGGACTGCCACCGAAACCGCAGCGCGCAGGCGTCCACGCGGGCGCACGTCGCCGTCACGTGCGCGCGGAACACGCCCTGGTATGGCGCGGTGAACTCCAGCACCGTGGCGCCCCCGGGCGTGAGGTGCGGCTCGAGCGCGACGCCCCACTCGCCGATGGGGAACGTGGTGTTCGAACGCGCGCTCCCCTCGAGCTTCGCGACGTCGTCGCTGCGGATCACCAGCACCTCGCCCTGCTGGAGCGCCGCGAAGACGGGGCCGTCCCAGCTGCGTTCGAAGGCGAAGGGCTCGTCGGGGGCGAGGGACCTGTCGGCGATGACGACGTGGCGCTGCGGGTCGGCCAGCGCCCTCCAGGTCGGCGGCACCACGTCGTAGTCGACGGCGGTGGCGATCTTCCCGATGAGGCCCACCACGGGGACGCCGACCACGCCGACGATCGCCAACATCTGGAGGTCGGCCCGCATGAGTTCACGCGCTTCGACGAGCTCCTTGAGCGCCGCCTCGACGCGCTGTTGTTGCCCCTTCACGAGCTGCGCGAGCCGGTTCACCCACGCTGGCGGCAGGGCCACGAGGTTGTCTGAAGCGCAGTACAGACAGGTGACGCCCAGCGCGCCCGCGGGCACATCGAGGGGCGCCCCACACTGGCGGCACAGGCACGGCCCACCGGCCTGGGCGGGCAAGCGCGCCACGAGCCCGGCCTGCAGTTGTTGACGCACCTTCGCAAAGGCGTCGTAGGCGGAGCTCAACACCACGGGCAGCACCACGCCCACCACCACGATGAACGCGAAGCGGAAGTACAGGCCAAACCCGCCGTAGTAGTCGGCGAGGTCGATGCCGAGCGGGCCCGCGAGCCAGTGCGCGACGAACTCGAGCAGGAAGATGGAAAGGAACGCGAGCACCCCGCCCACGGAGGTGACGCCCGCGGCCAGCACGGAGAGCGCGCCACCAGCCACCGCGGCCCCCTGTGCCCACGAGCGCATCAGGAGCCCCGGCGGCGCGCCGAGCTGCGCGAAGGCCGCGGCGACGTCACGGCGCGTGGCCTGGTCTTGCCGGTGCGTGGCGCGCAGCGCGCGGTGGGCCTCGGGAACGACGACCGTCGCCTGGCAGTAGGGACACGTCGCCGCGTCACCATCACCGAGCGGAATCGAGGCGGCACACGCCGGGCATGACAGCGGCTGCACCGAAGCCGGTTCTGGCGACGACGACTCGGAGGACATGCACCCAAGGATGCTCGACGTCGGGCGGCGAGTCGAAAACCATCGGCGCCTTCCCCTGCGCGCGCCCCACGTTGCCGGGTCGTGCGGCCCGATGTCACCAGGGGCCGCACCCTTGGTTGAGCGCCGGGGCCGGTTCGAGCATCGTTCGGCCCATGGTGACTCGCCGGCTCGGCATCGTCGTGGCAGGGGTCGCGCTGCTCGCGGGCCTCGCGTGGTGGGCCCTCTCTGACGAGCAGACGCCCGCGGCCGAGAGGGTGATCGCGCCCGGCCCGGCGGCGACGGTGGCGGTGCGCGCTCCGGTTCCCGAGGTGCGGCGTGGGAGCGCCCCATCAGAAGAAGCCGAAGACCGGCCCCTGGTGCCGACCGCGCGGGCGAACGCGGAAGCCGCGCGGGACGCCGGCCCGGTGCACGACGACGCGGGCACCGCCGCGGCCCTCGCGTCCGCCCGGGAGGTGGTGCAGGCTTGGCTGGCGCAGAACGCCGCCGCCGCCGAGAAGTACGTCGACCGCTACTGCGAAGAGACGAAGGGCCTGCGCCGCAACAAGACCTTCACCGAGCCTCCGCGCACCCGCGACGCCGCGCTCTTCATGGCCGGGCGCACCGACTGGGAAGGGGGCGTGGTGGGGCTGCTGCACCTCCCCGCGCCGCTGACCGAGCGCATGAACAGCCCACCCGGGGCGTGGCGCACCATGGGCCCCGAGCTCTACGCGGGGTTCGACTTCGGCTGGATGCGCGAGCTCCTCGCCTTCGACCACTGGTCGCTGCTGACCGCCGGGCCGCTGCGAGATCACCCCGACGTCCCGTTCTTCGAAGCGCCGCTCCCCAACTACGTCACGCTGCAGACCTGGGCGAAGCTCCGGCTGCTCCAGGGCCTGCGCGAAGGCGACCTGGCCGCGGCGAGCCTCGAAGTGCGCCACCTCGCCGACCTCATCGCGTCGTCAGGCACGCTGCTGGGCGAGATGATCCGCGTGGCGATCCACGGCATCGAACGCAAGACCTGGGACGACGCGGGGCTGGTGCCTCCCGACCCTCCGCTCACCGACGCCGAGCGCTTCGAGGCGCGCCACGCGTCCTTCGCCGGCATGTACTTCCTCTACCCGGGGGTGCCGCGGGCGGTGCGCGAGAAGGCCCTCGAGTGCGTGCCCTCGAGGTGCAGCGCGCTGGTGGAGGCCATCGGCGCCAGCTCGAGCCTCGCGGGGCTCGTGCCCTCGGCCACCGGCGACGTGGAATGGCTGCTCGCGCAGGCGCCGTGTGATCCCGCGCTCGCCGCCCAGGCCGCGAAGGCCCCGCCCATCACGGCCGAGCTGGCGATGCAGAACTTCAACGGCGAACGGAGCCTCGAGAAGTCGATGCGGCAGCTGACCGACGGTGGGCTGTAGCGCGTCCCCCGGCGCTCAAGGGGTGCGGAACGGCATCCCCACCGACACGCTGGGCTCAGGCTCGGTGTAGCGGCGCGCGGTGACGTCGTCGATCCAGATGGAGCCGCCCAGGTCCCACTTGCGGAAGCCCACGTTGCCGGGTCCGAGCTCGGGTGCTGCGACTTGGTAGGCCCCGGCCTGCGGCACGAGCTGCACGCGGTCTTGCCACATGCGCAGGTCCCGCCCGGAGAGGGAGAGCCCGATGCGCACCCAGGTGTTGTTCGCCGTCGTTCCGCGGTTGCCGACCAGCTCGCTCCACGTGCCGGCGTTTTCCCACGCCAGGTCCCAGCCGCTGTTCCCCTGCTGGTTCGTCTCGTACTGCGTCACCACGCCCGGCTGCATGCGCACCGCCTGCGCGAAGTTGGTGTTCGCGGCGTTGCTCGTGTTCCACCACGCCTCGAACATGATGTCGGCCTCGGCCAGGGCGGGCTTCGCTTCGATGAACTGGTCTCCGGCGCCCTCGGTACCGTACTTCAGCGCGCCCAGGCCGCCGTGGGCCCGGTCGGTCACGCGCTGCCAGGCGCCGCTGCGGAGCGTCCACCGCGCGAGCGTGCCCTCCTCGAAGTCGTCGGCGAAGAGGTACACCGCGTGCGGATCCGCGGGCGCGGCGCCGCCATCGAAGGGCCCGGAGAAGAACGAGTAGCGCAGGTCGGTGGCGTTCGAGGGCAGGTCGGCCTGGCTGGCGAAGCGCACCGTGGTGTTCGCGGAGTTCGGGTTCTCGATGACGCGATCCACCTCCCGCCAGCCTCCGTCGGCCCAGAAGTGCACCCGCAGGTCGCTGGCGCTCGCCGTCAACTGCCCCGCATCGACCGCGCCGCGCGAGTCGAAGGCCGTGAGCAACGTGTAGCCCTGGTACCCGCCCGTGGGCGCGCGTGCCCCGGTGACTACCGCGAGCGGCCAGCGCCAGGTGCTGCCCTGGGGCCCGGGGCGAAGGACGAGGAGTTGCTGTGTCGCAGTGACGCCGCCGGCGGTGACGGTCACGGTGAAGGTGCCCTCTTCGGTGGCGATGAGCGCGAAGCGGTCCGAGGTGCCCGGCGTCGCGCAGGTGACCCCGGTGAACACGCTCGCGCCCGCGCCAGGCACCGAGATCATCAACTGCTGCGGCACCACCACGTTTCCGAAGGCGTCCTTCGCGTCGACGGCGAACACGTCGCTGCAGGTGCCCGTGGTGATGGCCCGGGCGGGGTTCGAGAACTGCAGCGTGGCCAGCGGCCCGGGGCTGATCAGCGCCGGCAGCTCGGCCGGGGTGAGCGGGGCCGCCTCGGCGCGCAGGGTGAACGGCGCCACCTTCTGTCCCGAGAAGTGGAAGGTGGCGTTGATCACGCCCGCGCTGACCGGCAGCGAGCTGAGCGCCTGGGTGCACGCGCCGTCGCCGTAGAGGTTGAAGTTCGTGCCCGCATCCGAAGAGAGGCTCACCGTCAGCGGCCCGGCGGTCACCGTGGGGAAGCCGGCGTCGTCGAGGAACTCCAGGGTCAGCGCGCCCGAGCACTGCCCGGCGACGGCGCTCACCGGTGCGCCCTGGAAGTGCAGCGCCGTGGGCAGCGAGGCCAGCACGGTGACGGTGCGCGCGTCCTGGGCGAGCGGGGGGCTGGCGACGCTCAGCAGCGGCGTGCCGGACTGCGCGGCGGTGAAGGCGAAGGTGGTGTGCATGGCCAGCGGCACCGAGGTGACCCGGTCCAGGCACTGCGCGTCGCGAAAGAAGCTGAACGGGCCACCGGGCGTGAGCACCGCCGCGCGCGGCGCGTTCGTGAGGCGATCCTGGGCGTCGCGCACCTCGAGGGTCACCGGGCCGCTGCAGTCGCCGACGCGCACCGGCGTGGGCACGGTCGCCAGGCGCAGCTGCGAGGCGGCCCCGGCGCAGGGCTGGTTGGTGCAGGCGGGGTCGGCGCACGAGGCGAGGCCGTTGCAGTCGTGGTCGATGACGCCGAAGCACTGCTCGTGGGCCCCCGGGGAGACCGTGGCGTCGAGGTCGTCGCAGTCGGCGCCGCCGTTGCCCGTGGACACGAAGCCGTCGAGGTCGGTGTCGCCGCCGGTGAGGTGCAGCGTCACCTCGAGGAGCCGCTTCGGATCGAAGGTGAAGTCCACCGACTCGCTCACCCCGTTGGGGCGGCTCGCCGTGTCGCAGTCGGCGCCGATGAGCGCGCGCGCCCTCACCGAGGCCGAGGCGGGCAGCGAGGTGTCCCGGGCGATGCCGATGAGCCAGGTCGGGTGGTTCTCGTCGCGGGCGACGCGGCGCTCGGCCAGCAGCGCCCCGGCCGCGTCGTGGAGCTCGACGGCGTAACAGGTCTCGGCGCGCCCCGGCGTCGTCTCCAGCGTGAGCTTGAGGGCGTTGCCGCGGGGACCACAGGCGGTGAGGCCGGCGAGGAGGAGCAGGAAGGGCCGCGTCACCCCTTCTTCCTCGGAGGAGCGGCCGCCGAGGCGAGCTGGGCCATGACTGCCTGGATGTTGGCCTGCGCCAACGCGAGGTTGAGGCGCATGAAGTCGATGGGCTTGGTGAGGAAGTGCGTGGCGCCCACGGCCTTGACCTCGGCCTCCGAGTAGCGCGTGGTGTAGGCGGTCATCACGATGATCGGCAGGTGCGGCAGCCGCGGGAGCCCCTTCGCGTAGTCGGGCATCGGCCCTGCGCCCGGCAGGCCGCGGATGGCCTTCACCAGCGCGAGGCCGTCCAGCTTGCTGCCCTGCAGCTCGATGTCTGTGAGGACCGCGTAGAGCGACGGGCCCTTCTCCTTGAGCAGCGCGCAGGCCTGCTGATCATCCGCCGCGTTGATCACCTCGTAGCGGGTCTCGAGCCGCAGCTGGGCCAACCGAAAGGTGTCGGCGTCATCTTCGACGTAGAGCACGAGGGGCTTGGAAGGGGGGCTCACGGCGGCGCGACTGTAACGGCC
>CAIVGN010000003.1 GCA_903905455.1 uncultured Archangium sp.
CAGCGTGCCCATCACGACGCAGCGATCCTTCAACAAGGAGGTCTTCGGCTTCGAGGGCTCGTACCCGTTGGTGCTCAACTTTGTCGTGAAGGACTACAAGGAGAACGACACGGGCCTCGAGTACATCGGCACGACGCAGCAGCAGATGGGCGATGGGGGCTTCATCGCGCAGATCAAAGACACCACCACCGGCCGGGTCATCGTGGTCACCAACGCCGCGTGGCGGTGCCTCGTGGTGCATCGCGCGCCCACGAACGTCGCGTGTGAAAAGGACGCGAACCCCGAGACGACGTGTGCGTCCGAGATCACCACTGAGCCGGTGGGATGGATGGCCCCTGGCTTCGATGACTCCGCATGGCCGATGGCGCGCGAATACACGGTTGCAGCAGTGAGCCCCAAAGACGGGTACACCGAAGTGGCGTGGGATCCCGCCGCGAAGATCATCTGGTCCGCGAGCCTCAAACAGGACAACACCCTGCTCTGTCGTGTCGTCGTACCCGAGCCCTGACACCAACGCCCTGAACTCGCAGCGGCGCTGCACGCGGTGTCGGTAGGGCGGCCTCCTCGCTGGCAGCCCGAACGGGAGGGCCGAGCTCGCCGACTTCAGAAGACGCGGCTGAAACTGCGCCCCTCAAGGGCGAGTGTGGTTCAGTCGCTGACCATGACTCCACTCCGTGCCCTGCTCGCCTGCCTCGTCCTGACCGGAGCCGCGTGCGGAATGTCGTCGAATCCGTGCACCTCGAGTTCATGCGCCACGGGCTGCTGTGACGCGGAGGGCCAATGCCAATCTGGGAACACGGCCGCCGCGTGTGGCTTCAGCGCCAACGCCTGCATCAGGTGTTCACCTGATCAGACCTGCGTGCTGGGCTCGTGCCGGTTGAATTCAGCGACGGGCGGTGGTGGCGGCACGGCGACGGGTGGCGGCTCGGCGACAGGCGGCGGCTCGGCAACGGGCGGCGGCTCGGCGACAGGCGGCGGCTCGGCGACGGGCGGCGGCTCGGCGACGGGCGGCGGCTCGGCAACGGGCGGTGGCTCGGCAACGGGCGGCGGCTCGGCAACAGGGGGCGGTTCCGCAGACGCGGGCGTCCTGTCCTGGCAGCAACTGTCGGTGACCGCCCCTTCTCCACGTTCGCTGGCGGCCGCGGCCTGGGACTCCGTGCGCCGGAAGGTGGTGCTCTTCGGGGGTCGCACCCTCACGACGCGGTACGCGGACACCTGGGAGTGGAACGGGACGACCTGGACCGCGAGTACCGCGACGGGCCCCGCCGGACGCGCCAATCACGCGATGGTCTACGACGCCGCCCGGCAGGTGGTGGTGCTCTTCGGAGGCAGCGACAACGGCCAGGCCTTCGGTGACACCTGGACCTGGAACGGGACCACCTGGACGCAGGTCTCCACGACGGGCCCCGCGGCGCGCAGCCGTCACCGCATGGCCTACGACGCCCAGCGACAACGCGTGGTGCTGTTCGGTGGCGTGACCGGCTTCGCCACGCTCGCCGTGGTCGGCGACACCTGGGAGTGGGACGGCGTGAGCTGGACGCAGCGCACCTTCGGCTCGGCTCCCAGCGCGCGCAACTACCACGCCATGGCGTACGACCCGGTTCGCCAGCGCGTGATGCTCAATGGAGGCAGCGACGGCTCGAACACCAGCGGACTCACCGACACCTGGACCTACGACGGCGTGTCCTGGACGCTGCAGGGCGCGCTGTCGGCGGGGGCGTACGGCAAGGGCGCGTCATTCGATGAGCGGCGTCAGCGCGTGATCGAGTTCGGCGGCTACTCCGGGCCGACCACGGCCACCGTGTTCACGAACGAGCTGTGGGAATGGGACGGCTCGACGTGGGCACCGCAGACCGCCCCCGGTCCCAGCGCGCGGCGCTGGCCTGCGATGGCGTGGGACGGCGTGAACCAGAAGACCCTGCTGTTCGGCGGTGAAGACGGCAACGGCTTCCTCGGCGACACGTGGCAGTGGGGGCTGTGATTCGCCCCCGTCGAGAACCCGGGGCCATGCGCCTGCTGGACAAGAAGTGAGGCAAGCTCCTCTTCCGTGGACATCTACCAGCTCAAGACCTTCGTCGCCGTTGCGCGCGAGCGCAGCATCACTCGCGCCTCGGAGCTGCTGCACCTGAGCCAGCCCGCGGTGAGCGCCCACATCAAGGCGCTCGAGGACGCGCTCGAACTCTCCCTGTTCGAGCGCACGCCGCGGGGGATGAGCCTGACCGGCGAGGGCGAACGGCTCCTCGCCAAGGCCGAGCAGACCATTGCCGCCCACCAGGACCTGATGGACGAGGCCCGGCGCCTCAAGGGACGGCTGACGGGAAAGCTCCACCTGGGCGCAGGCAGCAACTCGAACGACGAGGCCGTGGGAAAGCTCCTCACCACGCTCTCCGAGCGACACCCGGGCGTGGAGGTGGTGCTCAAGCACGGCACCTCGCTGGAGATCCTCGCGGGCCTGCGCAACGGCAGCCTGGACGCCGGCTTCTACAATGAAGCCGGCGAGCCTGAGCCGGAGTTGGCCACCATCGAGGTGTCCGAGTTCAAGACCTGGCTCGTGGCTCCGAAGGGACTGGTTCCGGCGTCCAAACGTTCCGACTGGAAGGCCCTGGCGGAGCTGCCGTGGATCTACCCCACGGCCAGCGCCTGCTGCGGGCGGACCGCGGAGAACCTCTTCCGGCTCCACCACATCCGCCCGAAACGAATCATCAGCGTCGACCGCGAGGACGTCACCCGCACGCTGATCGCGGGAGGCACCGGCGTCGGCCTGCTGCACGCCGACACCGCGAAGGAGGCCGAGGCGCGCGGACAGGTCGAACTGCTCTTCGAGTCCCCCCACCCGGTGCGAGTCCTCTTCGCTCACCTGGCCAGCCGCGCGCAGGACCCGCTCCTGGAGGCGGCTACTTCGCCGCTGCGACAGGCGAAGCGGTAGCGGCCCGCGCCCCCAACGAGAGCGCGATGCCCAGCGAGGCGAGCGCGGTGAACGCGCCCACCGCGAAGGCCGCGCCGTAGCCGAACGTTCCCACGACCATTCCGAGCGCCGGAACGCCGAAGCCCATGGTCGCGTCGAAGCAGGCCGTGTACGCGCCGAGCGCGACGCCCCGATTCTGTGGCGGCACCCGCTTGATGGCCTCCACTCCGAACGAGGGAAACGCGAGCGAGAACCCGAAGCCCGTCAGCGCCGCGGCGGTGACCGCCATCGCACTCGAGGTCGCCAGCCACATGCCGAGCTGCCCCATGGCCGCCACGGCCGCCGAGGCCGCCGCGACGCGCGCGCCACCAAACCGGTCGGGCAGGCGCCCGAAGACCAGGCGCGCGAGCACGTAGGCCGCGCCGAACGCGCTCATGGCGAGCGCCGCGTGCGGCCAGCCCCGTTCCCGGAAGAGCAGCGTCGAGAACGCGGCGATGGCGCCGAACCCGAGCGCGCTGAGCGACAACCCCGCGCCCGGGAGCCACATCAGCCGGGCCACCGAGGAGAACGGGAGCCGCGCGCCTCCGGCCGGGGTGACGGGCCGCACCAGGAACGCGGCGGCGATGCCCGGCAGCGGCGCCAGGGCCGCGGCCACCGCCATGCCCACGAACCCGAAGCGGGCATCGAGCGTCGACCCCAGCGGAGCTCCCGCGGCGAGCGCGCCGTACATGGCGATGCCGACCCAGGCCATCACCAGGCCCGAACGTTCACGGCCCGCGAGCGCGACACCCCACGCCAGCGCTCCGGTGATGACCAGGCTCTCACCCAGGCCCAGCAGCCCACGCCCGACGAGCAGCACCGCCAGGCTCGCGGAGGGATTCGGCACGGCGGACGACAGCGCATACATGGTGCCGGCCAGCACGGAGATGGTGAGCCCGAGGATCGCCGTGCTCCTCGGTCCACGTTGATCGGTGCGCGTGCCCGCGGCGTGACGGGTCAACAGGGTCGCCCAGGATTGCGCGCCGATCGCCAGCCCGACCACGAAGGATCCGAACCCGAGCGTCTCGTGCACGCGCACGGGAAGGATCGAGAGCGGAAGTCCCATGGCGAGGAATTCGAGGAAGACCATCACGCAGATGGGGGCGAGTTCTCTCCACAACGGCTTTGTTTGATTTGTCATGCGCTGACTCTTCTTCGCGGAGTCGCCAACGCAATCGCACGTTCGGAGGTCGGCCCTCAGCGAAGCGGAGGTGCGCCTGCCCTCAGCGAAACCGGGGGCTGCCCTCCGAAACCACGAATGGATACCCGCGCTCTCCGAGTGAACATTGAGGCCATGAACGAACACATCGAGTTCGCGGTGCGCGCAGTGATGATCGGAGTGGGGGCCACGCTGGTGATGGACGCCTGGGCCCTGTTGCTGCGGCAGTTCGGAATTCCGTCCCTGAACTTCGCCTTCCTGGGGCGATGGCTGGGTCACCTGCCCCGGCGGAAGTGGATGCACCAGAGCATCGGCAAGGCCACGCCGATCCGCGGTGAGCTCCTGCTCGGGTGGGGCGCGCACTACTCGATCGGCGTCACCTTCTCCGTCCTGCTGCTCTGGGTGTTCGGCCTGGAGTGGGCGCGTTCACCGTCGTTGCTCCCCGCGCTCTGCATCGGGGTGGTCACGGTCGTCGCGCCCCTGTTCGTCCTGCAGCCGGCCCTGGGCGCGGGCATCGCTTCCTCGAAGACACCCACGCCTGTCTTCAATGCCGTCAAGAGCGTGGTGACGCACACCGTCTACGGCCTGGGCCTGTATCTCGCGGCCCTGGCCGCGGTCGTGCTGCTTCCCGCGGCGAATCCCTGACACACCCCTCTTCGGGGGCGACCCTCAGCCGCGAAAGGTCTTGTAGAGGGTCGACGTCGCGCCGGCGGCCTCGAGGAGCGCGATGTCGCTGTTCAGCCTGACGAGCAGGGCCTGGTAGTGGCCGCGGGGGTGCTCGTACAAGCCTGCGTTCTCTGCGCCGTGTTCATCGAGGTCGCCCACCACGGTCCTGGTGGCGTCGCGCATCGCGTGCAACACGGCCAGTCGGTCGTGGGCGGTCAGCAGGGCCTGCTCACCCAGGTCGAGCACCTCGTCGTACCGCGTGCCCCGGAGCGCCTGGTAGATGGCGCTGAGCTGCGGGTCGTCCGGCAGGGAGGAGACCAGCGACCGGAAGTCGGGGTCGGCCGCGTACGACGCGAACACCGGGTTGGCGGCGATGATTTGCCGGTAGTCGTCACCCGTCGCGGCCTTGCTGGACTTGCTGGCCTTGCCGAGCGCGTCGAGCATCTCGGCCTTGCGCCGCAGCCCGGCGCACGCGCAGCCGAGCCGGTACTGCGCGTTGTAGTCGCCGGGGCTCTTCTTCAAGACGGGGTGCAGCAGTTCGACGGCCTCGTCGTAGCGGCCCTGCTCCACACAGTCGGCAGCCAGGACCTTGAGCGACCAGTGCAGGTTCTTCTTGATGGCGCGGCGGTCATGGTCGTACCGCGGAACGGCGAGGAGCCCGTCGAGCTGCGTCACCTGTTCGCTCGTCAGCTTGTTCATTCGGAAAGAGAACCGTACCGGAGCGGCACGAGGAAGGTCTTCGTCTCGCAGGCGACCACCAGGCCCGAGCCGTCGAGCGTGAAGGCGACCCCGCCCTCGGCGTTGGCGGGGGGGCCCTTGTCCGGCAGGTCGATCGTCGCGAGCGTCTCGAAGGGGCTGACCCGCTGAACGAAGAGCGTCACGGCCTTCCTTCCGTCCGGCCGATGGCGATGAGCGAGCCGTCGGGGGAGACCGCGACCGAGCACGGGCCATCGATCTCGAGCTTGCGCACCACGGCGCCGCTCGCAGGGTCGCGGAGCACCAGGTCGGTCTCGTCGTCCGCGGCCGGCTGCGCCGACAGGAAGCCGCCTCTGGTCATCGCGAGGTTCGGGAACTTCCCGGTGCAGCGCTCCTTCGGCTTGCCGAGCGTGACCTTCGCAGGCCCCGCTGCGGCCATCGACGCGGGGGCCGCGGCGCCAGGGTTCCTCAGCGCGCGCGAGGCCGACTTCGCCTCGTCGAGCAGGGTGAAGAACTTCTTCATCGAGATCTTCCCGCCGCCGTACAGGTCCATGTTCGCCGGGCCATGCTCGTCGAGGTGGGAGCAGATCGACTTCAGCGCCGCGATGATCAACGCGAGCTGCTCGGCGCTCGCGTCGCCGACCTTCCCGAGGCCCACGCTCGCCTTCACCCCGGCCCGGTACGGCTCATCGGCGTCGAGCGCCTTCTTCGCGGCCACGAGGTCCGCCGTCGCGCTCGCTGGCGTGGGCGCGGACGAGGGGCCGGGCGCCGGCGCGCCGCCAGCCTCCGCGTAGCCCTTGGTGGTCTTCTCCTTCACCAGCTTCTCGAAGAGGGCCTTCGCCTTCTCGGGCGTCGACTCCTTCTTCAGCGTCTGCTGGCCGGCAGCGCCCAGGCGCCCGTACCGCGTGGTCACCGTGGTTCCGTCGAGAGAGATCGCCCAGAACTTGGCCGACGTCCCATCCTTGAACTCGAAGATGCGCTCCATGGTGGGCAGAACAGACCACGGCACCCCGCTGCCTTCACCGTGCATTGGAGGGCGGTGTCGCCCCGGGCGAAAAGGTCCCAGCGGCGGCCTGGCGATCACCGACGTCGTTCCCCACCTCGTCGAGGTCAGCCGCGGCCTCAGGTCTTGATGAGGTAGCGCAGCGTGAGGAAGGGCTGGAGGTTGCTGACGCTGGCCTGGCCGGTCGCCGCGATGGTGCCGGTGTGGGTGTGTGCACCTCCCCCGACGGTGGTGAAGGCGGAGGAGTCGATGGAGCCGTTCCCGCGAGCCATGCCGTCGGAGGCGTTGCCGCAAGCCCCGCCGCAGGCGGCCCTCAAGGGGTGGCTGTGGCCGGGGTCGGTGGAGATCGTGAGGGCATGGCCGTGCGCCGGCACCGCGGTGTTGGCATCGACTCCGCCCGTCGCGTTCAGCGAGCCGGCCTGCGCTCCCGACACCCGCAAGGAGGCCGCATCGAGCCCGACGACGACCCGGCCCCGGAGGTCCGGCAGGGTGGTGCCGCCCAGGGCGAGGGCCAGCTCCGGGTACGTCACGCCGGAGAAGGTGCTGCCGTCACAGAGGAGCCACCCGGTCGGTGCGGAGGCGCCCGTGCCGGCCCAGGCGAGCACCGAGCCGGGCGGCGTCAGCACGAACTGGAAGTTCGCGTTGAGCTCACCGGCGATGGCGGGGGTGTTGGCCATGAAGGACTTGAGGCCCGCCGCGGAGGCCCCCAACGCGGTGAGCAGCACCAACACGACAGCGGCTCGCTTCCACGGGGAGGCCAGCGGGTGAGACGAAGGGGAACGCATGTGGAGTCCTCGGCGGGGGTAGAAAATCAGGCTCACGGTGAATCTCCGGGCCTCCAAGGGAGCTGGCCTGGACAGGGGCGACGCGCGACGACAGCACACCCACGCCAGCGCCGGGCACACGCCAGCCTTGCACCGAGCGGCCCGCAAGCAGCCGGGCGTGGTGTGGGAGTTATTCTCGAAGCTCGTGGGAGCAGGCTGCTGATAGGCACCCAGCCTCACGAAGGTTGGGGGTGGACCCTGGATACAGACGACGCCAAGGCGCACGGTTCCGCGTCATGACCGGCCGCAACCTGCTGGCGGCGGTCGAGAGGCTCGCGCGTTGGCTGGTTCGCGACCGCGAGCTGCCGACCAGCGAACTCCACCGCTTCGAGTTCCTCGTCAGCTGCGTCAGCGTCGGCGTCTTCGCCAGCGTGTTGTCCATCAGCGTCAACCTGGTTTCTGCCGGGCTGCACTGGGCCGAGTTGCCGATTGCGGCCTTCGCCGCCACGACGGTGGGGTTGCTGCTGCTGGCCCGGACCGGGTGGTCCCTGGAGGCGTTGGTGACCGCCGAGCTGGGCGTGGTGACCGTGTTTCTCGCCTTCGAGGGCGTTCAGGGTGAGGAACTCCGAACGCAGACGCTCTACTGGCTGGCCATGCTCCCCCTCTCCGGAGGGCTGATGGGCGGCCGCAAGGGGGTCGGCACGGGCGCGAAGATGGCGCTCCTGGGGGGCGCCGCCATCTTGCTGATGTATCAGCTGGGGTGGCACTTCCACGACACCGAGGTCACGACGCCCCTCTTCGTGCTGACGGACTTCGCCGTCTTCATCGCCTCGGTGACGCTGCTGTGCGGGGCCTACGATGCGCTGCGGGCCCGGGCGGTCGCGCGGGCCGAGCAGGCCGTGCGGCTGCGCAGCATCTTCCTGGCCACCATGAGCCACGAGCTGCGCACCCCGATGAACGGCGTCATCGGCATGGCTCAGGTCCTGGAGCACTCACGGCTCGACGATGACCAGCGCTCGCAGCTCGCGGTGGTCCGCCGCAGCGGCGAGGCGATGGTGGGGTTGGTCAATGACCTCCTCGATTTCTCCAAGCTCGAGGCGGGCCAGCTGCGCATCGACGCCGCGCCCACCGCCGCGGCGGCCGAGCTGGGCGACGTCCTCCGCCTGGCCGCCGCGCTCGCAGGCACTCGCGGCGTGCGCCTGCGCCAGGCGGTGGCGCCGGAGGTGCCCGCCTGGGGGACCGGGGACCCGCTGCGCTTGCGCCAGGTGATGCACAACCTGGTGAGCAACGCAGTGAAGTTCACCCGCGACGGCCTGGTGGAGGTGCGGCTCTCATGGCGCGAGGGCGTGCTCACCGGAGAGGTCATCGACGAGGGCGTCGGCATGACGCCCGAGGTGATGCAGCGCCTCTTCACCCCCTTCGAGCAGGCCAGCGCGGCCACGGCCCGCGAGTACGGTGGCACCGGGCTGGGCCTCACCATCACCCGCGAGTTGTGCCAGCGCATGGGTGGCGACGTTCGGGTGCAGTCGACCCCGGGCCGGGGCAGCTGCTTCACCTTCACCTGCACGCTGCAGCCATGCGAAGCCCCAGCGGAGCGCCTGCCCCGGTCGTCGCCTGAGGCCCGCCTGCGCGGGCGCCTGTTGCTGGTGGAGGACAACCCGGTCAACCAGCTCGTCGCACGCCGGTTGTGCGAGCTGCGCGGGCTCCGGGTGAAGATCGTCGCCGATGGCGCCGAGGCGGTCGAGCACGCGAGCGAGGGCGGATACGACCTGGTGCTGATGGACTTCCAGCTCCCGTCGCTCGACGGCTGCGAAGCCACCCGGCGCATCCGTGCGCTCACCGGCGAGCCCGCGAAGGTCCCCATCGTCGGGCTGACGGCTTCGACCCTCTCCGAGGATCTCCAGCGCGGGCTCGATGCGGGGATGAACGAGGTGCTGCCCAAGCCGGTCGACTCCCAGCAACTCTGGTCGGCCCTGGCGCGATACGCAGCCACCGCGTGACGAGCTGAGGAGCGCTGATGCGGAGCGGCGTCTGCTCGAGCTGACATGCGCGTGGCGCGTGCATCGCGAATGGCGACGTTCTCTCATTTCGAAGGGCCGCGACTCCCTGCAACTTTCGCGGACTCAACTCCGCCGCCTCCGAAAGGTTCGAATGCTTCGCTCCTGAGCCCGTGGTCTGTCCATCGTTCGCCCTGGCCTCTGGGCCCTGTCGTCGCTGCTGGTGAGTCTCTCGTTGGGGTGTGGGGGGGCCGGGCGGCGAGCCCACCACCACGGGTGGAGCGAGTTGTTCTGACGCGGACACCGCCGCGCTGGGCCGCATTCTCACGGCGGCAGGCGGGACGGAACCAGAGACGCTGGCGGCCATCGGCTCGCTGCAGACGCTCGCGCAGGACCAGGGCTCGCTCACGCACGTCAACGAGACGCTCGCGGCAGAGCTCAGCGCGCTCAAGGCGAAGAACCAGATGCTCACCAACCAGGTGGCGGACCTCACGGCCAACGGCGGCGACCTCGCGGCCACGGTCGCGCAGTTGTCTGCGGAGAAGACGGCGCTGACGCAGCAGGTGACGCGGCTCACCGACGACAACGCGGCGCTCACCACGCAGCTCGCCACCGCGAACACCGACCTCGCGACGACGCGCGGAACGCTCGCCACGAGAGAGACGGAGCTGCAGTCCGCCACCACCGACCTCGCGGCCACGCGCGCCACCCTCGCCACCCGCGAGACCGAGCTGCAGACCGCCACCACCGAGCTCGCCACCACCCGCGCGATCCTCGCCACGCGCGAGACCGAGCTGCAGAACGCCAACGCCAACCTCGCCGCGCTGCAGGCCTCGCTGGGCGGTGAAGTGTCGGCGCTCACGACTCGCAATCAGACGCTCACCTCCGAAAACAACGCGCTCACCCAGTCCCTCAACGACGCCAACGCCCAGGTGGGCATCAAGACGGCGCTGGCCACTTCGCTCCAGACGCAGGTCGATTCGCTGACGCAGGAGCGGAACACGCTGACGTCCCAGTTGGCGACGGCGAATGGCCAGGTGGCGGCGCTGACGACGAGCCTCGACTCGGCTCGGGCGCAGTTGGTCGCCGCCAACGCGCGCATCACCTCGCTCGAGGGTGATGTCGCCGCCGCGACGCAGGCCAACGCCACACTCCAGACCCAGGTCTCCACGCTCACGAGTGCCAACGCCACGCTCACCAGCGCCAACACCACGCTCACCAGCGCCAACACCACGCTCACCAGCGCCAACACCACGCTGCGGAACGATCTCGCCGCGGCGCAGTCCGTCATCACGGGGCTGCGCAACGACCTCGCCTCGGCCACTGCGACCAAGGCGGCGGCGATCAGCCAGCTCCAGACGCAGCTGGGGGACGCGAACACCCAGATTACGACCCTCACGCAGATGCTCGGTGAGAAGGACGAGACCATCGCCTCGCTCACCGCCCAGGTCGGAGCTCTCAGCGCGCTGATCGGTGGGGACACTGCAGTCGCGCCGGCGGATCGGCTCAACGCCCTCATCGACCAGCTCGACATGAGCGCGCCCACGCTCACCGCTGCGGTCGCTTCCGTCAGCACGTCGGTCGGCGCGGCGAACCCCACCTCGGCGGTGTTCACCTCGGTGGCGGCGGCGACGGACACGTCCGTCGCGGCGCGGTTGACTGCAGTGCTGGCGTTGTTCTCGACGAACCGCCTGGCGGCTCCGGCTCCCCACGTGGGCGTCCAGGTCTCTGCGACCGCTCCGGCCAACCTCTCGGCGCTCGTGGGGAACGTCGACTCGTCGTTCTGACCGGGAACCGTGCGTCACTTCAGCCGGCGCAGGACGAGCTCCTGCGCCGGTCGTCATCCCCCGGCGGCTGGGCGCGCGGCGCGTCAGGGCTCGGAGTGTTCGTGGTGCTGGGCCTGGAGATCGCCGTCGCCACTGTGCTCGGGTTCTTTCACCGCGCGCCGACCAGCGGCGCCAACTGGCGCCTGTTTGAGCGCTCGCCCGCTGAGCGCGACGGGGTGACGTCCGACCAGGCCATCGTCCGCTGCCTGGAGCTGGGGGACGGCTGGCAGGTCCCCGCCCCGGCCAACCTCCCGGCGCTGAACCCGATGCTGCGCTCTGTGGGGGTGTACTTGCTTCTCTTGATGACGCGGTCACGCTGCGAACTCGACCCAGTAGCCCGCATGGTCGCAGAGGTGGAGCCCCTGCTGAACGCGAGCGATTGCGGCGGCTCCGCGACGAACTCAAGGACCTCTGAGCGTCGGCGAAGTCTGGCGGGCGGATTGGCCGGTTGACAACCGCCGCGGTTGAAACTGGACGTTGTCAACTTTGATGACGCACCGGGAGCCCCCCCCGGGTACCGCGCGGCTCCTCGTGACCCCACGCGCGAGGTGAGGGGCTGATGGAGCGCGGCGCACACGACCGCGGACCTTCACACCGGCCGCTGATGCCGGCCGCAGTTCCCACGCGGGCGCCACCGCCGCCAGTCGGGCCCGGACGCATGGACCGGTCGTGCCTGCCGCTGGTCACGCATGGGGAAGCCCTCATGCGGACTGATGAGTCGCGCCATTGAGTGGTTCTCACTGACTCAGCAGCGCTCCTGGCTCGCCGGGGTTCGACCACGGTGTCGCTCGCCTCACCGCGCGCCCCGTGCTCGACGAAAGGAATCAGCTTGATGAAGGTGCTACCTCCGACGGCCTGGCAGCTGACGTTTCCGTTGCCCACGCCGTACGAGGCCGCGACCGTGTCGTCCGGGGCCCTGGTGTCCCCGAACAGCACGCCGGACAGGGACAGTCTTGCCCCACCACCGTCGTGTACGGGGGCGTCGACAGGACCACCTGGTTGACACCGTCCTTCACGGCGTACCCGGACTGGTCTACCCGGCCGACTTCGACCTGGGCAAACCCGACCGGTGCTCACCGTTCAGCCCATCCCCGGGCGTTGCGCTTCGCACTGCGCCACGCGTCCCCATCACCACGGGATCTGGGTACTGATCCACCCCTCCCGTCAGCGCGTCCAGGAAGGCCGACGAGTTGCGCGGTGCAGGTGGACAGCGCCCCCGACATTCATCGAACATCGCGGAAGAATGGCACACCGGAATTCGCGGCAGGGAGTGATTCTATGATCGACCTCGAGCGGCTCATCCAGGACGCCCATCACGTCCCACCCCTGCCGACCACGGTCACCAAGGTGATTTCGCTGATGCAGGGCGATGACTGGAGCGTCGACGCCGCGGTCGAGGTGATCCGGGTGGACGCCGGGCTGACGGCCCGCATGCTGCGCCTGGCCAACTCGGTCGCGTACGGTCGGTCTGGTCGGTCCGGCAACCTGCGAGAGGCCGTGCTCCGCATCGGTCGGTCGGCGGTGCTGTCGACGTCGATCGCCGCTGGCGCCCGGAGCGCGCTGCCGGCGAAGTCGTTGCCAGCGGGGTACGGCGAGCGCGAGTTCTGGCGACACTCGGTGGCGTCGACGCTCGCGGTGGAGAAGCTGGAGCGCACGCTGGGGATCTCCGTCGCGCCCGAGGCCGCCACGGCGGCGTTGCTCCACGAGGTCGGCCAGTTCTTGCTCGGCCACCTGTTGTCCCCGGATATCCTGTCCGTGCTTGGGCGGGCGTGCGAGGAAGGCCACCTCGTGCCGTGGCGGGCCGAGAGCGAAGTGCTGAAGGTCAACCACGCCGAGGTCGGCGCCTTGATCGCGCAGCACTGGAACCTCCCGGACCTGGTGGTCTCCGGCATCCTCCATCACCACGAACCCTCGCAAGGTGAGGGCAACGTCGCGGCCCTGGTGCACGTCGCCGACGAGGTCGCGCGGGTCGCGGAGGGGGAGATCTCGGTCGAGGTCGCCTACTCCAACCTCGATCCATCGGCGCGCGAGCAGCTCAAGCTCACGGTCGCCCAGTTCGAGAAGGTGTGCGCGGCGGTGGTCCCCGATCTCGAGAACGTGATCTCGGCCTACGACTGAGAAGTGAAGGAAGGACCTCCAGACCACGCTCCGGGTGACCCCGCCCCTGGTCACCTGGCCTTCGTTGCGGCCTGGTTCCTCGCCCCCAGCCCGGCCCGCGCGGGGCGCGCCTCCAGCACGAAGGGTGTCGGTGGTGGCGAGTAGACAGTGAGGCGTGGGCGGGTCGGTTGGTTGCGGCGCCTCGTGAGCGGCCAGCAGTGAGGCCGGCACACTGGCCCGTGCACATCGTGCGCGGGGCGTGCATGCTTCCGCGCGTGAACAAGGCACTCCTCTTCGTGGCGGCAGTGGCGGCGCTCGGTTGTGCGAGCCCCCCCCCGCATTCCTCGCGGTGCGGGAAGGGCGCATCAGCGTCGGGCAGGCGGCCCTCGAGGCGCAGCGGGAGGCAGGCGACCCGGCGCTGTCCGTGGCGCGTGACGGCGTGGAGACGTTCTTCTACGGCAACCGCAAGCGCACCCTGTCGCTCTCGTTCCTCGACGGTCGTGTCATTGCGTACGACGACCGTGCTGCATGGCCGGCTGACGTCGAGGTGGCCTCGAAGCGGGCGCATCGCTCGGCCTCGCGTGGCGCGGTGCGCGGGGGGCTGACCGAGGTGCAGGTGGTCGAGGCGCTGGGCCCGCCCGCCGGCGTGACGGGCTACGAGGGTCGCGAGACGCTGCACTGGCCCAACAGTGACGAGCAGGACACCATCGTCGACCTGCGCAACGGGCGCGTGGTGGGGTACGCCGATCTCGAGGTCGACCGCTTCGCGCAGAACGTGCCGCGCCTTCAGCGAGACAAGAGCACCACCGATGGGCGCGTGCGGCTGGGGCAGGCACGTGGGGCGGTGGAGTCGGTGCTCGGGCCTCCCGATGGGGTATCGGCGCGTGAGGCGTCGCTCACGCAGCGGTACGAGAGCCACCCCGCGGTCGGTCACGACGTCACCTACTTCGTGCAGTACGACTCCGACCGCGTCACCGGCTTCTGGCAGGAGGACCTCTGGCTGGCGAAGAAGCAGCGCGCGGTGGAGCGCAGGGAGGGTCAAACGCGCCGTGGCCGAAGAGCGCGAAAAGGCGCGGGCGGCGCGTGACGTCGGCGCAGGGCGGGCGGTGTTCGGGTTCTTGATGAGCGCGGCCGTTCAGACGGCGCTGCAAGCGCAGGCCGCTTCCGTGAAGTCGGCTCCCGCGTCGCGGCCCGGAGGCGAGGTCGAGCGCCCGGCAGCCCCGCCACCGTCGCAGGCCAGCACGTGCAGTTGCCCCGAGCTGACCTGCAAGGTGGGGAGCGTGAAGGCGCGCGTGCAGTCCTGTCGTTCGACCTGCGCGACGCCGGTGTGCACGTGTACGGGGCTCTGCGAAGAGGGGCGCGGTGCGCTGCGTGATCACCGGTGCCGCTGCGGCTGAGCCTTGTTCGAGCACACCCGCGGGCCTGACGGCGCTGCGCCGAGGTAGGTGGCGATGGGCGCCGGGGGAGATGGTGAGGCGCCCTCAGGGACACCCGGGTTCGTGAAGAGTGAGACCCCACGCAGCAGCCGAGGAGTTGCTGTGGGCCGAGTCCGCTTTCACGCGGCCTCTGTCAGATGAAGCGCCCGTGGGGGTTGCGGAGGTCCTCGTGCCGGGGCAGCGGCTCCACCGCGCGCAGCGGCAGGGCCTCCCGCGCCGCGGAGATGGCCTGGTAGCACTCGAGCACGGTGGGCAGGTCTCGGATCCACCCCGGGAAGCGCGAGCGGGCCACCACCCGGTCCACGTCGAAGGCGAAGAGCATGGCCATGAGCGGCCAGAGGTACAGCTCCCCAGGCTGCACCCGGCCTCGCAGCGAGGGCGGCACCTCGGCGGCCCCGAAGTGTCCCTCGGCGGCGGCGAGCACGCTGGCCGACACCACCGAGCGGAAGGCGTGCCGCTCGTCGAGGAAGCGGATCAACGCCCGGTAGAAGCGCACGGGCGGCCCCTCTGGCTCGAGGCCCAGGGCCCCCAGGAAGCCTCCGGCGCGGGTGAGCTCGGCGATGGCCCTGAGCGTCGCGCCATCGGACACGTGGTTGAAGCGGTCGGCGCCCAGCCCGGTGGTGACGAGGAGCTTCTGCTTCACGCCCCGGAGATCGGCGACGGCGGTCAGCGAGACCGCGTCCTCCAGCGGGTCCCCCAGGCCCTCCTCGTCACCCGCCATGAGCGAGTCGCTGCCGCCGTCGACCAGCACCACCGCGTCCACGGCGTGGCGCTCCACCAGCTCGCCGTAGAAGCGGGTCAGCAGCGGCACGGTGAAGTCGCGCGCGTAATACGCATAGATGGCGTGAGGCCCGTCGGCGGGGAATTCCTGGTCGAGGAAGGCGGCGGCGTGCACCTCCGGGGCGTAGGCGCGCGGCGGCACTGAGCGGGCGGTCACCCGGCGGGCCACGACGGAGCCCACCTCGAAGACAGTCTCGGCCTGCTCGATCTTCCGCGGGTCGCCGAACGAGTAGCTGCCGACCACCACCTGCTTGCCCAGCCGGCGGAGCTCCGGCCAGAGCATCAGGGCGTGGACGAAGTCGAAGCCCCCGCCGCAGCCGCACAGCAGCACGGTGCGGATCTCGGGGGAGGCCAGCCGTCGCACGAAGCCGGGGAGCAGCCCGCTCGTCTCGTCGCTCCTCTCGTCGCTCATCGCGCGCACGCTAGCACCCGGCGCGGAGGTCTCCTGCAGGTCGCCCGAATGGCTCCTGCGCCACCGTCACACGGCACGAACTCGACGGCGTCACTGCCCCCAGGTGATGGGCGCCACGCCCGGCAGCTCGAGCACGTCGCCCGAGCGCACCTGGTCCCGGCCGACGACCTGCGACCCACGGTGGAGACCGCGCAGGCCGCGCCTGACCGGTTGTCCTCGCGGTTGTTTCAGTCGCGAGACGGTGACTTCACACCCTGCTGCCTCGAGGGACGCGGGGGTCTGGAGGTCGCTTCCGTGCTCGAACCGACCGAGCCCCGCTCCTCGCGCCCGGGGAGACGCGTGGCACTTCAGCTTCGTGATGGATTCGCGCGCGAGCGACGCGATGACCCCAGTACAGCTCGGGGCACTGGGTGGAATGGCTGCGCAGGACCACGTGCGCTGCTTGATCACCACGTCGGTCGTCGGCCGACCTCCCGGGGACTTCGGGACTCCGTTGGCCACATCGTGATCTCTGTGGTGTCGACGCTCCGCGTACACGTGGCCCCTCTTCATTGCGCCCAGATGGACCGCCCGCGCCACGTCATCGAGCGCAATCTCGGGGCCCTTTGATTTCCGGATGGGTCTTCGCGCTGGTCGTCGTGACGCCGCTCGACGGTGGCGTGCGTCAACGACGCTCGAGCGGCGTGATCTTCAAGTCGTCGAAGGACACTTCGCTCTCCCAGCCGTCGAAGGCGAAGCGGTCGTGGCCCTCGCCCTTGAGCGGCTGCGGGTCGTCCCACGAGAGGAACGGTTGCCCATCGACGGACCACTCGAGGTGGCCTCCGCGCCGGGTGATGGTCCAGTGGTAGCGCTGACCGGGAATGACGCGGACGTCCTGCCGCACGGGCACGCCGCGCTCGTACTGCCAGGCGTGCTCGCGTTGCCGCACGAGCGTCGAGATCCGGTTGTTCCAGCCGCCGTAGATGAAGACGTAGCCGCTGGCCGTGTACTGGAGGTCGCGCTGGACCGACTCGTCGTCCTCGAAGCGCTTGCCGTCACCGAAGACCTCGACCTTCAAGTCGCCCTCGGGGCTGTGGCCCACGACGTCGAAGTCGATCTGCACGTCGTCGGGGAGCGGGCGCGTGAGCCAGAGCGGGTGGTTGTGCGCCTTCGAGAACACGAGCGCCCCGCCTTCGAGCCGGTACGGGCCGCCGGTGTTGAACCAGTCGCTCCCCAGCTCGGCGCGGTCGAAGGTGTCCACGAAGGCTGCGTCGAGCTTCGACGCGCCACTGCTGCGCGGAACTGACCGGGCGTCTCACCCGTCACGCGTCGGAAGAACTTCACGAAGTGGGTGGGCTCAGGGCGGTGCCAGCGCTGGTCGAGCAGTCCCGTGGCTGGCAACTGCCGAACTGGATGATGTACTTCGTCGGCGTGGCGCAGGTGCTGGTCGGCGTGGGGTTGCTGGTGCGCAACCTGCGACTGCCTTCGTCCTTGTCCATGGGCCTGGTGATGGTCGGCGCCACGGTCACGAGGCGTTCAACGCCCCGCTCACCATCGTCCTGGCCCTGGCGTGCTTCGCCGTCTTCGCGCATCGACTGCCGCAGTTCGCCCGGGAATTCGTCGTTGACGAGGCGCGCTCGAGGACGTCCCCCTGACCTCAGGCCTCACCCAACGAAGCAAAGGAACCACCCATGGCTGCCATCCAAATCGTCCGTTTCAAGCTCAACACCGGCGTCGATGTGAAGGAGTTCACCGCGCTGGACGAGCGCTTCCAGCGCGAGGTCGCCCCGCAACTCGCCGGCCTCGAGCGGCGCGAGGCCACCATCGGCGCGGACGGTGAGTGGGTGCTGGTGCTGCGGTACCACGACGTCGACGCGGCGAAGATGGCCGGCAAGTCGGACGCCAGCGACCTGTCGAAGAAGTTCATGACGATGATCGACATGAAGACCATGTCGGCCTCGTTCTTCGACATCGTCAGCGAAGGCTGAGCCCACCCATGCCCACGCACGTCGTCGAGGTCGCTACCTTCAAGCTCAAGCCCGGGGTCAGCGACGGGCAACTGCTCGCCCTCGAGGCCCGCATCCGGACCGGGCGCATCACGCAGATGGCCGGGTACATCTCGCGCGAACTGGCCAGGGACGAGGAGCGCAACGAGTGGCTCATGCTCATGCGCTTCCAGGAGCGTCACCAGATGGACGCGTGGATTGCAGGCCTCAAGGACGTCGAGGACATGCGTGAGATGGCCGCCCTGCTCGACCGCGCGAGCATGACGATGCGCTTCTTCACCCACCGCGAGCCCGAGCCAGCCAGCACGCGCTGACCGTCAGTTTCGCTGCCGTCGCTGCACGGGCACGCGCACGTCGTCGGGCCGCGTGAGCGCCTTCACCTCGCCGTGCGGCTCGCGGTTGTTTCAGTCGTGAGACGGTGACTTCACACCCTGCGGCCTCGAGGGACGCCGGGGTCTGGAGATCGCTTCCGTGCTCAAACCGAACGAGCCCTTCTCCTCA
>CAIVGN010000004.1 GCA_903905455.1 uncultured Archangium sp.
GACGCTGGTCGCCCAGAGCCAGGCTCCGAGCGCCCAGCACGCGGCCATCGCCCTGTGCCAGGGCACGCCGGTGCGCGGGGAACTCGAGGCCCGCGGCGCGTCGCTGGCCGAGGTCACCCGGCACGCACGCGACGCGCTCGCTCGGAGGTTCGGGCCCGGGCCCATCGAGGGGAAGATCCAGGGGCACGTCATCAGCGTGGAGCGGTGAGCGCGCTGCAGTGCCGGCCCACGCGCGACGGCCACACCGACGACGAGCCGCCGGCCTTCGTGCCGGGAGCCGTCCTCGAGCGCCTCGACGCCGACTGCACGCACCGCCGCGGGCTGAGCACGTTGCCCTCGCTCGAGGCGCCGGCCTTCGTTGCCGAATGAGGCGCCAGTCGTACCCGCCGCCCGTCAGCCCTTCTTCGCCGCGCCGGGCACCATGCCCACCTCGCTGTCGTACAGCGCGAACTTCTGCGGCTCGTCGGGGAGGTAGAGCAGCGGCACCCGGTCGCCCGCGGCGCACTGGATCTTCGTCCCCGTGGTCGCCGTCTTGCCCACCCACCGCTGGGCCGCGGCGTCGACGTACTCGAGGTCGATGATGATGTAGCTCGCCCCGCCCCCGCCCCCGCCGGGCATGTCGACCTTGAGCACCGTGGCGAGCGTGGCCTGCCCCTCGACGAAGACCTTGAGGGAGCGCTTGAGCTGCAGCCAGAAGGCGAGGAGGAACAGGGCGACGAACCCGTCCACGATGAGGCCGATGCCGAGCCCCGACGCGGGCGTCATGCGCTTCACGCCGAGGAAGCCTGCCACCAGCAGCACCAGGGGGATCAGCACCAGTCCGGCGGCCGTGCCCTTGAGCCCCTGGCGGTTCTTCGCGACGAACTTCTCGGCCGCGGCGGGACTGCGTGGCGGGGGCACCTGCAGTTCGGGAGGGAGCATGCCCAGAGTATGGCTGCGCGCATGCGGGCAAGGAACCCTCTTCGCCACGCTTCGTTCGCCGCGCGCGGCGGGACGTGGTTCGATGCCGAATGCTCCGAGCCGTCACGCTGACCGTGCTGCTGTGTGGCTGTGGTCCGGCGGCAGGTCCGAAGGGCATCGCCTTCGTACGCGTCAGCGAACTGGCCGGCGCGTGCCCCATCACCTTCCAACCGTCCTCCACGAACCCCGACTTTCCCGTCGACCTCGAGTTCCGGCGCACGCACGCCACCAGCGCGTTCCGGGGAGGCAGCCACTTCCCAGGCGGCAACCTCATCGTGACGGCGTGGAGCGACCCCGACGGAAAGGTCTCGCGGCTCTACGTCGACGTCGGCGCCGACCGTGGCTACGGGGCGACGGTCTCGCCCAGCCCCAGCTGGTCCCAGGCCTTCGGCTACGTGGAGTGGAAGGACGGCCAGCGCGTGTTCGCCGCGGCGCACACCGACGGCTACCTCACCTACGCGCAGTCGGAGGTCGATGAGCGCGGCGTTCTCAAGCTCCGGCCCCCGCCCGGAAAGCCACCCGGGGCGTTGTTCGCCCAGGTCGCCTTCGACGGCCTCGATGCCGCCGGCGCCGTCGCCTGCCGGGTCCTCGCGCTGCACGCCGACGCGACCCAGCCGCGCGAGGAGCCCTACGACCCTTCGTGGTTCGCGGCGAACCCATCGGCGTTGATCATCGAGGGGCCGACGCCAGCCCAGCCCACCTTCGCCGACGACACCGCGCCCAGCACGAACCCGGTGTTGCCTGACGACGCCGCGGCGGATCCCGGCCCGGCGGCCCCGCGCCTGGACTTCGGCGGCGGCACGCTGCAGGACTCGTTCGCCGGAGGCAACGCGTGCGATTGAGCCTCGCCCTCGCGATCGCGCTGGTGGGCTGTGAAGCGCGCGTGACCGAGAACTCGCCTCCCGTGGTGAGCGAGCCCACCGCGGGCCTGGTGAGCGACCGCGCGTTGATCCGGGTGCACATGTCGGCGCCCGGCCAGGACACGTCGATCGGCACGCGGTACCAGGGCAGCCTCAACGGCACGCACGCCAACTGGCGCGTCAACGGCGGCGCCACGTTCGAGGTCGACAAGCCGACCACCGACCGTGACCCGGACCAGTCGTTCGTCTTCGCGGCGAAGCTCGTCGAGGGCGCCAACGCGCTCGAACTGGGTCGCTGCACCGCGTTGGACCAATGCGGTTGGACCACGGTGAGCGTCACCCTGAAGACCGGGCCCGGCTCGCCCGACCCGTCGTTTGGGGGCTCGGGCCAGTTGATCGAACCGAAGCTGGGTCGGGCCGAGGGCGTGGCGGTCTTTGCCGACGGCCGGGTGTTGGTCGCCGCGGAGGGCAACGAACCCACCACGCCGAAGATGGGGCTGATCATGTTCAAGCCCGACGGCACGAAGGACACCACCTGGGGAACGGGCGGCATCGCGACGCTCACCATCGCCGACGCCCGGGCCCTGCTCCTGCCGAGGCCGAACGGCGGCGTGCTGGCGATCTTCTCGCGCACGGCCTGGGCCCAGACCTACGTGGCGCGCTTCGACGGGTCGGGGAAGCTCGACACGGCCTTCGGGGACCCCGCGCTGGGCGGCGAGGTGCGTGTCTTCCCGTGGCAGGGCGCCGCGGGCGGCGTGCTCTTCGACGCGATGGTCGACGGCGCCGGGCACGTGCTGGTGGCCGGGCAGGAGCGGTCCCTCGACCGGCTCTCCACGCCTCCGTTCATCCAGACCCTCGACTTCGATCTCCAGCCCCTGGCGCTGGCCGAACTGCGCACCGGCGCGCCCGAGGTGGGCACGGTGGTGGCGGCCTCCTTCGACGCCACGGGTCACGCCGCGTTCCTCCTGGACGATCGGATCACCCGGGGATCGGCTTCGGGCGTCGACCTGGGCTTCGGCACCGCGGGCCGGGTTTCGCTCCCCGCTGACGCGTCGACGGTGGGGGCGGTGGTGCTGCGCGCCGACGGCAGCGTGGTGGCGGCCCGGAAGGTGCCGGGCCAGCTGCGGGTGTGGTGGGTGAGCCCCACCGGCAGCGCGGCGAGCTTCGACGTGCCCAGTGATGCGCCGTACACGTCGACGGGTTCCCTGCCCCTGGTCCTCGAGGCGAGCGACGCGGGGGTCTACCTGGCGACGACCGCGGTGCTGGACGCCGACCCGGTGCGCTCGTGGATCAGGGCCCAGGAACCCGGAACACAGCTGGTGGTGTACCGGCTGAACGACGGCGCGGTCGACCCGACCTTCGGCGCGCCTGGGCGCGCGTCGGCGAGCATGGCCTTGAGCTGGACCCCGGTGGCCACGGAGTCGTTGTTCGACGCGCCAGGCGCGATGGCCATCGACGCGAGGGGGAGTCCGCTGGTCGTCGGGGGCAGCACCACCACCGGGGCGGCGTCGCAGCAGTCCTACACCCGTCGCGGGCCCGGCACCGCCGTGGTGCGGTTCCTTCCCTGAGCAGGCCTCAGGGCACCGACGGCGCCACGACCACGCCCACGCGCTGCAGCCGCGCCGCGTAGCCCGGCTCGAGCACCGCGAACCAGTGGCTCTGCTGATCGAACAACAGCGCCATGCGCCGGGCCGAGCTGGTGGCCTTGAGCGCCTGGTTGATCAACTTGAGCAGCGCCTCGGCGCTCTCCGGGCCCACCGCCGCGGGCACGTTCGCCCGGAAGGTGTACTTGTCGACGCTGACGGCGTGGGACTCGACCCGGCCGTCGGTGGTGTGCGCGGCCGAGAAGCGGGCCCCCTCGGTGCCACACAGGGCGATGGCCGCGTTCGCGAAGGCCGCCACGTCGGGGTAGGCGTCGGCCTCGAAGCGCACCCGCTGCGTGGGGGGCACGATGCGCGCCAGCGAGGCGATGACCCGCTTGCGGTTGGGGCCCTCGGCGTGGGGCTGGGCGGCGGTGATGGTCACCGGCACCTTGCGCATGGAGAGCACGATCAACACCGCGATGATGAGGAAGCTGCCCACCGCGAGGGCCACGGAGAGAATCGTCATGGCCACGCCTGCACGGGGAACCGCATCAACCCCGTCTTCCACGCCGCGGCTTTCAGGGCAAGCGGGGTGGCAACACTGGTAAGGGCCCTGCCGTGTCCGACGACCTGAGAGATTCCACTGGCCACCTGATCCGCGAGCTGCACGGGGTCACCCTGGCGAACATCCTCGAGTACCTCGTGGAGCGCCTGGGCTGGGACGAGCTCGCCGCGCAGATCCGCATCAACTGCTTCGCCTCGAACCCCAGCATCAAGTCGAGCCTCACCTTCCTGCGCCGCACGCCCTGGGCCCGCGAGAAGGTCGAGAAGCTCTACGTCGAGGTGCGCAGCGACGAGATCCTCTCGAAGCAGCCGTAGCTCTTCTTGCAAAACCCCGGGGTGCCCCCAGACTGCGCGCGCTTTCGCACGCACGCCCCTGAGGGAACACCCATGAAGAAGCTCGTCACCGCGCTGGTCCTCTCGTTGTCCGCCCTGTCCTTGGCCGCCGAGGTGGAACTCAAGCCCGCGCAGGAAGAGGCCAAGGACAAGTTCGAGGCGGAGATCGCCGACTCGGTGAAGGCGATGAACGAGAAGTGCGGCACCAAGGTCACCGTGAAGGCCGACTTCCAGAACTACAAGGACGCCGACTGGTCCGGCACCTCGGTCTCCTCGTACTGCAGCTCCATCCCCAACACGCTCGCCTCGATGTGCGAGTCGCGCCCGGCCTACAAGAAGGCCATCTCCAAGAAGCTCACCGGCGTCTCGTGTCTCTTCACCGGCGTGAAGCCCGCGCAGAAGGACGACGGCAGCAACGGCGCCACGCTGCGCAACATGTCGTTCGAGAAGGGCGTCTTCACGTACACCATGTCGCCCACCGGCCACGCGAACCTCGACGACAACGCCAAGACCACGATGGAGAAGGCGCTGAACTGAGCGACGGTCAGTAATGGCGTTCGAGCACGTACCAGCCGAACGCCCGCAGCATCACCTTCGCCAGTGAGTCTTCCACCAGCGGGGTGAGCGCCTTCCACGCCGCTTCGACCCGCGCGCGCGCCTCGGCCATGCAGCCGTCGAGGGCGCCGCACTTTTCGATGAGCGCGATGGCCTCGCCGACCACGTGCGCGTCGTGGGCCTTCATCGACACCAGGAACCACAGGCGCCGGCGGTCGGCGTCACCGAGCGCGCCCAGGGCGCGGGCCACGGGCATGGTCACCTTGCCGTGGGCGATGTCTTCGCCGGTCTTCTTCAGGTCGCCCTTGAAGCCGCGCAGGTTGAGCACGTCGTCGACGATCTGGAACGCGAGGCCCAGGGCGTCGAAGTAGTGGCCCACGGCTTCGATCTGCACCCGCGAGCCCCCACCGACGATGGCGCCCATGCGCGCGAGCACCGAGGCCGGCGCGGCGGTCTTGAGGCGGTGGATGGCGAGCACCTTCTGCTCGAGCGAGCGCACGTCCCCCGACTCCAACGCCGGGGGCACGAAGGCCTCGAGGCCGTCGAGGTCGATGGCCTGGCCCGCGTGACCCTCGCGCAGGGCCTCGAAGTACAGGTCGTAGAGCTCGAGCTTCGCCGCGTCGGACACCAGGGTGCGCCGCAGCATGCGCTCGCCCATGAAGTAGGCCGCGGTGCCGGCGTTGATGGCGATGGCCTCGCCGTACTTGAGGTGCGCGGTGGGGCCGCCGCGGCGGATGTCGGATTGGTCTTGCACGTCGTCGACGATGAGCGAGCCGACGTGCATGAACTCGGGGAACGAGAGCCACTCGGCGAACTTGCGCGAGTCGCCGAGCACCACGTCGCAGCACGCCAGCGCCGCGTACGAGCGCCAGGCCTTGCCGCCGCGGTCGGTGATTTCCCGCACCGGCGCGATGAGCGTGCGCGAGAGCTGCTTCAAGTCCACGCCGTCGAGCACCGACTCGCGCCCCGGGGCCGCCACCAGCTTCTCGGCGTGCTCGCGGGTCAGCTCCAGCGGGTACACCGCCTCGACGGACTCGCGCACCGCTTCGCCCACGCTCTTGAAGAAGGCGTCGAGCGTCTCGGCGGTGAAGAAGCCGCTGCGCTCCACGAAGCCCAGGCCCTGCACCGCGTGGCCGGCCCGCGTGCCCTTCACGCTGCAGCGCCCTTCCCAGAAGGCGGGCTTGGAGATGACGGTGACCAGCTCCTGGTCGGCCACGTCGGCCGCGAGGTCCAGCGTGAGCTGCGCGCCGGGGATCTCGAGGTGGAACGCGGTGGGGTAGGTCTCGAAGGTGCGCACGCTGCGCCACTTGCCGGTGGGCGCCAGGGTGAACGCGTCGTAGGCGCTACGCGTGCCGTCGGGGGCGATGAGCACGGCCCAGCGGCCCTTGTTCTCCTTCGTCTCGGAGTGCACCAGGTCGTAGACGCTGACGTCGGTGCCGTCGTCGAGCTGCGCGCTGACCCAGTTCCAGGCGATGACGCCGAGGTCGCTCTTCTTGGGCGCGTCGGCCTTGTCCTTCGGGGGTGAGCCGAACTCGTGGTCGTACCAGCCCTGGCCCGTGACCTCGGCACGCGCGCCGTCGAGGGTGATGGCGCCCTTCACTTCGCACCGCGGCACGAAGACGTAGAACATGTCCTCCCCGTGCACGCCGCGCACGACGCCCTCGTCGCCGTGACGGACGGGCGGCTTCTTCAGCAGGAAGGTGAGCTCCGCGCCGACGGGGCTGCGGGGACCCTCGAGGCTGCCGAGCACGAGGCGGTATTCGCCCTCGCGCACTTTCTCGAAGGTGAGGCCGCCGTAGTCGAGCGCGAGGCGATCGCTCGCCACGTGCACCGGCCCGGGGATGAAGCGGTCGGGCAGCGGCACCTGGCCCTTCTCGAGCACCTCGCTCACCGCGCGGTTGAGGCGCTCGTCACGCGCGCCCTGGCCCTGCTTGATGCGCTCCAGGCCGATGCGCGGGGCGTGGGCGTCGACGAAGCTGCGGGGCACGTAGTCGGCCTTCGCCACGTCGGTCAGCGCCCAGGTCAGCGAGTACGCGTACTCCAGCGTGCCGTCGGGGCGCTTGCCGTTGACGATGCGGAAGAAGGCGGCGAACAGCGAGAATGCCCGGCCATCGGTCGCGGTGAGGTGCGAGTTGACGTACCACCACTCGGTCGTCGACGACGCGTGGGGGAGATCGTGGATGCTGAGATCGATGGGTCCGGCAGCCGGCCAATCGGAGGGAAAATCGGTGTGCTTCATCACCGCGCCTTCGCTTTCTCTTCCCCCTCGAGACGGCGCGGACAGTGTGAGCGGCGGGGCGCGGAGTCAATGACGGCGTGCGGCCTGACTCAGCGCGGCAGGGGATTGCGGGGGCGGGTCAGGACTCCCCGTCCCACAGGGAATAGCCGGCGACGACGAAGTCATGATCGAAACTGAGGGCTACCTTGCAGCGGCGGGCCTTCATCACGGCGAAGCTCGCGGCGTCGGCGTAGCTGATGACCTGGTCGTCGAGGCGCGCCAGCCACGCCCGCGCCTCCCCGTGAATTGCCGCCGTCACGAACTGCACCGAGACGCTCGGGCTCTGGTCGATGACTTCCAACGCCGCCAGTGCGGGTCGGATGCCCGCGCGGTGAAGGAGCAATCGGTGGACCTCGGCGACCACGAGGTCGGTGGTGAGCAACGGCACCTTGCGCCGAAGGGCCTCGCGGATGAGCCGGTCGGCCTGCGCGTGGCGGCCGTCTCGCGCGCTGAAGAACGCGAGCCAGGCACCGCTATCGACGAACAGGCTTGCTGGCACGCCGCCCCCGCTTCTTCGTCGCCACGCCGTATCGACCCGGGGGCTCGGCCACGAAGGTCAGGCCCAGGTAGTGCTCGAAGCGCTCACTCAAGTCGGCGGGCAGCCCGTCCACCATGCCGCTCGCCGCGAGCAGCGGATCTTCCTCGCCGCGCGGCCGCGTCAGCGCCTTCACCGCTACGCGCACGGCCTGGGACAGCGTCCAGCCGCGTTCGCCCGCCCAGGACCGGAGCGCCTCGAACTCCGGATCCTCGAGGTAGACCTGTAGTGCATGGGACATGAGATAGGACGGTACGGATTCATGATGCGTGCGTCAAACGGCTCATGAACCCCCAGTCTCAGCAGGCGCGCGTCGCTCCCCGGACCGCAGTAGAGGTGCCCGGCGATGACCGCACCGAAGAAGAAGAAGCGAGAAGGCTCCAACCCGGTGGTGGTGATGGAGGGGGCCGGGAAGACCTTCGGCGCCCGCGTCGCGCTGGCGGGCATCGACCTCACGGTCAACGCGGGCGAGATGGTGGGCGTGGTGGGACCCAACGGCGGCGGCAAGAGCACGCTGCTGCTCTTGATGGCCGGGCTGCTGCGACCGACGTCGGGCCGGGTGCGGGTGTGCGGGGTGGACGCCTTCGCGCTCTCGCTCACCGTCGCGGGCACCGTGGGCCTGGTGACGGCGCGGCCCGGGCTCTACCCGCTGCTGACCGGGCGCGAGAACCTGCACCACTTCGGCGGCCTCTTCGGCCTCTCGGAGCCCGAGGTCGACGCGAAGGCCGAGCCGCTCGCGCGCGCCCTCGACCTGGCGACGGGCTTCGACGTGCGCGCGGGGCAACTGTCGACGGGCACGCAGCAGAAGCTCTCGCTCATCCGCGCGCTGTTGCTGGCGCCGAAGCTGCTGCTCTTCGATGAGCCCACCGCCAACCTCGACCCGCTCGCGGCGCGCGCGCTGTACGCCGAGGTCCGCAAGCGGGCCGATGACGGGCTGGCCTGCGTACTGGTGACACACGACCTCTCGGCGGCCGAGGCGGTGTGCGACCGCGTGCTGCTGGTCAACCAAACCATCAAGCGCGAGCTCACCTTCACCGAGCACCGCGCGCCCCTCACCGGGCCGACGCTCGAGGTGTGGCAGGAAACGGTGGGTGGCCGATGAAGCGCCTCCTGCGCATCGCCCGCACCGAGGTGCTCGAACACCGCCGGCAGCCGTGGATGCTCTTCATCCTCGCGCTCAACTACGCGCTGTGGATCGCGGTGTTCGGCGTGCTGTTCCTCTTCGTGGATCAACTCGCCAGCGCGCCCCAGACCCTCGCCAGCTTCAAGCAGCAGCTGTCCGGCTTCGGCATCGAGTTCGACGCGTTCCTCCAGCTGGCCACCTCGACCTTCGGCTCATTGAGCTTCACGAACCTCCCGCTCTTCGTGGCCATCATGTCGGGCACCTCGGTGCTCCACGACCGCGAGTGCGGCACCATGCCCTTCCTCATGTTGGCGCCCATCACCCGGCTGCAGTTGCTCACGGGCAAGCTCGCCGGGGCCATGGCCTTGCCGCTCGCCTTCCACCTGGTCTTCGTGGGCGCGAGCAGCCTGGTGTTCGGGCGCCTCGAGTCGCTGGCGCCGTACGCCCAGAAGTTCGGCGCGTCTCCGGCGTGGTGGATGGCGTTCCTGCTGGGGGCTCCAGCGTCGGCGGCCTTCGTGGGCGCGCTGGGCACCGTCATCTCGGCGCGCTCGCGCGACGTGCGCACCTCGATGCAGTTCACCTCGTTCTTCATCGGGCTGCTGAGCCTCGGCTTCGGCGCGGTGCTGGTCGACGGGTTGTCGAAGGGGCTGGCGCTGCAGTTCGGCTTCGCCGTGGCCTGCCTCGTGGGAGCGGCGCTGACGCTGGGCCTCGGGGCGCGGGTCATCAGCAAGGACGTCACGGACTGAGCGATCGACCGCCCTGCCTGCGACGTCTCCCAGCCCGTGAGTCACGGGGGACATGGACGAGGTGCTGACCAACACCGGCAACGTGCAGCACTTCGCGCTCGCCCTGGACGCCGACGACGGGGCGCACGTGGCCTGGCACGGGCATGACGGCGGCGAATCTCGAGACGTCAGGGGGGAAGACCGCGAAGCCCGAAGGCCGCGCCCTGGGGGTCGTCGCACGCGGCGATTCGGTCCCCGCTCGGCAACGTGGTGGCGATGACCTTGCCGCCGCCGGTGCGCACCGCTTCGAGGGCCCCCTCGAAGTTCGCGACGCGCAGGTGGAAGAGCCACTGGGGGTGCACGCCCTGGCGCGCGGCGAGGTCGCTCATCGCGCCAACCGTCGGTCCACCGCGCTCCCATGAGAACGGGTGGAACACGCCGAGGCTGCCGAGTTCGAGGGGGGCCGTGAAATCCCAGCCACAGAGTTCGCCGTAGTTCGCCTTCGCCCGCTCGACGTCCACCGTGTGGAGCAAGTGCCAGTCGACGGGCGTGGGCGTCATCGTTCCGGGAGAGGAGGCGAGGCCGAGGATCGCGCCCCCGGCATCGCGCAGCATCGCCGACGCGGGGTGGCCGAGCCGCGTCGCGCCACGCTCGAGGAACGCGGCCACGGCGCGCTCCACGTCGGCGAAGTCGAGAGACCCGAGCCACATGGGCCGGGCTCCGCGCGCCACCGACGCGGCGTCGAGCGGCACGATGTCCAGCGCGCGCTCACCGAGCACGCGCTCGTAGAAACCGCGGGCCGCCGCGACGTCGTGGGTCCGCAGGTGGAACCGGAAGAACGAGGTCATGATCAGCCAGCCAGCGAACTGAACGAGGGAGGGTTCGAAGACCAGCACGCGTCCCGCATCTCGGCGAGCGACGGCGGGGCTCCGCGGCTGAGGAGATCGTCGAGCAGTGCCCCGAAGGAACGCACCTCCGCCCGCTCCACGCCCGCGCGGAGGTCGGCCTCGAGCCCCTCGAGCACGTTCGCCGCGCCGAAGTCACCGACCAGCGCGTGGCCCACGTCGTCGACCCGGGTGTTGTGCGCGTAGAGGTCGCCGTGGCTGACGCCGCGGGCATGGAGATGCGCACCCAGCGACGCCACCCCCCGCGCGATGTGCAGGGCCTGCTCGCTCGACAGGTGCAGGTCGGGCGGCATCACGTCCCGGGTGCACGACTCGAAGTCGGGCGGCCCACCGAGCGCGCGGTAGCTGGGGGGAATGAGCGCGAGCACCAACGCCTGGGACCCCTCGGGGTGGTCCACCACGCGGCCCTCGAGCGCCACGAGGTGCTCGTGCTCTCCCGCGAGCAGGCACGCAGCCACTTCGTCTTCCGGCCAGCCATCGGAGGTCACCGCGCCCCTGAAGACCTTCACCGCGACCTGCGCCCCGGTGTCCCGCCGCGTGGCCCGCGAGATGACCCCCGACGCACCTGAGCCCAGCACCTCGTGCAGTTGGAGCGCGTCCCAGGCGATGGGCTGCGCGGTGACCCTGGGCCGGGTGCAGAACGGGTTGCCCGCCCACGCAAACCACGCGAGCCGGGGCAGCATGAGCAACTCGCGCGGGAACTGCTCGAGCGCGTTGGCCGAGACGCGGATCAACTCGAGCGCCGTGGCGTTGATCATCGACTTCGGCAAGGCCCGCAACCGATTGCCCGCCAACGCGAGCTTCTGCAGGCGCGGGCGATGCCCGAGTGACTCGGGAAGGGACTCGAGCTGGTTGTCGGTGAGCATCAACCACCGCAACCGCGCGGGCAGCGCGTCTTCGGCCACGCGCTGGACGCGACAGGACTTGAGCCCCACCATCTCGAGCTGCGGCAGTTGCCCGAGCACCCGCGGGAGCTCCTCGCAGGGGTTGTTCGAGAGGAACAGGCGTCGCAGGGAGCGCAGGCGCGTGAACTCGTCAGGCAACGAGGTGAACTGATTGCCCGAGAGGTCGAGCTGCTCGAGCGTGGCCGCGTGCGCGAACACCTCGCGGGGAACGGCGTCGAGGCCGGTGTTCCGGAAGGAGAGCTCTTTCACGGGGACGGCAGCGCTCCCATGAGGCGCGCGAGCTCGGCCAGGTCGGTCAACGAGTGCGCGTCGTGGTCGAGCTCGGGCACCTCGGCCCAGGTGGTGCCCGGCGGGAGCGATGCGGAGAATTGGGCCAGGCGCGAGGACTCTTCGGAGGAGAGGTGGCGGGCGGCCTCGAGCGTCTCGGTCAGCCAGTGTTGCAGGGGGGGAGAGAGTTCGGGCGAGGGTGCCCCGTTCGGCCCCTCACCCCTGCCCCTCTCCCCGCTGGCGCAGGGCGAGGGAAGAGGGTGGACGCGGTTGATGACGGCCGCCTTCAGGGGCACGTGCAGCCCGCGCATCGTTGCCGCGAGCTCGCCTCCGTCGGCCAGCGACTGCGCCCGGGGACTCGAAACGAGGACGAAGGCCGTCTTCGGCCCCAGCAGCAACGCGCGCGCCCGCGACGCCCGCTCGGCCAGGTTCCCGAAGATGGCGTTGAGCGCGATGAAGAACGCCGACACCTCGCGCACCGTCGCCCCGCCAAACGCACGCTCGAGCTGCCGCATCACGAAGCGCATGGTCACCGCGCCCACGCTGAACGGGTTCGACGAGAGCGCCCGGTACGGCACCGAGAGCCACTTCGCCACCTCCGGGTCGAGCAGCTTCTCGATGCGCTCCGGCGCCCGCAGGAAGTCCACCGCGTGCCCGGCCGGCGGCGTGTCGATGATGATCAAGTCGTACTGGCCCTGCTCGTCGAGGTGACAGAGCTCCTCGACGGCCATGAACTCGGTCGAGCCCGCGAAGGACGTGGAGAGCTGTTGGTAGAAGCGGTTGTCGAGCAGCGTCTTGCGCGTCTCGTCGCTGCCGGCGTGCCGGGTGATGAACGCGTCCCACGCGGCCTTCTGGTCGAGCATCGCCGCGTGCAGCTCACCGGGCAGTGAGAGCCCCGCCGCGTCGATGGCCGCTTGGGGCACGCGCTCGCCACCACGACTCAGGGACGCGAGCCCCAACGCCCGGGCCAGCTGCCGCGCCGGGTCGATGGTGATGACCATGGTGCGCCGGCCCGCCATCGCCGCCGCGACGCCGAGGGCCGCGGCCGTCGTCGTCTTCCCCACCCCGCCCGTGCCCACGCACACCACCGCGCGGTGCGTCGCGAGAATCTGCGCCAACGTGGGCGTCATGACGGGCCTCCGGGAATCGCCGCGGCGAGTTGTTCGAGCTGCGCGACCCCGATGAACTCCGTGGCCAGCAACGGGAGCCGCTGCGCCGCGAGCCCCAGCCGCTGCTCGAGCGCGCCGATGCCCTTCTCCTGCAACGTGAGCCAGCCCAACGCGCGCCGCGCCGCGACGAAGGCCTCGGTGCCGGGCTCCAACTGCCCAACCATCGCCTCCGCACCCTCGGGCGCCGGCGGCCGACACTGGTTCACCACCAACCGCCCCACCGGGAGCTGCAGCGGGCCGCGCAGTTGCTCCACGACCTCCGCGGCTTCTTCCAGCGGCATCTCTTCCGGCAACGCCACCACGTGCACCACGGTCTGCTTCGGGTCCGCCAGCGCCCCTGCGACGCGCGTGGCCTCCCGGTGCGCGAGGCCGGTGGAGAAGGTCTTCGCCGTCGCGGCCGGCATGCGCAACAACTGCAACGCGTGCCCCGAAGCGCCGGCGTCGAGCACGATGAGATCCCACTGGGGGATGCCGCTCGAGAGCCCGAGCAGCTCGTCGCGTACCTTGCCGATGGCCATCAGCTCGCGCACGCCCGGCCCGGCGTTGACGAAGGCGCGGTACAGCGGGTGCGCGAAGAAGCCCTTCATCAGCCCCTTGAGCGGCATGAAGCGCAGCAGGTACTCGGACAACGCGGCCTCGCCATCGAAGTACGCGACGTAGACACCGCAGCTCGAGACCACCGGTACGCCATGCTTCGTGGGCTGCACGCCGAGCGCGCTGGCGACGCCGCCGGGAGCACCCATCTCGACGACCAACACCGCGCGCCCCGTGCGGGCCACCTTGAGCGCGAGGGCCGCGGCGAAGGTCGACTTGCCCACGCCTCCCTTGCCGGTCACCACTTGCAGCGGGGGAACCACCTGGTTCGGCCTGGGGTGCTTCATGCGTCGACTCCGGGGAGACCTGACAACGCGCGGTGCAACGAGGGCTCATGCGGGGGCGGCGCGAGGAGCCCCATCACGCGGGGGTGGACTCCGGCCACGACCAGCGAAGTGAGGTGCCGCGCGCGCTCGAGCCCCGAGAGCCCCAGCGGCGTCGAGGGTGCGTGGAAGGTGCGGGCGGCGCGACGCCCCAGCGCTCCATAGACCCGGCCCAGGAGCAACACGCCGTGGCGGTAGCGCAGGGGCACCGTCGAAGCGCCCTGCTGCGCGCTGCGGTAGTAGACGTCGCCAAGCTCCGCGAGGCCCTGCAGCACCGGCGCCAGGCGAGGGTCCGCCGGGTTCGCGAGCACGTCGTCGGCGGTCAGGCCCACCTGGGCGAGGCGCGTCGCCGGCAGGTACACCCGCCCCCGCTTCGCGTCGGCCGCCACCCCGAGGAGGATGTTGCTGATCTGCAACGCGAGCCCGAGGTCGACCACGCGCTGCTCGCCGTCGGCGCCCCGCACCCCGAGCAGCGGCGCGAGCAGCAACCCCACACACGAGCTCACCCGGTACGAATACCGCAGCAACGCGTCGTCGTCGGCCAGGCGCACCAGCCCGAGATCCGACTCCATTCCCTCGAACAGCAGGTGCACGCAGCCCAGCGGCAAGCCGGTGCGTTTCGCGCCGTGAAGGAACGCGGCGATGAGCGGTCGCGGCTCCGCTTCCCCGCGCACCTCGGCTTCCCACTGCGCGAGCTGCTGGCGAGCGAGGTCCGCGCTGGGAGCCTCGTCGACCGCGTCGTCGAGCTGGCGGCAAAAGCAATACAGGAGCGCGACGTCTTCGCGAGTGATGGGCGGAATCAGTTCGGGGATGAGCCAAAAGCTCCGTGCCACCCGGACAAAGTCCTCACGGCAGGCGATGACGGTGGACTTCCACGGGGCATACCCGGGCCAGGCCGTCGAATGTCCCTGCGTGGCACCTTCAGAGCGGGTAGGCATCCTCGCTCGCATGGTTCCCTTACTCCTGATCAAGATGTCGATCGCCGCGGTGTGGCTCTACGAGGGCCTGTGGTGCAAGTTGCTCAACGGCGTACCACACCAGGAAGAAGTGGTGGCCGCGCACCCCTTGTTCAACGCGAAGTCGGCCGGCCTGGTGCTCAAGGCCATCGGCGTGGTGGAGATCGGCCTCGCGGCCTGGGTGCTCTCGGGCTTCTGGCCCTGGTACGCCGCGCTGGCGCAGACGCTGCTGCTGGTGGGCATGAACGTCAACGGCCTGCTCTTCGCCCGGAAGATCATTCCGGACCCCGGCGGTATGGTGGTGAAGAACTTCTCCCTCGTGGTCCTGATGTGGGTGGCGGCATATGGGTGAGACGAGCGCAGCACAGACACCGTGGGTGCGGGGCCGCTTCGATGGCTCGCAACGACAACCATCGATTCTCTTCGGACGCATGTATGAAGACACCTCGGTCGAGGCGTCGGTGCTGCCCAAGGGCGGTCGCGTGTTGTGCATCGCCTCGGCCGGAGACACGGCCCGCGCGCTCGCCTCGCGTCACGACCAGGTGGTGGCCGTGGACATCAACCCCGTGCAGCTCGCGTACACGCGCGAACGCCTCGACGGGAACCCCGCGCGCCGCGGCACCGCCGAGCAGGTGATGGGCGCGCTGCGGCAGTTGCTGCCCGTGGCCGGCCTCACCGGCAGCCGCCTGCGCGAGTTCCTCGAGCTCGACGACCCGCGCGCGCAGTTGGAGTTCTGGAACCACAAGCTCAAGACGCGGCGCTTCGTGCTGGGGCTCAACGCGCTGCTCTCGCTGACCGGGCTCAAGGCGGTGTACGCGTCGCCGTTCCTCACCGTGCTCCCACCGAGGTTTGGCGAGGTGATGCTGGGGCGCCTCGAGCGCTGCTTCGGCCTGCACCCCAACCGCACCAACCCCTTCGCCCGCGCGTTGTTCCTCGGGGAAGCCGCGCCCACCGAAGGCGCCGCGCCGTCGAACATCGAGCTGGTGTGCAGCGACGTCGCCGCCTACCTCGAGAGCCAGCCTGCGCGCAGCTTCTCGGGCTTCACGCTTTCGAACATCCTCGACGGCGCGCCGCCGGAGTACCGGGCGCGCTTGATGGCCGCCCTCACGCGCGCAGCGATGCCTGGCGCGGCGATGGTGCTGCGCAGCTTCGGGGAGCCTGCTGCAGACATGAAAGAGAACCTCGCCGCCCAGGACCGCTCGATGTTGTGGGGCGTCGTCGAAGTGCACCGCTTTGGAGTCCCCCAGGCGACCGCATGAGCACCTTCCGTCCCTCCGCAGGCGTCATTCAGCAGTTCGCCGATGGTGTCGCGAAGTTGATGGCCGACGAGCACCGGGCCGACCCGCTGGGCGAGTTCACGGTGTGGCTGCAGATGGCGCTGCGCCGCGAGTCGAGCGTGGGGCAGGTGTATGGCATCGAGAACCTCGAGCGCCGGTTGGCCCAGGTGCACGGCTGTCCCGAGCACGTGGAGTTGGTGCGCCAGACGTTCGCCAACATCTGCGCGCAGGAGAAGGGGCACGCGGCGTACCTCGAGGCCATCCTGTCGGCGTTGATCAAGCCGTCGCCGCGCTGGCCGCGGTTGCTGGCGCGCGTGGAGGCGGTCCTGGGCCAGCTCGAGGGGGAGCTGATGTCGTCCAGCACGTCCAGCGGGCTGCGGCAGAAGGTGAAGGCCGTGGTGTTGCTGGTCGCGGGGAAGGTGGTGCAGGACGTGCCCGACTTCATGGACGACATGCCGGCGCTCACGCTGCGGGAGTTCTGCCTGCTCAACGCCGAGCTCGAGGTCACCGCGATTCACGGGTACCGGCGCATGCTCGAGCTGCTCGCGCAGTTGGGCACGCAGGCGGTGACGGGCGACACGACGCTGCAGGCCGACCTCGAGCGCTTCGTGCGCGACGAGGTGTTCCACAACGAGACCTTCGTGGTGATGGCCAACTGGTTCCCCGTGGAAGACGGGCAGCGGAAGTCCTGGCTGCCGTGGGTCCAGGCGAAGTCGCAGCCGCTGGTGGCGCTGCCGGAGTGCCGGGCGCAGTTGGCGGCGGTGCGGGCGCGCGTGTACGGGGGCGAGGCGGCGGTGGTCGAGGCGGCTCCGATCGAGGCGCCGAAGAAGCGCGCGTCGAGGAGCCCCGCGGCCCGGAGACGGCCCGCGGCCGAGCGTCAGTGAGCGCTGGGCAGGGAGCCTACGGCTTGGGCTCCTCCTTCTCGTACCAGTCCTCATGCGGCGAATACCGGCTGCACTTCAGGCACGCGGTGACTCTCCACTGACGCCGACAGCGCGGGCACTTGCCATGGGTGTCGAAGGTGTTCCACGAGCAGTCGCACTCCTTCACGCACGACCACCGCGAGTTCTTCGACGGCTGCCACTCGCAGCGCGGGCACCGGATGCGGGGCTTCTTCGGGTGGTCTCCGAGCAACTCCTTCAGGACTCGCAGGAACTCGGCGCCGAGGTTGGGCAGCGGCTCATCGTTTCTCAGGAGCGCGTTCATGCGACCTCCTGCAGCAGCGTCGACCACCGGCCCGTGCGGAGCGTCTCGAGCGACCGGATGGCCCGCCCGGCCTGGTGCACCATGCGCAGCCCGCGCACCAACTCCGGGTCCGCGGCCACGAACGCGGGGTCCTCGAGGTAGCTCACGTGCCGACCGTCTCCAGCGGTCCCACCGGCGTCCTGCGTCGCCCACCAGAGCACCGCCCACCCCGGGTTCCGCCCTTCGTCCTCGGCGCTCCGGCTCATGAGCCGAAGCAGCCCGACCTTGGTGAAGTCACCCACATCACCCACGTACTGGTTGTTCATGTGCTGCCTCCATCCCGTCAGACGCCAGCATATTTACGAACTGACAGACATCATATCTACAGGCGCGACCGTGAGCGCAACCCCCGGTGGCTCACTTCGGACGAAGCTGGCCAAACGCGCACTGGCTGCACTTGAACCCGCCCGTCGAGTAGCGCCCGGTGTGGCGAGAGAGGCAACCCGCGCAGACCCGGAAGTCACAGTCGGAACAGACGAACCAGGACCACTGCCTCGGGTACTCGGTGCGGCAACACTGACAGGGGATCATTCGGGCTCCTCGCGCGGCGGTGCGGAACTGACTTGTTGGTTGACTCTCGGACAGTATATATGACGCCTGTGACAACCTCCCCCTCCGCCCTTTGCCGCCGCTTACGGACGACCCTGGGCTTCAGCCAGGAGGAGCTCGGCTGGCTGCTCGGCGTCGGCGAGCGCACGGTGCTGCGGCTCGAGATGGAGGAGCCCGGAGCGATGAACCCGACGCTCCTCCGGCTGCTCTTCGTGCTCGGCGAGACGCGCCTCGAGGACGTGGAGGGTGTCTTTCGCCATTGCCTGTTGCAGGGCTCCGACGCCGAGGCTGCTTCGAGTGACCGCGAGGCGACCTTCTCGCGGGCGATGATGCGGTTGCGGGGCCTCGAGTTGGCGCCGGGGCTTCGGCTCAAGGACGCGCGGGTCTCTCGGTGGGTGTACTGGGCCACGGGCGCGCGCGCAGATGCCGAGGAGACGCTCGCCCTGGCCCGTGACGAGGGCGTCATCTGCCGACCGTTGACCGGGTCCTCATTCGGGTCGCTGGAGCAGGTGCTGCCGGGCGACCACGTGCTGCTGTGCCACGACGGCGAACCGCAGGGCTGGTTCGAGCTGCTTCGGACCAGCGATGAACTTCCCGAAGGGTCGGCTCGCGAGGGACTGCCGCCGGTGTTCCGGGTGACGCCCGTCTCTGGCGCGCTCGGGCGACGCCTCGCCAAGGGCGGTTACCCGCTCTGGAATGGAGCCCCGGCCACCGGCGCGAAGCGAGCGTTCTTCACGAGCCTGGCGGTGAGAGCCGTGAGGCGGCCACTCCAGGCGCCGGCGCCGCGGGGCCGGGGCATCCGCGACACGATCACTGCGTTCGGTCGGGAGACACCGCAACCACGATAGAGGGCGACGCTGCGTCGCGAACACGCTGCCACCAGCGCCTACCGATGTGCTCGGAGGACCTATGACAA
>CAIVGN010000005.1 GCA_903905455.1 uncultured Archangium sp.
GGGACCCGCCCACAACCCGCGCGCGTTGCCGACGAAGCTCGACCCGCTCACCACCACGCGCAGGGGCATGCCCGTGGAGCTCGATGCCAGCCCCGCGCCCAGGCTGCCGCGCACCGCGACGTCGTCGAGGAAGAGGAGCCCACCATCGCTGACCCGCGCGTCGATGCCGTCGGCAGTGAAGCCGTTGAACCGGCACCCCTCGAGGCGCAGCACCGCGGCGTCGAGGACCTGGAGCCCGCTGGTACCCGACTGGTTGGCCTCGAAGGTGAGCCCGCGCACGGTGATGACCGCGCCGGGGGCGTCGATGGTGAGGCCGGTGAGGCTGGGCGCGTCCATGGCGCCGCCGAACTGCGAGGTGGCGGCAATGGTGATCGACGAGGTGAGCGTCGCGGCGCCCAGCGCCATGGGGTCGAGCACGTCGATCTCCCCGCCCACGGCCGTCTTCGCCAGCGCCCCGGAGAGCGTGAGGCAGGGCGCGGTGCGCGAGCAGGGGTTCAGGTCGTCACCGACGCCGCTGATCCACGTGCGCGTGGCCTGGGCGAAGGCCGCGGGCGCCGCGAGCAACAGCAGCGCACAACAAAATCGAAGGTTCCTCATCGCGCGCTCACTGCTGCAAGACGGTGGTGGTCGGCGCGCCGTCGGTGGCGTTGCCGGCGGCCACGCGGTTGTTCCCGAACGAAGTGACGTCGCCCGAGAGCCCCGTGGTGTTGTGGCTGAGCATGGTGTCCGACAGGCGCACCGTGGTGCCCGTCTCGCCCAGCACGCCGACGGTGTTGGCCGCGATGACGCTGCGCTCGATGGACACCTGCGAGGTGCCCTGGGCGTGCACGCCGTGCTGCGCGTGCCCCGAGACGTTCGCACCGTGCAGCGTGGCCTTCGCCGCCAGCGTGGTGACCAGCCCCTTGGCCGAGTTGGTGAGCGTCACCTTGTCGAGCGTGGCCACCCCGCCGGTGAGGCTGATGCCCGCCGTCGAGCAGTTGGTGATGGTGGTGTTCTTCACGAAGAGCTGCGGGGCCGCGGTGGTCGCCTCGAAGCTGATGCCGGTGGTGAAGTTGGCGATGGTGGAGTCCTCGACGTGCAGCGCCTTGCCCGAGACGAAGCGCACGCCGCTCAGCGCCCCGGTCACCCCGAAGAGGTCGAGGCCGCGCAGCACCACCACGTCGGCCGCCGCCGCCTGCACCACGATGCCGTTGGTGGCCCCCACCAGCACCCCGCCCAGCGTGTTGCGCACGTCGATGGTGATGGCCTTGGTGATGGTCACCGCGCCGAACCCGCCCGGGTCGAGGGCGTCGATCTCGCCCCCGGCCGCGGTCTTCGAGATGGCCCCCGCGAAGGTCTTGCAGGGCGCGGTGCGCGAGCAGGGGTTCACGTCATCACCCACGCCAGAAACCCAGGTCCGCGTGGCCTGGGCCGAGGCGGGGAGCGCGAAGAGAACCGACGAGACGAGGAACGCGGGGAGCAGGCGCATGGTGCGCGCACTCGACCACATTCCGGGGGGCCGTGGCTCAGCGGTCGTAGAGCGTGCCCGCCAGGCGCCGTCGAGGCTGTCCCTCGGTCGAGGCGATGAAGTCGATGAAGCGCCGCGCGGCCTCCAGCGGGCTCACCCCGAAGCTGGCCTCGAAGCGCTGGCCGAAGTCGTCCACGTCGGCCACCACCTCGTCCACCACCGCCGCCGCGTCGGGCTGCACGTGCTCGCCCAGGAACTCCACGAAGAAGGCCGAGGTCAGCGCGCCCAGCTGCTCCACCCCGCGCTCCAGCGCCGCGTCGGGCTGCGCCTGGAACTGGTGCAGCACGCTGGCCACCACCGCCGCCGTGAGCCCCCCGAGCACCTGGGCCGCGGCGCGCAACACGAAGCGATCTCCCGTGGCCCGGTGCTGGTCCACCGTGGCCTGCCCCGTCTCGAGCAGCGCCGGGCTCGCCGCGAGCTTCGGCGGCTTCTTCGGGCCCTTCGTCGCCTTCGGCTTCTTCACCGGCGCGTCGAACCCGTCCTCGAAGTGGGCCGGCTGCTTCTTCGGCGCCTTCTTCGGCTTCTCCTGCGACCCCGTGGCCTTCATCGCCCCCGCCGCCCGCGTCCCCGTGACCTGCATCGTGTCGTCTCCCCTCGTGATGGTCGCGAGCGGGAATGCCCGCGGACCGTGGCCCGCCCCTGTGCACGGCCCGCGCCGATCACCCCACCCCGTGACTCGGGGCCCCGACCCTCCGCGGCCGGCGATGGGGCGTGGATGCTCCCCTTCGTTTCTCAGCCGCTGCGAGACGCAAGCCACCGAAGTCACTCGTGAATCTGGCGATTGTCATCCGACTGTCATCGCGGGGCCGAGGGCCGTTGATGACGAGGCCCCGGCCGCTGTTGATTGCACCGCACATGACGGCCGACTTGGCAGAAGACAGGGACCTCGCGTTGCAGTTGCACAAGGTGCTCAGCGACATCGACGCGGCTCGGTGGCGCGACGAGATGGCGGCCCTGCTCAAGCCCAAGTTGAACGAGCTCCAGCGCAAGCTGCAACAGCGGCCCCAGCACCACGCCCTGGCCCAGACCCTGCGCAACGAGCTGCCCGCGCTCGACCCCGGCACCCGGCACACGTGGCTCGCCTTCAAGAAGCGCGTGCAGCCCGGGTACATGGAGCTGGCCAGGCGGCTCCAGGCGGCGTCGATTCACGTGCCCAGCCTGCGCCCCACCAACTACGCGCGGAACGTCTTCCACATGACCTCGGCCGTGGTGGCCGTGCTGTGCATCGAGCTGCTCAACGCGCCTTCCATCCTCCTGGGCATCGCCGTGGCCTGGGCCACCTTCGCCTGGGGCTGCGAGATCTCGCGGCGCCGGAGCCCGCGCATCAACACCTTCCTGATGAAGGCCTTCGGCTCCGTGGCCCACCCGCACGAGGCGCACCGGGTCAACTCCGCGACCTGGTACGCCACGGCCCTGGTGCTGCTCGCCCTCACGCAGTCGACGCTGCTGTGCGTGGCCGGCGTGGCGGTGCTCGGCCTGGGCGACCCGGTGGCGGCGCTGGTGGGCCGTCGCTTCGGGCGCGTGCGGCTCCTCCACGGGCGCTCGCTCGAGGGCACGCTGGCCTTCGTGGTGGCCGCTACCGTCGCCGCCTTCGCGAGCTTCGCCGTGTTCCACCCTGCGCTTGGGCTGGGTGTGGCGTTCGGCCTCGCGCTCGCCGCGGGCCTCTTCGGCGCCGTGGCCGAGCTCGTCAGCCTCCGCGTCGACGACAACTTCTCGATTCCGCTGAGCGCGGCTGCGGGCGTGGCGTTGCTCGCCACCGTGCTCGGCGTCGGCCTCTGAACGAGCGGCTCGGCGCACGCTTCGCGGTGAGATGTAGATTTCGCGCGCCTCCCGCCTCGCGCGGCGTGTGATCTCGCCGCTGTCCGCAGGGCACGGGTGATGCGTGCGCTGTGGGTCGGATCGACACGGAGGCCCGACATGAGAACGCTCATCACCGCAGTGTTGGCGCTGGCGTTCGCGGGGTGCGGTGGGCTCGACGAGACACTTTCGCCCGCGACCACGGAAACCCAGGCCAGCCTCACCAACGCCAAGGGGGACGACATGCCCCTTCCTGAAGTCGGCCCTCAGCCCGAGGAATGGCGCCTCGTGTGGACGCTCAAGGGCCTCGAACTCAAGCTCGTGCAGGGCCCCGTCGAAGAGCGCTTCTTCTACCGGGTGGACGTGAACACACCGCCACCCACGCTCCCGCCGCCGCCCTGCCCGGCCTGTCGCTAGGGAGTACCCCTTCGACAGCGCAACCTCCGGGGTCTGCCCTCGCAGGCGACTCCACGCCGCGCACCGCAGCAGCGTGGCACCGGACCACTTGAAGAGGTGGGCTCCGGGGGTTGCGATTTTCTTCGCAGAAGAAAGAAGGGGCAGGAGCACCCGCTCCCGCCCCTTCTCGTTTTTCAGTGTGGAAGCGCGGGCTCCTTCATCGTGCGCTCAAACGACTCCCGGACGTGCAGGTGCCCATCGAGCGGCAGCACGTCGAGGTGCAGATTCAGCGAGCCATCACGGTTCAACTCCGCCCAGCCGGCGCGCACCCAGATGCTGCCGTTGCGCCCCTTCTTGATGGAGAAGACCGCGAGCGACTTCCCGGTTTCGAACATGGCGTGACCTCCTTCCTGCCGCCGCCTGACCTCGGCGCGGCGGGGGAGGCCCCCAGCGAAGGGTGTGCCGCGGCCCGCTCCGAGCGGCGCGCCCGGAGGGCACTCCGCGCAACGGGAAGGTGCGCGGACGCTCCACTTCGTCTCTCAGTTCCAGGAGGCGTTGATCGTGCCGCCCGTGTATTCCGCGTAGCCGGAGACCATCACGTAATAGGTGCCGGCCGCGGGGCTGGTCCAGGTGACGGTGTCGGTGCCCGTACCGGTCGACGACTTGTCGAAGGTATTGAGATCGAGGCTCGGCTCGAGACCCAGGCGCCCGTAGAGGTCCGCGTCGCCGGTCGACGAGCTGAGGGTCACCGTCAGCAGCGTCATGGGCGTGGGCAGCGTCACCGAGAACATGCGGTACGAGCGCGTGGGGCCCGCGACCGAATAGCTCATGCCGTTGCTCATGGCCGTGGTGGTCGGCGTCGTCCGCTGCACGTTGAGCGAGTAACTGCCCGCCGTGCCCGCCGACTTGACGACCACCGCCCACGTGCCCGCCAGCACGCGCGTGTCGAAGCCGGAGGCCCCGCCGGTGGTCGTGGCCGTGCCGCACGCCAGCTCTGCCGTGCACGAGCCGCTCACCAGCGACATCAAGCCCACCGTCCCCTGGAAGCCCGTGGCCGAAAGGTTGGCGACGATCTGCTGCGTGCTGGTGGTGGTGAAGGAATACACGCGGTCGAAGCCCACGCCGCACGAGATCGAGACGTCGTCGAGCGCGCCGGCCGTGGTGCCCGACACGGTGACCGAGCTGCCCGAGCTCAACGGCTGCGGCGTCGCGCAATCTTCGCCCAGGCCACCGCTGCCGCCACCCGTCGCGCTGCCGCCGCCCGTGCCGCTGCCGCCACCGGTGCTCCCGCCGCCGCCGCCGGTGCTGCCCACGCACGCGTAGTTGCTGCAGGTCTGGCTCGAGTTACACGTCGCGCACTGCACGCCGCCCTGGCCACAGGCCAGGTTGACGTTGGAGCTGCTGCGGGGAAGGCAGCTGCCCTGCAAGTAGCAGCCGTCACAGGTCGCGCCGCCACCGCCGCCCGCGCCACCGCCGGTGCTGCCCACGCACGCGTAGTTGCTGCAGGTCTGGTTCGACGAGCACGTCGCGCACTGCACGCCGCCCCGGCCACACGCCGAGGTGCTGCCGGAGTTCGCCAGCGAGAGACACGAGCCCTGGAGGAAGCAGCCCGCGCAGGCTCCACTGCCGCCACCCGTGCCGCTCCCGCCGCCCGTCGCGCTGCCGCCACCCGTCGCGCTGCCGCCACCCGTCGCCCTGCCGCCGCCAGTGCCGCTGCCTCCGCCCGTGGTGCCGCCGCCGCCGCCGCTGCCGCTGTTCTGGGTCATGCACTGGCCCAGCAGACACGTGCTGCCCAACTGGCAGCTGGTACAGGCCTGCGCGCCGGCGCCACACGAGAACTGCGACTGGCCGCCCTGGCATTCACCCTTGGCGTCGCAACACCCGAAGCAGGTGGCCGCCGTGCACTTCACGTCGGCCGGGCCACACGACGCCGCCGGAACCACGAACACCACCGCTGCGCACAGCGCCGCGAGGAACCACTTTGAAGCTGAGTTCATGACATCCCTTTGAGTACGGCTCGGCCCGCCAAGCCTGCTCCATATGGGGACGAGGCCCCCCGGCGCAACCGGGGCCCCTGCCCGGACTTCATCTTGGCATCGTCAAGCCGAGCTGCGAGAAGGGGGCATGGCCACCCGGAAGAAGCCCGCGGCGCAGTACCATCACGGCGACCTGCGCGCGGCGCTGGTCAAGACGGCGTGGGCGGTGGTCGAGAAGCAGGGCGCAGAAGCCCTGTCGCTGCGCTCGGTCGCCGAGGCGCTCGGGGTCTCTCACGCGGCGCCCGCGCACCACTTCGCCGACAAGGCGGCGCTGCTCGAGGCGATGAAGGCCGAGGCCTTCGCCCGCTTCGCCGGGGTCCTCGAGGCCTCCGAGACCGGGGGCCTGCGCGCCGTGGGCCGGGCCTGGGTGCGCTTCGCGGTCGAGCACCCGCGCCAGGCGAACTTCATGTTCCGCCCGGGCCTGGGGCCGAACCCGGCGCGCGACGCCGAGCGGGCCCGGTGCTGGGCCGTCGTCTCGCGCACCGTGGCCCTCGAGCTGGGACCCAGGCGCGCCGCTGACGCGAAGGAGCTGGCCGTGCTGAGCACCGCGGCCTGGGCTGCCCTGCACGGCCTGGCGAGCCTGGTGACGGAAGGGGCGCTGCCGGCCACCGGCCGCGCCGCCGAGGTGCTGCGCGAGCGCGTGCTCGACGTGGTGCTCGCGGGCCTCGCCTCAGCGTGAGGGCTGGCAGCCGGGCACGGCCTTGCCGCCGCCGTCGATCGGGAGCCCGCCGATGGGCCGCCCCCGCAGCGCCGCGTTGACGAACACCATGCGCCGGTTCAGCGCGCGCCCCTCGGGCGTGTCGTTGGGCGAGGTCGGCTTGGCGCCGCCGAAGCCCACGGCCAGCAGCCGCCCACAGTCGACGCCGCGGTTGACCAGGGCCGCCACCACCGAGGCCGCCCGCGCCTCGCTGAGCGCCTGGTTCGCCGCGGGGTCGCCCATCGAATCGGTGTGCCCCTCGACGCGCAGCAAAGTGACCGCCGGCTTCGCCTCGAGGTAGCCCTTGACGAAGTCGAGCACCGCGTCGCTCTCTGGTTTGAGCGTGGCCTTGCCCACCTCGAACACCAGCGGCCCGGGCAGCTTGAGCGCGCCGCCCTCGAGCGCGTAGGTCACCGGGGCCGCGCCGAGCGCCACGGCGAGCGCCACCAGCACCACGCTCACCGCGCTTCCTCGAGCTTGCGCAGCCCCGAGTCGCTGTAGCGCCGGGTGTTGAAGTCGTTGCCGCGCACCACCGGCACCTGCTCGGCCCGCAGGCCCTCGAAGGGCAACCACAGGCGGAACGTCGAGCCCACGCCGGGCTCGCTGTTGATGTCCAGCCGGCCGGTGTGCGCCTGGGCGCAGTTGTAGACGGTGGTCAACCCCAGCCCCGTGCCCTTGCCCGGAGCGCGCGTGGTGAAGAAGGGCTCGCAGGCCCGCGCCACCACCTCGGGCGACATGCCGACGCCGCTGTCGGCGACCTCGATGAAGCCCCCGTCGGCCTCGACGCCGGTGCGCACCGTGATGGTGCCGGTCCGCTCGGGCTTGGCGTGGATGGCCTGGGTGGCGTTGAGCAGGAGGTTGAGCACCGCCTGCTTCACCGGGCCGGCCTGGCAGCGCACCTTGCCCATCGGCTCGAACTGCGTGGTGAAGGTGATGCCCGTGCGCCGATCGTTGGGGAAGACCTTGAGCGTGCTCTCGATGCAGCCCTTCAAGTCCACCTCGCTGAAGGCCCCGCCCTCGACGTGCGAGAAGTCCTTCAGGTCGCGCACGATGTCCTGCACGCGGCGCAGCCCTTCCTTGGTCTCCGACACCAGCTGCCCCAGGTCCTCGCGCACGAAGTCGACGTCGGCCTCGGTGCAGGCCCGGTCGAGCTGCGCGCGCATCGGCGCCGGCATCCCGGGCGCGAGCTGCAGGGCGCAGTCGACCACCGTGAGCAGCGACTGGGCGTGGGCCTCGAAGGAGCTGACGTTGGCGCTGATGAAGGCCAGCGGGTTGTTGATCTCGTGCGCCATGCCCGAGGCGAGCTGGCCGACCGACGCCAGCTTCTCGGTGGTCACCAGGTTGGCCTGCGTCGAGCGCAGCGTGGCCACGGTCTTCGTCAGCTGCTCGTTGGCCGCCTGCAGCTCGGAGGTGCGGCTCGCCACGCGGGCCTCGAGGGTGCGGTTGGCCTCGGTGAGCTCGGTGTTCCGCTGGGCCACGACGCGCATCAGGTCGTCGAGCGCGCCGAGCAGCAGCTGCGCCGGCCCCTCGACCTCGCGCACCTCGGCGGCGAAGGCGTCCTGGGACGACTCGCCGCGGGCCACGCGTTCGAGCTGCCGCGCCAGCTGCATGTCCGTGCCCAGGATGTGGAAGGCCAGCCAGTGCAGCAGGAAGCGCAGCACCACCCGGCTCGTCTCCGGCGCGCCGAGGAAGTCGGCGGCCCGCATGTTGCGCACCTCGTGGAGGAACTGGCCGTGCTGGCGCTGGTGGTGGTGGACGAAGCGCGCGTCGACGCCCGAGCGCTTCATCAGCGCCTCTTCGTCGGTGAAGTGGGTGCGCGTGTAGCGTTCGAGCTCGTCGATCACCGCCTCGAGTTCGGCCCGGGGAACCTCGGCGTGGCGAGAGCACAGCTCGCCGAAGGCGTTGATCATGTCGACCAGCCGGTGATGCTGATCGTCGACCCCCTCCATGCCGGTGAGGAAACGATCACTCCACGTCAGTGCGTCCATGGTTCTTTCCTGCAGCGCCTTCGACACGCGGTCCGAACGGAAGAACCGGACCTCTGTGTTCCTACTGCGAAGGCAGGGTCGCCGCCGCTCCCCCTTCAGAGAAAACCTGAATCTCAGTGCACGTTCTGCGCAGGACGCGCTCGACGCTCCCGACGGCCTCTTTCGGTGCGCAGAACCTGCGCCTCACACCTTCTCGAGGGCCGCGCGGTAGTCCATCAGCAGGTCCTGCCAGTTCTCGATGCCCACCGAGAGCCGCACCATGCCGTCGGTGATGCCGGCGCGATCGAGTTGCTCCGGGGAGAGCTCGCTGTGCGTGGTGGTCCGGGGGTGACAGGCGAGGCTCTCGACGCCGCCCAGGCTGACCGCGTTGTGGGCGATCTGCAGCGTTCGCAGGAAGGTGAAGGCCGCGTCGCGCCCGCCCTTCAGCTCGAGGGTGATGATCGCCCCGGGGAAGTCGCACTGGCTGTCGCGAATGCGGCACTGCTCGGGATCGGTGAACAGCGAGGGGTAGTGGATCGCCGCGATGGCCGGGTGCCCCACCAGGGACTCGGCGATGCGCTGCGCGTTCTTGCTCTGCTTGTTCATGCGCAGCGGCACGGTGGCCAGGCGGCTCGAGAGCAGCCAGCACTCGTCGGCCTGGAGGATGTTGCCCAGCACCCCGCGCAACCCGCGCAGCGACGCCACCAGCTCGTCGTTGCCCGAGAGCACCACGCCGGCCAGCAGGTCGGAGAAGCCCGCGAGGTACTTGGTGGCCGAGTACACGAGGAGATCGACGCCCAGCGCCAGCGGGTGCTGGAAGGTGGGCCCGAGGAAGGTGTTGTCGACGACCACCAGCGGGTGATCGGGGTGGGCCTTCGCGGCGGCGACCGCGGCGCGCAGGTCGCTCATGCGCAGCGTGGGGTTGGCCGGCGTCTCGACGAAGACCACCTTCAGGTTCTTCGCCGCGGCGATGGCCGCGACCAGCGCCTGCGTGTCGCCCGCGTCGACCTCGACGGCCTTCACGCCCAGCGGCGTGAGCACCGCGTCGAGGAAGAGCTGCGTGCCGCCGTACAGCGGCGAGGTGTGCACCACCGTCGAGCCCGGCGGGCACAGCGCGAGGAAGGTGGTGGAGATGGCGGCCATGCCCGAGTTGAAGACCGCGGCGCCGGTGGCCCCGGTCTCGAGCGGGACGATCTGGTCCTCGAGGATCTCCGCGTTGGGGTGGGAGATGCGCGCGTAGATGAGATCGAGGCTCTCCCCGGGCTTGCTCTTGACCTTGCCCAGCGCGACCTCGAAGGCGTGGGCCGCGGACTCGGGGCTGTTGAAGACGTAGGTCGAGCTGCGAAACACCGCGGGCCGGGCCGAACCGACGGAGAGCGAGGGGTCGAAGCCACGGGTCAACACGGCCGTCTCGGGGCGCACCACGTACTTTCGGGTCATGCGCGCACCGTACTCCCTCCCCCTGCATGGGGGCGCGGGACGGGGCGAGGGGAAGACCATTCCCACAACTCGTACTACTCACCGCGTCCATGCCTCGTGCCGCCGCCGCACTCATCGCCGTGGTCGCGCTCGCCGCGCTGCTCCAGCTCTGGGTGCGTCACGCGCAGCACGCGCCTCCGCCCCCGTCGCGTGACGAGTGTGGCGGCTGTCACCTCGCCGTCTCCGGCCTCGAGCCGGGCCACGCCGCCCTCTCCTGTGCCGCCTGCCACCTCGGCAACACCCGCACCACCAACCCGCGCCTCGCGCACGTGGGCCTGGTGCGCATCCCCGGCAACGAGGCCGACGTCGACCGCACCTGCGGCGCCGCGGGCTGTCACGAGGGGCTCCCGCACCGCCTGCGCGCGAACATCATGAACACCATGAACGGCGTGGTGAGCGTCGACCGCTGGGTCTTCGGCGAGCAGCCCACTCCGACCGCGCGCACCCCGGTCAGTGCGCTGGGCCACTCGCCGGCCGACACGCACCTGCGAAACCTCTGCGTGTCCTGCCACCTGGGCAACCCGAAGACCGAGGTGGGGCCGCTCGACGAGCTGTCCCGCGGGGGCGGCTGCAACGCCTGTCACCTGCGCTACTCCGCCGCGGCCCGGGCCCAGCTGGGAAAGAAGCTCGAGCCCGCGCTGCCCTTTGCCCACGCCGCGCTCTTCGTGAAGCCCGAGCCCATCGCCTGCTTCGGGTGCCACGCCCGCAGCGGCCGGGTGTCCCTCAACGTCGACGGCTGGCAGGAGTTCGGGGGCGACGCCGGCGACGCCCCGGTGAAGACGCTCGCCGACGGGCGCGTGGTCAAGCGCGGCCCGGGCGACGTGCACGCCGAGCGGGGCCTGGGCTGCGTCGACTGTCACGGCTCGTGGGAGGTGATGGGCGACGGCACGCCCGCGCTGCACCGCGAACAGCAGTCGACGCTGCAGTGCACCGACTGCCACCTCGTCGCCGCGCCGGTGACGCGCACCCTCGCCCAGCTCGACGCCGAGTCGCAGGCGGTCGCCCGGCTCGAGGGCTTCGCGGCGCCCGCGCGCGCCTACCTCACGGTGGCGAAGAGCGGCGCGGCCCTGGTGAACACCTTCCGCTCGGACGGGGGCGTGTTCCTCACCGGCAAGTACTCAGGCCGCACCGTGCCCCTGCGCCCGCCGGCGAAGGCCTGCACCGAGGGCCACGCGGCCCTGTCCTGCGCGAGCTGCCACGACGCGTGGGTGCCCCAGTGCGTGTCGTGTCACACGCGCTTCGATCGCGACGGCGGCATGTTCGACCTGCTCGCCAACGAAGAGGCGCCGGGCGAGTGGCTCGAAGAGGGCGGAACCCCGCGCGCGGAGCCCGCGACCCTGGGCGTGCGCATGCTCGCGGACGGAGGTCGGCGCATCGAGGAGTTCGCCCCGGGCATGGTGCTCACGCTCGAGGGCCGGTTCCACCGCCTGTTCGCGCCGGTCTTCGCGCACACGGTGCGGAAGGAAGTGCGCCGCTGCGAGGGCTGTCACGCGAACCCGGTGGCCCTGGGCTACGGGCGCGGGGTGTTGCGCTACGAGGTGGACACGAAGGCGTGGCGCTTCAGTCCCCAGTTCCCGGTGCGGCCCGAGGACGGGCTGCCCGAAGACGCGTGGATTGGTTTCCTGCAGACCCGCGGGCCCGGCTCGACGACCCGCGAGGACACGCGGCCCTTCACGGTGGAAGAGCAGCGGCGCATCCTCGCGGTCGGCGTGAAGTGACGGCGCGGCTCAGCAGCCTTCTTTCTTCGCCTTCTTCTTCGGCGCCGCGTCCCCGCCCGCGGGCACCTCGGCCGGCGGCGGCGGAGGCAAGGACATCGCGGCGTCCTTCACTTCGCCCGGAGCGGCCCCACCCCGCGGGGTGCCCCCGAAGTGTTTCGACACCGCCACCTTGCGCTTCTGCGCGTCGACCTCGCCGGGCGCCGGGTTCTCCGTGAGCCGGGGGAAGAGCACCCGGTCGTTCCACGCGTCGAGCCCGCCTTCCACCGTGTAGACCTGCGGCAGCCGCCTCGCCTTGAGCATCAGCCACGCCTGCTCCGCGTGGGCGTCGCTGCCGGAGTACAGCAGCACCGACTCGTCGGCCCGCCACTGCGCCGAGGCGAGCGTGGCCATGGGCACGTTCTCCGCGCCCGGCAGGTGGTAGCGCCCGAACTCGCCGGGCTCGCGCAGGTCGATGAGCCGCGGCACGTTGGTGCCGGCGATGAGGCGCCCCGCGAGATCGTCCACCGTCACGTGGTCGGCCTGGCGCGAGACCATCTGGCCCAGCTCCTTCTCGTTCACCCGCACGTCGTGGCCGCGGTACGGGCTGCCGGCCGTGGCGGCGACGACGCCCACCCCGATGAACGCGAGCATCAGGCCCCGCGACCGCGTGAGCCCCTTCATGCCCAGCAGCGGCTGCGACGTCAGCTCCCGGCTCCCGGTCTTCACCTCGGCCCACTCGGAGGCGAGGAAGGCGGCGACGGCCATGAACACCACCAGCGTCACCAGCACCCCGTAGGAGACGTTCCACTGTTTCGCCAGGGTCACCTGCCCGTAGTCACCCGAGGACAGGAAGCCATCCATGGCGGGCATCGCAAAGCCAACCATCACCATGCCGGCGAACATGCCAGCCATGTACACCATGGCGTCGACGCGCCCGGTGGCCGCCGCGACGATGGACGTGCCGGGGCAATACCCGCCGACCACGAAGCCCAGGCCGAGCACCAACCCGCCGAGCACCTGGGGCCCGAGGTGCGTGGGCACCAGGTAGACCTGCGAGAGGTCCATGAAGCCGACCCGCGAGAGCCAGAACACGCCGAGCATCGCGGTGACGATGGCGGTGAACATCACCTTGAGCACGGCCATGTCGCGAAAGTAGAACTGCCGCGCCAGCTTGTTGCCGCTGCCGAAGCCGCCGCGCTCGAGGAAGAAGCCGAAGCCGAGGCCGATGACGAAGGCCACCAGGAGCGAGGCGTTGTCGCCGAAGAGACCGAATTTGTAGAACGGGGCGTCCATGATGGTGCTCCTTCAGATCCACTGTTTGCGGAGGAACCAGGCCGCGCCGTACGCGCCCCCGAACATCGCCATCATGAAGGCCCAGCTGCCGAGGTTGAGCAGCGAGCCTCCGGTGAGCGCCTGGCCGCTGGTGCACCCCGACGCGAGCTTCGCGCCGACGGCCATGATGCTGCCCCCGACGAAGGCCAGGGCCAGCCGCTTGACCCGGGTGAAGCGCGGGCCGTGCTCCACCACCAGCTTGGTGCGGTTGGCGAGCAGCCCAGACACCAGCCCGCCGACGAAGACCCCCAGCACCTGGAAGACGAGCCACTCCTTGAAGGGGTTGGTGCCCAGGAAGCTGGCCCAGTACGAGTTGGTCGCCGAGTAGTCGGGCGCCACCGTGGTCACCAGGGCGCCGGCCGCCGACGCGAAGGCGCTCGAGCCGCCGAGGCCGCGACCCATGGTCACGAAGGCGGTCAACAGCACCAGCCCGAGGCCGAAGCCGGCGAAGTACGGGTTCATGTATGGCTTTGGGGCGTGCGTTTCGTCACTCATGACATTCTCCTTCACTTACCAATGACTGGTTTGACCAGCCGAGACGAGGATCCACCGCAGGGCGAAGCCACCGATGATGACCAGCACGGCCGGCGCGGCGGTGTGGCGAATCTTCCCGCTCAGCTCCGCGGTCTGGATGAAGAGCGGGGTCAAGATGCCGGTGATGATCACCAGCGCCCAGAACGCCGGCGCGTAGTCCCCCGAGAGCAGCAGCGCCGCCGCCTCGCGGTGCACCGAGGTCGCGGTCAACAACCCCAGCAGCCACAGCGCCATGATGCCCAGCTCGATGGTGAGGAACGACGTGTCGGCGCGCAACATCGCCTCGCCGCCGGCCTTCGGGTCGAGCAGCTTGAAGAAGCCGCCCAGCAAGGCATCGCCGAACTGGCCCTTGACCTGGCGCTTGCTCAACATCGAGAGCAGGTGCAGCGCCGCCGCCGCCGTCGAGAGCCCGGAGAAGAGGAAGAGCGGCCCGAGGATGGCGCTGTTCCACAACGGCCGTGCCCCGAGGCTGCCCAGCAAGATGCCGGTGTAGATGCCCAGCGACACGCCGCCCAGGAGGTTCGCCGCCCCGATGGCCTGCACCAACCGCGGGCGCATGCGCAGCCACCGCGACCACACCTTCGCCCGGGCCAGCACCGCGTCACCGAAGGGTACCGTCTCCGGCGGGTGCAGCAACGCCGCGAGCAGCAGCGCCGGGTACACCAGCAGGAGAATCCACGCGCCCCAGGACATGGGCGAGGTGGGCTGGAAGGTGAGGTACAGCCGCCACACGTACAGCTTGTGGGACAGGTCGAGGAACAAGGTCCCCATGCCTGCGCTGAGCAACACCACGCCCAGCATCGGCGCCCAGGGGTACGCCTCGGCGTGCGGGTCGTTGCGGCCCTTCAGGATGTGGAACCCGCCGAGCACCAGCAGGCCGGCCACCATGCCGCCGAGGAAGAGGTAGACGGGAATTTCCCAACCCCACGCATGCAGCGCGGGGTCGATGCCGGGGTTGTGTCGGTTGGAGCTGAGTTCGAGCATGGGTCAGCCCTTCGTGAGGTAGTAGACGTTGGGTTTGGTTCCGGCCTCGGGCAGCAGCGTGTGGTTGGGCCGCGAATGCAGCAGCTTGGACACCTCGCTCTCCGGGTCCTCGAGATCGCCGAAGTGCATGCAGTGCGTGGGGCACACCGAGACGCAGGCCGGCAGCAGGCCCTTCTCCACGCGGTGAATGCAGAAGGTGCACTTGTCGGCGTAGCCCTCGGGGTTGCCGAAGCGCGCGTCGTAGGGGCACGCGGCGATGCACGCCTTGCAGCCGATGCACTTGTCGTGTTCCACCAGCACCACCCCGCCGAAGTCGTGCACGTGGCTGGCGCCCGTGGGGCAGCAGCTCACGCACGGGGCGTCTGTACAGTGATTGCAGCGCTCGGAGCGGATCTCGAGGCCCACGGTGGGGAACTCGCCGCGCACGCTCTCGGTGATCCAATCGCGGCAGTAGCCCTCGGGCACGTTGTTCTCGGTCTTGCACGCCACCACGCAGTCAGAGCAGCCGACGCACAGCGCGGTGTCGATGACCATGGCCAGGCGACTCATGACGGCTCCAGTTCGACGGACACGAAGTTCATGCTCATGCCGGTGCCGCCCATCAGCGGGTCGGTGCGGTAGCGTGTCTGCAATTGGCTGTCGCTCGCGCCCTTGCGGTACGCGCGCTTGAGCCCCTTCGAGGTGTGCCCGAAGCCGTGCACCATGAACACGCAGTCGGGGCGGATGCGCTCGGTGGCCTTGACCTTCACCAGTTCGCTGACCACCCCGTCCTGGTTCTTGAGCCGCACCTTGTCGCCGCTCTTCACCCCCAGGCGCTTCGCTTCCTTCGCGTTGAGCCACACCTCGTTCTCGGACATCACGTCGTGGAGGAGCGGGTTGGTCTGGGTGCGGCTGAACGAGTGCGTCGGCGCCCGGCCGGTGAGCAGGCGGAACGTGCCCCGCGGCACCGGGTCAGGCGGCGTGTACTTCGGGATGGGGTCGAAGCCCTTCTCCTGCAGCTGCGTCGAGTAGAACTCGATCTTCTTCGAGGGCGTCTCGAAGGTGGGCTCCACGCCCTCCTCGTAGGTGCGCGGCACCTTCGGCCCCAGGATGATGCCGTTCTTCTTCAGCTCGTCGAACGAGTACCCGCCCTTCGCCAGGCGGTGGCCGAGGTACTCCTCGATGTCCTTCCACGGGTAGTAGCGCTCGAGGCCCAGCTTGGTGGCGAGCTCCTTCGCGATCCACCAGTTGGGTTTCTGCTCGTCGGGCGCGGGCACCACCGGCTGGCGCAGGGCGATGAACGAGTCGCGGAACAGCTCCACGTTCAGGTCGTCGTGGCGCTCGAGGTACGTGGCCTCGGGCAGCACCACGTCGGCCCAGCCAGCCGTCTCGCTGGGGATGACGTCGACCACCGCCAGGAGATCCAGTGCCTCGATGGCCTTGATGGTCTCGGCCTGGTTGGGCAGCGCGTACATCAGGTTCACCGCGTAGGTGAGCCAGCCCTTGATGGGGTACGGCGCGCCGGTGATGGTCGCCTCGCGAATGCCGGTGCTGATGGCCTCGTGCGCGAAGGGGTACTTCTTCCCCGGGTTGTCCACCTTCCCCTTTTCGCCCTTGGGCGGGTACGCGGGGTACGGGTAGCCGGGCAGCTCCATCGAGGAGGGGATGTAGAAGCCGCCCTCGCGGCCCCACGAGCCGAGCAGCGCGTTGAGCAGCGCCACGGCCCGCGAGCGCTGCGTGTCGTCGCCGTACCAGGTGGAGTGGCGTCCCGGGTGCACCAGCGTCGCCGGGTGGTGGCGGCCCATTTCGCGGGCCGTCTCTCGGATGACGTCGGGGCTGATGCCCGTCTCCGGGTACGCCCACTCCGGGGTGAAGGGCTCGAGGTAGGCCGCGAACTGCTCGAAGCCGTAGCCGTGCTTCGTCACGTACTCGACGTCGTAGAGCTTCTCCTTCACCAGCACGTGCATCCACGCCAGGAGCAGCGCGATGTCCGTGCCCGGCTTGACCGGGAGGTAGTGCTTCGCCTTGCTCGCGGCGACCGAGAAGCGCGGGTCGGCGACGATGACCGTGCAGCCGTTGGCTACCGCCTGCGCGAACTCCTGCACCTGGGTGTTGTGCATGTTCTCGCCCAGGTGCGAGCCGATGAGCACCAGGCACTTCGCGTGGGCGATGTCGGTGCGCTCCGGCGAGCCGGGGTCGTCGCCGAAGGTGAGGCGGAACCCCACGTCGCGCGGGCCGCGGCACTGGGCGAACGAGGGCGCCGCGAAGTTCACCGCGCCGTAGGCCTTGAGCGTGTGCTTGAGGAAGTTGCCGCCCAGGCCGTGGCTGAACATGCCCATGGCCTCGGGGCCGTACTCAGCGGCGATCTTCTTCATCTTCTCCGCGGTGAAGCCCAGGGCCTCGTCCCAGGAGACGACGTTCCACTGCTCCTCGCCGCGCACCTTGGCCCGCAGCAACGGGCGGCGCAGGCGGTCGGGGTCGAAGGTGGCGCCGATGCCCCCGGTGCCGCGCGGGCACAGCCGGCCCTGGCTCAGCGGGTCCTTCGGGTTGCCTTCGATCTTCCACAGCTTCCCGTCGCGCACCGTGGCCACGGCGCCGCATTTCCAGAAGCAGATGTCGCAGAAGGTGGGGATGGTCTGCAGCGCGCCGCCCAGGCCCGCCGCGCGCGCCCGGGGACCGCCGAGAAGCGCCGGCCCAAGGCCAGCCGCGGCCAGCGTGCCCGCGGTGATGCGCAGAAACCGACGTCGTGAAAAGAGGTTCATGGTGACTCCGGGCAGGTGGAGTCGGCCCCGGAGGGATCGGTTCGGGCGTCGCGGCGATTACTAAAAGTCCCGCTAATTAGTCACAACATGACAATTAGCTTCCGTAATCAGTTGCGATGCGCTGGGAGGTCACACTCTGACGCTGACGTGCGTCATTCCGCCTACATGGAAGCAGGCCCCTGATTGACTCGGGGCAGGCTGGGCCATATCAACGCGACCGTTTTTCAATCCGAGCGCCCCCCCGCTCCCCCAGCATCAACATCCGAGGGATTCATGCAGACCCGCATCGCGGCTGTTCTTGGCGTTCTCGTTCTCGTCTCCGGTTGCCGTGTCATCGAGCCCAGCCCCCCGGCCGAGGCTCCGAGCATCAGCGCCTTCACCGCGAGCAAGACGCGCATCTCGCCTGGCGAAGAGGTGACCCTCACCTTCGCCGCGAAGCTCGCCGCCAAGGTGGAGATCATCGACGACGCGGGCCAGCAGGTGCAGCTCGAAGGCACCGCCGAGGCCGGCACCGCGAAGGTCGCGCCCACGCGCACCTCCTTCTACCTGCTGCGGGTCACCGGCGCCGGGGGCCGCGACACGGCCTTCGTGCAGGTCGCCGTCAACGAGCCCCTCAAGGACGTGTTCTTGATCGCCGTGCCCTCGACCATCGAGTCGGGCCAGCAGGCGCAGCTGCTCTGGGGCGCGGCCGGCGCGAGCGCGGTCACCCTCACCACGGGCAGCGGCACGCCGCAGGCCCTGACCGGCACCACCGGCTCGGTCACCGTCACCCCCGCCACCAGCGAGCGCTACACGCTGACGGCCCAGGGCGCGCCGGGCACCCCGCCGCTGACGGCCATCGCCAGCATCGACGTGCACCCGGTGTTGGTGAGCGCCACCATGACCTCGCCCGACGGCGTGAAGGCCGGCAAGACGCTCTCCTTCGCCTGGCGCACCGCCGGCGCCGCCCGCGTGACCGTCACCGAGGCCACCTTCGGCCCGCTCACCTCCGTCACCGAGCCGTCGTCGGTGGTGATGGGCACCTTCGACTACGTGCTCCCGGCGACGCTGCCCGGCGGCATCGAGGTCACCGAGGGCCTGCCGCTGCGCTTCGTGGTGTCGGCCATCGCCGGGGACGTGGTGGTCACCCGCACCATCACCACCGTGGTCGGTGAGCAGCCCGCGATCGAGTTCCTCGAGGTGCCGGAGTACGTCTCTGCCGGCCAGCACTTCACCATCAAGTGGAAGACGCTCAACGCCAGCCAGGTCACCGTGCTCGTCGGCGGCCTGCCGCTGTTCCAGACGCTGCCCGGTGACGCCGCGCGCGTGACCGACGGCAGCGTGTCGCTCCCCGGCCCGGTGATGCAGGCCGACTACGTGTTCGTCGCCAGCAACGACCGCGGCGCCGAAGTGCGGCGCACCCTCACGGTCCGCACCGTGGCCCTCCCGGTGATCAGCACCTTCACCCTGACCCCCACCATCAACGCGCCCGGCGACGCGGCGACCGCCCGCTGGACGACGCAGAACGCCACCCGCGTGCAGCTGCGCCTGGCCAACGGCTCGACGGTGGCCGTCATCACCACCCCCTCGCAGGTCACCGCAGGCAACACCGACGTGCGCCCGCTGACCTCCAGCTCCTTCGTGCTCGAGGCCTTCAACCAGGCCGGTGACGTGGTGACCTCCACCAAGGCCGTGACCGTCAACGGCGTGCCCGTGGTGACCGTCTCCCCCACGCCGGTGCTGCGCGGCAACCCGGCGACGCTGACCTGGGCGCTCTCGCCGCTCTCGGTCACCGAGGTGGTCGGCCTCGCCACCGCGGCGCCCAGCCCCATCGCCAACTCGCCCAACTTCATCGACCTGACCACCGTGAGCACCGCCACCGCGCTCACCATCACCGACGTCGCCGACGGCGTGGTGCAGCTGCCCACCCCCAACGGCTTCCGCTTCCCGTCGCTGGGAACGCTCGTCCCCTCGTTGTGGGTGTCGGTCAATGGGTTCATCACCTACGGCAACCCCGGCTCGGCGCTCTCGGCCAACAGCGACTTCACGGCCACCGGCAACACCGCGCCCACCATGCTCGCGCCCTTCTGGGACGACCTGACCCTGGGCATGAACTCCAGGGTGCTCACCGCGCTGCAGACCAGCACGGTCACCGGCGAGCGCCTGCTGGTGGTGCAGTGGGACAAGGTGCAGATCGCCGGTGACACGGCCTCCGAGCTCACCTTCGAGGCCCAGCTCTTCGAGACCGGCCAGGTGTCGTTCTTCTACAAGACCATGACCGGCACGCTGACCTCGGCCACGGTGGGCATCAAGGAGCGCGCCGCCGGCGTCACCCAGCAGTTCGCCTACAACGGCACCCCGGCCGGCAACGCCATCGCCCCCGACATGGAGATCGTCTTCTTCAGCGGCCTGCCGGCCGATGGCATGCAGACCTTCACGGCCACCGCCTCGAAGCGGCTGCAGTTCTTCGGTCGCACCGCGACCAGCGTGCTGCCCGTGGCCGCCGAGGTGCGCGTGTTCGGGCCCGGCGACGTCTCGGTCACCGAGGCCATGCCGGCGCCTGAAGCGAGTTCGGCAGCGCTCGGCCAGTGGATCGAGCTGCGCAACAACGCCGCCATCGCCGTCGACTTCGACGGCCTGCTGATCAGCAGCCTGGGCTCCCCGGCCGACGCGGGCTTCGTGATTCCCCCGGGCACCATCGTCCCCGCCGGCGGCTACCTGGTGCTCGGGCAGTCGTTGACCCTCACCGACACCGGCGGCGCCCCGGTGACCGTGGTGGCCACGGACGTGCCCCTGGTCGTGCCTGACCAGGTGCGGGTGACCATCGAAGGAGTGACCCTGGGCAGCCTCGCCTGGGACGCCGGCGTGGCCGGCACCTCGGTGCAGTCGAGCGGAACGGTCCTCTACGCGTCGGGCAGCCCGCCGCCGTGCAACCGCACGCAGACCTTCGGCCCCAACGGCGCCTTTGGGACGCCGGGCGCGGCCAACGAATCGTGTGGGCCGTACTCGGTGACCACCATTCCCGGGCGCTTCACCCTGGCGCCGGCGGGCAGCGAGATCCTCACCACCATCTCCAGCGACGACGGGTACGGCAGCGTCACGCTCCCGCAGCCCTTCACGTACTACGGCACCCCGACCACCGCGGTCGGCCTGTCGACCAACGGCTTCCTCACGCTGGGCTCGACCCTGGCCGGCTCCTACCTCACCAACGACACCACGCCCTCCTCCTCCGAGCCCAACGGCGTGGTGGCCCTCTTCTGGGACGACCTGGTGCGCGACACCGGGAAGAACGCCATGTGGCGCGAAGCCGACCGCACCATCCTCTCGTGGGAAGGCTTCCGCATGATCGGCACCACGCCGACCGACACGCAGATCAACGTGCAGGTGCACCTGCTCGACACCGGCGTCATCGAGTTCCACTACGGCGCCATCGCCACCACGAGCACCACGCAGTCCACCATCGATCGTGTCGCGGGCAACTCGGCCACGGTGTGGATCGAGAAGCAGGACGGCTCGGTCGCAGTGCCCTGGGCCATCAACCAGGTCAACGGCATCGTCCCCAACTCCGGCCTGCGTTTCACGCCGGCTCCTTGACTGAGTGGAAGACACCAACATGAACACCACCAACCATTCCCGCTCGATCTCGTGGCTCGCGCTCGGCGCCGTGCTCGCCGTGCTCACCGGCTGCCCCCAGGTGCCGGCCGCTGACCCGCTCGCCGCGCCGCCCAGCATCACCACCTTCACCGCCTCGCAGGGCGAGGTCACCGCGGGGGGCAAGGTCACCCTCACGTGGAAGGTGGAGAACGCGACCTCCGTGAAGATCGAAGACGTGAAGTTCGGCGCCGTGTCGGGCGTGGATGGCCTCGCGGGCACCGTGGAGGTCGCCGTCTCCGACACCTCGCTGTTCGTGCTCACCGCGCGCAACGATCGCGGCGCGTCGGACACGGCCGTGGTCAGCGTCCGCGTGGGCAACGCCGCGGGCGCGCTGCTGCTCTCGGCCCTGCCGGACACCATTCGCGCCGGCGAGTCGGCCACCCTGGCCTGGTCGGCGCCCGGCGCCACCAGCGTCACCCTCACCGCGGCCCCTGGCGGCGCGATCGACGTGCAGGGCCAGTCGGGCACCGGGGTGGTCACCGTCAAGCCCACGGCCACCACGACCTACACCCTCACCGCGGGCGCGCGCACCATCACCACCACGGTCAACGTGCTGCCCACGCTGCTCTCGTTCTCGGCCTCGTCCCTCTCGGCCGACGCGGGCAGCACCATCACCCTGTCGTGGGCCACGGCCAACGCCACCCGCGTGCAGCTCACGGCGCCCGGCCGCGGCACGCTGCTCGACGAGACCGACGCGGCCAAGGTGGCCAGCGGCACCTTCGATGACGCGCTCCCCGCGGTCGTCGACCCCGGCCAGCTCTTCGCCTACCAGCTCACCGTGACCGGCCCCGGCGCGATGCTCACCGACAGCCTGGTGGTGTCGATCAACGGCAACCCCGCGATCGTCACCTTCACCGCCCCGGAGCTCTCCCGTGACCCCGCGGCCGGCCCCCTGGCCGACGGCGGCGTGGCGCCGAGCACCATTCGCCTCGCGTGGACCACCCGTGAAGCGAGCACCCTGGCCATCGCCGCCAACGGCGTCGAGTTCTACCGCGCGCCCGCGACCTCGGTCGCCGCCGGCACGCTCGAGCTGCCCGCCCCCGCCGCGGACACCACCTACCTCGTGACCGCCCGCGCCGTGCGCGGCGGCGTGGCCACCAAGAGCGCCGCGGTCAACGTGGTCGGCAAGCCCACGGTGGCGCTGACCGCCACCCCCGGCACGGTCACCGGCGGCACCCCGGTGTCCCTGGCCTGGACCGGCACCGACATCGTCAACGTGGCCATCGCCGAGGCCGGCTTCGGCGGCGTGTACGGCGGCACGGGCAACACCGGCACCTACGAGGCGCTGCCCAACGCCACCACCACCTACGCCATCACCGTGGACAACGGCCTGGGCGACACCGCGACGGCGACCGCGCCCGTCACGGTGAATTCGCCCATCACCATCGCCGTGGCCGAGACCGGCACGCTGCGCGCCGGGCAGAACGTCACCGTGTCGTGGTCGGTGCCCAACGCCACCCCGTCCATCGTCGGCCTCGCGCATGACGGCGTCGATCTCCGCGCCGCGTCGACCGGCTTCGACGACATCGCCATGACCGGCACCAAGCTGACGTTCCCCACCACGGGCAACATCGTGGCGCCCATCGTCACCAGCTTCCGCACCACGTTCTTCGGCCGCGCCGTGGGCAGCGAGATCAACGTCTCGCGCAACGGCTACCTCGGCTTCGGCTACGTCAACGGCGCGAACTCCACTGACGAGGCGCTGCCCACCGCGCGCCTCGAGCCGTACGTCGTGGCCCCCTACTGGGACTCGCTGACCGTCGGCACCGGCGTGTACTGGCAGGTGAAAGGCTCCACGCTCATCGTGCAGTGGGCGATGACCACCGCGAACTTCGAGGCCAAGCTGCACGCCTCGGGGCAGATCGACTTCGAGTACCAGCTGCTGCCCACCAGCCCCAGCGGCCACGTGGGCGTCACCGGCGCCCGGGTCACCCAGCAGGTCATCGGCTCGGCGGCGACCGGAGTGGGCGTCACCTTCTTCGGTCCCCGCCCCAGCCCCGCCACCCTGCGGGTGTACGAGGCGGGCACCATCTACGGCAACCTCGACGTCGGCGGCCGGCTGCTGCGCGTCAGCGCGCCCACCGCCGACGTGGTGCAGCCGAACCAGTTCCAGGTCAACGAGGTGATGGCGGCCTCGCCGCTGGGCGCCAACGGCCAGTGGGTCGAGCTGCGCAACGGCCGCGACCAGGGCATCAACCTGAGCGGATGGTCGTTCGGGCTCGCGGACGGCGGCTCCATCGCCCTCAGCGGCTCGCTGCCCGCGCGGAGCGTGGCGGTGCTCGGGGCGACGACGGACCCGGCGCTCAGTGACGACGCTGGCGTGCAGCTCTCGTTGATCGACTTCGACCTCACCGGCCTGCAGAGCGTCAGCCTCAGCCGCGCCGGGGTGCACAGCCAGGTGCCGGTGGCGCTCGCCGACGCGGGCATCGCCATCGTGTCCGACCCGGGGCCCTTCGTGGGCACGGGCGTGACCAGCTGCGCGGCCACCAGCGCCTATGGCAGCCAGTCCCCCACGCAGAAGGGCACGCCGGGCCGAGATACCGGCTGCGGCTTCGGCTACGCGCTGGCGAGCATGGCGCCGGGCTACTTCGACATCTCCGACGGCGGCACGGCCATCGTGACCGCCGACTGGGACGACGAGATCGACACCGTCGACCTGAGCGCGAACCCGGTGCCCTTCTTCGGCACCCCCCGCACGTCGATGCAGGTCAGCACCAATGGCTTCCTGACCTTCGACACCGCCGCCGCCTCGTCGAGCAACTACTTCTCGATCACCACGCCCTCCACCAGCGACAGCAACAACGCGGCGGTCATCTTCGGCGACGACCTCGAGGGCGTGCGCGCCGACGCGGAGATCTACGTGAAGCGGGTGTCGATGAACGAAGACCCCTTCGCCGCCGCCCCGCACTGGATCGTGCAGTGGCACCACTGGGCCCACTTCGCCAACACCGACGACCTCAACTTCCAGGTGAAGCTCTTCGACGACGGCGTCATCGAGTACCACTACGCGACGATGAACAGCGGCGGCTCGAGCCAGTACGGTTCGGGCGCCAGCGCGGTGACCTGGCTCGAGAACTCGGCCGGCACCTCCGCGCTGTACGTCAACATCCAGACGACCAACCCCGGTCTGTCGCCCAACTCGGCGTTCCGCTTCGCTCCCCGGTGATCGACATGCGCACTCAAGTCATGAAGACTCTTCGTCCCCTCACCCTCGCGTCGTTGGCCGCCATCGCGGCGCTGTCCGGGTGCCGCATCGAGAAGCCGGCCACGGTCGTGCCGGCGCCCCCCACGGTGGAGTCGTTCACCGCGTCGGCGACCACCGTCGCAGCCGGCGCCAAGGTCACCCTCTCGTGGAAGACGAGCAACGCCACGGCCATCGAGCTGCGCGAGACGTCGACGGGGGCGCTGAGCGTGCCCGCCACGACGCTCGAGGGCACGGTCGAGGCGACGGTCGACCAGAACTCGCTGTTCGTGCTCGTGGCCCGCGGCGCCGGTGGCGCTGATGCCCGCGCCCTGTCGGTGACGGTGGATCGCACCGGCGCCAGCACGGTCACCTTCCAGGCGCTGCCGCCCACCATCCCCGGTGGCACCAGCACCACCCTGGTGTGGACCGCCCCCGGCGCGAAGGTCGTCACGCTCACCGCCGGCGCGGCGCTCGACACCCAGGGCCAGCTCACCGCGGGCGCGGTGACGGTCAAGCCCAACGTCGACACCACCTACACCCTGACCGCCGACGGCCAGGTGAAGACGGTCACCGTGACGGTGCAGCCCGCGCTGTTGAGCCTCGAGGCCACCCCGCGCGCGGTCGCGGTCGGCGACACGGTCACCCTCTCGTGGACCGCCGCCGGCGCCGAGAAGATCGTCGTCAGCAGCCCGGGCCGCGGCCAGCTCGCGGAGATCACCGACCCCGCCAAGGTGCTCGCCGGCACGTACGCCGACGTGGTGCCGACGCTGCCTGCCAACGCGGTGCTCGCCTACGAGGTCGCCGCGGTGAAGGGCACCGCGACGCTCTCGCGCACGCTGGAGGTCTTCGTGGGCACGGGCCTGCAGATCGTCCGCTTCGACGCGCCCCCCGTGGCCGCGGCGACGCTCCCCTACTCGGTGCGCTGGCAGACGCTGGCGGCCGACCGGGTGGAAGTGAAGGTCGACGGGGTGACGGTGCATGAGACCGCCACCGCCACCGAGGCCACGAACGGCCAGTACTCGTTCGTCTCGCCCGCCCAGGACTTCGCCGTCGAGCTCGTGGTGACCAACACCCGCGGCGCGCGGCTCTCGCAGCTCGCCCAGGTCGACTCGGTCGGCGTGCCCACCGCGGCCACGCTCACCGCGAGCCCCACCTCGGTGACCGCCGGCCAGCCGGTGACCCTCACCTTCGCCTCGACCGAGGCGCGCCGCGTGCGCATCTCCGACTCCACCGGTCAGAACGTGTTCTCCACCACCGGCCAGCGCGCCGAGATGGGCTCGGTCATCGTCTACCCGAACGCCGACACCACCTACTCCCTGAGCGCGGACAACCTGCTGGGCAACCCGGCGGTGACGGCGACCGCGCAGGTGACCGTGACCGGCACCCCGCTGGTGGTCACCCAGTTCCCGCCCACGGCCATCTCCGGCCAGAACGTGCAGCTCTCCACCAGCCAGGCCGGGGCGCTGTTCATCGGCTTCCCCCACAACCAGGTGCTCACCAGCAGCCAGGCCAACTTCATCGACATTCGCGCCACGGGCACCAAGTTGCTCGAGGCCGGCGGCAGCGTCACCACCGTCGAGCTCCCCTTCAGCACCTGGCTGTGGGGCAAGCGGCAGACCGGCCCCATCACCATCTCCCGCGCCGGCTGGTTCGCGTGGGGCGCGCCGGTGGTCGTCAACTCGGCCGAGACCACGTTGCCCTCGACCTCCTCCTCGGCGGCGCCCGGCCTCATCGCCCCCTACTGGGACGACCTGACGCTGACGGCCAACTCCGGGGTCTACGTGGCCCTCGTCGGTGAGGCGCCCGAGCAGCAGCTCGTCGTGCAGTGGGACCACCTGCAGTGCGGCACCACCACCAACACCGAGGCCACCTTCCAGGCCCGGGTGCACCAGAACGGCAGCGTCTCGTTCCACTACCTGACGATGACCCTCAACAGCGCGCCGAGCTTCACCATCGGTCTGCAGGACACCACCCGCGCCCTCGCGGTGCGCTCGACGGGGACGCCGACCAGCAACACCGCCCGCTACTTCTTCAGCCCCATCACCGGGCCGGTGGAGACGCGGGTCTCGCGCGGCAGCAGCTGGGGCGGCTTCGTGAAGGTCGGCGAGGCGCTCACGCTCGTCTCGCGGACGGCCGCGGCGTTCTCGGTGCCCCTGGACCTCTCGGTGACGGAGATCATGTTCCGCCCGTCCGCCGCGGTGCCCAACGGCCAGTACGTGGAGGTCATCAACCGCACCGGCCAGGCGCTCGACCTGTCGGGCTGGGAATTGCGCTCGGCGACCTCGCCCACCTTCTCGGTGACCAACGGCTTCACCCTCGCGCCGGGCGTGCCGACGCTGCTGGGCACGTCCATCGACCCCGTCGAGAACGACGACGCGGGCGTGGCGCTGGCCTGGGGCAGCTTCTCGCTCTCGCCCGACGCGGGCACCTTCGTGCTGGGCACCGCCGACGCGGGGGCCTCGCTGAGCTACGCGGGCCTCGCGGACGCAGGCCGCGGCACGGCCTTCGAGGTCGACCCGGGGCCGATCGTCGGCACCACGGGCACCGCGGGCACGCGACAGTGTGCCTCGGCCAGCACCTTCGGTTCGCAGACGCCGCTGCAGCAGGGCTCGCCGGGCCTCGACCGCGGCTGCTTCGCCTACAAGATGGTGTCCATCCCCGTGAACTACCGTGACATCTCCGACGGCGGCACAGCGCTGGCCAACGGCGACAACGTCATCACCACCGTCACCTTCGCCCCCAACCCGGGCGACCCGGCGCCGGTGCTCTTCGGTACGCCCGCGCCCATCGTCTCGGTGAGCAGCAACGGCTACATCGTGCGCGGCACGGTCGCCAGCGGCACCAACACCAACAAGATCGTCGCCGGTTCGACGAACGCCGGTTCGGTCGCGGTGTTCTGGGACGACCTGAGCTACCGGGCCACCAACGGCGGGCTCTTCTGGAAGCGTGTCGCCGCCGGCGAAGACGCGACCACCCCCGCCGCGCACTGGATCGTCCAGTGGGCCCACTACTCGTACTGGACGGGCACGCCGGCCGACGACATGAACTTCGAGGCCAAGCTCTTCGAAGATGGCACGGTGGAGTACCACTTCGCGGCCATGACCTCGGGCAACAGCAGCAACTACGCCGCCGGGACCTTCGCCACCACGTGGCTGGAGAACACCCTGGGCACCGAAGCGCTGGCCCCCAACATCGAAAACGGTCGCATCACCCCCAACACGGCGTACCGCTTCATTCCCCGGTGAGCGCGCACATGCGAACCGTTCTTCACTCTGAGGTCACCTTGTCCAATCGAACCTTCCTGAAGCGAGTCGTGGTGGCGGCGGTGCTGGCGCTCTCGAGCCTCGCGGCGGCGCAACCGGCCAACGACCTGTGCGCCAACGCAGAGGTCATCTCTGCGACGGGCGCGTTCCCCAAGCTCTCGAGTGTGGTGAACCTCACGGGCGCAACGAGCGACCCGGCGTCGCCCATCTCTTGCCAGACCAACAACAACTCGTCGGTCTGGTACTCGTTCACCCCGGCCACGACGGGGCTCTACACGATTCAGAACTGCACCCCGTCCGGCAACACCCTCTCCGACACCGCCCTGTCGATCTACACGGCGTGCGGAACGGCGACCGAGACAGGGTGTAACGACGACGGGTGCAGTTTTCGCTCGACCGTCACCACCACGCTCACCTCGGGCGTGACCTACTTCGTCCAGGTCGCCAAGTTCGGCACCACGTTGCCTTCGGCGACGGACACGATGCAGATCCAGATCGATCAGGTCGTACGGCCCGAGAACGACACCTGCGGCGGTCGCGTACCGGCGCTGGCGGTGAACACGCCAGTGGCCTTCGCGAGCAACCTGATCACCACCAACGACTCGCAGCCCGGAGGCAGCCTCGATGGCGGCGCCGGCACCTGCTTCACGGGCGTCGGCCACAGCACGACCGCGACCGCGAACCTCTCGCCGGGCCGTGACCTCTCGTTCTCCTTCACGCCTCCGAACACGGGCACCTACAGCTTCCGCGTCAGCGCGCCGTCTTCGAGCATCAGCACCACGCTCTACCTGACCGACTCGTGCGTCGACGCGCTGACGCCTCCGCAGACCTACACCCCGCCCCAGTGCATCGCCGCCGCGAACCGGCAGGGCACCTTCACCACCGGCGCCGAGGAGATCGTCTGTGTCCCGTTGACCGCCGGGGTGCAGGTCTTCGCCCACGCCGACGAAGCGACC
>CAIVGN010000006.1 GCA_903905455.1 uncultured Archangium sp.
GGTGGACTCGTCGGAGGCCGAAGCCGAGAAGCTGCGCGCGCAAGTGGCCGAGCTGCAGGCGAAGAAGCCGGCGGGTGGCAAGGAAGACGCCCGCGTCGCCGAGCTGCAGGCGTGGGTCGACTCGTCGGAGGTCGAAGCCGAGAAGCTGCGTGGGCAGGTGTCGAGCCTCGAGGGTGAACTCTCGAAGTGGAAGGAACAGTCGCACACGCTGGGCGACGCCGACTCCGTCGCAGACGAGAACGCGCACCTCCGGGGGCGGGTGGCCGAACTCGAGGTGTTGAACAGCTCGCTGCGCGAGATCAGCACCCGCTTCGCAGACCAGGTCGATGCGTCCGCGCAGCGCGACATCCAGCGCCTCGAGGGCCAGCTGCAGGAAGCCCAGAGCACCGGTGCTGCCTCCCGCGCCGATGAACTCGCGGAGTCGCTGAGCATCGCGCGCGAGGCCATCGCCACCCTCCAGGTCGAGCGCGGCGCGGCCGTCGAACAGGTCCGCCGGTACGTCGAGGTCGACGCCCAGGAGACCCAGCGCAGCCGCGAGGCCGCCGAACGCAAGGCGCGCACCGAGGTCGACGAGCGCGACCGCCGCATCGCCTCGCTCGAGGCCCAACTCGCCGAGAAGGTCGACGAGGCGTCGGTGCTCAGCGTGCGCGTCAAGGCCTACGCCGCCGCGGAGACGAAGCTCCAGAACGAGCTCGGCCTGCAGCGAAATCGCGCCTGCGCCGCGGAAGAAAAGCTGGGGGCCGTGAGCTCCGAACGCGACGTGCTCATCGACGACAAGAGCACCCTCGAGGCGCGCTCCCTCGACTTGAGCCACAAGCTCGAAGAGGCGCAGCGCTGGCTCACCCAGGGCGAGACCGACGCCACCGAGCTCCAGCGCCAACTCGACCAGGCCCGCACCGCCCAGGCCGTCGCTGTCGCCGCCGTGGCGCCGAATTCCTCCGTCTCGCGCACCGTGGCGTCGCCCCCGCCGCAGCCTCCGCCTCCACCCGAAGGCGCCGACGGTTCCGAGAGCGAGGGCTTCTCGGTGCAGCACATGCACCGCGTCGAGGCGCTCCTCGCGCTCGAGAAGGTCAAGTCGGCGGCGCTCGGTCAGTTCATGGAGGTCGCCGAGCGCTCGCTGCTGCGCCTGCAGGACGAACTCGACGCCGCCCGGGGACGCCTCGCCGACCTGAAGAAGAAGTTCGGGATCTCCGACGCCGAGACCGGTGAGGCCCTCGACCGTCTCGACGCCGCCCAGCGAGAGCTCCACGCGCTACGCGCCGAGCTCGGCAAGTCGCAGCAGCCCCCCCCCGAAGAGGCCTCCGGTGAAGACGTGGTGCTCGCCGACGAGGACGTGCTCGAGGCGCCCCTCGACGCCCTCGAGGCGATCTCCACGCAGCAGCAGCAGGCGGCCCGCGAGGCCACCGACGCCCTCGTCGCCGACCAGCGCGCCCGCGAACAGCTGGTCGACGATCTCACCTGGCTCAAGGTCGAGCTCGAGAAGCTCTCCCACGTGCGCGACGACCTGCGGCAGCGCATCCACGCGATGGTGCAGCGCGAGCTCAAGCGCAAGCAGGTGGTCGGCGCGCTGCTGCAGAAGCTCCGGGCGACCGAGGTGGCGGCGGCCATGCGCGCCGGCTCCCTGCGCCGGCTCCAGGCGGCCATCGAGCTCGCCCAGCGCACGGCGGTGCGCGTGCAGACCATCTACTTCCAGAAGCAGATCGGCTCGTTGCAGCGGCAACTCGAGGTCGCGCTGCTCAAGCGCAAGGCGCCCCTCAAGCTGGCGCGCTGAGGGGCCTCCCTCAGAAGTCGAGCGGCAACACGAAGGCGCTGCCGTTGGCCGTGCCGGTCCGGTAGCTGAGCGGCGCGCCGATGCCGAGCGCCGCGGGCACGCCCGCCTTCGCCGCGGACAACGAGAGATCCTGCCCGAAGGCCGCGCGCTCCCGGTGGTCGGCGACGATGACCAGCGCCGGGACGTTGGGGCCCGAGGTCACCTTGCCTCCCTTGAAGATGAACACCGCGCCGGTGCCGTCGCCGTTCACGTTGGCGCCCGGGGCCGAGACCACCAGGTCGCGCTTGCCATCGGCCGGTACGTCCACGTCGATGTCGCCGGCGAGCGCCCGGCCAAAGCCCAGCTCGCGCTGCGCGGGCACCAGGGGCACCGTCACCAGCCCGTCCCCGAGGATGCTGACCAGCCGCTCGCCCGAGGCCGGCCGCTTGGCGACGATCTGCGCCGTCGGCACCAGCAACACGGTGGGCTGCGCGATGCCCTGGTACGGGTAGAGGTCGGCGGTGATGGCCACGGCGTCGACGCCGCTGGCCAGCACGTCGCGCGCCCGCGTCATGGCCACGCCCAGGCGCATGGTCGCCACGCCCGTCTCGGTGTCGCCCGAGATGCGCACCCACGCGGCCTGGGTGTGACTGCCGCAGTGCACTCCGCCCGGGTCGAAGCCGAACACCACCACGATGCCCTGGCGGTTCGCGTTGTCCGAGTAGCGGAAGCCGAGCTCGTCACAGCCGTCGGCGTCGAGGTCTCCCAGGGCCGTGGGCATGGAGGTGGTCTGGGCGATGAAGGGGAAGGTGAAGGACGGGTCGCAGGCCATCGAGGGCTTGCCGAGCTGCACGTCATCGGGGGCGCGCCCGGGGAAGACGTCCATGCCGTTGCTGCGCACCACCCCCAGGTCTCCCTTGCCGTCACCGTCGAAGTCGAAGCCTCCCACCAGCCCGTTGCGCGAGAGTTGCGTGCGCTGACAGGTCGCCGCCGCGCCGCCGTCGGGCACCACGCAGCCGGGAATGTCGCGCAGCGCCCACACGCGGAACCCCTCGCGCCAGCTGCCGTCCGCCTGGCCCAGGTGCACCAGCACGCCGCCCGGCGTCTGCCCGGCCGGGGGTGCGCACTCGGGCCGGTTGAGGGCGTACTCGGTGCTGTTGAAGCCGCCGTCGGCCAGCTTCGCCGGCACGCTGAAGTTCGGCGCGGCGATGGCCAGGTCGAGGCGACCGTCGCCGTCGAAGTCGGTCATCGCCACGTCGGCGCCGATGGTGCGGCCTCCGAAGGCGCGCAGCCCCGCGTCGGTGACGTAGCTGGTGTTCGCGCCCTCGGCGACCAGCCGCGGCACGTCGGCGCTCGCGGCGCGGAAGGCCACTGCCTGGCCCGCACCGAGCTCGTTGCCCGAGAAGTCACCGGAAGGCCCCGACCAGTTGGGCACGCCGACGACCGCGTGCAGCGCGCCGCTCATGGGCCCGACCTCGATCGCCGCGCCGAACTGCTGGCCCGAGGGCCGGCTGGGCAGCGCCACCGAGGTCAACGTCCACGCCGAGGGGTTGGCGCTGCCGCCGGAGAAGACGTCGAGGCGGCCGGTGAAGTCGCCCAGGGCCGTCGAGGCGCGGCCGTTGAAAGCCACCACGTTGCCGCGCCAGCCGGCCACCGCGGTGCCCAGCACGTCGGTGCGGTTGATCCCGTTCTGCACGAAGTCGGGGCGGTTGACGACCGCGCCCGCCGAGAGCCGGTTGAGCGAGAAGAACTCGAGGCGCCCGGTGTTGGCCGTGGTGACGCCGCCGTCGACCGTCGCCGCATAGGGCGCGCCGAGCACCAGCTCGCTGGTGCCATCGCCGTCGGCGTCCACCGTCGCGAAGCTGCGCGAGGCCTGGAGATTGGGCTGGTCCGCGTACACCCGCGACCAGGCCTGCAGCCGGCTGACCTGCGCCGGCAGCGTGGAGGGCACCGCACCCGAGAGGTCGAACAACAGCGCGCCGCCGGCGTTGCTCCCACCGGCCGTGCCCGCGTCGGCCGCGCGCAGGTCGGGCGCGTCGGCGCGGTCGGCGGCCACCACCAGCAGCCCCGGCCGGCCTTGCCCCGCGGGGATGAAGCCGAGGCGCCAGGTGCCCTCGTCGCCGTCGGCGGTGTTCGCCGGGAGCACGTAGAGATCGGGCGTGTCTTCGAAGTGCTTCGCCGCCGCGCGCCCCAGGTGCACCTGCGCCGCGACGACGTTGCGCGCGAGCACGCCGCCGTCTGCGAGGAAGGTGTTGTTCACCGAGCCCAGGAACGCGAGGTCGACCAGGCTGTCGCCGTTGAGATCGCTGGCCACCAGCGCCCGGCCCGCGCGCAGGTTCGAGAAGCGCCGCGTGCCGCCGTCGGCGTCGAGGTCGTAACCGCCGAGCCGCACGCTCCCCAGGTCGGGAATGGGCACGTCTTTCTGGAGCAGGAAGATGTCGATCACCCCGCGCGCGGTGAAGGCGCCACCGGGGGCGATGTCCGCGCCCGGCGAGCCGACGATCAAGTCCGCGTCGCCGTCACCGTCGACGTCGGCGATGGCCAGCGCCGCGCCGAAGCTGCCGCGCCCCAGTCCCGTGAGCGGAGCGCGCAGCTGCCGCGGCCCGTTGGCCCCCACGCCGTAGAGGTACACCGCGCCCGAGTCGGCCACCGTGAGGTCGTCGCCCGGCGCCGCGATGGCGAGGTCCGCGCGCCCGTCGCCGTCGAGATCGCCCGCGGCCATCACCGCGCCGAACTGCGCGGTGTCCGACTGGCCGGTGATGGTCCACGTCGGGGCGTCGGGGAAGCCGCCCGCGCTGCCCTTGAAGATGAAGACCGCGCCGCCCTGGGGCCGGGCGAGATCGCTCTCGGGCACCCCCAGCGCCACGTCTTCGATGCCGTCACCGTCGAAGTCGCCGGTCACCAGCGTCGCCACGTCGCTGCGCCGCCCCTGGGCCACCAGCCCCGGCCGGCGCAGCTCGGTCAACAGGCGCACCGCGACGTGGGTGCTCACCCCGAGCAGTTCGTCGGTCGCCTTGAGCACGACGGTCTCGCCCCCGCCCGTCGCCGGGGCCACGTACACCGGGCCCGACGGCCGTACCTCGATGGCGCCCACCGCGGGGCCCGGCGACTCGATGAGCCAGGTCACTACGCCCGTGCCGTCGAGCGTCTCGAGGGGCACGAAGGTGCCTGCGGGCAACGCCAGGCGCGTGGCCGCGGGTCGGAAATCGGCGTTCGGCGAGACGCTGACCACCACCGCCGCCTGGTCTCCGGTGAGGCTGTCGCGCACCAGCACCACGTCGGTGCCCGGCGACAGGCCCGAGGTGTACGTGCCGTCCGCGCCGATGGTGCCTCCCGAGGGGAGCGCGCCGCCCTGCGCGGTGAAGGTGGGCGCGCCCCGGGTGCCGAACACGCGGATGCGGAAGGTCTTCTGCAGGCCCACCGTCGCCCGCGAGGGCTGTACCTCGAAGGCCGCGGTGACCTCGATGCTCACCCGCGCCGCGTTGCCGCAGTCGTCGGCCGCGGTGAGGGTGTCGGTGCCGGTGACCAGGCCCGCCACGTAGCGCGCGCCCGAGAGCGAACCCGAGGGCAGGGCGGAGGTGACGGCGTAGGTGTAGCGCCCGCTGCCGCCGCTCGCGGTGATCGTCGCGGCCCCGTTGACGCGAATGGTGTCGGGTACCACCACCGCGCTCATGGGCGGGAGATCGACGCACGGGTCGACCGGTGGCGGGGCCTTGGGCGGCGCGCTGATGAGCGCCTCGCAGCCCGTGAGCAGCAGGAGCAACGACGCGGCCAGGGCCCTCACGGCTGCGCGCCCCCGTTGACCCAGAGCACGATGGCCGAGACACCCGCAGAGTCGAGCGGCCCGTCAGCCGGCATGCGCGAGCTGCGCACCGCGTCGGCGATGGCCGCGGCGTTGGTCTTCCACTGCGCGTAAGTGACCAGCTCCGGGTCGGTGCCGGTGGCGTGGCACTTCGCGCAGCGCTCCACGCCCAGGTCCTTGATGTCGCGCTCCCAGCTCACCGTGGCCGTCGAGGCGCCCCGGAACTCGAAGTGCACCCGCCGGGTCGCGGTCTGCCCGCCGGTGGTCGCCTGGAGCGAGAGCGTGTGCCAGCCGTCGGCGAGCGTGGCCAGGGAGATGGGCTTGAGGACGCCGCTCGGCTCCGCGCCCCCGAGGCTGAAGAAGCGCAGCGCCTCGGTGGGGCCGGCGCCGAGCGTGCCGCTGGGGAAGTCGAGCGCGTGGCTGAGCCCGTCGAGCTCCCACGCCAGGGCCTCGGGCCGCTCGCGCTCGGGCAACGAGGCCTGCAGCACCAACTGGCCGTCGAACACCCGCGCGCCCTGGAAGAGCCCGCGCAGCCGCGGGGTGAGCACCGGGGACACCGAGAGGGTCTGCGTACCCACGCGCACCCAGGCGTTGCCCGCGGCGTCGGCGGCCAGCAGCGTGCCCGCCCCCGGCAGCGCCTTCGCCTCGGCCCAGGCGCGGGTGTCGGCGTCGTAGCGATAGAGCGCATCGCCGGCCTGCAGCCACGCGAAGCGGCCGGCCCCCAGCAGCCGTCGCGGCGCCGCCGGTAGCGTGTACTGGCGCCACGCGGTGCCGGTGTAGAGCAGCAGGCTGGTGCGGGTGATGGCCCACAGCTCGCCCCCGGAGTCGCGCGACGGCCCGATGCCCACCAGCCCCTGCACCCCGCCGGCGAGCACCGTCGCCGAGAGCCCGGAGTCATGCACGGTGAACTCGGTGCGCGAGGTCTGCGCGGCGGCGAGGAGCTTGCCCTCGCGGGCGAACCACAGGCCCGGCGTGCCGTCGAGCGTCGGCGCCACCGCCATGGCGCTCGTGCCCCCGAGGCCCTGGCCGCCCACCGTGAACTCCGTGAGCACGCCGCGATCGAGCCGGTACAGCCCTTGCGCGTGCGCCAGCCACGCCACGCCGTCGGTACCCAACGTGGTGCCCAGCAACCCCTCGGGGGGCAGCAGGTCCTGCCACGAGGGGGCGATGAGCCAGCCCTGGTCGGCCACGAAGAGCCCGCGGCTGGTGGCCACCAGCGCGTTCGCGGGCCCCAGCGCGTAGACGCCCGTCGCCGGGCCGGGGAGCACCGTGTTGCGGGGGTGGGGCTCGAGCACGCCCCGCGCACCGTTGGGGCGCACCCGCACCACGCGACCGGCGAGATCCACGAACACGCCGCCCCCGCGCTCATCGGCGAAGGCCGGCGAGGCCGAGAGCTGCAGCGAGGTCTCCTGCGAGACGACGTCGAACGAGGTGGGGGACAGCGGCTCGAGCGTCGTGCCCTCTTCACAACCGAGGGTCACCAGTACCAGGACCAGCAGCGGGCGGAGCGTCATGGGCACCGGCGAACCTTAGTCCGCGGGTCAGGCCAGCAGCCCGGCCATCGGCTCGACGCGGGTGATGGCGTAGTCGATGCCCGCGGCCTTCATCACCGTGGCGATGACGTGGTCGGGCAGGATCTGCGTGCCGTCGGGCGAGGGCAACCCGGTCTTGTGGTCGATGAGCCCCGCCGAGAGCCCCACGTCGCCGCTCTTGCCGAACACCGTGTTGTGCTTGATGCCCTTGCCCAGGAGCATGCAGCTGTTGGTGATGTGGTGATCGCGCCCGCCCGAGGCGTTGATCAGCGGGGTGCGCGAGAACTCCGAGAACACCATGATCGTGGTGTGCTCCATGAAGTTGCCGCCCGAGGGGTGCGGCGAGTTGCGCAGGTCGGTCACCAGGTCTCCCAGTGCGTTCCAGCCCACGCGCTGGTTCTGGGCGTGGGTCAGCTGGGTGCCGAAGTGGGTGTCGAGGCCGCCGGTGATGTTCATGGACACGCACTGGCTGACGCCGCGCTTGAGCGCCGTGGCCACCAGCGCCGCGCGGGCCGCCGGCGAGCTGCGCAGGTCGTTGCCCACCGGGGGCCCCAGGCCGTACAGCGCGCGCAGGGCCGCCTTCTCCATGCGCATCGCCGCCGGGTCGCTGGCGTTGTCCTCGAAGCGGAAGTAGCGGTCGAGCTGCGCCGAGAGCACCGTCTGCATCTGCGACTGCGCGTCCCGGTACTGCTTCACCAGGCCGCGGCTGTCGTAGAGGTCGGCCTCGCACGAGACGTGACGCCCGTGCATGTCGATGAGCTCGCGCTCGATCTCGGAGTCGAGCGCCGTGGGGCTCGGGGCCAGGGTGAGCAGCAGGTCGTTGGAGCTCGAGACCCGCAGCGCGTTCGCGTAGCCAGGGTAGCGATCGTTATAGGTCTCGATGTTGTAGGCGATGTTCGCCACCGGCACCGTGGGCTTCATCTGGCCGACGATCTCCGTGGCCGTGGTGCTGCCGCGGGCCGCCGAGCCGTTGGGCTCCTTGCCGGTGAGGAAGTAGCGGAAGCCGACCTCGTGGGCGACGGTGTTCATGTTGACGCCGCGGACGATGGACATCAGGTCGAAGTGGTTCGCCATGCGCCCGATGGCGGGCCCGAAGTCGATGTTGCTGCCCTGCGGCCGCACCACGTTGGTGGGGAAGCTCGCGTCCCCCGACAGCAGGCCGTAGCCGGGCAAGATGCGCGTCTCGCTGATGCGCTCGGCGGTGAAGATCGCCGGGTCACGCGGGTCGAGCGAGAGCAGCACGTCCCAGCCGCCGTTGAAGTAGGCGAAGACGAAGCAGTGGTCGGCCGGCGCCAGCGCGGTCGCCTGGGCGAAGGCGTTGAAGCTGAGCCCGCCGAAGAGCGTGCTCCCGGCGAAGCCCGCGGCGGCCTTCATGAAGGTGCGGCGGGGAAGGGCGAGGTTCTTCTTCATGTCGGTTCGCTCCCGGTCGTTTCAGTAGGTGATGAAGCGCGGGTCGGTCATCAACCCCACGCAGATGGAGCCCCAGGCCTGCTCGGGCTTGTTGGTCGTCTTGGCGCGCGCGGCGACCTTCTTGAACGTCGCCGTCCACGCGACCAGTTCGTCGGCGTCGAAGGGCGAGCCCCAGAAGCGCACCGAGAGGGTGGCGAGGTTCTTGGCGATGGTCGCGTCGTCGAGGGTCGTGAAGTCACGGCCGGTGCCCGGCACCTCGGGCCACAGCACGCGGGCCTCCTGCGCGCGGTTGAGATCGTCGCGGGCCACGTTCAGGCAGACCTCGCGCGCGCCGTCGTCGAGGAACTTGGCGAACACCAGGTTGGGCTCGGTGGAGTCGCTGACCGTCAGCGCATAGTCGGCCTGGCCCAGCGACGCGGCGAGGTTGTCGATCTGGCTCCACTGCTTGCCGGTGACGGTGACGATGCTCTGCTTGAGCTGCGCCACCGAGATGCGGCGCGGCGCGCGGCCGGCGTGGCCCCCGTTGGCCTCGGGGTCGGGCAGCGGGGTGAGCACCGGGTGATCCGTCGGCAGGGTCACCGGGGTGAGCGTGCCCGGGGCGTCAGCGGCGCCGGTGGGCCCCTTGCTGCACCCCAGGGCAAAGGACAACGCGAACGCAGCGAAGACGATGGCTGGGCGCATCAATCGACCCTCCGGTAGGCATCGGTGGCCACGATGCGGAGCATGAGGTGCTTGAAGTTGTGGTTGCTCATCGCGAACTGGTCGACGAGCCCCGGGAGATAGAGGCGCTCTTCTTCGGTGGTCATCGGGCGGCCCAGCAGGTGGGTCCACGCGTTCTGCACCGCGCAGCGCTCGAGATCGCCGGTCTGCATCATGCGCTCCACGAGCAGCCGCGGCCCGCCCACGATGTTCGGCTCCTCCTCCGGCGTGCGGTACAGGTAGGTGCGCAGCAGCCCCAGCGACTGGGCGCCTTCGCCGTCGAAGGCCTGCATCACGTAGTTGCCGCACTCGTTGTCGCAGGTGGTGTTGCCCGCCAGCGCGCAGTCGCGGCACTTGGCCGACACCTTGGGGAAGATGGAAGGCTCGAGGTACTGCGCGTTGCGCTCGCCGAAGCGGCCCCAGTGCGCGCCCACCGGCTCGACGGTGGCGTGGCAGTACGAGCAGCCGCAGCGCGTGGCGAGGTTGTTGTCGCGGTTGCAGCTGTCTTCGGGAGGGGGCACGGCGGCGCCAGCGGGCGGCGCGAAGTGCTTGCACAGGAAGGCGCCCCAGAACTGGTTGACGCGCGAGCGCTGGGTGGGAAAGCGGTACAGCCAGGCCCCGGTGGTGAGCACGCCGGCCGCCTGCTCGTCGCGCGTGTACTCTACCCACGTGTCGGCCTGGGCCAGCGGCACGTCGGGCACCAGGCTGGGCTGCGTGGGCGAGGTGACCTGCCACACGGTGGGGCTCTGCGTCTGGCGGAACAGCTGAGAGAGGGTGCCGTTCACGAAGCCGCGGCGGGTGGTGAGGATGTTGAAGTAGTTCTCGTCGCGGCGCAGCACGCTGTCCACCAGCTGCAGGGGCTCCTCGTTGAGGGCGGTGATGCGCGCGTTGTGAATCGCGCCGGAGCCGGACTCGCAGCGCCGGGCACCCACGCCGCAGCCGCACGCGCGGTCCGAGAGGAAGCGCGTCGACTCGCAGCTCTCCATGGTCCACGGGTTGACGTCGCGAGCCTGGGCCTCGATGGCGCACATGGTGACGGTGGGCGCGGAGGTCTCCCAGTAGGGCGCCGCCACGGTGACCACGCCTTCCTTCTGCACGCAGCCCTTCTGCGGGGCGTAGCGGCCGCGCACGCCGCCGGTGAGCTGGAGATCGAGCGTGCAGCGATCGAGGCGCGCGAGCTGGCCTGGGGGCGCGCTGGGGTTGCGGAAGGCGATGATCCGGCCGGCCCCGTCGAGCACCTCCTCGGTCATGGCCGCGGTGACGGGGTTGTTGCCCTGCGGCAGGCACAGGTGAGGCGCGAGCGTCGCCGCCGTGCCCACCCGGCGCATGTCGCAGAAGTAGAGCTGCTTGTCGGGCAATGCGCCGGTGGCCACGGCCGAGGTGCAGTCGGAGATGCCCGAGTCAGGCGTGTCGAGCCGGGTGCAGCTGTAGTTGTCGGTGCTGTAGTCGAAGGACACTGGCAGCGGCACGCCCAGCGCGTCGCGGCACTGCTTGGTGGCCGGCTCGGCGTGCGGGTCTTCGCTGAGCGCGTTGCAGCTGTCCTGCGAGATGAAGTGGTCGCAGGCGGCGCCGTTGCGGCCGCGCAGCGGGCTCGAGGGGTTGCCGCGGATCTCCAGCGGCTTGAGCCCGTCGGTGGTGGCCTGCAGCCGCGTGTCGCCGTTGGCGAAGATGGAGTTGCTGATGTTCGAGCGCAGCAGCGCGCGGTGGTAGCCCTTGAGCCGGGTGAAGAACTCCTCGCGGCCCATCAGCTCGCGCACGTCCTCCTCGAGGATGTCGCCCTTGGCCTGGGTGAAGCGGTACTCGTCGAGGTTCGGCGGGCGGCCGAGGAGGTCGAGGTAGAGCTGCCGCAGCCGTCGCTCCAGCGACACCTGCGAGGGGGTGATCGAACAGGTCGGGCCATCGGCCCAGGCCGCGCTGCTGCAGAAGATCACCGCGCATGTCGCCACGACTCGGTCGAGTTTCATCGGCCACCTCGGCAGCAGTTGGGAAGGGAAGGCGCAAAGTGTGCGCAGATCCCCAGCGCGCCGCAATGTGGTTGCAGCCATCACATCAACTTCCACTGGTGCTGGACGGCGGGCCGCCCGGTAGTAAGTGCGCCTCCCCATGTCGACCGCACCGTCCACGCCCGCGGGCCCCAGTGACCGCACCTTCTTCATCTTCAACGCGGTGCTCTCGGTCTCGGCGCTGGCCCTGCTGACCTGGCTCTTGCTCTTTCACGGGGGCATGCAGGGCACGACCGTCGACCTGCGCTTCATGCCGGCGGTCAACGCGGTGCTCAACGGCACGGCGGCGACGCTGCTGGTGGCGGGCTGGGTGGCGATCAAGCGCCAGCGCGCCGATCTCCACCGCTACTTCATGGTCTCGGCCTTCGCGGCCTCGGCGCTCTTCCTCGTGGGCTACCTCGCGTACCACGCGGTGCATGGCGACACGAAGTTCGGGGGCACGGGCGCGGTGAAGGTGGCCTACCTCGTGCTCCTCGCCAGCCACGTGCTGCTGAGCATCTCCGTGGTGCCCCTGTGCCTCGCCGCGTTCTGGTTCGCATGGAAGCGCGAGTTTCCGCGGCACACGAAGGTGACGCGCTGGCTGCACCCCATCTGGCTCTACGTGTCGGTCACCGGGGTGGTCGTCTTCTTGATGCTGCGCCCGTATTACTGAGGCTCGCGCATGACGACCGTCTACCGACCTGAGGCGGTGTTCTGTGAAGGCGCGCTGCACGAGGGGCGCGCGCTCGCGGTCTCGGCCGAGGGCCTGGTGCTCCCCGCCGACGCCGACCTGCGCGACGCGGTGGAGGTGGCCCTGCCCGGCAAGCTGCTGCTGCCCGGCTTCGTCAACGGCCACTCGCACGCCTTCCAGCGCGCCATCCGCGGGCGCACCGAGTTCCTCGCCAAGGGGCACGAGCGCGACGACTTCTGGAGCTGGCGCGAGGCGATGTACGCCGCCGCCACCGCGCTGGGCCCCGAGCAGCTCTACGCCGTCTCCCGCCAGGCCTTCCTCGAGATGGCGCTCGCCGGCGTCACCACCGTGGGCGAGTTCCACTACCTCCACCACCAGCCCGACGGCACGCCCTACGACGACGAGCAGGAGCTGGCGCTGCAGGTCATCCGCGCGGCCCGCGACGTGGGGCTGCGCATCTCGCTGTTGCGCGTGGGCTACGCGCGCGCCGGGTTCCTCGCCGAGCCCAACCCGCGCCAGCGCCGCTTCCTCGACCCCGACGTGGACACCTTCCTGCGCCGCGCCAGCGATCTCGCCGCGCGCACCCGGGGCGACCCGCTGGTGAGCGTGGGCCTCGCGCCCCACTCGGTGCGCGCCGTGCCCCGCCCCTGGCTCGACGTCATCGCCCGCGCGTGGACCACCGGCCCCATTCACATGCACGTCGCCGAGCAGCCCGCCGAGCTGCGCGCCTGCGCCGCCGAGTACGGCCTGCTGCCCGTGGAGCTGCTCGACGCGGTGGGCCTGCTCAGCCCGCGCTTCACCGCGGTGCACGCCATCCACCTCGAGCGCGGGGAGATCGAACGCCTGGGCCGCACCGGCTCCACGGTCTGCGCCTGCCCCTCGACCGAGCGGAACCTGGGCGACGGCATCGTCGAGGCCGACGCCCTGCTGGGCACCGGCGCGTCGATCTCCCTGGGCTCCGACAGCCACGCGCACATCGACCTGCTGCAGGAAGCGCAGATGCTCGAGGGCCACCTGCGGCTGCTGCGCCTGCGCCGCAACGTGCTCGACCCCGGCGACGGCGCGGGTGACGGGCTCGCGCGGCGCCTGCTGGAGGCCCTCACCTCGGCGGGCACGCGGAGCCTCGGGCTCCCGGCGCAGACCCTCTCGCCCGGCCAGCGCGCCGACTTCGTGGCGGTCGATCTCGAGCACCCCTCGGTGCTCGGCGCGCAGCACCCGTTGCCCGCGGTGCTCATGGGCGCGGCCTCGGCGGCCATCACCGACGTCTTCGTCCACGGGCAGCGCATCGTCAGCCATGGGCGCCACTTCCAGGCCGAGCAGATTGGCCGGCAGTTCGTGGACGTGATGCGCGCCCTGCGCTGACCTTCGGCGTCTTCGCGCGCCCGAGTCCCGGCCGTTTCGGTGTAAGCAGCCGGCCATGTCCTCGGGCCTGGTGACGTTGCTCCGCGAGCTGGTGGCGATCGATTCGACGTCCACCCGTACCAACCTTCCCTTCATCGACGTGCTCGAGCAGCGGCTCACGGCGCTGGGGTTCTCCTGCGAGCAGCAGCGGTACCGCGACGACGCGGGCGTCGAGAAGGCGAACCTCCTGGCGCGCGTGGGTGACGGCACCCCGGAGCTCTCGCTGGTGGGCCACACCGACTGCGTGCCCTTCGACCCCGCGTGGACCGAGGCGCTCTCGTTGACCGCCCGCGACGGCAAGCTCTACGGCCGCGGCTCCTGCGACACCAAGGCCTTCATCGCCTGCGCGCTCCAGGCCGCGGCGCAGACCAGGGGCCGCCTGACCAGGCCCTTCCAGCTGGTGTTCACCGCCGACGAGGAGCTCGGCTGCGTGGGGGCCAAGAAGCTGGTCGAGGGCGGCAAGGGCCACACCAAGCGCGCCATCATCGGCGAGCCCACCTCGCTGCGGCCCATTCGCGCCAACAAGGGCTACTGCCTCGCGGAGATCGACGTGCTGGGCAAGGAAGGGCACTCGGCGTACCCGGACACCGGCGCCTCGGCCATCTTCCGCGGGGCGCGGCTGCTCACGAAGCTCGAGGCCTACGCCAGGGGCGCGCTGCGCGAAGAGACGCACCCCGACTTCGTGCCCGGCTTCGGCACCCTCAACGTGGGCATGGCCGTCGGCGGCAAGGCCAAGAACGTCATCCCCGGCCACATGAAGCTGACCCTCGAGTGGCGGCCGCTCCCCGGCCAGGCGACCGAGAAGGTGCTGCGCAAGGTCGAGGCGCTCATCGCCGAGTGCCAGGCCGAGGAGCCCGGCTTCGTGGCCACCATTCGCCCCCTGCGCATGGACCGCGGCTTCGACACCACCCCGGGCGCCGACGTGGTCGCTTTCCTCGCGCAGCAGTCGGGGCGCGCGGCCGACACGGTGTCCTTCGGCACCGAGGGGCCGCAGCTGGCGGCGCTGGGCGCCGTGCCCGTGGTCTTCGGGCCCGGCGACATCACCGTCGCGCACCAGACCGGCGAGTTCGTGCCGGAAGACGAGCTGCACCGGGCCGCGGAGATCCTCGAGGCCGCGGTGCTGCACTTCTGCGCCTGACGTAGCGCGTCGGTCGTTTCCGCTAAGGCCGTCACGCCGTTTCGGCCTATCTCCCCCGTCGTGGCGACCAGCAAGAAGACGACGCGCGGCAAGGCCCAACCGGCGACGAAGGCGAAGAAGCCCAGGAAGGTCGCGACGCGCGCAGCGCCAGTCGACGAGTTCTCGGCCGCCGGCGGCATGCCCACCGTGCCCGCCGGTCTCCCGGCCAGCGACTTCAGCCGCGAACACCACGACGCGATGCGGGAGCTGACCTGGGGCGAGTTCGATCGCCACCTGCAGACACTGGCGCGTGACGTGGCGCGCACCTTTCGCCCCGACGCGGTGGTGGGCCTGGTGCACGGCGGCGTGTTCGTCGGCGGGGCGCTGGCCAGCGCGCTCAAGGCCGAGTTCTACCCGGTGCGCATCACCAGCCGCAGCCGCAGCCGCGAGCAGGGCCGCGCGCTCGAGTTCAGCGAAGATCTCCCCGGCGAGCTCAAGGGCAAGCGCCTGTTGGTCGTCGACGACGTCGCCAGCTCCGGCGACAGCATCGAGTTCGCCACCCGCCTCGCCCGCGCCCAGGGCGTCAAGGCCATCAAGAGCGCCGCGCTCATCGCCCGGCCGGGGCGCTTCGAGCCCGACTTCGTGGCCCTCACCTCGAACGAGTTCTTCGTCTTCCCCTGGGACTACCAGGACGTGGTCGACGACCGGCGCTTCGAGACCGGTGACGCGCCCGCCCCCAAGAAGCGCAGCCGCAAGACATGATCGTCGGCACCGCAGGTCACGTCGACCACGGAAAGACCTCGCTGGTGAAGGCGTTGACCGGCGTCGACACCGACCGGCTGCCCGAAGAGAAGAAGCGCGGCATCACGCTGGAGCTGGGCTTCGCGCACCTCGCGTTGCCCGACGGGCGCGTGGTGGGCGTCATCGACGTGCCGGGCCACGAGCGCTTCGTCAAGGCCATGGCCGCGGGCGCCGGCGGGGTCGACGTCGCGCTGCTGGTGGTCGCCGCCGACGAAGGCGTGATGCCGCAGACCCGCGAGCACGTGGACATCTGCACGCTGCTCGGCGTGCGCCGCGGCGTGCTGGTGGTGACCAAGGCCGACCTGCTGCCGGGGCTGGGCGAGGGGTGGCTGGAGCTGCTCGAAGCCGACCTGCGCGCGCTCGTCGAGGGCACGCCCTTCGAGGGGGCCGCGCTGGTGCCGGTGAGCGCCCGGACCGGGGAAGGGCTGCCCGCGCTCCAGGCGGAGATCGCCCGCCTGGTGTCCTCCCTCGAGGCCGAGCCCGACACCGCCCGCGGGCCCGACGCCCCGCTGTTCCTGCCGCTGGATCGCGCCTTCAGCTCGAAGGGCTTCGGCCTGGTGGTGACCGGCACCCTGTGGTCGGGCCGGCTGACGCCCGACGCCCAGGTGAGCCTGCTGCCCGATCTCCCCGGCCCCTTTCGCGTGCGCGGGCTCCAGGTGCACGGCGCGCCGGTGACCTCGGTGCTGGCCGGCACGCGCGTGGCGGTGAACCTCCCCGAGCTCTCGGTGGATCAGGTGCGCCGGGGCCTCGCGCTGACCCGCGAAGGCGAGGTGCCTGCCGCCCGGGTCCTCGACGTCGAGCTCACCCTGCTGCCGTCGGTGGAGACGCCGCTGGGTCGCCGCACGCGGCAGCTGGTGACCCTGGGCACGGCGCAGGTCGAAGCCGTGGTGCGGTTGGTCGACGTCGAGTCGCTGCGCCCGGGCGAGACCTGCTTCGCCCAGCTGCGCTTCGCCGCGCCGCTCGCCGCGCTGCCGGGCCAGCGCTTCATCCTGCGCGGCTCGCGGGTGGTGGAAGGGCGGGGCGCCACGGTGGCCGGCGGGCGCGTGCTGCTGGTCAACGCCCCGCGGAGGCGCGCGGGCGCGGCCGAGCGGCTGCAGCGCTTCTCCGAGGCGCCGCTCGACGAGCGCCTGGGCCTGCTGTTGACCGAGGCGGGCTATGCGGGCCTCGACGAAGCGGGGCTCTTCGCGCGCGCGCAGGCGTCCCACAAGGAAGTGGCCCGGGCGCTGGAGCGGGCCTCGGCCCGGGGCACGGTGGTGCTGGTCGACCGCGAGGCGCGCCGCTTCGTGTCCGGCGAGGTGCTCAAGGCCCTCGAGGCCCGGGCGCTGGCCCGGCTCGACGCGTTCCACGCGGCCCAGCACGAGCGCGCCGGCATGCCCCGCGAGGAGCTGCGCCAGCGGCTGGGCGAGCCCCCGGAGCGGGTGTTCGCCCGGGTGCTGTCCGGGGTGCTCGAGGCGAAGAAGGTGGAGCTCGTCGACGAGCTGCTGCGCCTGCCGGGCCGGGGCCGTGCCTTCACCGAGGCCGCGGCGGCGCACAAGGCCCAGCTCCTGGCGTTGCTCGAAGGCCGGGGCCTGTCTCCGCCGACGCTGCTCGAGCTGACCTCGGTGCTGCGGCTGCCCGAGGCCCGGGTGACGGCGCTGGCCCAGGCGCTGGTCTCGGAGGGCCTGGCGGTGCGGGCTGGCGAGCTCTTCTTCTCGAAGCAGGCCATCGAGGAGGTGCTGCAGAAGCTGCTCGGGCACTTCGCCGCCCACGAGCGGCTCAGCACCCAGGCTTTCAAGGAGCTGACCGGCCTGAGCCGCAAGTTCCTCATTCCCCTCGCGGAATACTTCGACCGCGAGAAGGTCACCCTGCGGGTGGGTGACGAGCGCGTGTTGCGAAGGCGGTGATCACCGCGCGCGGGGCCGGCCGCCAGGTGTGCTAGCCACTGACCCCTGATGACGCCTCCGACCGGGCAGCGAAAAGGCCGCATTCTCGTCGTCGATGATCAGCGCAACATGCGCACCACCACGGCGCTGCTGTTGCGCTCGGAGGGCTACACCGTCGACGAGGCGGGGAGCGGCGAAGAAGCCCTGGCGTGGCTGGCCGATCACCAGATCGACCTGCTGCTGACCGACCTCAAGATGGAGCCCATGGACGGTATCGCGCTGCTCAAGCGCGCCATGGAGATCGCCCCGCGCCTGGCGGTGATCGTCATGACCGCCTACGGCAGCATCGAGACCGCCGTCGAGGCCATGCGCCGCGGCGCGTACGACTACGTCACCAAGCCCTTCAAGGACGGCGAGCTCATCCACCGCGTCGACAAGGGCCTGGAGCACGCGGGGCTCATCTCGGCCGTCGACCTCTTCGCCGGAGAGTTCAAGGAGCGCCACGGGCTCTCGTCGCTCGTCGGGCGCAGCCAGGCCATGCGCGACCTCACCACCCGCATCTCCCGGGTGGCGGCCTCCGAGGCCACGGTGCTGGTGCAGGGCGAGTCAGGCACCGGCAAGGAGCTGGTGGCGCGCGCCATCCACGCGCTCTCCGGCCGCTCGCGCTCGCCCTTCGTGCCCGTGAACTGCGCGGCCATCACCGAGTCGCTGCTGGAGTCGGAGCTCTTCGGCCACGCCCGCGGGGCCTTCACCGGCGCGGTCAAGGCCCGGCGCGGCCTCTTCGAAGAGGCCCACGGCGGCACCATCTTCATCGACGAGGTCACCGAGACGGCCCCGGCCTTCCAGTCCAAGCTCCTGCGCGTGCTGCAGGAGGGCGAGGTGCGCCGCGTCGGCGAGAGCACGTCGATCAAGGTCGACGTGCGCACCGTGGCGGCCACCAACCGGGACATCGAGCTGGAGGTCGCCGACAAGCGCTTCCGGCAGGACCTCTATTACCGGTTGGCGGTGGTGACGCTGGTGGTGCCTCCCCTGCGCGAGCGCCTGGAAGACGTGCCCACGCTCGCCCAGCACTTCCTCGACCGCGCCAACGTGCGCAGCCGCCGGCCCCGGCGGTTCACCGACTCCGCCCTCGACCACCTCAGCACGTACGCGTTTCCCGGCAACGTGCGCGAGCTGGAGAACCTGGTGGAGCAGGCCGCGGCGTTGGCAGAAGGTGACGACCTGGGCCCCGACGACTTCCCCCTGCGCCGCAAGACCGCCGAGCAGGTCTTCGTGCCCGCGCCGGGCAACCTGGCCCCGGGGCCCGTGCAGTCGCTCGCCGATGCCGTCACCGACGCCGAGCGGCGCGCCATCACCTCCGCCCTCGAGCAGTCGCCACACGACCTGTCCCGGGTCGCGGAGGTGCTGGGGATCTCGGCCACGACCCTGTGGCGCAAGATGAAGCGGCTCGGCCTCAAGACCTCCGGTGAGGAGCCCCAAGCGTCCTGAGGATTTCAGATCTGAAAGGACATTTCCTTTCAGAGTTGAAATCGAACGGTGACTTCGCGACTCAAGGGCCTTGAATCATTCAAAGTCCAGTTTGGCACACCGTTCGCTGAGAGGAACGCCGTCGGGTAGATGAAGGTTGAAGGCGGTTCCCCCCCACCACTTCAGCAGCCCTGCCTGGCTTTCAGTTCAAGAAGACCCGCGGCCCGATGCGAACCTGCATCGGGCCGCCTTCTTTTTCGGACCTGAATCAGGTTTCAACTGTGAAATTTCACGCTTGAACCCGAACCCTGATCCACCCGACTCAACCCCTTGAAGTGACGCATTTGGGGCGGTGGCACGAGGCACGCATGGCTGTCCTGCGACATGGCAGTCGATGGTTGAAGAGGTTCCCCCCCACCACTTCAGCAGCCTCGCTGTGTTGGCAGTACCAGAAGACCCGCGGCCCGGTGTTCCCTCAGGGAGCACCGGGTCGCCTTCTTTTGTGCGCCCTTCGCGTCGTTGAGCGACTCCTGCACCCATGAAAAAGCCCCGGCGCCGTGAGGCACCGGGGCTGCTCGGTCCGCCCTGAGGGGCGGCGGCTCAGTGACCGAAGACCATGCCCACCCGGCTGAACCACTCGGTGATGGTGCCCGGCAGGATGCCCAGGCCCACCACGAGCACCGCCGAGGTCACCAGGGCGAGCTCGGTGGTCCAGTGGCGGAACGGCGCCGGGGCGTCGATGGGCGCCGGGCGCATGAACATGTACACGACGACGCGCAGGTAGAAGTACACGCCGATGACGCTCGAGAGCACGCCCACGATGGCCAGGCCCAGCAGGCCGGCATCCACGGCGGCGCTGAAGAGGAACAGCTTGCCCAGGAAGCCCACGGTGGGGGGCACGCCGCCCAGGGAGAGCATGAACAACGCCATGGCCGCCGCCCAGCCCGGCTTGCGCTGCGCCAGGCCGGCGAAGCGCTCGAGGTCCCAGGTGTTCCCACGGGTCTCGTCTTCACGGCGCTCGAGCGCGGAGATGGTGCCAAACGCGCCCAGCGAGGTGACGGTGTACCCGAGGATGTAGAAGAGCAGGCCCTTGTAGACCGCCACCGAGACGTCCTGCGCGGTGCCGGTCAGCGGGGTCGCGGTGAGCACGCCCACCTTGGCGCCAGCCTCCACGAGCTTCGGGGCGAAGAGAGCGGCCACGCCCAGCAGCATGTAGCCGGCATGCGCGATCGAGGAGTACGCCAGCATGCGCTTCACGTTGCGCTGGGGCAGGGCGAGGAGGTTGCCGCCCACCATCGTCAGCAGCGCCAGCAGGCTGAAGACGGTGAAGGGGATGACCGGGTCGATGCCCTTCACGAGGAAGAGGAACGTGCGCACCATGGCCACGAAGGCCGCGGCCTTGACCCCGGCGCTCATCAGCGCGGTGACCGGCGTGGGGGCGCCTTCGTAGACGTCGGGCGTCCACATGTGGAACGGAACCGCCGCCACCTTGAAGGCGAAGCCGGCGAGCACGAGGCCGAGGCCCGCGTAGACCAGGGCGGGCGACTTGGCGAAGGCGGCGGGCAGCGCGGCGCTGACCTCGACCAGCTTGGTCGCGCCCGTGGCGCCGTAGATCAGGGCCGCGCCGTACAGCAGCAGGGCCGCGGCGAAGGCGCCGAGGATGAAGTACTTGAAGCCGGCCTCCGACGGGCGCGGGCCGCGGCGCAGGAACGCCGTCAGGGCGTAGGTGGCGACCGAGAGCACCTCGAGGTTGATGAACAGGGTGATGAACTCGGCCGACAGCGAGAGCAGGCTCATGCCCGCCGCCGCGAAGAGCATCAGCGCGTAGAACTCACCGCGCTCGGCGTTGCGGTGCTTCAAGAAGCCCGCCGAGAGGAGCACCGCGAGGAAGGTGCCGAGGCACACCATCGCCGTGGTCCAGCTCGAGAAGGGGTCGAGCACCGCGTAGCCCTGCAGCACCAGGCGCGCCGGCTCGAAGGCGTTGTTCACCGCGATGCCGCCCGCGACGATGCTCGCCAGGGCCGCGATGATGGCCTGGTAGGTGCGGGTGGTCGAGGTGAGGAAGACCTCCGAGAGCATGAGCACGATGGCGGCCGCCATCAGCACGCCGACGGGCATGACCGGCAGGAAGTCGTTGAGCGTGAAGTGGGGGATGATCACGGGCGCACCTGCTGCAGGTTGGGCTGCAACGGCTGGAGCTGGAAGGGCCGCGCCGGTCGAACCATGTCGGGCGAGACCACCGGGCGGAAGGTCGGAGCCGGCGCGGGCACCGCGGCATCAGCCACGGCCACGCGGGGCAGTTGGCGCACGTTGACGCGGACCTTCGCGTCGTCGTTGGCGCCTTCACCCGAGGCGTACTTCGCGCGGGCGATGTAGCGCTCGGTGCTCGTGTTGAGCACGTCGAGGAAGGGCTGCGGGCGCAGGCCCATCACCAGGATGAGCACGATGAAGGGCAGGGCGGCGACGAACTCGCGACGGCCGAGGTCCTTGAGGCCCAGGTTCTCCTGGTGCGTGACCTGGCCGAAGAAGACCTTCTGCACCATCCACAACATGTAGGCCGCCCCGAGGATCACCGCCGTGGTGGCCAGCACCCCGAAGCCCATGGGGAGGTTCGACTTGAAGGTCCCCAGCAGCACCAGGAACTCACCGACGAAGCCGTTGGTGCCGGGCACGGCGATGCTCGAGAAGGTGACGACCAGGAAGAAGGCCGCGTACACCGGCATCACCTTGGCGATGCCGCCGTAGTCGCTCATCAAGCGCGCGTGGCGGCGCTCGTAGAGCATGCCGAAGAGGAGGAAGAGCGCCCCCGTGGACACGCCGTGGTTGAGCATCTGGTACGCGCTGCCGGTGGCGCCTTCGGCCGTGAAGGCGAAGATGCCCAGCATGCAGTAGCCGAGGTGGCTGACCGACGAGTAGGCGATGAGCTTCTTGATGTCCCGCTGCGCCAGCGACATCAGCGCGCCGTAGACGATGCCGATGACCGCCAGCGTCGCGAAGAGCGTCTGGTACTGCCGCGCGGCGATGGGGAAGAAGGGCACCGCGAAGCGCCAGAAGCCGTAGGTGCCCAGCTTGAGCATCACGCCGGCGAGCACCATGGAGCCGGCCACCGGGGCCTGCACGTGGGCGTCCGGCAGCCAGGTGTGCAGCGGGAACATCGGCACCTTGATGGCGAAGGCCACGGCGAAGGCGAGGAAGAGGTACGGCCCGTAGCGGAACAGCGACAGCGCCACCGGGGTCAGCCCCGCACCGTCGCCGCCAGGGTTGGCCTTGAGGTACGCGCCCAGCTCGCGGGAGGCGCCCATCAACCCGTTGTAGATGGTCGAGTAGTCGAAGCTCCGCGCGCCCGCGGGCGCCGCCAGGAAGTACACGGCGAAGAGGGCCAGCAGCATCAGCACCGAGCCGACCATCGTGTAGAGGAAGAACTTCATCGCGGCCTTCTGCCGCTCCTCCGAGCCCCACACGCCGATCAGCAGGTACATCGGGATGAGGACGGCCTCGAAGAACATGAAGAACAGCAGCGTGTCGATGGCGCAGAAGGCGCCGAAGGTCGCGGTCTGCAGCACCAGCAGGGCGATGTGGAACTCCTTCACGCGCTCCTGCACGAAGGTCCACGACGAGAGCACCACCATCGGCCCCAGCACGCCGGTCAGCAGCACCAGCGCCACGGCCAGGCCGTCGACGCCGACGTGGTAGCTGATGCCCACGTCGGAGAGCCACTGCATGCGGTACTCGAGCTGGAACTCGACCGGCGAGCGGACCTCGAAGCGGCCCCAGGCCCAGACGGTGGTGAGGAAGCTGCCGATCATGCCGGCCAGCGTCACCGCGCGAATCTGCCCCTTTTCGTCCTTGGGCAGCAGCGCCACCAGCCCCGCGACCATCAGCGGGAAGAAGATGACCAGGTTCAGAATGCGGGAATCGAAGATCGAGTTCACGGCAGCACCTTGAAGATCGCCCACACCACGCCGCTGGAAGCAGCCAGGGCCATGACCGCCGCGTACATCTGCGCGTCACCCGTCTGCAGGTAGCGCAGCACCGCACCGGTGCGCGCCGTCAGCCACGCCGTGCCGTGCACCGCCACGCTGTCGATCAACACCGCGTCGACCACCTTGTGGAGGATGCGCGAGAGCACCGTGATGGGCTTGATGATGAGGGCGTCGTAGACCTCATCGACGTAGAACTTGTTGAACGAGAACTTGCGCAGCGGCTCGAGGAACTGCAGCGACCCGCCGCGGGGCAGGAAGCGGCGGTAGATGAAGAAGGCCAGGGCGCCGGAGACGATGGCGATGATCCAGGCCTGAATCCACGGGCCGACCATCGACTCGTGCTCGTGGGGCAGTTCCAGGAACTGCTTCTGGGCGACCAGGTCGTTGGTGGTGCGCAGCACCGGGTCGAGGAAGTTCTCCATCAGCGTCTGGGTGACGGTCTCACCACCGCGCTGCATGTGCATGATCGGCAGGCCGTGCACGAGGGCCACCACGGCGAGCACCGCGAGCACCACCAGCGGGCCGGTCATCAGCGGGGCCGACTCGTGGGCGTGCGGGGTCTTGGCGTCCTTGGAGCGCTCGCCCTCGAACGTCAGGAAGTAGGCGCGCATCATGTAGAACGCGGTGCAGGCGGCGGTCAGCGTACCCATCACCCAGGCGAGGGTCTGGAGCCCGTGGTACCCGGCGATGTGCTGGGTGTGCGCCGCGTGGAGGATGGCGTCCTTCGAGAAGAAGCCGGACAGCGGCACGATGCCGGTGATGGCCATGGTGGACACGAGGAAGGTCGCCCAGGTGACGGGCATCTCCTTGCGCAGGCCACCGAGCTTGGTCACGTCTTCTTCGTCGGCGTTGCCGTGCATCACCGAGCCGGCCGCCAGGAACAGGCAGGCCTTGAAGAAGGCGTGGGTGACCACGTGCAGGAAGGCCGCCCAGAAGGCGCCCACGCCGATGCCCAGGAACATCAGGCCCAGCTGCGAGACCGTCGAGTAGGCGAGGATCTTCTTGATGCCCTTCTGGGTGAAGGCGATCAGCGCGGCGACCAGCGCGGTCGTGGCGCCGATGAGGGCGATGGTGATCATCGCCACCGGCGAGAGCACCACGAGGTAGCTGACGCGCGTGAAGAGGTAGATGCCGGAGGTGACCATGGTCGCCGCGTGGATGAGGGCGGAGACCGGCGTCGGGCCGGCCATGGCGTCGGGCAGCCAGACGTAGAGCGGGATCTGCGCCGACTTGCCGGCCGCGCCGAGCAGGAAGCACAGCATGATGATGGTCAGCGCCAGCTCGTAGGTCAGGCCGGTCAGCGGGCCGGTGACGATCTTCTCGTCGAGCAGGTTGGGGAGCGCCTTGGCGGTCTCCTCGAGCACCGAGAAGGCCAGCGGGCCCTTCTCCGCCACGGCCGAGCCGTAGCGCGACGAGACCTGCTCGCCGGTGATGCCCGCGCGGTTCAGCTTGTCGGCCGGCAGGCCGACGATGCTCTCGACCATCAGCACCATGAGGAAGCTGGCGACGAGGAAGCCGAAGTCACCGATGCGGTTGGTGATGAACGCCTTGCGACCGGCGTAGGCCTTCTGCGGGTCGTCGTACCAGAAGCCGATCAGCAGGTAGCTGCACATGCCCACGCCTTCCCAGCCCACGAAGAGCAGGGGCAGCGAGTCGGCCAGCACCAGGGTGAGCATCGCGGCGATGAACAGGTTCAGGTACGCGAAGAAGCGCCAGTAGCCCTTGTCGTGGCTCATGTACTCGGCCGAGTACAGGTGGATGAGGAAGCCCACGCCGGTGATGACCAGCAGCATCACCCCCGAGAGGTGGTCGACCACGAGCCCGAAGTTGACGCGGAAGGTGCCCGCCTGGAACCAGGTGCCGAAGTCGGCGCCGACCGCGTAGCCGATGCCCCCGAAGGGCGAGGGCGCCGAGGCGCGGAAGTCGTTGACCGACCAGAACACGAGCAGCGAGAGCAGGAAGCTCCCGAACACGGCGCCGATGGTGACGAGGTGCACGTTGGCGCGGCCGATGACCTTGCCGGCGACGCCGCTGATGAGCGCGCCGAGCAACGGCAGGGCGATGATCAACCAGAGCGCATGGCCCGCCTGCGTCGCGTCGACGGGGGCGGTCTGAAAGAAGAGCTGGAGCTTTTCCACGGGGTGTTTGCCTCTCTCAGTGCTTCATCGACTGGATTTCCTCGATGTTGACCGTGCCGCGGGCACGGAACACCGAGATGACGATGGCGAGGCCGACAGCAGCCTCTGCGGCGGCGACGGCGATGATGAAGAAGGCGCTCAGGTGGCCCAGGTCGTCGCCGCGCTCACGGGCGAAGGCGAGGAACGTGAGGTTCGTGGCGTTGAGCATCAGCTCGATGCACATGAACACCACCAGCGCGTTGCGGCGAATGAGCACGCCGAGCATGCCGAGGCAGAACAGCGCCGCGGCGAGAATGAGGTAGTGCGAGGTCGAGATGGTCTGAATCACAAGTCCCTCAGATGCGCGGCTTGGCGACGACGACGGCGCCGAGGATCGCGACGAGCAGCAGCAGCGAGACCGCTTCGAACGGGAACAGCCACTGGGTGTACATCACCTCGCCCAGGTGCTGGATGGTCCCGAAGTTCTTGAGCTTCGCGGCGTCGCCGACCCAGGTGAGCTCGGCCGTCGGCAGCTTGCGGAAGACCGCGGTGAGCGAGACGAAGAGCGCGATCACCGCCACGCCGCCGGCGATGCGCGAGGGCGTGAAGTGCAGCACCGGCCCCGAGTCGGTCAGCGACAGCAGCATGATCACGAACAGGAAGAGCACCATGATCGCGCCGGCGTACACGAGCACCTGGAGCGCGGCGATGGTGTGCGCCCAGAGCAGCACGTAGATGCCCGAGAGGAAGAAGAACGTGGCCACCAGCGACATGGCCGAGGCGACGGGGTTGCGGGCGAAGATCACGCCCGACGCGGCCACCAGGGTGCACACCGAGAACAGCCAGAAGAGAACCTGTTCGGCGTTCACTTGAACTCCCCGAAGACGCCCCACGGCGTCTCGCCATGCGGGCAGCGCTTCTGCGCGATGTGGTCTTCGAATTCCTTGCGGAACTTCTGCACGAAGCTCTGCACCGGCAGCGCCCCGGCATCACCGAGCGCGCAGATGGTGTTCCCCAGGCCGATGGGCGGCCAGGGCGCGATGGCCTGGGCGACGTTCACCAGGGTGTCCAGGTCCGCGGGCTCGCCGCGACCCTCTTCGATCTTGCGGATGATGCGGGCCATCCACGGCTGGCCTTCGCGGCAGGGCGTGCACTGGCCGCACGACTCTTCGGCGTAGAACCGGGCCACGCGCCACAGGCAGCGCACCATGCAGGCCGTGTCGTCCATCACCATCACGCCGCCCGAGCCGGCCATGGACTGCAGCGGCTTGAAGGCGTCGAACTCGAGCTTCACGTCGAGCTCGTCGGCGGTGAGCACCGGCGCCGAGCTGCCGCCGGGAATGCAGGCCTTGACCGTGCGCCCCTCGGGCAGCCCCTGGCCGTAGGCCTTGTCGTAGATCAGCTCGCGCAGCGAGGTGTCCATGCTCACTTCGTAGGTGCCGGGGCGCAGCACGGCGCCGGACACGGTCACGAGGCGGGTGCCGCCGGACTTGCCGGTGCCCAGCTTCATGAACCACTCGGCGCCCTTCTCGAAGATGCGCGGCAGCGAGGCGATGGTCTCCACGTTGTTGACCACCGTGGGGCTGCCGAACAGGCCGACCACCGCGGGGAAGGGCGGCTTCAATCGCGGCCAGCCCTTCTTGCCCTCGAGCGACTCGAGGAGCGCGGTCTCTTCGCCGCAGATGTACGCGCCGGCGCCACGCACCTGGTACACGTTCAACTCGAAGTCGGTGCCCATCAACTTCTTGCCGAAGATGCCCGCCGCGTACGCTTCGGCGATGGCCTTATCGAGCACGGCCGAGGGGTGCTTGAACTCGCCGCGGGCGTAGATGTAGCAAGTGTGCGCGCCCAGCGCGAAGCAGGCGATGCCGATGCCCTCGAGCAGCAGGTGCGGGTCGTTCTCGAGGATGAAGCGGTCCTTGGCGGTGCCCGGCTCGGACTCGTCGGCGTTGATCGCCAGGTAGCGCGGCTTGGTGTTCTTCTCCAGCGAGGGCACGAAGCTCCACTTGAGCCCCGTGGGGAAGCCGGCGCCGCCACGACCGCGCAGGCCCGACTTCTTGACCTCGTCGGTGATGGCCGCGGGCGCCATGGTGAGCGCCTTCTTCAGCTGCTCGTAGCCCCCGTTCTTCTGGTACCCGTCGAGGGTGTGGTTGGCACCCTTGTGCCAGTCGCGGGTGATGACCTTCTCGGCGAGCACGCTCATGAGAGCTTCTCCAGCAAGGCGTCGACCTTGGCCTTGGTCAGGTTCTCGTGGTGGTCTTCGTTGACCTGCAGGCAGGGCGCGGTGCCGCACGAGGCGAGGCACTCGGTCTCGCGCAGGAAGTACTTCTCGCCGTTCTCGCCGGCCTTCGCCTGGAGCTTGTCCTCGAGGTACTTGAGCATCCCCTCGGCCCCGCGCAGGGCGCAGGCGAGGTTGGTGCACACGTCGATGACGTACTTGCCGGGCTTCTTCGTGTGGAACATCACGTAGAAGGTGGCCACCTCGTAGGCGCGCGCGACCGTGGTCTCGAGCCTCGTGGCGACCTGTTGCATCCCCTCCGGGGGCAACCACCCGTGCATCGTCTGCAACAGGCGGAGCGCTGGCAACATGGCCGCGCTCTTCCGATCAGGGGGATAATGCGAGAGCAACTCCGCGATACCCGCATCGAACTTCTTCTGCTCGTCTGCGGTGAACAGGGGTTCCGCCATGGCGGCGCGGTACGTAGAAGCATCACCGCAATAGGTCAACGAAATCCTTGGATTGCCGCGCCTTCTTGGCGGCCCCCGGGGCAGGATCGGCTGATCAGCGGAACAGGGCGACGAACTGGCGGTAGTGAAAATGGGCCAACCCGAGGCTCACCGAGCCCAGCACGTGCCAGATGGCGTGGCCGGGGAAGAGGTGATCCTTGGGGTCGCAGCGGGCGCCCGAGGCATCCGAGGCCGAGAAGGCCGCGGCCACGGCGATGAACACCAGCGATGCGCCGAGCGCGCGGTGATCCACCTTCACCTTCGAGGCCCGCGTGGCGAGCACCTCGGTGAGCAGGGTCAGCACGATCAGCAGCCCCACGATGCCCTGCACCGGCAGGTGCATCTTCGCCACGGCCACGGTCAGGGCGGTCAGGGCGAAGATGGTCACGTAGAGCGTCTTGAAGAAGGCGTCGGCCTTGACCACCCCCAGGCGCAGCAGGTTGAGCAGCAGTACCAGGCCGAAGAAGAAGTACATGCCCCAGAAGTCGAGCACCTGGGTCACGAAGGCGACGGTCGCGTGGTAGGCGAACGAGGTGGTGCCCACCCAGAAGGCGGCCGGGGCCCAGAAGCGCAGGGTCCGGCTCTGGTCCTTGCGCGTGTAGAAGAACAGCCCGGCGGCGATCACCAGGTAGGCGAGGTTGCTCCAGGTGTTGGCCGGCTCGGCGATGACGCCGCACAGCGTCTCCTCGCACCACTTCACGTTGGGCAGCCCGCCCCACTCGCGCAGGGGCGTCCAGGTGCACTCGGGGTTCGTCAGGTTCGGGTAGTCAGCGAAGGACTGGGCCATGGCGCGCGCCAATGACAACGCGCGCGGCCCGTCGTCAACGAGCGCGCGCGCGACATTTCCACAACGTTGTGAAGGGTTACTTGAGGGGGATCGACGGGCCGAGGTTGCGATCTCCCAGCTTCACCGCGGGCCCGGTGGCCGCCGGGGGCTGCTCGGCGTGCACGGGGCGCCCGAAGCGGTAGGGCACCTTGAAGTGGAAGCCCATGGCCCCCGAGTCTCCGTCGAGCTTGAGCACCGCGTCGCCTGGCGGCGGGGCCTCGAAGTGGAAGGTGATGGTCTCGGTGACCAGCACCGGCTCGGCGTTGGGCAGCAGGGTGAGCCGGGTACGGCCCGAGACCACGGTGGCCCCGGGGGGCACCTCGAGGGTCATCACGAAGGGCATGGCCAGGGCGTTGACCCGCTCGAGCTTCGCGAGCACCACCGCCTCGGTGGCCGACCGCGAGACCTCTTCCCACGAGACGCGCACCGGGGGCAGGGCGCGGGTGGTGGTCTCCAGGGGCGCGCCCTGCGGGGACAGCTGGGGGCTGGCGCAGGCGGTCCACAGCAACAGGCAACTCAGAAGGGGCTTCATCACTGGCACACTCCGTTGACGCAGGCTTGACCGCTGCCACACTGCACGCAGGCCACCCCGCCGGTGCCGCAGGCGGTGGCGACGTTGCCCGCGTTGCAGGTCGTGCCCGTCTTGCAGCCGTAGCAATAGCCGGCGCGGCAGATGGGCGTGGCCGAGGGGTAGGGGTAGTAGGCGCCGTTGGTCGCCGAGGGCGCCGTGCTGCACGCCTGGAGGATGGTCGCGGCGGGCATGCGGTTGCCCATGGCCGGGCTGCCCCCGCAGCTCAGCGCGTCGAGCACGTCGGCCACGTGCAGCGAGGGCTGGTTGGTGTTGACCACGTTGGTCTTGGCGCAGCCGTTGCCCACGTCCCAGGTGCGGCGGGTGTAGCCGCGGGGCCACGGGGCGGTGTTCATGTGCGTGCTGGCCACGGCGTTGAAGATCTCCCGGGTCCCGGTGGGCCGCGAGTTGGAGAGGGTCCACAGCAGCGAGGACACGGCGTTCTCGTCGATCTGTGCCAGGAGGTTGGTGCCGCCGGGGCCGGTGATGGGCGCGGGCTGGCTCGACTGGGGGAAGTAGGTGCGGCTGCCGATGTCGAACCAGAAGAAGCCGCCCTGCTGCTTGTCCTCGAGGTAGGGCTGGTTGCGCACCGCCGCCGAGTGCCAGGTGGCGTAGCCCTCGCTCCACGCCTGGCCCGGGAAGGTGGAGCAGGTCAGCACGTGGGTGCCGCCCTCGTCGGGCGAGGTGCCGTAGCTCTCCATCTGCCAGTGGCCCAGCTCGTGGGCGATGGTGTAGTCGCTCCAGTAGCCCTCGTCCTGCGAGGCGCCGGGCATCCAGATGCCGCTCTGGAAGTTGCCGCTGGCCTGGCTGAAGCACGCGCCGCAGCTCCACTCGGTGCCGATGCCCATCCACATGCCGATGGTGAGGCCCTGGCGGCCCTGGTTGTTGGTGATGGACGACGCCCAGATGGCCTGCAGCAGGTCGTAGAGGTTGAGCGCGCCCGAGCCGTCGGCGGTGGTGATGGTGGTGGTGGCGCCGTTGACCAGCGAGGTGACGGCCTTCGACCAGCTCCAGTAGCGCGCGTTGGTGCCCTGCTGCCCGGGGGAGAAGGTGCCGGTGCCCAGGCCGGGGTCGCCGACGCCGTAGCGCATTCCCAGGCCATCGCCGCCGTAGGCCGCGAAGACCACCGAGTCGCTCGCGCCGGGGGCCGAGGGCACCTTGAGGGTGAAGTTGCCGTTGGCGTCGGTGGTGGTGGCGTCGACCCAGCTCGTGCCGCGCTGCGAGAGCACCAGCACGTTGCGCGCGGGCACCGGCGTGGGGGCGCCCCAGTCGCTGAGGTTCGCGAGCGGGCTGCGGGCCTGGTACTTCAGGGTGCCGCTCAGGGTGCTGGTGGCGACGGCCACGGCGCAGTTCGCGCCGATGGAGCTGCCGACGCAGCCCGCGCCGCCGCACGTCTGCGCCGCGTCCCAGGTGCCCTGGGCCGAGCACACCTGGATGGTGGTGGCGCCGGTGCAGCGCCGGTCTCCCTGCACGCAGCTGCCGGTCCGCACGCAGGCCGCGCCGGCGCCGGTCGCCTGGCAGGTGCTGCCGCCGGGGCACTGGTAGGTCTGCACCGAGGGGGAACCCGCGCCCGTGGGCGTGGAGCAGAAGCGCACCAGGGTGGTGGTGACGCACTGGCCGCCGCCGGGCACGCCCTGGCAGGGGTCGGTCGTGCCGCCACCGCCGCCAGTGGTCGTGCCTCCGCCGCCCGTGCCGCCGCCCGTCGCGCCGCCGCCGCCGCCGGTGTTCGCCACGTCGCAGCTGAAGTTCGAGCGGTTGCACACCAGCCCCAGGGCCCCGCAGTCGGAGCAGGCGTTGCCGCGGGTGCCGCAGAAGTTGGCGGTGGAGTTGAGGGGCGCGGTGAAGCACTGGCCGTTGGTGCAGCAGCCACTGGCGCAGGTGGTGGGGTTGCACGAGGTGCTCGTCACGCAGGTGAAGGTCGACGAGTCACAGCGCTCACCCCGGGCGCCGCAGTCGTCGCAGGTGGCGCCGCCGGTGCCGCAGAAGTTGGTCGAGCCGTTGAGGGGCGCCTCGAAGCACTGCCCGTTGCTGCAGCAGCCCGCGCAGGGGCCGCAGTCCGAGGTCCCGCCGCCGGTCCCGCCGCCCCCGCCGCCGCCCGTGGTGCCGCCCCCGCCCCCGGTGGTGCCGCCGCCCCCGCCGGTGTTCACGCTTTGGCAGTCAGGGCTCCCCGAGGCCACGCTGCACACGCCGCAGGCGGCGGTCTGCACCCAGATGCCGCCGATGCAGGTCGTCAGGCCGGCGGGCACGTTCTGGCAGGCGGTGCGGCCCGCGGCCCAGGTGGGGCACGCGGTGCCGGCGGTGGCGATGGACAGGTCGCAGTTGAAGCCGGGGCTGTCGGTGCACCCCTTGGCGCCCGCGCAGGGCAGGGCGAGCCACTTGTCGCCGACGCAGGCGTAGGCCTCCGTGGCCGACTTGCAGGTGATGTTGTCGTTCGCCGAGCAGGGGCTGCCGACCGAGGGGCCCGCGCAGGCGGCCAGAGAGAGAAGGAGGACGACGCTCCACGGTTGACGCATGTGCACCTCGGCAGGCCCGGGCGCGCCTGTAGCACGCGCGCCGCCGGTCACGGGGAGTGAGTGTGCGCTCGCACTACATGGAGGATCGAACTTTCCGCCTCGGGGACAATCGAATAAACCCCCGCTACTCCGATGAGTACCGAGCAGACCCAACCCTCCGGAGCGACTGCCGCGGCCCCCGCCGGGGTCCGGGTCCTGATCGTCGAGGACAACCCGCACATCATCGAGATGTACAGCTACGTGCTCAAGAAGCTCGCCGCCAACGAGTTCAAGGGCACCACGCCGCTCGAGGTGCACTTCGCCGCCGACGGACACGCCGCGATGACCATGCTGGTCGGGGCCGACTTCCAGCTGGTGATGACCGACCTCTACATGCCCGTGATGGACGGCTTTCAGTTGCTCGAGAAGATGCGCGCCACGCCGGCCCTGGCCGAGATCCCCGTGGTGGCGATCTCCGCGGGCGGGATCGACGCGCGCGAGAAGGCGATGAAGCTGGGCGTCAACGTCTTCCTCAAGAAGCCGGTGCGCTTCGCCGAAGTGATGGACACCGTGAAGCAGTTGTTGCGGCTCAAGTGAAAGGAACGCCCGCGCCGGTACGGCGGGCAGCACGCCATGTCAGAGACGACGCGGGACAAGGTGAGCGGCGATGCGCTGTTCATTCTGCAGAGCCTCAAGGAAAACGTGCGGCTGGGGCGTTCGAACAAGCTCGCCGACGTGAAGACCTCGCTCGAGAACTCGGTGTCACTCGAGTTCGACAGCTACTTCTTCTTCCTCCGTAAATTTCACTACATCGCGATGGATCGCGAGGCCCAGCTCAAGCTCACCGACCCCGGCGAGCGCGTGGTGGGTGGCGAGGACGGCGAGCGGTTCGGGGGCGAGATCTCCGACTTCTTCGCTGATCAGATCGCCGAAGGCGGGCCTCCGCCTCCGCCCTCCGACGACGAGTCGGCCTACGCCGAACCGCCCGCGCTCCCCACGCCGCCGCCTCCTCCTCAGCCCGCAACCGACATCATCCTGGAGTCGAACCCCATGCCTTTGCCCCCCAACCGTGGTGGCCGCAAGCCGCAGGACGACGCTTTCCCGCAGGTCACCGCGCCCGAGGTCCGGTCCGGTGGCAGCTACGGCGCGCCCCCTCCGCCGCCCCCCGCGCCCATGCCCATGCCCCTGCCGCTGACCATGACCGCGCCTTCGCAGCCCAGCTCCTCGAGCCTGCTGGGTTCGGCGCAGGGCGCGCAGGGAAAGGGCCAGGACCTCGACCTGCGCTACCAGAAGAGCGACCAGATCGGCTCGGGCCCGCTGGGCACCGTGTTCCGCGGCAAGCACAACGCGCTGGGCCTCGACGTGTGCGTGAAGGAGCTCAAGGACATCTTCGGCTACTTCTCCTTCCTCCAGCGCGGCGAGGTGATCAAGCGCCTGAAGAAGGAGCTGTGCGCCCAGGCCCAGGTGCGGCACCCGGGCATCGTGCAGATCCTCGATCAGAACACCGACGTGGCGCGCCCCTACTTCGTGATGGAGCTGTGCCGCGGGAGCCTGCGCGAGAAGCTCGACGCGGCCAACGGCAAGGGCCTCCCCGTGGCCCAGGCGATGCGCTACTTCCTGCAGCTGGCCTACGGCCTGCGGGCGGCGCACCAGCAGGGCCTGACGCACCAGAACTTGAAGCCCGAGAACGTGCTGTTCGACGCCTGGGGCAACGCGAAGCTGGCCGACTTCGGCCTCTCGCGCGTCATCGAGGTCGACCAGAGCAAGGGCATGCCCCAGGTCTTCGTGGGCACCGGCGGCATGGGCTACATGGCCCCCGAACTGCTGGCGCGCTCGAAGGAAGCGGGCCCCTCGACCGACGTGTACGGCCTGGGCATCCTCCTCTACGAGATGCTCACCGGCCAGCTGCCCGGGCGTCGCAGCCCGCTGCCCAGCGAGATCAACTCGGAGGTGCCGGCGAAGCTCGACCCCATCTTCGACAAGATGTCGCAGGACCGGCGCGACTCGCGCTACCCGGACTTCGAGGCGGTCTTCGAGGACTTCTACGCGGCCTTCGCCGACCGCACGTACCTGCAGCGCGGCGACCTGCTGTTGTGGAGCGAGCTGACGCCCTGATCAGCCGTTGAGCAGCGCCTGGACCTCGGGTCGATCACGGATCGGCTCGAGGTCTTCGTCTGTCCGGAGCCCGGCGAGCTCGGCGCAGCCCAGGGTCTTCGCCTGCTGGAGCGCGGTGACGGCGTCGTCGAGCCGGCCCAGGCGGGCGTAGCAGCAGGCCTCGTTGTAGGCGAAGCGGCCCTGGCCGGTGCGCGCGCGCTCGGCGGTGCACAGCTCGAGGGCCTGGGCGAAGGCCTTTTCCCCGAAGAGGCGGGTGGCGGCGAGGTCGGCGATGAGCGGCACCTTGCGCCCCAGCTTCACCACGTCGTCGAAGCGCTCGCGCGAGAGCAACGCCGAAACGAGCAGCGGCAGGTCGGTGTCGGACGCCGCGCCCTCGGGCGAGAGCAGGGCGAGCACGGTGTCGGGGTCGTTGTCGGCAGCGGCGAGCCGGGCCCGCAGCGAGAGCGAGGGGACGAACGGGCCCATCTGCTTCACGGCGCGGCGCGCGCCCTCGAAGTCGCGCTTGCGCATGCGGGCCCAGGCCAGCAGCTCCGCGAGGTACGCGCGCTGGGCCGGGTCGGTCTCGGCCCGCAGCCCAGCCTCGAGTTCCTTCTCGACGTCTTCGCCGGCGTGGATCCGTTCCCACCAGTTGGCCGCGGGCGGGGTCTGAGGCCCCTTGAGCCGGCCGTAGCCCTGGAGCAGCCCCATGCCGCCGAAGTACCCCAGGAGGATGTTGCGGGTGACGAAGGCCAGGGCGACGATGGCGCCGCCGCCGACGATGCTGGTGAGGGCGACGACGCGATCTCGCCGCTTGCCGGTGGCCCACTCCAGCCCGGCGTCGAGCACCAGGCCGCCGTCCCACGGGAGGATGGGCAGCAGGTTGACCACCGACCAGCCGACGTTGATCCACAGCGCATCGGCGAGCGCGAGCGACACGAGGGGCGCGGGCTGGGGGACCAGGCGCTGCGCGAGGAACACGAGGCTGCCCAGCGCGAGGCCGGCGCCGGGGCCCGCGAGGGTGATGAAGAAGCGCTGCCGCGGGGTGGGCTGCGCGCCCCGGGGGAAGTGGGTCAGCCCGCCGAGCCCGTGGAGGGTGATGGAGGGGGCGAAGCCGAAGCGTTTCATGGTCAGCGCGTGGCCGAACTCGTGGAGCAGCACCCCGGAGAATACCAGGCCCGTCCAGACGGCGGCGGACGCCAGGTCGCGCGAGCTCAAAGAGAGCAGCGGGATGAGGAAGAACATCGGCTCGATGCGCACCGGCACACCGAAGAGCGTGAAGAGGGGCTTCACCGGCGCGCGCCCTCGAACGACGGGAGGAAGATCATCAAGCGCATCAGGCCTCCCCCTGTGCTCCATATAGAGTGAGCTGTCCATGTCCGGAGCGGAGCTGCCCGAGTCGATGAAGCCGTCCTTGCCGGTGCGCCTCGAGGCCCCCGAAGGTGCGCTCGCGCGGGTGGCGGCGCGGTTCACCGCGTGGGCCGAACGGTGGATCCCCGATGCGTTCGTCTTCGCGCTGCTGGCCACGGTGATCGTGGTGCTCGCGGCCTTCGCGAAGTTGCTGGGTGCCCGGGGCGCGGGCGCGGCGGCGCTCGAGGTGGTCAACGTGTGGGGCGCGGGCTTCTGGGAGCTCATCCCCTTCACGCTGCAGATGGCGATGGTGATCATCACCGGCTCGGTGCTGGCGACGACGCGGCCCGTGTACCGGCTCATCGTCCAACTGGCCTCGGTGGTGACCACCCCGCGCGCGGCGGTGGCCTTCGTGGCGCTGCTGGCGATGATCTCCAGCTGGTTCAACTGGGGCTTCTCGCTGATCTTCAGCGCCATGCTGGCCCGGGAGATCGCCAGGCGCCTCCCTGCCGTCGACTACCGCGCGCTGTGCGCCAGCTCGTTCCTCGGCCTGGGCAGCATCTGGGCGCAGGGCCTCTCGGGGAGCGCGGCCTTGCAGATGGCGACGCCCTCGGCGCTGCAGCCGGCGATCCGCGCCATCGTCGCGGGCCCCCTGAACCAGGTCTCGGGCGGGGTGATCCCCCTGACCAGCACCATCTTCCTGTGGCAGTCGCTGCTGTGCGTGGTGGTCGAGATCGGCGTGGTGACGACGCTGATGTACTTCGCGACGCCCGGCGCCGAGCGGGCGAAGAGCGCGGCGATGCTCGGGTTGACGCTGGGCCCCTCGCCGCTCGAGGCGGAAGACCCGCAGGGCCGCGGCACGCCGGGCGAATGGCTGGAGTACCGGCCGTACCTCTCGGTGCTCTTCGTGGCGCTCGCAGGCGCGTCCCTGGTCTCGACCTTCGCCACCTCGCCCGAGCCGCTCAACGCGCTCAACCTGAACACCCTCAACCTCGGGTTCCTCACGCTGGGCGTCGCGCTGCACGGCACGCCGGCCCGGTTGATGCGCGCGGTGAAGGAGGCGACGCCGGGCATCTGGGGCGTGGTGCTCCAGTTTCCGCTCTACGCGGGGCTCGCGGCGCTGATCGTCAAGACCCACCTCAACGAGACCATCGCGGGCTTCTTCGTATCGCTCTCGACGAGGCAGACCTACCCGGCGCTGGTGGCGATCTACTCGGCGGTGCTCGGCGTCTTCGTGCCCAGCGGCGGCAGCAAGTGGGTCATCGAGGCGCCGTACGTGATGCAGGCCGCGCACGACCTCAAGGTGCACCTGGGATGGATGGTGGCGGTCTACGATCTCGGCGAGGCGCTCGCGAACCTGGTGCAGCCCTTCTGGATGTTGCCGGTGCTGGGCCTGTTCGGGCTCAAGGCGCGGGACGTCATGGGCTACACCTTCCTCGTCTTCCTCGTGCTCACCCCGCTGGTGCTCGTGCTGGTGACGGTGCTGTCCCTGACGTTGCCGTACCCGCTGTGAGGGACCCCTCGTGAACCGTGCCTGTCTCGTCCTCGCCGCGCTGTGCCTCTCGAACTTCGCGGGAGCCCAGGAGCTGACGGCGCCCCCGCCTCCGCCGCCCATCGTGGTGGCGCCCGTGCAGGCCGCCCCGCAGGTGCGCACCGACCGAGGCGTGGCGCGCTTCGAGTACCAGGGCACGGTGCCCGAGGGCTTTCACCTCGTCACCCGGCCGCGCATGTCCTTCGTCACCGCGGGCCTCGCGGCGTTCTCCGCGGGGTACGCGTCGTCGGTGCTGTTCGCCGGGGGCCTGATGGGTGACTGGTGGGCCCTGGTGCCGCTGGCCGGGCCGTTGATCACCGCGGTGAACCTCGCGAACCGCGCGGCGTCGGGCATCACCGGACTGGGCGTGCTCAGCTCGCTCTACACCTTCCTCGCCATCATCCAGACGGCGGCCCAGGTGACGGGCGCGGCGCTGCTGATCTACGGCGTTGCCTCGCCGGAGCAGTGGCTGGAGCGCGGGCCTGCGCCGGTACGGGTGTCGCTCTTGCCCGGGGGCAGCGGCTCGGTGCTGGGCGCGAGCCTCGTCGGCCAGTTCTGAACGGAAGCGCCGCGCTTCAGAAGTTCGCGGCGAGGCCCAGGCTGACGACGTGGCGCAGGTAGAGGAACGCGTTCTGCGGGTAGAAGCCCAGGTAGCCCGCGTAGCGCAGGTCGAGATCCAGCCACTTCGTCAGCGGTCGCACGACCTTGAGCGTCACCGACGAGACGTTCTCGTCTTCCTCGACGATGGAGAGATCGGGGTTCAGGTACACGCCGTCGGGGAAGAGGGAGGGCTGCCAGGTGATGCTGGCGAGCACGGTGAATTCCCACGGGAGCCGGAAGCCGCCGGTGGCGCTGAGCCGGTGTCGCTTCACCGTCTCGCCGTACGAGTTGCTGGTCTGATCGAAGTACGAGTAGCTGAAGCTGAAGTGGAAGGGCCCGCGGTAGGCGTAGCTGAGCCCGCCCCCGAAGACCGCGTCGCTGCGGGGCACGAAGGTGTCGGCTTCCGTGCCTTCCGGCCCCGGGTGCGCGCGCGCGTTGCCATTGTAGGTGCGCGGGTTGAACGAGCCGAAGGCCGAGAGCGCGTGGCGCCGGTCGAAGCGGTAGCGCGCCGAGAGCGAGCCGTCGGGGCCCCAGAAGCTGTAGGCGAAGCGGTTGTAATAGAGGAAGCGGTGCGCGTTGATCGCCACCCGCACGTCGACCGCGGGGTCGGGCAGGAAGTCGAGCACCGCACCGCCCTGGAGATCGGTGTAGTCGCGCTCGGCGCCCCGGCGATCTCTCGCGCGACCTGCCAGGCCGAAGGCGAAGTACTTCGCGAACGAGACCGTGCCCTCCAGCTGCGCGGCCTGCACGACGGTGTCTTCGGTGGGGAAGAGCAGGAACTTGCGTGCGCCGATGTCGTAGCTGCCCAGCACGCGGAACCGCTCGGCGAAGCGGAGGATGCCTTCGAGCTGCCCCAGGCCGAAGAGGAAGCCGTCGGGCGCGGTGATCACGTCTTTGGAGACGAACTCGCGCTTGGCGTTGGTGTCGAGGCCGGGCCCCAGCCACAGGCGCGCGCGCCCCTGAAAGTCAGCGGCCTGGGCGCTGAGCCCGAGCAGCACCACCACTGGGAACAGGCTTCGCACCACGAGGCGGCGGAACTTAGCCAACCTTCGGGGCCGACCGGTATCGACTTACTTCAGCTCGGCGGCGCGCTTCTGGAGCTCGTCGGCCTTCTTCTTGAGCTGCCCGGCGAGACCCGAGAGCCGCGCGCGCTCGACCTCGAGGTCGTTGAGATCGTCATCGCCACCCGAGATGGTGCGCGCCCCGCCGACCTGCACGCGGGCATCGGAGGCGTTGGTCACGCGGATGTTCGAGGAGTCGAGGCCCGTGCCGAAGGAGGTGCCATCCGTCGCGCTGCGGGAGTTGGTCTCGCCGGTGGCCTGCGGTGCGCCGAAGCCGCCGAGGGGCGCCGCGCCGCTGGAGCCGGTGCCGGCCACGTCGCTGGGGGCCGCGGGGGTCGCGTTGGCCTGGGTCCCGCCGGTGGCCGAATCGGTGGCGGCGGGCGCGGTGGCCGGGGTGGTGATGGTGCGCTGCACGCGCAGGCGGCGATCGCTGTCGTCGAACATCGACTCTTCACCCATGAAGCGCTGCACCCGGCGATCGAGCTCGATCTCGTCACGGCGCTCGGCGAGGCGCACCTCGACGGCCTTCAGCTCGCGGCGCAGCTTCTCTTCGTTGTCGCGCAGCAGGTCGGCCTGCTCGAGGAGCTCTTCCGGGTCGTCGCTGGGGCGCACGGTGTCGAGCGTGGGCAGCTTCGCGGCGGGCAGCGTCTGGCGCAGCGCATCGCGCTCGGTGCGCAGCTGGCGCATCTGGTCGATGAGGGTCTTGCGGGCGGCGCGGTCGGCCTGGCGATCGAACTCCGCGCGGGTGCGGGTCAGCTCGGCCGAGAGCCCGTCGAGGAGCGCGAGGTTCGCCGTCTCGAGCGTCGATTCCCTGCCCGCGGACTGCTGGGCGAGCAGGCCCAGGGCGCCGGAGAGTTCCTGGCTGCGCTTGAGGGCGGCGTCGAGCTCGCCACCGGGCAGCAGCTTGCCCCTGGAGGCGGCCTTGAGGGTCTCGATGCGCGCGCTCAGGCTCGACAGCTCGCTGCGCTGGCGCAGCTGCTCGGCGCGCAGCGAGGTCACCTGTTCGCGGGCGCCCCTGCTGTTCGCGCGCAGCGCATCGAGCGGACCGGCGGCGAAAGCCGACAGGGCGAAGAGGCAGGCGGTGAGGAGCGCGGCGCGGAGCTTCATGATGGGGACCTGCTGAGCAACGGTGGTGCCAACGGGCGGGGCAGAATCGTACGCAATTCCAGCCTCTTGCGTGGATGTGCGACAGTGGCCTCCGATGGAAATCCCGGCGATCGACAGTTTTCCGAGGCGAGGGTGAAGCGGCCCCCGTCGGCGGTGTGGCTCACGGCCAAGCCCGTGGGGGTGACCAGCGCGTCGCTGGTGGACGATTTCCGGCGCGCGCACGCGGGGAATTTCACGCTGAAGGTGTCGCACGGCGGGGTGCTCGACCCCTTCGCCGAAGGGCTGGTGGTGCTGCTGGTGGGCGCGGCGAACCGGCTCTTCGAGGCGCTGCACGAGGTGCCCAAGCGCTACGTGGCGCGCGTGGAGTGGGGCGTGGAGACCGAGACCGGTGATGCCGCGGGGCCGGTGGTGCAGCGGGCCGACGCGAGCGCGTTGACCGAAGGACAGCTCGAGCAGGCGTTGGCGCCGTTCCACGGGTGGACGGACCAGGTGCCGCCGGCCACCAGCAACAAGCGCGTCGACGGCGAGCGGGCCTATGCGCGGGTGCACCGGGGCGAAGCGGTGACCTTGCCTGCGCAGCGCGTGTACCTGCACTCGGCGAGGTGGCTCTCGCACGCGTTGCCCACGCACAGCACGCTGGAGCTCTCGGTGCGCGGGGGCTTCTACGTGCGCAGCCTGGCGATCGAGCTGGGGCGCAGGCTCGGCGTGGGCGCGCACCTCTCTGCGCTCGCGCGCACGCACCTGGGGCCGTGGGAAGCGCCGGGCGCGCCGGTGCAGCTGACCGGGGTCGACGTGTTGCCGTGGTTGCCGTCCATGGCGTTGAGCGACGCGCAGTGGGGTGCGTTGAAGGCGGGCACGCCGGTGGCCGCCGGGGCGCTCACGGCGCCGCCCTGGGCGCTGCCGGGCGGCTTCCCCGCGCCGACGGCGGGCGTGCGGGCGTTTCACCAGGGCCGGTTGGTGGCCCTGCTGCGGGAGTCGGGGCCGCTGCTGTTGCCCGGCGGGATCTGATCAGGCGGCCTGGGCGATCACTTCCGGGGGCACGGCGGAGAAGTCGACGACGACGAACGGCCTGGCGGGCCGGGCAAAGAAGTAGCCCTGCATGAGGTCGACGCCGAGCTCGCGGAGCATCACCAGCTCCTCGGGCGTCTCGATGGCCTCGGCCACCACCCGCGAGCCGAGCTCGGCCGAGAGATCGAGCACGGCGCTGACGATGAGCTGGTTGACCGCCGAGGTGTCGATGCCGCGCACCAGCGAGGCGTCGAGCTTCACGAACTCCGGTTGCACGCGGGCCAGGGTGGTGAGGCCCGAGTAGCCGGCGCCGAGATCGTCGACGGCGATGCGGTAGCCCATGGCGCGCAGGTTGCGCATCTGGTCGTTGAGCGCCTTGTCGTGGGCCACCGAGGCGCGCTCGGTGATCTCCAGCACCACGCGCTTCGACCAGGCCGCCAGCGGCGAGTCTGACGCGTAGAGCTCGGGGTCTTCGAGGTCTGCGGGGTGGAGGTTCACGAAGACGTCGATGTCTTCGGCGAGGTTCACCATCTCCCCGGCCACCAGGGTTCGGATGGCGCGGCCCACGTCGAACAGCCGGCCGGTCTTCTCGGCGAGCTCCAGCACCTCGCCGGGGCCCTTGATGTCGGGGGTGGTGGTGCGCAGCAGCGCTTCGTACGAGAGCGAGCGGCGCTTCCCGAGCTCCACGATGGGCTGGTACGCCATCCACAGGCCCTCGAGCGCGCGGTCGAGGCGGCGGTGCAGCGCGGGGATGTCTTCGGCCCCGGCGCGACGCTTCACGGCCTCGGTGATGGAGATCACGAACTCGTCGACGTTGAAGGGCTTGGGCAGGTACTTGTGCACGCCGAGATCGATGGCCGAGATCGCCGACTCGATGCTGGGGGCGCCGGTCATCAACACGAAGGGCACGGTGCTGTCGAAGCGGCGCACGGCCTCGAGCAACGACAGCCCGGTGATGTCGGGCATGCACACGTCGGACACGATGACGTCGTAGCGCTGGTGCTCGACCCGCTTCAGCGCCTCCAGGGGGTTGTTGACGGTTTCGACAGTGAGCCCTGCCCTCCGCAGGAGGCTTCCACAGACACGCAAGAAGAGATCGTCATCATCGACGACGAGGACACGACCAGAGGGGGAGGACATGGGGACAGCTCCTGTCCCCGCTCACTGAGCAACGTTGGTGCCGTCGCGATCAGCTTGGAATCACTGCGGTGCAGCTGGGTCGTCGAAAACCCGGCGAGTCGAGCCGACTGACCTCCTTACTCCTCCGGGGGCCGCTCCCCCTTCTGGATGAAGCCGTATTTTTCCAGCTTGTAATAGAGGGCGCTGGTCTTGATGCCCAGGAGCCGGGCGGTCTCGGTCTTGACCTTGCGGGCCTTCTCGTACGCTCGCTCGATGAGCTGGCGCTCGAGGTCTTCGAGGATGTCGGGCAGCGGGCGATCGCCGTGGGGCACGGGCAGGGCGCCCTGGGTCTGGGTGGCGCGGGCGGCGGCCGACTGGAGAAACGCGGGGAGGTCCTTCTCTTCGAGCTCCTTGCCCTCGGCGAAGACCAGCGACTGCTCGATGGCGTTCTCCAGCTCGCGCACGTTGCCGGGCCAGGCGTAGCGACACAGGGCGGAGATGGCGCCGGCCGAGAGCGACTTGACCTCACCGTTGATGCGCGGGGCGTGCTTGGCGACGAAGTGGCGGGCGAGGGTGCCGATGTCTTCGGGGCGCTCGCGCAGGGCGGGCAGTTCGAGCGGCACCACGTGGAGCCGGTAGTACAGGTCTTCGCGGAAGCGGCCCGCGGCGACCTCGGCCTTCAGGTCGCGGTGGGTGGCGCAGACCACCCGCACGTTGACCTTCACCGTGTCTTCGCCGCCCACGCGCTGGATCTCGTGCTCCTGCAGCACGCGCAGCAGCTTGGTCTGCACCGTGGGGCTGATCTCGCCCAGCTCGTCGAGGAAGATGGTGCCGCCGTCGGCGAGCTCGAAGCGCCCGAGCTTCTTCTTCACCGCGCCAGTGAAGGCGCCGCGCTCGTGGCCGAAGAGCTCCGACTCGAGCAGCGTCTCGGCCAGGGCCGCGCAGTGGGTGACGATGAAGGGCCCCGAGGCGCGCGGCGACTGCTCGTGGAGCATGCGCGCCACGAGCTCCTTGCCGGTGCCTGATTCGCCGTGCACCAGCACCGTGGCGTCGGTGGCCGCGGCGCGCTTGACCTGGGCCAGGAGCTTGAGCACCGGGGCGCTGTCTCCCACGATGGTGCCGCCGCCCTTGCGGCTGAGCTCGCTGGACAGCGCCTCGGTGGTGGCCTCGAGCTTCACTACGCGGGCGCGGGTGCGGGACAGCTCGAGGGCGGCGTCGACCTTGGCGCGCAGCACGTCGGGGGGGAACGGCTTCTCGATGAAGTCGCAGGCGCCCAGTTGCATGGCCTGCACCGCGTCGGTGATCGACCCGTGGCCGCTGACCATGAGGACCACGGCCTGGGCGTCGTGGGCGCGGACCTGCTTGACCACGTCGTGTCCGGTGACCCCGTCCATCTTGAGGTCGGTGACCACGAGGTCTGCGCCCTTGCTCACGAAGGCGGTGACCCCCTCGGCGCCGGTGCGAAAGGCGAGCACCTCGTGGCCGGCCTTCTTCAAGGTGATGGTCATGCCTTCGCGCATGGTGTCGTTGTCATCGATGACGAGAATGCGGGCCATGCGGGCGGTATAGCGCACCCCCCGCGGGCGCTCCTTCGGAAGGCGCGTCGCGTGCTGGGCGGTGACGAGGTAGAGGGCGGCGCATGTCGCTCCTCGACCTGCTCACTGCCCACCACCCCACCGACGCGAAGGAAGAGGCGGACCTGCGCACCATGCGTGGGTTCGCTTCGTCGCTTTCAGAGCCCTTCTCCCGCAGCCAGTGGCCGGCGCACTTCACGGGCAGCGCGGTGGTGGTGACGCCCGACGGTGAAAAGGTGTGCCTGGTGCTGCACGCGAAGTTGCAGCGGTGGTTGCAGCCCGGTGGCCACGCCGACGTCGCTGACGGTGGGGAGATGGAAGCCACGGCGCTGCGCGAGGCGCGGGAAGAGACGGGCTGCGAGGTGGTGTTGCACGCGTCGCTGCGCGGGCCCCTCGACGTCGACGTGCACGTCATTCCCGCGCGGAAGACCGAGCCCGAGCACCAGCACCTCGACGTGCGGTACCTGGTGGTGGCGAAGGACCCCGGGGCGCTGGCCCACGACCCGAACGAGTCGCACGGGGCGCAGTGGCTGACGTGGGAAGAGGCGATGGCGCGGGCCGACGAGGCGCCGCTGGTGCGCATGCTCGAGAAGGCGCGGCGGCTCAGTCAGCGCTGAGCGACCAATCGATCGGCGCATCGAGCAGCGAGTTCACGCGGCTGAAGAGCTTGTCCTTCGTGACCGCGGCGACGAAGGCCCCGCGGGTCAGCGGCGAGGGGTGCGGGCAGCTGACGATGGGCTGTGTCGTCTGCAGCGACTCGACGAGCTTGAGCGCCGGCTTGCCGAAGCACAGGAACACCACCGTGCGCGGCTGCGCGGCGACGTGACGAAGCACCGCGGTGGTGAATGGCTCCCAGCCCTTCTTCTGGTGAGAGTTGGCGTCCTGCGCGCGCACGGTGAGCACCGTGTTGAGCAGGAGCACGCCGCGCTTCGCCCAGGCCGTGAGATCTCCATGCCCGGGGATCGGCAGCCCGAGATCCGCCTGCAGCCCGATGAAGATGTTCTTGAGCGACGCGGGGATCTTCACGTCGCGGGTCACCGAGAAGGCGAGCCCATTGGCGTTGCCCGCGGTGGGGTAGGGGTCTTGCCCCAGCAGCACCACCTTCACCGCCTCGGGCGGGGTGAGCGCGAGCGCCGAGAAGAGCTGGGCGCGCGGGGGGAAGACCGGGGTCGACTCGTACTCGGCGTCGACGAACTGCTCGAGCGCATGGAAGGTGGGCGCAGCGAGCGCCTCGGCGAGCGCACCCCGCCACGGCGCGGGGACCTGGGAAGAGAGCGACATGGGCGCGGCAAACCGTATCAGCGCGCCTTCACCGCCCCTTCGTGATTTCACCTCGGGCATGGCCGCGCATCGACGAACCTGGCTGGTCCGCCTGGGCTGGGTGGTGGGGGTGTTGCTCCTCGTGGTCGGGGTCGTGGCCGCGCGCTACGCCCTGCAGCGCCGGGAACACCGGCAACTGCGTGACGCCGACGCGACGCGCGCGCCGGTGGTCGCGCCGAAGCGGGCGAGCCCGACCAGCGTGCCCTCGGATCTGCCGCGCGTGTCGGCGTGCGTGCGCGGGCTGGTGGTCGATCACGGCGCGCCGGTGGGTGGCATGCAGGTGTCCGTCTCCGAGTCGCCTCCGAGCGTCTCCAGCGAGTGCCCGTGCGCACGACCGGCGATGTCCTGCGGGTGTCGCGAGGGGCTCGCATCCGTGACGAAGCTCGGGCGAGCGGGGCTGATCGAGGCGGTCCAGAGCGTCACCACGCTGGCCGACGGACGCTTCGAGCTGTGCGGTCTCGACGCTGATGGGCCGCGGTTGATCTGGGCCGAGCACGCCGACGGCCGAATCGCGGCGCCGGCTCTCGAGCAGAGCGCGCTGATCAAGCCCGGAGACTTCGTCGAGTTGCAGACGGTGACCCTGCTCCCGGTGCAGGGCCTGGTGCTCGCCGACCAGGTGCCGGTGCCCAACGCCACGGTGCTGGCCATCACCTCGCCGCCGGTGGTGCTCCGGACGCTGAAGACCAACGCGCAGGGGCGCTTCGAGGCCCGGCTGCCCCGGGGCACCTCGACCTTCATCGTGGCCCGCGAGGGCTTCAGCCCGCAGTCGGTGCAGCAGTACTTCGTGCCGCGCCAGGTGCTGGTGCTCAAGCTCCACGCCGAGGCCGAGTTCACGGTGCGCGCGCTGTTCGAGGACAAGCCCGTCGCCGGCGCCCAGGTCGCGCTGACGCCCGAACTCCCGGTGCTCACCGACGCGCAGGGGGTGGTGCACTTCGCCGGCCTCGAGGCGGGCCAGCACCGCACGGTGCGCATCACCCGCGGCGAGCTCATCGGCTGGGCGTCCTTCACCCCGCTCGAGGGCACCCCGCGGCAGATCGACGTCGCGTTGGAGAAGGGGGTGCGCGTGCGCGGCGTGGTGGTGGATGAGCAGGGCCAGCCGCGACGGGCCCGCGTGCGGGGTCTCTCGGAGCGAAAGCCGCTCGAGACCGACGAAGGTGGGACGTTCGTCTCCGAGCTGCAGCGGCCGCGGCAAGCCCTGCGCCCCGAGGCCTTCGCGGAGGGGTGCGCCGACTCCGAGTACCGCTCCGTCGACGTCGAGGACGTCGACCTGGCCATCACCTTGACGCTCGCCTGCGCGGAGTCGACGACGGGGTTGGTGGTCGACGCCGAGGGCAAGCCAGTGGAGGGCGCGCTGGTGACGCTCGACGCCATCGGCCACCGCGAGAACGTCAGCACCGATGCCACCGGGCGCTTTCGCTTTCACCAACCCCCGGGCACCTACCAACTCAAGGTCACGCACGAGCGCTACCGCACGCACGAGCAGCCGCTGCAGTTGCCTTCGAAGGAGGTGACGGTGGTGCTCGACGCGGGAGGCTCGATCTCCGGCCGCGTGGTCGATGCCGCGGGCGCGCCGGTGGTGGGCGCCGACGTGACGGTGATGCCCGCGGTGCTCGACGAGGTGCTCAGCCAGTTCGAGGGCGGCAACCTGCGCGCGCCGACGGACGCCGAGGGGAAGTTCGAGATCTCGGGGTTGCTCGCCGGGCGGCTGGTGGTCTCGGCCACGGCGGACTCCATGGGCACGACGGTCTCCGACGCGCTGGTGCTGCAGCCAGGCGAGCACCGCGACGGGCTGGTGCTCACGCTCGATGAACCGGTCGACGTGCGGGGCACCGTGCTCGACGAGCAGCGTCGCCCCCTCGCCGGGGCGCGCGTGACGTGGGACCCCGCGGACGAGAAGTCGGCGTTGATGGGCGTGTTGATGGACGCGGTGCGGGGGCGTGTCGACCAGGTGTTGCGCTTCATGCCTTCCCCGGGCTTCACCGACTCCGAGGGGCACTACGTGGTGCGTGGGTTGCCGGTCTCGAAGGTGAAGCTCGAGGTGTCGATCTCCGGTTACGCCGATGGCTCGCGGGTCGCCGGGCGCGGCGAGACGGTCGACTTCACCTTGAAGAAGGCAGGAGGGCGGGTGCGCGGGCGCGTGGTGGACGAGGGGGGTCACGCCCTGGGCCGCTTCGCCGTCAACGGAGCCGCCTTCACCCCGAGCGATGGGCGCTTCGAGGTGGAGGTCTACGGCCATGAGGACACGCTGTCGGTCACCGCGCGGGGCTTCTCGCGGCAGCAGCAGGTGGTGCTGCTCGAGGGGCCCGAGAAGGACCTGGGTGACATCGTGATGAAGCGGGGACGGCAGCTGCGGGTCGAGGTGGTGACGTCCGACGGCCAACCGCTCGCGGGCGTTCGGGTCGCGGCGGCGCAGAAGATCGACGGCGATGACTGCACCACGAAGGCCGATGGGCGCTGCGTCATCGAGCCGCTGCTCGAGCTCCAGACGGAGGTGAAGGCGACCAAGGACGGCTTCGTGCCGGTGTCGGTGACGGTCGCCGAAGGCCAGGTCGAGGCGCCGCTCAAGCTCACGCTCGCGCCGGCCGGTGGGCGGCTGACGGGCGTGGTCTTCGCGGTGCCCGGGCGACCCGTCGCGGCGCGCAGCGTTTTCCTCTCGGGCGCCATCGCGCGCAGCGTACTCACCGATGCCGAAGGGCACTTCACGGCCGAGGGTCTCCCCGAGGGCACCTACTGCGCGTCGATCGACCTGCCCGGCGGAAAGAACTTCGAGTGGGCGGTGCCGATGCAGGCGAGCGCCTCGCCTTCCCTCGTGCCGCTCGGGCCGCTGGCGGGAGGCGCGACGCTCGAGGGTTCGCGGGTGATGCCGGGGCGGCTGGTGCTGTTGCAGGGCGAGGTGCCGGCCCAGCCGATCTCCGAACTGCTCGACCGCAGCGCGTCGACCTACTGCGAGACCTTCAAGGGTACGGCGCTCGCCAGCATCGTCACGGGTGCCTTTCGCTTCGAGGGCCTGAGTCCGGGGCGGTGGTCGCTCTTCTTCGTGTCCATCACGCAAGCCGAAGACAAGGGCACCGTGGCGCCGACGGTCTTCGAGTTGATGCCCAACGAGACGAAGCGCGCCCCGTGACACGCGGGCCCCGAGCCCGTATCTGCGGCGTCATGCGAGCAATGATGGTGGCAGTGACGGTGCTGTGCGCGGCGTGCGGGGCCAGGGTGGACCCGGTGGATGCGGGTACGACTGTCGCCGATGCGGGCGGGGGCTCCGACGCCGGTGCGCCCGACGCGGGCGTGCCTGATGCGGGAGGGCCCACGAAGTACCCCGACGGAGGCTCGCTCTTCCGCTACTGGGATGGCGGTACGTGCACCGTGAAGACCGACTGTCCGTGCTTCTCCTCCGATGACTGCGGGCCCGGCTTCACCTGCCACTCCGAGGACACCTCGGGCACCAACGTGTTCTGTGTTCCGGGCACGCGCGGGGCGGGACTGGTGGGCGCGCCGTGCGCCGGTGAGGCGGACTGCCTGAGCGCGCTGTGCATCGACTCCGCGACGACGGGGCAGAACTGCAGCGCGCTGTGCGACTCGGTGGCGGACTGCGTGAGCGCCCTGCCGCGGTGCCTCTACATCCCCTTCGGGCCCGCCCAATCGATCTGCTCGCCCTGAGTGTTCAGCTTCGTTGCATCGCGGGCCGGTGGTGGCGCGCGGGTGCTCCACCTGTCCAGTCCAGGTGGCAACCAAGCCGCTGAAAATTCCTCGTTGAATCAAGGGGCTGCGGGTGGCCCGCGCGGTGCTTGTTGGGCCGCGCATGAACCGACGCCGCGTGGCCCTGCAGACCCCGAAGCAGTCGTCCCCCTCGCTGGCCGAGCGCCTCTCGGGTGCGGAACGGCTCCCGCTCGACCTGGCGCTGTCGGTCGCCGTCGAGGTGGTGGAAGCGGTCGCAACGGCGCATCAACAGCGCCGCGCGTTCGGTCGGCTCTCGGCGGCTGACTTCGTGGTGGGGGCCGAGGGGTCGATGGCCATCACCGCGACCGCCGTGCCGGGTGCGGACCCCGCGACGGACACCTTCGACGTGGGCGCGGTGCTGTACCAGGTGTTCACCGGGCTCACGCCCACGCAGGCGCGCGCCCGGTTGCAGGTCTCGCCGCTGCACGACGTGCCCGCCGCGTCGCGACTCAACCCCGGCATCGACGACGCGCTGGAGGGCGTGCTCGCGCTGATGTTGAGCCGCGACCCCGCGCTGCGCCCGCACTCGCTGCGCGTGGTCGAGGCGTTGCTGGTCGAGGTCTGCGAGGCGCTCGAACTCGAGCCCTCGCGCGCGGCGATTCTTCGCTGGGCGCAGTTGGTGCCGGCGCTGCGCGTGGTGACGGCGCCGGTGCGGACGCCGCGCTTCGTGGAGGTCGAGGACGACAGCGAGGAGGAGGAGGAGGAGGAGGAGGTTGCGCCTGCTCGGCTGCGCTTCGACTCGTGGACCGTGGCGGCCTGCGCGTTCTGCGTCGTCGCCTTCACCATGGCCACCCGGCTCTGAAGCGGGCGGGTTGGCCCCTTACCTAAGGCCCTCTCCCCGCTGTCGCAGGGCGAGGGAGTTTCAGGGTGAAGCGCGTGTGGCCCGGCTTCGACTCGAGGCGCAGGGTGCCGCGGTGCGCTTCGGCGAGTTTTCTCGCGAGCGGCAAGCCCAGGCCCGTGCCCTTTTCCCGGGTGGTGAAGAACGGCTCGAAGATGCGCGCCTGGAGCTCGGGCGCGATGCCCGGGCCCTCGTCGCTCACTTCGAACACGTAGTCCGCGCCCTCGAGGGCACCGCGCAGGCTGACCTTCTGGCCCGCCACCGAGACCTGCACCGCGTTCTTCACCAGGTTCACCAGCGCGCTCGTCAGCAGGCTCTCGTCGCCGGAGAGCTGCGCGTCTTCGGCCTCCACCTCGAGCGTCACCTGCTTGCCCTCGGCTTCCCCGCTCAGGCGTTGGGCGGCGGACTCCAGCAGCGCCCGGGTCGAGAACGGCGAGGCCTGCAGCCGCTGCTCCTTCGCGAAGGCCAGGAAGTCTTCGACGATGCGCTTGAGGTACGCGAGCTCGCGGCGGATCTTCCCCAGGTGCTCGCGGGCGTCGGGGAGGTTGGGCGTCGCGGCCGTCAGCTCCTCGTCGAGCAGGCCGGAGAACAGCTCGATGCCCCCGAGCGGGTTCTTCACCTCGTGGGCCACGCCGCCCAGCATCACCTTGAGCTGGCGATCGCGGCTCTCGATGGCCTGGCGCATCGCCTCGAGTTCGCGCGCGAGGATGCCGATCTCCAGCGTGCGTTCCCCCGCGACCGGGGTGGAGAGATCTCCCGAGCCGATGCGCAGCGCCGTCGATACCAGCCGCTCCAGGGGCGTTGCCAGCCCGCGCGCCATCCACACCGCCACGAAGGCCAGCAGCAGCAACGTCACCAGCGCCAGCGCGAGGAAGGCGTTGCGCAGGCGGGTCAACGGCCCGAAGAACGCGGCGCTGCCCTCGACGGCGACCACGCCCACCACCTTGCCGTCCTGCAGCAGCGGGGCGTAGCCCGTCTTGTAGAGGAGCCCGTCGGTGCCCTCGAAGAGCACCTGGCTCGAGGCGCGCTCACCCGAGAGCGCGCGGGCGAACTCGAGGTTGTCGCGCAGCAGCTCCGTGGCCTCGGTCATCGGCGCCAGGGATCCGCCCACGTCGAGGCGCGCCCGGCGATCGGCGTCGACCACGAAGACGCGCCGCAGCCCGGTGCGCTGCTTCGTTTCCTGCAGCTGGGTCGTCAGCGAGCGCCAGGTGCGGCTGCCTTCGCCCTGCGCGTCTTCGGCCTGCACCGCCAGCACGCGCTCGCCCTTGAGCTGCGACGACACGGTCGCCGCGAGGTCGGCCAGCGAACGGCCCAGCTCGTCTTCCAGCACGTTGCGGCTGGCCCGGAAGAGCCCGAAGCCGCCCACCGCGAGCACCAGCAGCGTGGGCAACAGGAATGCGAGCAGCAGTCGGCCGCGCAGCCCCATGGAGTTCAGTGCTTGGTGCCGCTGCGCTGGGCGCAGATCTCCTCGATGAGAGTCATCGACTCCTCGTCGAAGTTGGTGAACTCGATGCCCATGCCCGCGGGCCGCTTCGGGTCACCGGGCGGGTTGACGCGCACCACGCGGCCCATGCCCTCGATGAGCTTGCTGCCGTCCTTGAGCGCAAACTGGAGGTAGATGACCGCCCCCTCCTCGCGCGGGGTGTCGGTGCGAATGAAGATGCCCCCGGGGGAGACATTGACCGAGTACTCCGCGAGGAAGTCGTCGAACGAGTCGAAGCGGAACTGCACCAGGACGTTGAGCGGGGTTCTCGGGTGTCTTCGCTTCTCTGCGCCTGCTCCGTCGGACTCACTCATGACCTCCTCACGATAGCGGCCATCTTCCCGGCGCCCCACTGAATCGTCGGGTTCTCGTGACTTGGCGCCATGGCGGGGATGTAGGCCCTGCGCTCAAGCTCGAGGCTCGCTACACTGAAGACAGGCCTCCAGGAGGGCCTCCCTCGTGCGCAGGATCAGCGTCGCCTCGAACCGCCCCGATTGTCTCGTCGTTCGCGTGGGCCGCGACCGCTCGATGCTGGTCACCTGGGGGCTGGTGTTCGTCGCGCTGGCCGCGCTCGTCTTCTTCGTCGACCGGGACACGGGGCCGGGGTTCCTGGTGTGGATGCTGGGCGTGGCCGTGCTGCCGGTGATCGGCGTCGCGCTGCGGCGCCTCGGGCATGCGAGCGAACGCACCCTGGTGCGCGCCAATGGCCGCCTGCTGCTCGACGGCGAGCCGCTGGAGCTGGCGCGCGTCGAGCTGCGGGTGGTGAAGATGCCCATCACCCGGGTGCCGACGGGCTACGCCTTGAGCTTGTGGGTGATGACGGCCGCGGGCCCCGAAGACGTGCCCATCGGCAACTCGCGCACGTTGATCGAGGCCTCGGCGCTCTCGGGGCAGCTCGAAGACTTCGTGCAGCGCGCGAACGTCAAACAGCACCGCCTCGCGTAGTTCGTGCGTAGACTCGCGGGCCTCATGGCTCGTGACGAAGCAGCGCGGGATCTCGTCGAGCGGTTGGAGCTTCCCTTCAACGCCCTCGGTGTCGACCCTTACGGCATCTCCAAGAAACACCTCGCCACCTTCTTCGGCATGCTCGGCTTCCTCTACCGGAACTACTTCCGGGTGAAGGCGGTGGGCCTGGAGAACGTTCCCAAGCGGGGCCGGGCGATGCTGGTCGGCAACCACTCGGGCGGCTACGCGCTCGACGGGGCGATGGTGATCACCTCGATGCTCTTCGAGATGGACCCGCCGCGGCTGGCCCAGGGCATGGCCGAGAAGTTCATCAACCAGCTGCCGCTGGGCAGCGTGTGGAGCTCGCGCTGTGGCCAGCTCACCGGCCTGCCCGAGCACGCCGAGCGCCTGCTGATGGACGACCGGCTGCTGATGGTCTTTCCCGAGGGCGCGCGCGGTACGGCCAAGCTCTACAAGGAGCGCTACTCGCTGGTCGACTTCGGCACCGGCTTCGTGCGCCTGGCGCTCAAGACCAGGACCCCCATCGTGCCCCTGGGCTTCGTGGGCGGCGGTGACGCGGTGCCCACGGTGCTCAACTCGCGCACCCTGGGCAAGTTGATGGGCGTGCCCTACGTGCCGCTGACGCCCTACGGGTTCCCCGCGCCGCTGCCGGCGAAGCTGGTGGTGCACTACGGCAAGCCGCTGGTCTTCGAGGGCACCGGCGACGAGGAAGACTCGGTGATCAAGGGCTACGTCGACGAGGTGAAGGCGCGCATCGCGGAGCTGGTCGAGGCCGCGCGCGCCGATCGCCGTGGCGAGAGGGCTGCGTCATGAAGGTGTTGATCGTCGGCGTGGGTGGCGCGCTCGCCCGCCTGGTGGCGCTCAAGCTGCGCGAGTCGGGGCACACCGTCATCGGCATCGATCGCCGCCCCTGGTGGGATGCCCCGCGAGACATCCAGGTGCACGAGGTCGACATCCGCAAGCGCGGGGCCGAAGACGTGTTCCGCCGCGAGCGCCCCGAGTGCGTGGTGCACATGGCCACCGTCAACGCCTTGTCCGCGGCCGGCGAAGAGCGGGCCCGCATCAACATGGGCGGCACCAAGTCGGTGTTCGATCACTCCATCGGTCACGGGGTGCAGCACGTGGTGGTGGTGGGCCGGCACACCTACTACGGCGCCTCGGCCGACTCGCCGCTGTACCACACCGAGAACGAGCCCCCGCAGGGCATGGGCAACTTCCCCGAGCTGGCCGACCTGGTGGCCGCCGACCTCTACGCGGCGAACATGTTGTGGCGCGAACCGCAGATCACCACCACGGTGCTGCGCCTCGTCTACACGCTGGGCCCCTCGAAGACCGGCACCCTGGCGAGCTTCCTGCGCGGCAAGCGCGTGCCCATGGTGTTCGGCTTCGACCCGCTCTTTCAGTACCTCGAGGAAGAGGACGCGGCGGCGGGCATCTGCGCGGCGGTGGAGAAGAAGCCCCGAGGCATCTTCAACGTGTCCGGGCCGGCGCCGGTGCCGTTGAGCACCATCGCCCGCGAGACCGGGCGTACCGTGGTGCCCGTGCCCGAGCCGATCCTCAAGCAGATGCTGGGGCGCTTCGGCTTCCCCAAACTGCCCAAGGGCGCGCTGGAGCACATCAAGTTCCCCATCGTGGTGGACGGCAGCGCGTACCGGAAGGCGACGGGCTTCGTGCACCTGACCGACGAGGTCGAGGTGCTGCGGCGCTACCGGCGCATCAGCCCGGTCTAGGTTTCAGCGCCGGTTCGGCGTGGGCCTGGTGGGTTCGCCCGGCGCGGTGCGGATGGACTGGATGACCGTGCGTCGCCGCGCCTCGAGGGCCTGGCGGCGGCGGCCGTCGAGCAGGGTCTGGGCGTTGGTGAAGCCGCGCTCGAACTCGACCTCGTCGTCGTCTTCGTTGCGCAGGGTCAGGCTCAGGCGGCCCATGGTCGAGGCCAGCGCCACCACTTCGGCTTCCTCGGGCGTCAGCAAGATCGTGACGTCGCTGAACTGACGCTCGCGGGCGTCGAGGGCGAGCTCGGCGAGGGTGGAGTCTGCCTTGCCGGTGGCCATCACGCGCACGCGCTGGAGGATGGTGACGGCCCGCGGCTCGCGGTTGTTGCCCTGGGCCTTGTCGGTGGCGGTGATGGCCACCACGAGGTCGACGCTGTCTCCGGGGCGGACCCAGCGGCCGACCGCGCCGCTGGTGCTCAGGGGAATGGTGTACCCCCGGCCCCGCTTCACGATGCGCGCGGAGAGATGCTGGCTGGCCTTGGTCGAGGCGAACTGCGACCAGAAGATGGGGTCGCCGGTCTGCACGTCGGCCAGCAGCCGCTGGTCGAGGATGTTGTTGAGCGCGTCGTCCTTCACCACGTTGGTGTTCACGAACTCCGGGGGCACCGAGCGCAGCGCGACGTTGTCGATGGTGATCAGGTCGCCGAAGGAGATGTCCTCCGAGGCCACCACCACCTGGGTGAGCTGCCAGCCCGAGCGAGACTGCCGCTCGGAGGCGAAGAGCGAGAGGGCGTAGACCACGAGGGCCGCGGTCATCAGCCCGAAGGCGATGAAGAGCGGCGAGCTTCCCGCGAGGGCGGGCGCGTCGAGCACCCCGGGCGGCGCGGCCGGGCCCTGGAGGAAGCGGCCGAGGTGTTGCCCGTCGGAGGTGATCGCCTCGAGGGGGATGGGGTTGATCCGCGTCTCGGGGGCGGCGATGGCCGAGCCCAGCGGCATGTTCATGGTGGGCTGCCCGAGCATCCCCTGCGGCGGGCCGTTCCGCTCCTGCTGGTGGGCCAGGGCCAGCGCGGGCACCCTGGCCTCGGTCGACTCGTCGAGGTCGAGCGGGGCCTTCGTCGGCTCGCTGCGGCTGACGTGGGCGGGGACCTTGCCGCTCTTGCCGGTCTCGACGATGACGTTCGAGCGCCCCGACTTGCCGCTGATGCTCTTGCCGCTGACATCGCCGCCCTTGACCGTGGGCACCGGCCGGGGCGGCACCTGGCCCGCGGCCTCGGCGGGGAGATCGGTGGCGGCGACGGTGCGGGCCTGCGGCTCGAAGGGGTTGGGGGGCGAGGCGGTCACCTGGCTGACCGAGGTGTCTTCGCCGTCGTCGAAGAGCAGCCCCTTCATCGGGCCGCCGAGGCCGGCGCCGACGGGCTTGAGCTCCTGGAAGGTGCCGGCAGAGTCGGCCGCCGCCAGCGGCAGCGGGGCCGCGGTGGGGTCGAAGCGCAGCACGGGCAGCTGCAGCTCCAGCTGCGCGAGGAGCGGCGGGGGCGACCCGCTCAAGTCCCACAGGTAGCCGTCACCTGCGAAGCTGCTGGCCTGGCCGAAGGCGCGCCCGGCCTCGGTGGCGCCGCGCTCGAGGTCGGCGCGCAGCTCGGTGGTGCCCACGCGCAGGAGCTCGGCGAGCTCCGGCCCGGGGATGCCCTCGACGACGCGCAACAGGAAGCGCTCGCGGGTGGTCTCGGGGAGCGCGCGGAGCCGGCCGAGGGCCTGGCGCGCGTCGTTGAGGGCCGGGTTGCTGCTGGCCTGCTCTTCGAGCGCGCCGGTCGCGGCCAGCTTCGCGGCCCGCCGCGCGAGGCCCATCACGTGCAGCCCCACGTCTGCCTCGTCGACGCCGCCGAGGCTGGAGAGGGCCTGGTCGAGCACGCGGGCGACGAGGCTCTGGGTCACGTGGTGTGGCGCGGAGGCGAGGCACACGCCGTGCGCGAAGGGCGTGAGGTACTCGCGCAGCCGCTCACGCGCGCCGCTGTCACCGGCCCTTGCTGGGCGAACGTCCTCGCGCCACTCCATGGGTGCACTCTGGCACGCCCCCGGGGTGGGCCGCAGCGGCGCTGGCGCCGGGCGTCACCCGCGCGCGACGCGCTTGCTCGAAGCGCGCGTCGTGTCAAACCCGCGCCGGTTTCGTCGTGAAATGGACGGTGTCGGCGATCTGAAGGACAAACGATCCCACGCATGGCGGACATCATCGACCTGTCGCTCATCGTTGAATCCCGGAAGCACCTCGCGAAGCTCCTCGAGGCCCGGGGCATCAACTATTTCCTCCAGAAGGACGCGCGGCGTCCCTTCCAGCTCGAGCCTTCGAAGGTCGACCTCGTGGTGCGCTCGGCGGCCAAGACGCGCCGTGACGCCACGGGCCGGGTGCACGAGTCGGCCTTCGAGCGCGCGCGCACCGAGGTGCGCCGGGAGCTCATTCGCCAGGTGGTGGCGGAGATGCTGCAGACCGGGCTCTGATCAGCCCTCGGTCGCGCAGTCGACGAGGGTGGGGGCCAGCACCCGCACCAGCTCGGACGGCGGCAGGGTGCACAGGAGCCCGCGCTTGCCGGCGTTGATGAAGATGCGGGGCAGGGCGGTGATCGACCGCTCGCAGCACACGCGCAGGGTCTTCTTCGTGCCGAAGGGCGAGGTGCCGCCCACCAGGAAGCCGGTGTGGCGCTGGGCGATCTCGGGCTTGCACGGCTGCACCTGCTTGACCCCCAGCTGCCGGGCCAGCGCCTTGCTCGAGACCTGGCGATCTCCGTGCATGAGGATGATCAGCGGCGTCTTCGTCTCGTCTTCGAAGACCAGGGTCTTGATCACCGCGTGCTCGTCGACCCCGAGCTTCTCGGAGCTGACCTTCGTGCCCCCGCGATCTTCGTAGTCGTAGGGGTGCAGCGTGAAGGCGACGCCGTGGGCCTCGAGGAACTGGGTGGCCGGGGTCTCGGTGCTCACTTACTTGGTGAAGGTGCGGGTGAACTGCGCCACGCCGTTGGCGTCGTAGACGGTGGAGGTCATCACGTTGCCGGTGATCACCACGTAGACGAAGCCGAGGTCGGCGGTCTGGTACCAGGTGGGGTTGCTGCCCTTGAGCGGCGTGGTGGCCGCGGCGCCACCGGAGAGCATCAGCTGGGTGTGGAGGTTCGACCCGGGCCGGGTGCAGGTGTCCTGGAGCAGCTGGATGTTGTGGTCGTGACCGGTGATGTAGAAGTCGGCGCGGCCACACACCCGCTCTTCGACGAAGCGCTTCACGCCGGCGCCGTTGGCCACGGGGATGAAGGACAGCCCGTCGTAGTTGCCCGCGTTGCCGTGCTCGCCGTTGGACTTGTAGGGGTGGTGGGCGAAGACGATCTTCCACTGCGCCGTCGAGGCCGGCAGCCAGGTGTCGAAGTCGCGGCGCGCGTCCTGGTCGACGCTGAACATCGAGCGGTTGGTGTCGCCGGCGAAGAACTCGACGTGCTGGAGCCGCCACTTGAAGTGGTGCGCGGGCATGCGCCACTTGGGGTTGACGAGGCTGTAGGCGACCTCGTTGTCGCCGCGGGGGAGATCGGTGCCCGCGCCGTCGCCGCCGTAGTCGTGGTTGCCGAGCACCGCGTAGAACGGCGCGTTCACCGTCGCGTAGGGGTCGACGAAGGCGGTCTGCCACAGCGGGTCGGTGGTGGAGCTGACGCCCGAGGGGTAGAAGTTGTCGCCCAGCAGCACCACGAAGTCGCAGCCCTGGGCCGCGCACAGCGTGCCCATCGCCGCGCCGACCTGGTGCTGGCCCGCGTTCGACTTGCCGGTGTCACCGATGGCCACGAAGCGCACCACGGGGCCTGCGTCGGGGGGGCTGACCTGTCCGCTGCCCGCGTCGGGTGGGGGCGTGAGGGTGGTGCCGCCTGCGTCGAGCACGCCCGCATCGGCGCTGCCGGCGTCGGCCATCGGTACGGGGTTGGCTGAACCCCCGCCGGTCGCCGAGCTGCCGCCGCCGGTCGCGCCGGTCCCGCCTCCGGTGAGGCCCGGGCCACCGCCCGTGGCCGGAGCGCCGGCGCCGGCGTCGAGGTCGACGGAGGGGCTGGCGGCCGCGACGTCTCCCGCGGTGCCCGTGTCTGCGGCGGGGGAGAGCGGCGTGTTGCCACAGGTCCAGAAGACGACGGTCAGCGTGGTGATGCCGAGGGTGCGGAACATGTCCGTCTCCCCTAGCCCCCCGCGCTGCGCAGGGTCAATCGCCCGTCAGGGCACGACCCAGCTGATCCCGGTGTCGATGACGCCGCAGTTCTTGGCGCGCAGTTGGACCGGGTAGGCGCCCGGCGCGAGCGCAGGCACGTCGCCGAGGAAGGCGTCTTGCCCGGGGCTGTAGCTGGCGTGGTCCACCGCGGCGCCGTCGATGATCAGGTCGAGGGCCCCGTCCAGGTGCTGGCCCGTGGCCACCAGGGGATCTCCGGCGGTGGTGGGCGCCGTGAGCTTCTCCAGCACCGGGGTGGGCGAGTCGTCGCACACGAAGAAGGGCACGGTCTGCGCGTGCTGCCCGCCGCGGCCATCGCGCAGCACCAGCCACAGGGTTCCGGTGCGCTTGTCGGGCACGGGGTCGTCGGGCACCTCGCTCGAACCCGGGGTGATGAAGGTGGTCTGGGCGCCGGAGGTGACGTCGACGCGGGCCTGGTCGAAGCGCCCGGCGGTCGAGTACCAGGACACCACGAGAGACTCGGAGCGCTCCGAGGGACCCGAGGGCAGCAGCACGCTGTACGTCTCGCGCGAGTCGTCGGTGGCGCGGGGGACCAGCGTGACCTTCGAGCCCGCTCGCAGCTGCAGCTTCGCGTTCTGCGGCAACGCCGCGCCGTCGACCTCGAGGGCCTCGAGCTTCGGGTTGTGGTTCTTGTTGGCCTTCTGCGAGACCGTGACGCGGGTCAGGGCCATCACCGTCTGCACCTCTTGCCGCTCGATGCGCCCGAAGAGCTCGCGCAGCTCGGCGTCGGACGAGGTCGGCTTGACGAACTCGCCGATGACCACGCCGAGCACCGGGCCCGAGGTGCCGTTGGAGCGCACCGGGTCTTCCGGCGCGAGCGCGTCGAAGAGCGTGGAGGCCGAGGCGTAGCCGGCGCGGTTGCCGAAGCCGAGCACGCGCACCCCGGGCGGGAAGGTGGCGAAGGCCGTGGGCTGCAGCAGCGCGCTGGTGTCGTTGCAGGCGCTGCGGTTGAAGTCGATGGGGTCCGGCTCGCAGCCCACCCACACCACGGTCGTCTTTCCGGTGGGCCGCGAGGGATCGAGCTGGAGGATCTCCAGGGTGGCCGATTCACCGGGAGCGACCTCGGGGGGCTCGGTGGTGACCGAGAGCACGCGCAGCGCGTCGACCAGGGTCTCGGGCTTGAACTGCCCGTTGCAGGCCGCGAGCGTCAGGGCGAGGAACGGCAGGGCGCGGCGCATCACAGCTCACCTCTGACGCCGAGCGACGGGAGAATGGGGATGCCGTACACGGAGGCCTTCTGGGTGTAGTTGAAGCTGTAGAACAGGCCCTCGGGGTTCTGGGCGTTGGTGACGTTCTGCACGTCGAGGTACACGGCGAGCACCCAGCGATCGAAGACGAAGCGCTTGTCGACCCGCAGATCGAGCTGCACGAAGTCGGGCAGGCGCACGCTCCAGGGTTGGCCGGGCAGCGGGTAGTAGTAGTTGCCGTCGACGTCGTAGAGCGAGGCCACCACCGGGGTGACCAGCGGGCCCGAGGCGTAGCGGAAGCGGCCGCCCACGGTGATGTCGAAGGGCAGCTTGTAGCTGGCGACCACGATGAGGTTGTGCGGTTGGTCGAGCGCGCCGGGGCTCCACTGCGCGCCGCCGTAGCCGTCGCGCTCGTAGCGGCTGAGCGAGTAGGCCACCCAGCCGAAGAAGTTCTTCGTCAGCTTGTGGCGCAAGAGCAACTCGGCGCCGTACGCCCGGCCGTAGCCGGAGCTCGCGAAGCGCGTGGCCGCCCCGGGAATGTTGACGTCGCTGCCCAGGCCGCTGCTGAGCACCTGGCGCACCTGCTGGTCGAACGCCTTGTAATAGACGGACACGTCCAGGCTGAGGGCGTCGGTGAAGCGCGTCTCGGCGCCGACGTTGAGGTGCGTCGCGCGCTCGGAGAAGAGGTCGGGGTTGCCGAACACCGGCGAGAGCTGGCCCACGCGGTAGTCGGGAGGCTGGTGGTAGAGCGCCGCGCCGCCCTTGAGGGTCAGCCAGTCCACGGGGGTCCACAGCACGGAGAGGCGCGGGTCGATCCACGCGTCCTGCATGGTGGACTGGTAGTCGAGGCGCACGCCGCCGATGACCGAGAGTGCCTCGACCGGCTTCCACGTGGCCTCGAGGAACACCCCGGGCTCGACGTGGATGGTGCTCGAGCGTTCGACGAGCAGCCGCCGGGAGACGAAGGGGTCAGGCACCTGGTTCGCCTTGAAGTTCGGCGGGGCCTGGGCCTCGAGGAAGCTGGGCACCACCAGCAGGTCGAGGCCGGTGGAGAGGGTGAGGTGCGCCTCGGGGAGCTCGATGCGGAACCGCTCGCGGGCCTGCACCGGCGTCTGCGTGCCCCGGTAGAACACGTCGGTGGCGCCGCCCAGCTGCTCGTATTGATCGAACCCGAGGCTGTTGCGCGAGATGAACGTCACCCGGTCCGAGAAGCGGTAGTCGAAGCCCAGCGTGAGCCGGTGGTACGCGATGGCGTTGCCCGCGCTGCCCTGGTTGCCCTCGGTGGCGGGGTCGATGAACGGGTTGGGGTTGATGAAGGCGTAGCGGTCGGACGAGCCGTAGAGCGAGATGAAGAGGCGGCTCTTCGAGGTGCTCCGGCGCTCGGCGCGCAGCTGGTAGTCGAAGTACTGCGGGGCCACCGAGAAGCCGACCGAGCTGGCCACCTGCGGCGCGAAGGTCTTGAGGGCCAGGGGCAGCGTGACGTCCGCGAGGCCCCGGCGCCCGGCCGCCGAGACGCTCCACTTCTCGGACACCGGGAGCTCCACCATCGCCGAGAGATCGAACGTCGAGACGTCGACGTACCCGTGGAAGCCGGTCTTGGAGGGTGAGCGCACCTCGGCCTGCACCAGGCCGCCGATGGAGCGGCCGAAGCTCGCGCCCCAGTTGCCCGGCTGGAACGAGATGCTCTCGATGGTGGCGGAGTTGAAGGTCGCCGACAGGCCGGCGAAGTGGAAGAGCTGGGGCACGGCGATCTCGTCGACGTACACCCGGCTGTCCCACGACTTGCTGCCCCGCACCACCAGCGCCCCCGAGCCGAAGGCTGCGCGCGCCACGCCGGGCAGTGACTGGAGCACCTTGAAGGCATCACCCTGGGTGCCGGCCACCTGGCGCAGCTCGCCGCGGGTGAGCTTCACCTGGGTGACCTCGCGTCGATCCTTCTCGGTGCGCACCACGGTCTCGAGCGACGGCACGCCAGTGGGCTTCAAGTAGTAGGTGACCTCGGTGCGCTCGTCGGGGCGCAGCGTCTCCTGGCTCTCGAAGCGCTCGTAGCCCGGCGAAGTGACCACCACGGTGACCTCGCCCACGGGAACTCCGAGCAGCTCGAACTCGCCGGTCGCGGAGCTGAGCACCGACTGCTCGCCCACGGTGATCGCCGCCGCGACGAGGGGCTCGCGGGTGCCCGCGGTGCGCAACACGCCTTGCAGGTTGACGGTGGGCACGCCGGCGTCGCGGGGCATGACGGGCACCGGGGCCTCGAAGGTGAGCGCGTATTGAATGCGCACCGCGCCGGGCTGGTGATCGAGCTCCGCGGGGGTGAACTCGAACTGCTCGAGGGCGGCGACGGCGGCGGCGTCGAGGGCCGGGCTCAGGCCGCTGACCACCTTCACCGCCAGCACGTGGCCATCCGGGCCGAGGTCGACCTCCATGATCACCGTGCCGTCGATCACCCCGGCGTCGCCCACCCGGGGCTCGACCTGTTTGATCAGCGTCGGAGGTTTCGTGAGCGTCTGCGCGAGGGCGGCGGAGCTGCAGAGTGCGAGGGCCAACAGCAGTCTGGTCACGGCCGCGGCGTGTACTGAACGGCGCCCCCTTTGGGAGAAACCTCTCGCTGACGATGGTCATCGACGCTTCGCAGCGCGTCAAAAGTACCGTATTCGACTTCGCGTGCAGCCCTTCCTCTCCAGTCACCCGCTCGTGCTGCTCTGCGTGCAGGCGGTGCTGGTCATCGTGCTCTCGCGCGTGCTGGCGCTGGGGCTGCGCAAGCTGGGGCAGCCGCTGGTCATCGCCGAGGTGATCGCCGGCGTCGCGTTGGGGCCGTCGCTGCTGGGGGTGCTCTCTCCGGCCACGCTGCAGCTGCTCTTCCCGCCCGCGTCGATGGCCACCCTGGGGCTGATCAGCCAGCTGGGCCTGGTGTTCTTCATGTTCCTCATCGGCCTCGAGCTCGAGCCGGCGTTGCTGCGGGGCTTCGGCAAGAGCGCATTGGTGATCAGCCCCACGAGCATCGCGGTGCCCTTTGCGTTGGGCGCGGTGGTGGCGGCCTGGCTGGCGCCGACGTGGTCGTTGCCGGGCGTGCCGGTCAGCAGCTTCGTGTTGTTCCTCGGCGTGGCGATGAGCATCACCGCGTTCCCGGTGCTGGCGCGCATCCTCTCGGAGCGGGGCCTCATTCACACCCCCATCGGCGCGCTCACCATCGCCTGCGCGGCCGTCGACGACGTGACCGCCTGGTGCCTGCTGGCCTTCGTGGCGGCGGTGGTGCGCTCCACGGGGCTCTCGGGGGCGCTGCTCACCGCGGGGCTGGCCGTCGCGTACTGCGCGGTGATGTGGTTCCTGGTGCGGCCGGTGCTCGCGCGCCTGGTGCGCCAGCGCACGGATCGCCGCGGCATCAGCCAGCGCATGGTCGCGGTCACGGTGGTGCTGCTGCTCGTCTCCGCGTTGACCACCGAGGCCATCGGCATTCACGCGCTCTTCGGGGCCTTCTTCTTCGGCGTCATCGTCCCCCGGGAAGGCGGCCTCGCGCACGGCCTGCGGGAGCGCCTCGAGGACCTGGTGGTGGTGCTGCTGTTGCCGCTGTTCTTCGCCTACAGCGGCCTGCGCACCCAGCTGGGGCTGCTGGACTCGGCGGGGGCGTGGGCGACGTGCGGGTTGCTGCTCTTCGTGGCCGTCGCGGGCAAGTGGGGCGGCAGCACCATCGCCGCGCGGATCACCGGTCAGAAGTGGAAGGACGCCATGGCCATCGGCGTGTTGATGAACACCCGCGGCTTGATGGAGTTGGTGGTGCTCAACATCGGCCTCGACCTGGGGGTCATCAGCCCGACGGTGTTCACCATGATGGTGCTGATGGCCCTGGTGACCACGGTGATGACCTCGCCGGTGCTGGCGATGTTGCAGCGCAGGGAGGTCACGGCTCCGGCGGCCGCCGCGACAGGCCCGTGACGCCCCAGCGCCCCGTCACCCAGCCGGGCGAGGTGAGGGTCTCCTTGCGCGCGATGGTGATCACGTCGCAGTTGCCGGGGTTCGCCAGGTCGTCGAACTCCTCGACCGGCAGGTGCAGGTAGCGCATCGCGAAGCAGCGAATGGTCAGGCCGTGGGTGACGATCAGCACGTGCTCGGCGGCCTTGCGCTCGACCTGGCGCATCATCGTCTCCAGGAACGACGAGGTGCGATCGAAGCAGTCGGCCGGGCTCTCGCCGCCCTCGAAGCGGTAATAGAACCAGCCGTGCGTGCGGCGCCTGGCCTCTTGCGCCTCGTACTCCGCGTAGCCGTGCTCCACCTCGCGCAACCGCGGGTCTTCGAAGATACGCACCTCCTTCGATTCGAGGCCGGCCCCGGAGAGGATGCCCTGCAGCGTCAGCCGGGTGCGCGTGTACGGCGAGGTGTAGATGAGCGCGTCCTGCAGGTACCCGCGGCCCAGCGAGGCGCCGACGGCGCGGGCCTGCTGGTGACCGCGCTCGGTGAGGCCGATGGTGTGATCGCCGACGTCCTTCGAGACGACGTGGCCCACGTTCGCGAGCGATTCCCCATGGCGAACGAGCTTGATGGTGAGCGACATGCCGCCCACTTTGCGACAGGCGTGGCGGGGAGCGCCTCCTAATAATAGGGAGCGCAGCCGATGCGACGAGCGCTGGTCAGGCAGGTGACGGAGGTTCGAGACGCGCCGCTGTGTCCCGAGCTCCGCCTGCGCGTCGCGCCCGAGCCCCTGGCGCCCTGGGAAGCGACCGAGCGCCTCGAGGGGAGCGTGCAGCCGCCTCCGTTCTGGGCACACGCGTGGCCCGGTGGACTGGCGCTGGCGCGGCTGGTGCTCGACGGGCCCGAGCTGGTGCAGGGCCTCCGGGTGCTCGACTTCGCCTCGGGCTGCGGGGTGTCGGCGATCGCCGCGGCGCGCGCGGGGGCCTCGGAGGTGCTGGCCACCGAGCTCGATCTCTTCGCCCTGGCCGCCGTGGCCGAGAACGCGGAGCTCAACGGGGTGTGCGTCGCCTCGAGCAGCTCCGACGTCATCGACACCGACGCGGGCTGGGACGTGGTGCTGGTGGGCGACGTCTTCTACGAGGACGAGCTCTCGCGGCGCATCGAGCGCTGGTTGCGCGTGCTGCACGCCCGGGGGGCGCAGATCCGCATCGGCGACCCCGGCCGCTCGTTCCTGCCGATGAAGAGCCTCTCGTGCGTGGCCACCTATGCCGTGGCGCCGGTGCCCGCGTGGGACAGCGTGCTCGACCGCCCCGCGCGCATCTGGACCTTCGGCGCTTCGGCCCCGGCGCGCTAAAGGGTCGCCGCGATGTCCCTCGAGGCGCTGTGCCAGGCGTGTGGGTTGTGCTGCGACGGCAGCCTGTTCTCGCGCGTGCCGCTGGGGGTCGAGGAGCGCGTGCCCGAGGGGGCGCTCGCGGTGGTCACCAACGACCGTGGCGGCCGCCACGTGCCGCAGCGCTGCGCGGCGCTCGCGGGTACCGTGTGCCAGGTGTACGCCCAGCGGCCGCGGGCCTGTCGTCGCTACGAGTGCCTGCTCTTCGGGGCGTTGCGCGAGGGCGAAGTGTCGCTCTCGGAGGCCGTCGACGTCGTGCAGCGGGCGCAGGGGCTCGTGGCCGCGGCCCGCGTCGACCCGGACCGGCGGGCCGAGCGCGAGGAGTTCCTCTCGTTCCATTTCGGGCGGCGCCCGTGAGGTGGCTCGCGGCGCTCTCGTGCCTGCTGCTGGCGTGCGGTCCGACCGAGGAGATGCGCGCGTGGGCCGAGCGCCGGGCCACGCTCGAGCGGCGCCAGGCCGAGTTGATGGCCCTCGAGCACGACGACGCGGAGGCCGCGCGACGCCGGGCTGCCTGGAAGGAACTCCAGGGCTCCCTCGACGTCGCCGCCTTCGTGCGCGAACACGAGGTCGACGCGAAGGTCTTTGGCGAGCCGGGGAAGGTCCGCGTCGCGCTCTCGGGGACCAGCGAACATTGCCGCGACGAGCTCACCAAGCTGCAGGCCGTGCGTTGGCTGCTCTCTCGCTGGCGACTGAGGCTCGAGGGCGAGCGGTGCGAGTGGGAAGGCACGAGCGATGCCGTGTTGCCCGAGCTCGAGCGTGCGCTGGTGCTCCCCCCCGCGCGCTTCACGCCGCCCGAGCGGTCGCTGTGCTCGCGCGGGCGCGAGGCCGAGCAGGCTCGCGTCAGAGACCTCGAGGTCGACGTCGCGCGCAGGGAAGGGCGCCTGGGCGTGCTCGCGTCGCTCGGTCACCTGGCACGGGCCGGTGCGCTGGTGACGCAGCTCCAGGGGGTCTCCGCGCCGTGTGATCTCCCCATCCTCGAGCGGGAGCTGGCCCAGGACCACCGGGGCGCGCTGCTCGAGATCTCGGAGCAGCGGCTCGTTCACCCGCTCGAGCCGCGTGGAGACCCCCGGCTGCGCGCGCTCGTCGAGGTCAGCTCGTTCGGGCTCGAGTGGCGCTGTGCGCCGGTCGAACCGCAGTAGGGTCAGGCCCCTGCGCCTCTTCGCTCTCCTCACGCTCCTGGCCCCCGTCGCCCACGGCGCGGCCCTCACGCGCGGCCCGTTCCTCCAGCTCGCCGAGGCGCGGGAGGTGACGGTCGTCTTTCACACCGACGTGCCCAGTGCCGGCGCGGTGCGCTTCGGAGCGCTCGGTGGGCCGCTGGCGGGCATGGTGAGCGAGGTGGTCCCGAATACGGTTCACGCGCTGCGCCTGACGGGGCTGACGCCTTCGACCCGCTACGCCTACGAGGTGGTGGTCGATGGGCAGGTGCTCTCCGGTGGGGAGGCGCTCCGGTTTCGCACCTCGCCTCCGCTGGGCAGCGCCGAGCCGTTTCGTTTCTTCGCGTGGGGTGACTCGGGCACCGGCGACGTCGCGCAGCTCCAGGTCGCCGAGCGGCTCGCAGCCGAGGTCGGCGACGCGACCTTCTCGCTCATTCTCGGGGACATCGTCTATTACGCGGGGGAGCCGCAGCTGTACGACGCGCGGTTCTTTACGCCCTACGCGCCGCTGCTGCGACGCTCGGTGGTCTGGCCGACCATCGGGAACCACGACATGGCCCTCGACCCGCTGGGGGGGCCGTACCGCGACGCGTTCCATCTCCCGACCAACAACCCCGCAGGCTCCGAGCTGTACTACTCGTTCGACTATGGCGACGCGCACTTCGTGTGCCTCGACACGCACGTCAGCGGTCACGCCGCGGGTTCAGCGCAGCTGACGTGGGCCGCCGCTGATCTCGCCGCCTCGAGTGCGAAGTGGAAGATCGTCTTCTTCCACGTGCCTCCGTACTCCGGCGGCACGCACGCCGATGACCCCGGGGTGCGCGACGCCATTCTCCCGGTGCTCGAGGCCGCTGGCGTCGACGTCGTCTTCTCGGGCCACTCGCACGTCTACGAGCGCAGCTTCCTCTTGCGCAGCAACGCCATCGTGCAGGGTGACCGCGCGAGCTACGTGAAGAACATTCCCGGGGCGGGCACGCTGTACGTCGTCAGCGGCACGGCAGGGCAGCGCGGTGTGCTCTCCAACCCGGCGCACCCGCTGATGGCCTTTCAAGCCGGCAGCGTGCTCGGCGTGAGCGTGGTCGACGTGAGCGGTGATGCGCTGCGCGGCTACTTCCTGCAGGCCGATGGCACCGCGGTGGATCTCTTCAGCCTCTCGAAGGGCGCGGACGTGACCGCGCCCCGGCTGCTGGGCGTGCGCGCGAACTCGGAGTCGCAGCTCGAGGTGTCGTTCGATGAGCCGGTGCTCGGCGCGGATCATCCCACGGCCTTCGAGATCGTGCCTCCGGTGACGGTGCGCTCGGCGCAGGTGGGGAGCGACCGCCGCACGGTGCTCCTGCAGACCGACGCGCACCAACCCGGGACCTACGAGCTGCGCGCGGCGGGCGTGCATGACGACGCGGGCCTTTCTTCCTCGCAGGGGGCTGCCTACGTCGTCCGCGAGGTGATCCCGCTGACCTCGGATCTCACGCGCTTCGTGGTCGACACCGCGCCCCCCGAGTGGAGCGCCGCCGGCTTCGATGACTCGGCCTGGCTCGAGGCCCCGTTGCCGCTGGGCGTGGGCCTTCCCGGGGTCACGCTCTTCGCGCGGTTGCACTTCCCGCTCCCGGTGGCGCGCGCGTCGATGCGTCGGCTGCTGCTCGAGCTCGACTACGACGACGGCTTCGTCGCCTCGCTCAACGGGGTCGAGGTGCTGCGGCAGAACGTGCCCGCAGGTCAACGCGGCGCCACCCTCGCCAACGGCCTGCGCACCGCGGGCCTGGTGCAGCACTTCACGCTCGCGCAGGCGCCCGCCTCGCTCCTCCACGAGGGGGACAACGTGCTCGCGCTCGAGGTGCACGACGCGACCGGTGGTTTCTTCCTCAACGCGCGGCTGCGCGCCGAGCTCGACGAGCGGCAGGTGACGGACGCGGGGTTCACCGACGCCGGACTCCCCGTGGCCGATGCGGGGGCGGGGCTCGACGCGGGCCTTCGCGACGCGGGGCTGGCGGTCGATGCGGGGCCCCTCGCCGTGGACGCCGGTCCTGCGCCCGCGGCGACGAGCAGCAGCTGTGGGTGCGCGCAGCTCGACGCCGCGGCCCTGGTGTTGCTCGCCGCGCTCACCTGCCGCCGCGCGAGAGGGCCTGGGTGATTTCGCTGAGTGCGCCGCACCGGTACTCCACGGGGCGGATTGCCTGGCCCACCTCGCCCCGCTCGCTCGCTCGCTCGCTCGCTCGCCTCGCGTCGTCGTCTCGAGCGAGGCACAGGGCCTTCCGAAAGAGCCGACTCGTTCGGGGGACCGCTGCTTGCGTGGGTGCGGGGGTTCTGAGACACCCGAGGGATGTCGCCGCAGCCCACTACCGTTCGCGTCGGCGTCATGGACTCGGCGAAGCCCGGCCTGGTGCTGACGGTGCCGGTGACGCAGCTGGGGCCTGGCGCGCGTGCCTGGCGGGGCCTCAAGCGGATGGCGCTGGTCTCGGGCATCGGGGTGGTGCTGGTGGCGGTGCCGTTGCTGCACGTGTGCGGCGCGGTGGTGGCGCTCATCGCCGGGCCCATCGCCGGCGTCTTCGCGTGGCGGGCGCGCGCGGTGCTGGGGGCGTGTGAGATCGCGTGCCCGAAGTGCAGCCAACCGGTCCTGGTGCCCGACCAGCTGCCCGGGTGGCCCGCGCGGGTGCACTGCGCAAAGTGCGGCGCGATGGTCGAGCTCCAGCTCGGGGAAGCGGCGCCGTCGTGAAGCGCGCGCTCGCCCTCGCGGTGTTGGTGCTGGCGGCGGCGGTGCTGGTCTTCGGCGCCACCCACTACGATCCGCGCCGGCCGCGGCCCGAAGGGTGGGAGGCGCCGTGGCGCGCGCTGCCCCTCGAGCCGGAGACGTCGTGGGCTCCCGATGCGCTCAAGCGCGGGGTGGTGCAGCGGCTCTTCGCCCAGGCCACGGACGAGCTGACCGAGTGCTCGCAGGAGTACTTCCGCGCGAAGGTGGCCGACGTGGTGCCGCTGGAGCTGCTGCTCGAGGCCGGGGCCGAGGGCGTGCGCCTGGCCTACGTGGTGACGCCGCCGCGCGCTGACTTGCCCGCGGGCCTGTTGCCCTGCCTCGAGCGCGCGATCGAGAAGAGCAAGCCGGTGGCGGGCCCCGGGTTGGCGCCGGGCACGCGCTGGCGGCTCGGGCTCTCGTTCCTGCTCAACCCCGTCAGCGACCTGCCGTCACCCCCGTGGTGGGAGCGTTTCGTGCCCGCGTCGTGGCGCTCGGGAGGCTCGTCCGGCATCCACGTCGGTTGATCCGACCCTGCGCGTTCAGCGAGGGAAAAGACGTACCGAGGGGCGGTTTCCCTGTATGGGCCAGCGCATGACGCAGAGTTTCGACTTCGCTTCCCTCGGCCTTTCGGCCGCCAGCCTCACCGCGCTGACCAAAGCGGGCTACGAAAAGCCTACCCCCATCCAGGCCCAGACCATCCCCGCCGGCCTCGCGGGAAAAGATGTCATCGGTTGCGCGGCCACCGGCACGGGCAAGACCGCCGCCTTCGTGCTCCCGATGATCGAGCGCCTCAAGGGCAAGAAGGGCATCAAGGCGCTGATCCTCGCGCCCACCCGTGAGCTCGCGCTGCAGATCGCCGAGCACGCGCAGCGCTTCGGCTTCCCGCAGGGCGTGAAGAACGTGGTGCTCATCGGCGGTGTCGGCATGGGCGCGCAGATCGAAGGGCTCAAGCACGCCAACGTCTGCATCGCGACGCCGGGCCGCCTCATCGACCACCTCACCCAGGGCACCGCGAGCCTCGCGGGCGTGGAGATCCTCGTCCTCGACGAGGCCGACCGCATGCTCGACATGGGCTTCAAGCCGCAGCTCACGCGCATCCTCGCCAAGCTCCCGCGCACGCGGCAGACGCTGCTGTTCTCGGCGACGATGGCCGGCGAGGTCGCCGACTTCGCCCGCGCGCACTCCAAGGACCCGGTTCGCGTGGAGGTCGCTCGCAGCGGCACCACCGCGTCGCGCGCCACGCAGTGCGTGTACGAGGTCGGGCAGAACGAGAAGACCCCGCTGCTGCTCGCGCTGCTGGCCCAGGACGAAGAGAGCACCCTCGTCTTCACCCGCACCAAGCGCCGCGCGGACAAGCTGACCAAGTCGCTGGCGCGCGCCGGCCACGAGGTCGAGCGCATTCACGCCGACCGCAGCCAGTCGCAGCGCAAGTACGCCCTCGACGGCTTCAAGTCGGGCAAGTACCGCGTGCTGGTGGCCACGGACATCGCGGCCCGCGGCATCGACGTCGCCGACATCGGCCACGTGGTGAACTTCGATCTCCCCCACGTGCCGGAAGACTACGTGCACCGCGTCGGTCGCACCGCGCGCGCCTCGGCCAGTGGCCACGCCTCGGCGTTCGCTTCGCCGGACGAGATGGCCCTGCTGCGTGACATCGAGAAGCTGCTGCGCGTGAAGGTGCCGCGCGCCGAGGTCCCCGAGGAAGACCCGGTGTACATCGAGGCGCTCGCCTCGGAGCGTACGCGCCAGGCCGACCCCGGCCCCCGCGGCTCGGGTCACGGCGTGTCGTCGCGCTCGCCCGGTACGCAGCCCGGTCGCCACGCGCGCTCGCACCCCAAGAAGGCGGCGGGCGGCGGCGGTGGTGCGCACAGCAGCAGCAGCAGCGCGGCGGCGAAGTCGACCGGCGCCAGCGTGTTCAGCGGCAGCCCCCGCAGGAAGTAGGCAGCGCCGCTCCCTGCCTCCGATGGTCCGGGGCAGGGCGCGAGGCCGGCGTCGCCTGCGAAGGTGGGCGACGTCAGCGGAGGGTCGCGGGGCCGTAGCCGCGCAGCAACTGTCCGGCCTTCTGCAGCGAGTCCGCCATGAAGGTCATGGAGACCCGCTCGGAGGCGACGGGCTGCACCAGCCGGTGCTTCTTCTTTCCATCGGAGAACGAGAGTTGCCAGCGGTTGCCGCTGCTCAGGAAGCAGGCGCCTCCGAGCGGGTAGCCCAGCAACACCTTGAAGCTCATGTGGTCGACGGTGCCGTTGATGAGCCCGAGCACCCCCAGGGTGGTCGCGGCGATCAACAACACGCCCACGGTGCGCAAGACGACGGGCGACTTCTTCTTCAACTCGACGTCGGTGATCGCGCTGCGCTCGACGGTGACCGTCTCGAGCGGGTCGCGAAAGGTGAACGAGTTGATCCGGCTGTAGCAGAGGTACTTCTCCGTCAGCCGGAGGTCGAAGCGCACGCCGGATCGCGCCTCGATGCTGCAGTCCACGAGCGGAGTTCCAGTCTCTGAAGGGGCGGGGGTCCAGGCCATGCCTGCGCCTCAGTCCAGATCCGCCACGCGCACCAGGCCATTCGACGCGACGGGCCGCAGCCCCGGATGACGACTGCAGTCAGCGCGTCGGCGCCTGGGCGAGCTTGTGGGCGATGACCTGCGCGAGGAGCTTCGGCTTGAAGCCCAGCGCCGCGGCCTTCGCCCGGGCCTCTTCGGCGCCGGCCGCGTCACCCTTCATCGCGGCGAGCACCGCCAGGTTGCCGAAGGGCACGCCGTAGCGCGGGTCTCGTTCCAGGGCGGTCTGGAAGTGGGTGCGGGCGTCGTCGAGGCGGCCCTGCTCGAGCCGCACGGCGCCCAGGGTGTTGCGCGCCGCGGCCAGCGGGTTCGAGGTGTGAAAGCCCACGGCCAGCGAGCCCAGGGCGCGCTTCCACGCGCTCCCCACGAGGCTGGTCTCGAAGGCGGCCAGCTCGGTCGCGGCGGCGTCGAAGTCGCGCCGGGCGAGCAGGGAGCGGGCGCGCAGGAACGGCGAAGCCACCCACAGCGAGAGCGCCACCAGCAGCACGCCGAGCGCGGACAGCGACCACGAGACCGCGTCGGGGAGCCGCGGGGAGATCGCGAACACGGCGATCATGAAGACGCTCAACAGCAGCCAGTTCCGCGTGGGACGGGTCATCACGGCTTTGGAGCGTAGCCGCAGAGCCTGGCGTTGGTGCGGGTCGCGCGGGCGAGCTTCTGGTGGAGCTCCGTGAACGAGGGCTCGGCGCCCCCCACCTCTTCCATCGGCACGTCCCGGTAGTCGGACAACGGCTCGAGGGTGCGCAGGCACGCCGCGTCATCCCCTGCGTGGTGCTGGGCGAGCGCGAGATCGTTGCGCACCCACGCCGACTCGAAGCGATCGAGCACCTTCTGGCAGCGCTCGATCACGGGGGTGAGCGTGGCGACGGCCTCGGAGAAGCGCTTGCGCTGGTACTGCGCGGTGAACCGGGCGCGGGCCTGCTTCACCTCGGCCGCCCCGCACCCGGCCGGCGGGGTGAGGTAGCGCCCCTCGAACCACGCGCGCGCGCCGCAGTAGGACGCGCATTGACCGGCGTCGACGGCGCTCACCTCGACGCCATCGGCCGCGGGGACGAGCTTCACCACGCAGGGAAGCGTGGCGTCGGCCACGGTGCCGGTCTGCCCCGCCCACGCACCGTCCAGCTGGCATTGGTGCGCGTTGGCGCCCAGCACCTCGATGGCGAAGTGGCCCTGGCCCAGCACCAGCGAGCCGTGTCCCCCGGTGAGCACGTAGGTGCCGGCCTTGGGGGCCGGCGCCGCGCACACCGCGAGGCTGATCAACACCGCATACATCAGAGCGGAATGTTGCCGTGCTTGCGGGGCAGGTTCTCCTGCCGCTTGTCCTTGAGCATCTCCAGGGCGCGGATCAGCTTGAGGCGCGTCTGCTCCGGGCGGATGACCTCGTCGATGTACCCGAGCTCGGCGGCCTTGAAGGGGTTGGCGAACTTCTCGCGGTAGTCGGCCACGAGGCGGTCCTTCTCGGCCTTCTGGTCCGCCGCGCCCTCGATCTCCTTGCGGAAGATGATGTTCACCGCGCCGTCGGGGCCCATGACCGCGATCTCCGCGGTGGGGTAGGCGTAGTTCACGTCCGCGCGGATGTGCTTGCTGGCCATCACGTCGTAGGCGCCGCCGTAGGCCTTGCGGGTGATGAGCGTCACCTTGGGAACGGTGGCCTCGGCGTAGGCGTAGAGCAGCTTGGCGCCGTGCTTGATGATGCCGCCCCACTCCTGGGTGGTGCCGGGGAGGAAGCCGGGCACGTCGACCAGGGTGACGAGCGGGATGTTGAAGCAGTCGCAGAAGCGCACGAAGCGCGCGGCCTTCACCGACGCGTCGATGTCCAGGCAGCCCGCGAGGATCGCCGGGTTGTTGCCCACGATGCCCACCGACTTGCCGTTGAGCCGCGCGAAGCCCACCACGATGTTCTTCGCGTAGTGCTCCTGCACCTCGAAGAAGTGCTTGTGGTCGACGACCAGCTTGATGACGTCGCGAATGTCGTAGGGCTTGTTGGGGTTGGTGGGCACCAACGTGGCCAGGTCGAGTTCGGCGCGGTCGGCCGGGTCATCGCAGGGCGCGACGGGCGCGTCCTCGGCGTTGTTCGAGGGCAGGTACGAGAACAGCTCGCGCGTCATGGCGATGGCGGCCTGCTCGTTCTCGGCGGCGAAGTGGGCCACGCCCGACTTCTGGTTGTGCGCGATGGCGCCGCCCAGGGCCTCCTTGGTGACCTCCTCGTGGGTCACCGTCTTGATGACGTCGGGGCCGGTGATGAACATGTACGAGCTGGCCTTGGTCATCACGATGAAGTCCGTGATGGCCGGCGAGTACACGGCGCCGCCGGCGCAGGGCCCGAGAATCAGCGAGAGCTGGGGCACCACGCCCGAGGCCAGCGTGTTGCGCAGGAAGATGTCGGCGTAGCCCGCGAGCGACTCGACCCCTTCCTGGATGCGCGCGCCGCCCGAGTCGTTGAGGCCGATGATCGGCGCCCCGACCCGCGTCGCGAGATCCATCACCTTGCAGATCTTCTGGGCGTAGGCGCCCGAGAGGCTGCCGCCGAAGACGGTGAAGTCCTGGGCGAAGACGAAGACCTGGCGGCCGTCGATGGTGCCGTAGCCGGTGACCACGCCGTCGCCGGGGATCTTCTTGTCGGCCATGCCGAAGTCCGTCGCGCGGTGCGTGACGAACTTGTCGAGCTCCATGAAGCTGCCCGGGTCGAGCAGCAGGTCGAGGCGCTCGCGCGCGGTCAGCTTGCCGTCTTTGTGCTGCTTGGCGATGCGTTCGGCGCCGCCACCGAGCTCCGCTTGCTCTTCGAGTTTCTTGAGGCGAGCGCGGAGCGGATCGTTGTCGAGGAGGTCAGTCATGGCGTGCGCCGAACTACCACACGACCTTTCGGGCGGCACGAATCGCCTGAGATCAGCCCACCAGCCGTGCCAGCACCCCGGCGGTCAGGCCCAGCGTCGCCCCGGCCATCACGTCGAGCGGGTAGTGCACCCCCAGGTACACCCGCGAGAAGCCCACCAGCAGGGCGAAGGTCGACGCGAGCAGGCCCAGCCCGCTCCCTTCTCCGGCCCAGGCCACCGCGAGCGCCACCGAGGCCGCGGTGTGCCCCGAGGGGAACGAGAAGGCGTCGGGGTTCTGCACCAGCGCGGTGAAGCCCTGGATGCCCACGTTCGGGCGCCGGCGCTTCGAGAGCCGCTTGACCACCTGGGCCAGCAGCGCCGCGCCGCCCGACCCCAGCAGCAACATCCACCCCAGGTGCCGGGTCTGCGTGGTGTCGGCCAGCAGCAGCACCAGCCCCAGGAAGGTGAGGCTCTGGGCGTCACCGAGGTTGGTGACCGCGCGCATCGCCCGGGTCATCAGCGGCCGGTGCAGCCGGCCGACCGCCACCAGCAGCGCCTCGTCCCACTCCAGCAGTCGACGGAAGGTCTCCACGGTCGACACTGTCCCTCAGTCACGGGGCGGGGCCGTGGAGCCCCTGCAACATTTCAGTGACCGGCGTCGGGGGTGAACTTCGCGGTGTCCAGTTGCCACAGCAGGCGCGCCGCGTGCTGGCCCGCGCCCGCCGAGTCCAGCCACCCCGAGACGCGCTGGCTGGCGAGCAGCAGCGGCCCCAGCTCCGAGCCTGCGGCGACGAAGCCCGCGAGCTCCGGCGACTGGATGGCCTCGAGCAGCGGCACCTGCGAGAGCCCCCTGGCCACCAGCCGCGGGTCGACCTCGAACTCCAGGCCCCGGGCCTGCCTGCCCGCCGCCGTGGGGAGCGCCGCCAGGGCCCGGGCCTTCACCTCGGCGTCGTTGCTGAGCACCAGCGTCGAGCCCTCGAGCGACACCGCGAGCGTGCCCTCGCGCAGCGTCAGCGCCTTGAGGTCGAGCCTGGCCAGCAGCGCGGCGACCGCGGCCGGGTCGGAGACCTCGACCAGCAGGGCGCCCTTGAGGGCAAAGAAGCGCGCCTCCCGGGTGCGCAGGCCGGTGGTGACGCGCGCGTGGCTCAGCAGCAGCGCGGTGTTGCCCGTCACGTACGGGGCGACCTCCTTCGCCAGCGGGCCGAGCACGGCCGCCCCGGGGAGCTGGCGCACCACCTGGTCGACCATCGCCGGCACGCCCGACTTCGCGAGGCGCGCGCGCACCACCACCATGCCCGGCGCCGAGAAGGCGCCGAAGGGTGAGGCCCCGGCCCCGGCGAGCTGGGCGAGCGGGGCGCCCTTGAGCTTCGAGTCGAGCGTCAGCGCGAGGTCCTTCGCGGACAGGGACACCACGCCGGGGGTCGCGCCGCCGGGGGCGATGAGCTGGACCACCCCCGGGAGCTTGGCGGCGAGCGTGAAGCCCGGGCCCGTCGCCGGCTTCGTCACGGTCCGCGCGAGGCTGGCGAGGTGCGCCTCCACCGAGCGGCCGTGGCCGTTGATGGCGCAGGACTCGTGGCCACCGAGCACGTAGGCCGCCATCACCCGGCCCAGCGGGTCGCGGGTCGCGTAGACCGAGACGCCGCCCTCGAGCTTCTCGAAGACCTCGCCCAGGCGCCCCAGCTTCTCGTCGCAGGCCTTGCGGTAGGCGTCGACGTCGCTGACCTTCACGCAGGCCACCGTGGCGTCGCCCAGCTGGGAGCGGGTGAGGCTCGCGGTGGCGTCGATGCCCACCTGCTTGAGGGCCGCGGGGCTGGTGACGTCGACGTTGATCAGCGGGTGCGCGTCGCCGCGCCAGGCCTCGGGACGCAGGAGAGAGGAGCGGGATCCGGCGGCGACGAAGAAGGGCAGCAGCTGATCAGTCGCGTCGAGGCGGGGCACGAAGGCGACCACCTCCGCGTCGACCGGCGCCCGGGGCGCGGCGAGGAGGCTGATCAGAACGAGCGTCGAAATCATCTGGCGATTGTCGCACGCCACCGCGAGAAAACCCGCCCGCGCCGATTTTCCGGCCCCCGCCTGTTTTCGCAGCGTGTATGGTGCGCGCCCTCTCGTTCTTCACAAGGAGTGATCAATGGCCTTCAAGGCATCCAAGATTAAGTCGGGGTTGTTCGAGATCCACGGTCTCGAGGCGTTCATCGAGAAGAAGGTCGCGGACCTCCGCAGCGCGTTCGGTCTCTCGCCCAAGGCCGCGAAGAAGGTGGCCGCTGCGCCGGCCCCCGTGGTGGCGGCCGTGGTGGCCCCTGCGCCCGCGCCTGCCGCGGCCAGGAAGAGCGCCCCGGTGAAGAAGCCCGCGCCCGCGAAGAAGAGCGGCCCGGCGAAGAAGAGCGCGCCCGCGAAGAAGGACGTCGCCGCGAAGGCCGACCCCCTCGCGCTGTTGCTCGGCGCGCTCGACGCGAACGGCAAGAAGGCCGCGTTGATCAAGGCCGGCAGCCAGAAGGACCAGTTGCTGCGCTCGCTCATTCCCCTCTACGTCGCCAAGGGCGCCTTCGAGGTCTCGTCCGGCACCGCCTCGAAGTTCTGGGCGAAGAACGGCGTGTCGTTCGCCGCGCCCAACGTTGCCAAGGCGCTGCGCGAGCACGTCGGCTACGCGCGCCGCACCGCGAAGGGGCCGCAGATCACCCCCAACGGCATCAAGTACGTCGAGCAGGCGCTCGGCAAGAAGACCGCGGCCTGATCCGCAGCCGAGGTCCGAAGGTCCTCGCCGGCCCGTGCCCGTCACGGCCGGCGAGTTTCATTGCGGGGTCCCGATGATCCACGAAGCGTTGCTCCGCGCTCTCGCCCCGGGGGCGGTGATGTGGCTCCAGGCCGCGGGCCGCAGCCTGTGGCCGTTGTTGCGCGACGGAGACTCGCTGCGCGTGGAGCGCGTCGCGGCTGACCAGCTGCGGCCGGGCGACGTGGCGGTGGTGAAGCTGCCGGGCGGGGTGCTGGCGGCCCACGTGGTGGTGGGCACCGCGCCGCTCCAGACGGCGTCGACCGCGGGCGTGCTCGACCCCCAGCCCCTCGAGGGCCTCGCGCGGGTCACCGGCTTTCGACGTGGCGGCGTGGTGCGGGCCTGGCCCCGGGAGCTGGGCCTGGGGCTGCGCTTCTGGCCGGGCGCCGCGCGGGTGCTCAAGCAGCTGCCCCTCACGCGGGCCGTGGTGCGGCGCCTGCGCGATCGTTGATCAGCCGCCGCCGCAGTAGCCCGTGCAGTCCGTCAGCACGTCGCAGCAGTCGGTCTCCGGGCAGTAGACCGGGCGGCCGGTGCTGCAGAGCAACACGTTGGCCTCGGCGCTGGCCTCGCTGCGCACGCGCGGCGCGGCCCACGCTCGACGCGGGCGCGAGGGCTCGTGGTGGGGGGCGGGCTTCAGTGGGGGCAACGCGGGGATCTCAGAAGGTCGTCGGGTAGGCGCACAGCCGCCCGTCGGCGGTGCCGACGTAGACGCGCTGCAGGCCCGCGGTGGTGTCGAGGGCCGGGGTGCCGATGGCGCCCGTAGTGGCCACCTTCACCGAGCTCTCGAGGACCCCGGTGGCGAGGTTGAGGCGGCGCAGGAACCCCAGGGAGTCGCCGACGTACAGCTTGCCCGCGGTGGCGTGAATGCGGGCCGTGGTGGGGTTGGTCACCGCGGTCGTCCACATGCGGGTCGCGGTGCGCGGCGTGACGGTGGTGTCGATGTGGAAGCGCTGCACGCTGGTGCTGGTGCTGACGATGAAGTCGCTGCCGAAGCTCACCAGGGGGGCGGTGACGGTGCCCACGCCGCTGACCTGCCACTCGAGCGCGCGGGTGCCGATGCCGTAGCCGCGCACCACGCCCGCCTGCGAGGCCACCAGCACCTCGTTCACCGCGCCGTTGGACGCGACGCCCGCGGGCAGGGCCCCCAGGTCGCTCACGGTCAACAGCGGCGCGGCCGTGGGGGCGAGCACGTTGAGCACCCGCAGCGAGTCGGTGCCGAGGCTGGGCACCCACAGGGTGTTGCTGCCGTAGTCGAAGTACAGCGCGCCGGTGACCTGGCCCAGGGTGCCGGGCTGGTAGTTGAAGACGCGCGCGCCGGTGTCGGCGCGGAGTCCCTGCACGCTGTTGGTGTTCACCGTGTTGTTCCGCGTGGCGAAGAACACGAGGTCGGTGGGGTAGAGCGCCTTGAAGGCCGCGTTGGTGGCCACGGCCGAGGCGAACACCGCGGGCGCCTGGATGACCTGGCCCAGGGCGACCCCGCCGTTGCCCGTCCAGGTGATGGCGCCGGTGGTGGAGCTGAAGCGGTAGCCGTAGCCGGCCTGGTCTCCCACGAAGATCGAGGGCTCGGTCTCACCCGCGGGCTTCGCCGCCAGGGGCCGCGCCTGCACCACGCCGCGCGTGAGGCTCGGGCGCCACTTCTCGTTGCCGTTGATCGGCGCGCCCACGGTGATCACGTTGCCGGTGAAGAAGCTGCCGTTGGTCGACTGGTAGATGGCCTTGCCCAGGTCGATGTACGGCTGCTGCAGCGCCGGCAGGCCCACCGTGGAGCACCACAGCGCATCCGAGGGGCTCGTGCCCGGCGCCACCACCAGCAGGGAGTTGTTGGGGCTCGAGGCGGGGACGTTGGCCGGCGCGTACAGCGCGAACTCGTCGCGGTTGTAGAGCCGGTAGAAGTACGGCGTGCCGTTGGCCAGCCCGTTGTCGGCGAAGGTGCCGTTGAAGCTCCCGCTGTCTTCGTAGACCACCGTGGCGTTGCCCAGGGCGGTGCCCGCGGGGTAGCGCGTGCCCGGCGTGGGCGCGGTGTTGGGCGCGCCGCCGGTCGAGCGCAGCAGCAGCACGCCGTCGTGCAGCGCGGGGTTGCTCCAGGTGAAGTGCACGCGGCCCGGCGTGGCCACCGCCACGGGGATGATGACGTCGGGCACCGGCCGGTTCACCGCCACGGTCACCGTGCCCTCGCAGCGGGCGGTGGTGGTGTCGGCGAAGATGACGTGGGCCTTGTGCGAGGTCGGGGTGTTCACCGTCACCGTGCCCACCTGCGCGTAGTTGATGGTGAAGGTCTGCGCCTGGCCGGGCTGCAGCTGCGCCGCCGTGGAGGCGTTGAAGCGCAGGCCGCGCGGGCTGCTGGAGGTCGTCGAGGTCCACCCCGCGGGCGGCGAGACCGCCGTGGGGGTCCGGAAGAGGTTCGCGTCGGGCGTCATCAACACCACGCTGCTGATCGGCAGGTCGCTGCCGTTGGCGAGCGTGTAGCGGATCTGCCTGGCGCCGCTCCCCGACAACACCGCCGAGGGCGAGGGCGTGAGGGTGATCTCCTGGAGCGTCACTTCGCCGCTGCTGACCGGGTCGCTGGTGAGGGTCGCCCCGCTGCTGTTGACCGCCGTGACCCGGGCCTGGAAGGTGACCTTGTCGCCGGGGTCGCCGGTGATGCGAAAGGTGGAGGTGAAGGCGGTGGTGGCGTGCGCGGCGAGCGAGTCGACGACGCCGGGGGTCGGGCCGGTGAGCTTGGTCGCGGTGGCGGTGCCGGTGGTGGTGACCGTGGCCGCGAGCGGGGTCAAGGTCGTCAGCGAGGCCACGTCGTTGTTCGTCGGCAGCACCTGCAGGGTGATGATGCCGTTGTTCACCGTGACCTTCGGGGTGGTGAGCACCGCCGCGGGGAAGGCGCCCACGTTGACGTCGGTGGAGAGCGCCACGGGCGAGCTCACCGCGGTGTTCTTCGCGCTCGCCGAGAACCGCGCGGTGCCGCGACCCGTGGCCCGGTAGACCCACGAGAAGGTGGTGCTGGCGTCCTGCGCGAGGTTGCTCACGGACGCCGGCGTGGGCCCGGAGATGAGCGCGAAGGTCGCCGTGCCGGAGATCACCGGCGCGCTGGGGACGAGGGTGTTCTGCGTCACCGACGAGGTGTTGGTGATGGTCAGCCCGACGGTGAGCTGCTCGGCCACGTCGAGCGCGCGCGGGGTGGCGGTGATGCGTGACGAGAGCCCGACCAGGGTCCACGTGTCCGCGCCGGCGTGGGTGCGGAAGTTGAGCCGCTTGTTGCAGACGTCGAGCACGTCGGTGCGGTTGTTGGTGATGTCCTGGTTGAGCTGGTCGCTCGCCACCGGCACGCCGACCACCCTGACCTCGAAGAGCGCCGCGCGGCCGGGCTTGAGCCCGAGGCTGGCCGCGGTGCACGCGTCGATGGCGCGAAAGGTGACGCGCCGGTTGCGGCGATCGATGGAGCTCGCGCGCCAGCCCGGGGGGGCCGTGGCGCCGTCGATGTCGTAGGGCGCGCTGGGGATGCCGATGGTGAACGACTCGATGGTGTCGCGGCTGGTGGCGCCGTTGGTGACGCGGAAGGTGAGCGGGCTCACCTCGTCCATCACCGCGACGCCGGCCACGCGATCGATGACCCAGGTGTTCTGCTGCGCAGCGGCGGCGCTCGAGACGAGCAGCGCGAGAGTCGCGGCAGCACGGATCACGGCGCCTCCAGGGTGAAGCTCGCGCTCGCCTGCTCCACGCCCTCGTCGAGCGTCGTCACCTGCCAGGTCCCGGACAGCGCCTGCTCGGAGATCATCGTCGCCGCGACCGGCAGCGTGAAGTTCGCCTGCTGGCCCTCGCCCCGCTTCGCGTCGATCAAGGTCAGCTGCTTCTCCCACGCCAACCCCGAGGGGGAAACGAAGACCGCGTGAATCGCCCGCGTTCCCAGCGCTCCGCCCACGATCTCCACGGACACCTCCACGCTCTGCACCTCGCCCAGGGTGCGCGCCGTCGGAGGCTCGAAGCGCACCCGCACCGCGTGCGTGGCCGGCAGGGGCAGCGGGTCCACGTAGGTCGGCTGCGGGGCGATGAAGAGCACCTCGCCCACGGGCTCGAGCGCGATGGGGGGCGGGGTCTCGATCACCTCGACGACGGCCGATGACCCATCGAACGAGCGCGCCGCGTCGCTGCAAGCGCCCGCGAATACGGCGATGGTGATCAGGAGCAGCGCTCGACGGCGAAGGGGCACGATGCCCACCTTACCGGCTCATCGAAGTCGCACCAGTCCGCGGCCGTGTCGTTCTTTGGCGGGCCTGTGCGCCTTTCTCTTCCCCCGGCCTACAGACGACAACAGCCGCCCCCGGAAAACCCGGAGGCGGCTGCGTGCAGCGGTTCAGTCCCTGCTTTTCAGTAGCGGTAGTGGTCGGGCTTGAACGGGCCTTCGACGGCGATGCCCATGTACTTGGCCTGGGCGCCGGTGAGCTTGGTGAGCTTGGCGCCGACCTTCGCGAGGTGGAGCTGCGCGACCTTCTCATCGAGCTTCTTGGGCAGCACGTAGACCTTGCCGTGCTCGAACTTGTGGCCCGTGTCGATGGCGCCCCACAGCGCGAGCTGCGCGAGGGTCTGGTTGGTGAACGAGTTGGACATCACGAACGAGGGGTGGCCCGAGGCGCAGCCCAGGTTGACCAGGCGGCCGCGCGCCAGCAGGGTGATGCGCTTGCCGTTGGGGAAGATGAACTGGTCGACCTGCGGCTTGACGTTCTCTTCGCGCACTTCGGGGTTCTTCTCGAGCCAGGCGACCTGGATCTCGCTGTCGAAGTGGCCGATGTTGGCGAGAATCACGCCGTCCTTCATCGCCGTCATGTGCTCGCCGGTGACCACGTCCACGCAGCCGGTGGCCGTGCAGACGATGTCGGCGTTGGGGGCGATGTCTTCCATCGTGGTGACGGTGAAGCCTTCCATCGCGGCCTGGAGCGCGTTGATGGGGTCGACCTCGGTGACGAACACGCGGGCGCCCATGCCCTTGGCCGCGTGCGCGCAGCCCTTGCCCACGTCGCCGTAGCCGGCGACCACGACGACCTTGCCGGCGATCATCACGTCGGTGGCGCGCTTGATGCCGTCGAGGAACGACTCACGGCAGCCGTAGAGGTTGTCGAACTTCGACTTGGTGACCGAGTCGTTGACGTTGATCGCGGGCAGCTTGAGGGTGCCGGCCTTCGACATCTCGTAGAGGCGGTGCACGCCCGTGGTGGTCTCTTCCGAGAGGCCGCGGATCGGGTCGGGGCCGCTGAAGAGCTCGGGGTGCTTGTTGTGCACCCACATCGTCAGGTCGCCACCGTCGTCGAGGATCATGTTCGGACCCTTGCCGTCCTTGAAGGCGAAGAGCTGGGCCTCGAGGCACCAGTCGGCGTCTTCCAGGGTCTGGCCCTTCCACGCGAAGACCGGCACGCCGGTCTTGGCGATGGCGGCCGCGGCCTGGTCCTGGGTCGAGAAGATGTTGCACGAGGTCCAGGTGACTTCGGCGCCCAGCGACGTCAGCGTCTCGATGAGCACGGCCGTCTGGATGGTCATGTGCAGGCAGCCGGCGACGCGGGCGCCCTTGAGCGGCGACTTGCCGGCCCACTCGGTGCGCAGCGACATCAGGCCCGGCATTTCCTTTTCGGCGATCGCGATCTCCTTGCGGCCCCACTCGGCGAGCTTGGAGTCAGCGACTTTGTAGGCGGGGAAGGTGGTCTTGTGGTCCATGGTGGTTCGTCCTTCTGGGGTTGGGGGGACTGCGTGTTGAACGGCAGAAAAAACTACAGGGGCTTCTGGGCGGCCCAGGCGTGCCAGGTGACGGACGCGTCGGGGCCTACGGGGTGAAAGGAGTTGGGTACGGCGACTTCGCCCAGCACGCGCAGGCCGGCCCCGGTCATGAAGCGGCGCACGTCTTCGCTGGAGAAGCCCAGCCACGCGTCGCCGGCCTCGGTGCGCAGCGCGTCGTGCTCGTGGGGCAGGTAGTCCATCACCACGAGGTGGCCGCCCTTCTTGAGCAGCCGCGAGAAGCCCTGCACCGCGGCGCCGGGGCGCGAGGCGTGGTGCAAGATGCGGCCGGCGAACACGAGGTCGGCGCCGCCCGCGCCGTCGACCCGCTGCACCAGGGCCGCGTCGTCGTAGCTCCCGGGGAAGAGGCTCACGTGGTGAAAGCCGCGGGCCGCGACCCGGCCGGCCACCCGCGCCAGCTGGGCCTGGCTGCGATCGACCGCGATGACCCGGGCGAACAGCGGCGCGAGCACGTCCAGCGAGAGCCCCTCGCCGGTGCCCACGTCGACCGCGAGCTGGCGGCCGGGCATCAACAACGAGAGCGCCGCGAGGTGCGCGAGGTGCTCGGGCGAGGCCGGCACCGACGCGGTGGAGTGCACGCTGGCGAGCTGCTCGAAGTGCGAGCGGCCCTGCTCTTCGCGCGCCGCGACGATGGAGGGCACGCGGGCCAGGCTGCCGTCGCTCAAGGACAGGCGGCGGCCCTCGGCGAGCGCCTCGCTCAACACCGGGTCGGCGGCCACCGTCTTGAGGTCGGTGCGCAGGAAGAGCCGGGTGCCGTCCTTGCGCGCGTCGAGCAGGCCCGCTTCGCGCAGCGGCGCCACCTTGCGGCTCATCTGCGGCTGGCTGTCGTCCAGCAGGCTCGCCAGCTCCGAGACCGAGAGCTCCTCTGCTTCACACAGGGCCAGGAGCTGCAGCCGCCCCGGTTCTGCCAGCAGCCGAAACAGCTCCACCCGGGGCAGGCGGGGCGCGATCGACAGCGAGGGAACCGGCGTGAGCACGGAGAAAGCAATAATGTATTCATGCGCAACGACGCAAGTCTATCTAGTTTGATTATGAATTACGGCCACTTGGCGCGGGTAAATCCCGGCTCCGCGCCGAGGGCAGAAGGACTCCGAAGCACCGGCCCTGGGGGTCGTGGGGAGCGATTTTGCGTCCGCCTCCAGCTCGTTCGGTCAGCACCTCGCGCCGGCCGCTTCGTGACCTGGGGCGGGAGCGCTAGGGAGCGCAACGCTCGAGTCCCCACACCGTGCCTCCCCGCGACCACGCGAGCGGCGTGAAGTCGGAGGTCCCGCGGGCCAGTTGCACCTCGTCGGCGCCACCCGGGAGCGCCACCTCGGTGCGGCCGCGGCGATCGACGAGCTGCAGCGTTCCGTTGGGGGCGAGGCCCGCCACGAGGAGCGCGTCGAGGTAGCCCGTGGCGTGGACCGAGCGCAGCCCCACGGGGGCGGGGAGCGGGAGCGCCGTGAGATCTCGCGTCACGTCGGGGACGTAGGCCCACCCTCCATCGGGCAGCGCGGGTCGCAGCCCACCGAGGCCTCCGCTCGAGCGCTCGACCAGCGCGAGGAAGTCTCCGAGCCCGCCGTCGTGCAGCAGCGCGCCGTCGTCGGTGCGCGTCAGCCCTCCGCTCCACGAGAGCGCCGCGCCGAGCTCCGAAAAGAGGAGCGCGCCGCCATCGTCGGCCCCGAGCACGAGCGGGGCGCCCCCGTCGAAGGGTGACAGCGCCAGGGTTCCCTCGAGCCCCACGAGCGCCAGCGCGCCGCCCGAGAGCGAGAACCGCGCCACGTCCGTCACCACGCGGACCTCGAGGCCGCCGTCGGGCGTGAGCGCGCGCAGCTCGAGGCCCGCGTCGCTGCGCCACGCCAGGCGCACCGTCTCTCCCTGGGCTGCGACCTGCAGGCCTTCGCCACCGACGACGCGGGTGCTCGCCTGCAGCGCGAGGGAGACGCCGCGCCACTGCACCGCGAGCTCGCCGCCCTCGGCCACCACCAGGGCGGTGCCCGCGCCGCGCGACAGGAACCACCACGGCCCGGTGCGCGCCGTGGTGAGCGGTAGCGCGAGGGAGCTGTCGGTCTCCCCGTCGCAGTCGTTGTCCAAGCCGTCACAGGCCTGCTCGGTGCGTTCCCAGCGGGGCCCGTATTCCGCGGCGCCGCAGGGGGCGAACGACGCGTTGAGGCACCGCTGCACCGCGCCGCGGCACACCCCCAGGGTCAACGGGCACGCAGGTGTCTGGGCGACGTTCTCGTCGGTCTGCCCGTCGCAGTCGTCGTCGAGGCCGTTGCAGGCCTCCTCGCTCGGCGGCGTGGCCCCGGCGCAGTCGAGCCACCGGTGCCCCTCGCAGCGCTGCACGCCGGTCCCCGCGCAGAGGCCGGCGACGGCGCCGCAGGGCCGCGCGTCACCCTCGCTGCACTCACAGCGGTCGGTGGCCCCGGGCAGGCGGCACATTCCCTCGACGCAGGTGGTGTCGACGGGGCACGCGCCGTCGAGCCCGCACCGCAACCGGCAGTCGCGCACCTCGGGCACGTAGAGGCGGCACGCCGCGCCGCTCAGCGCGAGGAGCACCAGCACCCTCACCACGCGAAGCTCCCGCTGACGAAGGCCCCGCCGCCGGTGGGCACGAGGGTCAGCGTGGGCAAGCCCGGCCCGCGGAGCTGGAGGACCAGCACCACCAGCCCCGAGGCGAGGAGCGCGGAGCCGGCCCCGGTGAAGAACCAGCTCCACGTCTGGGCGCGCAGGCCCGCGGCCTCGCGCTGTTGGCCGCCCTGGTCCCAGCCCCCACCGCGGTCCGTCAGCGCGTTGACCTGCCGGGCGGCGTCTTCGGCGGCGAAGCGCAACAGCAGCCCCACGGTCAGCGCCGCGCCACCCGCCAGCCCGGTCACCAGCCCGGCGACCGGGAAGGGCGTGGCCGTGCCCGGGCCCGAGGAGAAGGCCAGCTTCAGGGTGCGCACCTCGCCCTCGGCGATCGAGAAGGTCTGGGTCAGCGTCGGGGCGCCGGCCAGCTCGGCGCCGAGGGTGTGCACGCCGGGCGCGAGCACCTCGTCCCGGGGCGAGAGGCCCGCAAGGTGGCCGTCGATGGTGATGGCCGCGGCCTCGGGAGAGGTGACGATGCGCAGCCGGGCCGGGCGCGGCTCGTCGGCCACCGCCAGCAGCGGGGCGAGCACCAGGAGCATCAGACCGAAGCGGGCCACGGCACGGACTCTAGGTGGTTTTCTCTCGCCGCCATCAGCGCAGAGGGAGTCTGCTGCCCGGCCGTGCTCCTCGCGCTCGCGCTCAGCCTGACCCTCTGCCAGTCCCCCGAGCGGGTCTCCGTCGGCCTCCACCTGCGCAACGTGGAGGTCATCAACCTGCAGGAGAACTCGTACCACGCGTCGTTCGTGCTCTGGACGAGCTGGCGCGGCGAGAAGGACCCCACCAAGAGCCTGCGCTTCGTGAACCTCCTCGAGGCCTGGGCGCTGACGCTGGCGCCGGTCTACGAGGAGCCCCTGGCCCTGCCCGATGGCCGCCGCTACCAGCGATTCAACGGCGAGGGCCGCTTCTTCCACAAGTTCGACCTGGGCTCCTTCCCCCTCGACACCCAGCAGGTGGTGCTCGAGCTCGAAGACGCGCAGCGCACCGAGGCCGAGCTGGTGCTGGAGCTCGACCCCGCAAGCTCCGTGGCGAAGGAACTCCAGGTGCCCGGGTGGGACGTGGGCCCCGCGGTGCTCGAGGCGGCGCACGTCACCTACCCCGGAGCCTTCGGGCTGGGCGACCCGCAGGCCCGCTCGCGGCTGCGCTTCGGGGTGACCCTCGAGCGCCCGCGCCGCGTGTTCTTCGTGACCATGTTCCCGCCGATCCTCCTGGTGATGATGTGCTGCTGGTTCATCTTCTTCCTGCGCCCGGTGCACGTGGAGGCCCGGGTGGGCACGGTGATCACCGCGCTGCTCACCACCGTCTTCCTGCAGCTCGCCTTCACCGATGATCTGCCGTACCTCGGCAACACCGTGCTGCTCGACCAGGTCTTCAACTTCTCCTACGCGGTGATCACCGCGGTGCTGCTGGAGTGCGTGGTGGTGATGCGCTGGCACGACCGCGCCATCGACCTCGAGGCCGCCCTGCCCACCATGCCCGAGTCGGAACGCCCCGCCGTCGACGCCGAGCGCCGGGCCGCCCGTACCCGGGCCGAGCGCATCGATGCCCGCTCGAAGTGGCTCTTTCCCCTGGGCTACGCGCTGGGCTGCGCGGCCATCCTCGCCACGCACCTCTCCTGACAAACGAAGACCCCCGGCGCCGCGAGGCACCAGGGGTCTGGAAGACGGAGACGCGGCGAAGGCTTACTTGCTGGCGGCGACCTTGGCGGTGATCGTGCCCGACATCACCGAGACCATCTCGTCGAAGGTGAACGTGCCGTCGGAGGTGCTGATGGTGCCCTTGAGCGTCATGGCCACGTTCGCGCCCGAGGTGCCGAGGTCGCTCACGTTGACCGTCTGCGACACGTCGGCGTCGAGGAAGTCGTCGTACGCGCCCTGCACCAGCACCTTGCCCTTGAAGCTCTGGCTGACGCCCACCGCGCTGCCGCCGGTGGTGACGTTCTGGCTGAAGGTCAGGTCGCCGTTGAAGATGGCCACGCCCACGTTGCTCTTGGCCAGCCCGCAGCCCTTGTAGGTCATGGTCAGCGCGGTGCTGACGTTGCCGCCGCCGATGCTGATGCCCGCGCCGGAGATGTCGGCGCTGCCGCCCTCGGGACAGTTGAAGGTCACACCGCCCGTGAGGTCGATAGGGGTCGCCGAGGGGTCGGCCTTGCTCTTGGAAGGCCTGGAGGCCGCAAAGAGGGCCTCGGCGGCGCCCTGCTTGCCGTCGATCTTCGCCCCGGGGCCGCACGCCATCATCGCCAGGCTCGCCACGAACACCGCCAGAACACGCTTCACCATGGGAAAGCTCCTGAGAAGAAAGGGTAGGTGCCGACTTGGTTGCCGGCTGCCGGGCGGACGATCCCCCAACCCCCGGGGGTTGTCACTTCCAGACCTGCAGGCTCCCATTGATGCGATGTGTCGTGCGCGCTAAGGGGCCAGCCCTCTCCGCTTCAAACCCACGAGGAAAGACAAGCCATGCCGAAGGATTACCTGTTCACGTCGGAGTCGGTCACCGAAGGCCACCCGGACAAGATTTGCGACCAGATCTCCGATGGTGTCGTTGACGCGCTCATCGAGAAGGACCCGATGGCCCGCATCGCCGTCGAGACGCTGGTCAAGACCGGCATCGCCATCGTCGCCGGCGAAGTGACCACCAACGCGTGGATCGACATCCCCAAGATCGTCCGCACCACGATCTGCAACATTGGCTACACCGACTCGGCCATGGGCTACGACGGCAACACCTGCGGCGTCATGGTGGCCATCGAAGGCCAGAGCCAGGACATCGCCCGTGGCGTCGACGTCAAGGGCGCCAAGGAGCAGGGCGCCGGCGACCAGGGCATGATGTTCGGCTACGCATGCAACGAGACCGCCGAGCTGATGCCGGCGCCGATCCACTTCGCGCACGCGCTGACCAAGAAGCTCGCGGACATCCGCAAGAAGAAGCACGACTGGCTGCGCCCCGACGGCAAGTCGCAGGTCACCGTGGAGTACGTGGACGGCAAGATGACCCGCATCGACGCGGTCGTCGTGTCCACCCAGCACGCGGAAGAGGCGTCCAACAAGAAGATCAAGGACGTCATCATGGAGGAGGTCATCAAGGCCTCGCTCCCCGCCAAGCTGATGGACAAGAAGACCAAGTTCTACATCAACCCCACCGGTCGCTTCGTCATCGGCGGCCCCATGGGTGACTCGGGTGTCACCGGCCGCAAGATCATCGTCGACACCTACGGCGGCATGGGCCGTCACGGCGGCGGCGCGTTCTCCGGCAAGGACCCCTCGAAGGTCGACCGCTCGGCCGCGTACATGGGCCGCTACATCGCCAAGAACGTCGTCGCCGCGGGCCTCGCCACGCGCTGCGAAGTCCAGGTCAGCTACGCCATCGGCGTCGCCGAGCCCGTCAGCGTGATGGTCGAGACGTTCGGCACCGCCGTCGTCGACGAGGAGAAGATCGCCAAGGCCGTGCGCAACACCTTCGGCCTCAAGCCCCGCGAGATCATCGAGCACCTCGATCTCCTCAAGCCCATCTACCAGCGCACCGCCGCCTACGGTCACTTCGGCCGCAGCGAGTTCAGCTGGGAAAAGACGGACAAGAAAGACGTGCTCCGCGAGGCCGCTGGCCTGCGCGGCAAGAGCTAAGCGGGAGCCCTCATGGCGAAGTCGAGCAGCAAGAAGCCGAAGTCTCTGACGGCATTGGCCAAAACGCTCGACACCCGCAAACTCCCTCTCCCTGCAAAGGGAGAGGGTCGGGGTGAGGGGAAGCCCACCGCGGCGCAGCGCGCGTACATCGAAAACGCGCTGCGCTCGAAGGCGGCCCCGCTCCCGGCAGTCCCTGCCATTTCCGCAGTCCCCAAGGCAGTCCCCAAACCCGTCGCCGCGCTCCCGCTTCCTCCGAAGCTGCCCCCGAAGCCGGCGCCGGTGGCCCCGCGGCCGATCTCCGCGCCGCAGGCCTCCACGCTCTCGCGGCCCAGCGCGCTCAGCTCGCTGCAGCGCAGCCCTTCCCCGGTGCCCTCGCGCATGCCCACGGCGACCGCGCCCAAGGCGAGCGCGGTGCCCGGCGCCGACCCCCGGCGTCAGTACCCGCGCGCCGAGATCCACGTGCGCAGCAAGTTGTCCCTGGCCGACGACCCGTCGCGGTTCTTCGAGGCCTCGCTGCCGACGGTGAACCTCTCGGTGGGCGGCATGTTCCTCGAGTCGAGCTTCTTCCTGAAGATGGGCACGCGGCTCCTCATCTCGCTCGAGCTGCCGCAGCGCGGCCGCGCGGTGAGCGTGAAGGGCGAGGTGGTGCGCGTCGAGACCAACTCCCGGGGCCAGTCGGGCTTCGCGGTGCGCTTCACCGAGTACCTCGACGGCAGCCAGGTGATCCTGGCGACGCACTTCCTCTCGCCGGTCTTGAAGGAGTTCCTGGGGCAGTACGCGAAGGAGCACCGCTTCGAGGCCAGCGCCGAATACCTCGCCCACACCGCCGACGTGCTGGCTGCCTGGGAGCTCAAGAAGGCCGAGCTCGGCGGCGACGTGTGGAACCTCTTCCCGGCGAACTCGTGAGCCTCTTCGAAGCGATCGTCCTGGGGCTGGTGCAGGGCCTGACCGAGTTCCTCCCCATCTCGTCGACGGCGCACCTGCGCATCATCCCCGCGCTGGTGGGCTGGGACGACCCGGGCGCGGCCTACTCGGCGATCATCCAGCTGGGCACCGTGGTCGCGGTGCTGGCCTACTTCGCCAAGGACATCCTCAAGCTGACGCGGGGCTTCGTGCGCGGGCTCGTCGATCGCCAGCCCTTCGGCACCGAAGACTCGCGGCTGGCGTGGTTCGTGGGCCTGGGCACCATCCCCATCTCGGTGGTGGGGCTGCTCTTCAAGTCGGCGATCAAGACGTCGCTGCGCTCGCTGTACGTGATCTCGGCGTCGCTGATCATCCTCGCGGTGGTGCTCTTCATCGTCGAGCGCGCGGCCTCGCACCAGCGGCGCATCGCCGACATGACGCTCAAGGACGGGCTGATCATCGGCCTGTGGCAGGCCCTGGCGCTCATCCCCGGGAGCAGCCGCAGCGGCACCACCATCACCGGTGGCCTCGCCCTGGGCCTGCGCCGTGAAGACGCCGCGCGCTACTCGTTCCTCCTCTCCATCCCCGCCACCACGCTCGCCGGGCTGCTCTCGCTCAAGGACATCATCAGCGATCCAGCGCCGGCCCCGGTGATGGCCATGGTGGTGGGCACGGTGGTGTCCTTCGCCGCGGGCCTCGCCACCATCTCGGGGCTGCTGCGCTTCGTGCGCACCCAGTCGATGCTGGTGTTCATCGTGTACCGGGTGGTGCTGGGCGTGGCGTTGCTGGGCCTGCTGTCCGCGGGTGTGCTCCAGCCGTGATCCCGCGGGCGACCGCGGTGATCGCCCTCGTCGCCCTGGGCCTCGCGGGGTTCTTCGTGCAGCGCGGGCCGGTGCTGGTGACGCCCTCCGTGCCCCTCGCCTGGACCACCCACGCGCTCGACGCCGGCCCGGTGCAGGTCGAGTACGCGCTTTCGGGCGTGGAGTTCCTGCGCGCCACCGACGCCGACGAGCCGGCGCTCGCCTTCGCCGCGCTGCGCCGGGGCGCGCAGCTGATCACCCTGGCCGACTTCAACGAGTTCCTCGTCGTCGAGCGCCACGACGGCCGGCTCTGGGCCCTGGGCGAGAGCCAGACCGAGGGGCCCGGGCCGACCCTCGAGCTGCTCGTCAGCGACGACGACGGCCGCACCTTCGAGCACCGCGCCTCGGTGCCCAAGCCCCACTACCTCGCCACCTTCGAGACGTGGCGGGTGCAGGGCGACGACCTGTCACTCGTGCTCTCGCTCGACGAGGCGGTGGTGCTCCCCGAGGCCTGGCGCTGGCCGTGGTGGTCGCTGGCCGAGGGGCTGCCCTTCGAGTTCCCGCGCCCGTCGGTGGGCCCTGGCCGTTTCGTGCTGCGCTCGAAGAACGCTGGGCGGTGGTGGCGCCTCGAGCGTTAGATTCACCCCTGTCATGGAAGCCCAGGAGTTCTTCGCGCGCCTCAAGGAGCACCTGCACAGCGCCCCCTCCAGGACCTTCGAGGCGCCCGGCCTCAAGCTCAAGGAGGCCGCGGTGCTGGCGCCGCTCTTCTGGCGCGGCGGCGAGCCCTTCGCCTACCTCACGCGCCGGCCGATGACGTTGCGCACGCACCCCGGGCAGATCTCCTTCCCCGGGGGAGGCCGCGAGCCCGCCGACCTCACCCCGCTGCACACCGCGCTGCGCGAGACCCACGAAGAGCTCGGCATCCAGCCCTCCGACGTGGAGGTGCTCGGCCTGCTCGGCGCCATGCCCACCGTCACCTCGTTCTGGGTCACGCCTTTCGTCGGGGTGGTGCCCGAAGACGTGAAGCTCTCGCCCAACCCCGGTGAAATCGAGGAGGTCATCGCCGCGCCGCTGTGGCGCCTGCGCCGCGAGAAGCGCCACCTCTACCAGGCCGATCGCGACGTCTTCGTGTGGGACGACGCGCGACACGTGGTGTGGGGTGCGACCTGGCGGATGCTGGGGCAATTGCTCGAGCACGTCGACGCCGTGCGCTGAAACTCCCCCTTCGCTCGCCGGCATGGTCAAGTTCGACCCACTCGCGGCGGCACGGCGAGCAGGGGGGCGGCCATGCGACACGCTGCGCTGATTTCGGAGCTGGAGGCCTGCGTCGCCGACAACGGCGTGCGGGTGGTGCTGCTCACGGCGTCCCGGGGCTCGGGGCTGAGCTCCACGCTCACCGCCTTCGCCGAGGAGATGCGCGGTCGCGGTCACCGCGCCGACGTCGCCGAGTGCGAGCGCGTGGGGGTGCAGCCCGGCGGGGCGGTCGACGCGCTGCTGCGCTCGCGGCTCGGCGTCGGCGCGGGGCTCACCGGGCAGCCGTTGCTCGCGGCCCTGGACACCGCGATGCCCGACCTCGAGCCGCTGGCGCGCGAGTTCCTCGCCTTCGCCATGGGCTTCTCGCGCGACGACTTTCAGACCTCCCGCCTCGACGCGAAGAGCCGCTGGGAAGGCACGCTCGCCGAGGTGGGCCGCTGGGTGTCGGCGACCTCCGGTGCGTGGACGTGGCTGTTCGACGACGCGGCCTCGGCCGACGGCGAGGCGCTGCGCCTCGTCGAGCAGTTGGTGCAGGGCGCGACGACGCCGGGCCTCGTGGTGCTCGGCGTGCGCGACGACGAGCGCCCGCTGCTCGACCCGAAGCTGCGGCTGCTGCGCTCCAGCGGGCGGCTGACCGAGCGCATGCTCCCGGCCCTGCCCAGCGAGGCGCTCCACGCCGCGTTCCCCACCACGGCGGGCGCGGCCCGGGGCCTGGTGCTCACCGCGCGGCTGCTCCAGTTGATGGGACGCGAAGGCGGGCCGCCGACGACCCCGGAGTCGTTGCTGGGGCCGTACCTCCCGCAGCTCCCCGGCGACGAGCTCCGGTTGCTCTCGGCGCTCGCGGTGTGTGGCGGCCGGCTGCCGCTGGTCGCGCTCGAGGTGGTGCTGGGGGCGCCGCAGGCCGAGGTGGTGCGCGCGCTGGAGGCCCGGCTGCTGGTGCGAAGGGGGTCGACGCAGCGCTGCGACGGGGCCGACGAGGTGTGGCTGCGCTTCGCCACCGTGCCCCTGCCAGTCGAGCCCGCCGAGGCGCGCGCCTGGCTCGCCGCCGCGGGTGGCTGGGCGGAGGCGGTGCTCTTTGGCCAGGGCTCGGCGGCGCTGCGCCACGTCGCGTTGCCCCAGGCGATCCGCGCGGCCGAGGCGTCGGGTGACGTGGGGCGCGTGAGCCTCGCGTGGGAGCTCGCGGCGAAGCTCGGCGGCGGGGGCTTCGCGCTGCGCAAGGCCGAGGCGGCGGCCACGGGCACGCGGCGGCTGGTGCTGGGTCGCCTGCTGGCGGAAGACGAGCTGTTCCGCGGCGAGGTGCAGCGCGCGGTGACCACGGCGGCGAACGTCGGGCGGCTGGCCGCGGTGGGCCCGTCGTCGGTGCCCGAGGCGTGGCTCGAAGCCGTGGCGCGCGAATCGACCGACGAGCTCGAGCGCTGGGACCGGCTCTCGCCCGAGGAGGCGCTCATCGCCCTGGAGTTGGTGCGGGCCGAGGCGCTCTCGCAGCTGGGCCAGGCCAGCGAGACCCGCCGGGCCTTCGAGGCCGTCGAGCTGCGGCTGCGCAAGCTCAAGACCTCGCCGGCCTCCGCGGCGCTGTGGCTTCGGCTGGCGCGCACCTGGGCGTGGTTCGCGGCCGAGGTGCTCTCCGACGGCGCGCTGGCCCGGGGCATCTGCGAGGCCGCTCGCCAGCGGGTGCCGGCGGCGGTCATCTCCTCGAGCACCTACAGCGTGGCCTTCCTGCGCGCCGAGCAGGTGGCCCATGCCCGGGGCGGCGACCCGGCCCGGGCCCGGAGCCTGGCCGACGAAATCATCGCGCTCTCCCGCGCGCGCGGCGACACCCGGGAAGAGTGCATCGCCTGGAGCGCCCGGGGGCTGCTGCACCTGCGCGACGGGGCGCTGCTGCCGGCGCGGGCGAGCTTCGAGCGCAGCCTCGATCTCGCGCGCAACATCGGGTTCCGGCGGCGCGAGGCGGTGGCGTTGCACAACCTCGGCCTCGCGCTGGCCTGCTCGGGTGAATACGGCGCCTCGCTCGCCTGCCAGGAGCGCTACGTGGCCATCTCCGAGCAGCTGGGCAACCTGCGCGCGCGGGCCTACGGGCCGGCGGCGCAGGCGTTGGTGCTGGTGCAGCAGTTCGAGACGGCCAAGGCCGAGGTGCTCCTCACCCGGGCCCGGCGCGCCGCCGAAGAGCATGGCTGGCCGGCCCTCATCGCGTGGACGAGGCACCTCTCGGGGCTGCTCAAGCTGCTCAAGCACCTCGAGAAGCGCGACACGCTGCTCTTGAGCCTCGCGCGGTCGGACTTCCTCGCCGCCCTCGACCTCGTGGAAGATCGCCGCGCTGGCTGGTCGGAGGAGCTGGACCCCGCGGAGAGCGGCGCGTTCCTCTGCCTGACCTGGCTGTGCGCCGGCAACCGGGCCCAGGCGCGGGCCGCGTTGCCCCGGGCCGAGAAGTTCGCCGACGGGAGCGCCGCTTCGCACCACGTGGTCGGCGCGCTGAAGGACCTGCTCGACGGCCGGCCGCCGGCGGCGAGCACCGCGTGGTTCCGGGCCCACGGCCAGCACCGCGCCCTCGAGCTGTGGACGCGGGTGGCCGGTTCGCTGGGGCTCGCGGTGCCCATCGAGAGCGACGAGCGCCTCGACCTCTGAGTACGCTCGCGGGTCATGCCCGAGTTCGATCTGGTGGTCATCGGTGGTGGTGCGGCGGGTGAGAAGGGCGCGGCGCAGGCGGCGTTCTTTGGCAAGAAGGTCGCGCTCATCGAGAAGGAGCCGCACCTCGGCGGCGCGATGGTCAACACCGGCACCTTGCCCTCGAAGACGCTGCGCGAGACGGCGCTCTACCTTTCGGGCTTTCGGCAGCGGGGGCTGCACGGCGTGGACATGGCGCTGGGGCGGGCCGCGCGGCTCGACGACTTCATGTACCGCCTCGACCGGGTGGTGACCGGCGAGCGCGCGCGCATGGCGGCGAACCTCGCGCGGCACGAGGTGACGGTCTTCCACGGCGCGGCCTCGTTCGTCGACGCCCACACGGTGCAGGTGGGGCCTGCGCAGGTGCAGGGCCGGCACTTCCTCATCGCCACCGGCAGCCAGCCGCACCGGCCCGACTCGTTCCCCTTCGAGCACCCCAACGTCTACGACTCCGACGAGATCGTCCGGGTGCACGCGCTGCCCGCGTCGATGGCGGTGGTGGGCGGCGGGGTCATCGGCTGTGAGTACGCCTGTCTCTTCGCGGCGCTGGGCTCGAAGGTCACCATCATCGAGGCGCGGCCGACGATCCTCGGGTTCCTCGACGGCGAGGTGGTGGGCTGGCTCACCGAGCGCATGCGCGGCCTGGGCATCGACTTCCGCTTCGAGACGCAGGTGGCGAAGTGCGAGCCGGGCGAGGGCGGGGTGCGGCTCCACTTCGCCGCGGGCGCGCCGCTGGACGTGGACCTGGCGTTGATCTGCGCGGGGCGCTCCGCGAACACCGCGGGCCTGCAGCTCGAGAAGGCGGGGCTGACGGCGGGCAAGCGCGGGGTCCTCGAGGTCGACGCGCGGTTCCGCACCAAGGTGCCGCACATCGCAGCGGTGGGGGACGTGATCGGCTTCCCCTCGCTGGCCTCGACCTCGATGGAGCAGGCGCGGGTGGCGGTCGTCGACTTCTTCGACCTCAAGTACAAGACGCGGGTCGCGCCGCTCTTCCCCTACGGCATCTACACCATCCCCGAAGTGTCGATGGTCGGTGAGACCGAGGAGAGCCTGCGCTCGGCGAATGTCCCCTACGTCAAGGGCGTGGCCCAGTTCGGGGACAACGCGCGCGGCTTGATGATCGGCGAGACGGGCGCGCTCAAGCTGCTCTTCCGCCGCGACGACCTGAAGCTGCTGGGCGTGCACTGCATCGGCGAAGGCGCCACCGAGCTGGTGCACATCGGGCTCACGGCGATGCTCGCGGGCGCCGGCGCCGACCTCTTCATCGAGGCCTGCTTCAACTACCCGACGCTGTCCGAGGCGTACAAGTACGCCACCTACGACGCACTGCAGAGGAAGGCACGGCCATGAGCTGGGACCAGGACCTGTTCAAGAAGACGCTCGACTTCGCGGCGAAGGCGCACGGACCGCAGGTGATCCCCGGCTCGGGGGCCCCCTACGTGGTCCACCTGGTGAAGGTGGCGACCGAGGTGCTCCGCGCGGCCGATGGCACCTTCGAGGTCGACTTCTCGATGCAGTGCGCGCTGCTCCACGACTGCGTGGAAGACGCGGGCGTGCAGCTGCCGACGCTCACCGCCGAGTTCGGCGCCCGGGTGGCCGCCGGGGTCAGCGCGCTGTCGAAGAACGAGGCCCTGCCGAAGGCCGAGCAGATGGAAGACAGCCTGCGGCGCATCCAGGCGCAGCCCCGGGAGGTGTGGCTGGTGAAGCTGGCCGACCGCATCACCAACCTCGAGCCCGCGCCGCCGCACTGGTCGGCCGAGAAGCGCGCGAAGTACCGGGTGGAGGCGCAGCAGATCTACGACGCCCTGGCGCCCGCCCACGCCGGCCTCGCCTCGCGCCTGCGGGCGAAGCTCTCGAGCTACGCGTAAGCCCCTGGTCGCTCACCGCCGCCGCGTCTTCCCCAGTTCCTCGACGAGCAGCTCGACGACCCGCCTGACCCGGGGAATCTCGAGCGCCGACTTCGCGCACACCAGGTGCAGCTGCGACTTCGCGTTGGGGCCCAGGTCCAGCCCCAGCGGCACCAGGTCCGAGTCCCGGCTGAAGCGGTGCTGGACCCTTCCCAGCACCATGGCCCCGACGCCCGCCTCGGCCGCGGCCAACTGCACCAGGAAATGATCCGCGCTGAAGGCCGGGGTGAAGTTGGGGATCGCGGCCTCGAGCTGCGGGTTCGGGGGAATCGCCTCGAACGGAGGGCACCACGCGACCCAGGGCAGGTCCGCGAGCTTCACCTTCCGCGGCAGCTTGTCCTTCAGGCGCTTGGAGACGAACACGTCGTTCTCGATCTCCAGCGTGTGCACGACCTTCAGGTCGTCGTTCGCCGGGGCCCGCCTGCGCAGCGCGATGTCGGCCTCGCCGCGGCCCAGGTCGAGGTACTGCATGCTCGAGAGCAGCTCCAGCCTCAGGCCCGGGTGCTTCTCGCCGAGGAACCCGGCGAAGGGCGCGAGGAAGTCGAAGCAGATGAAGGGGCTCGAGGTGACGCGCACCAGGCCCCGCGGCGCGCCGTCGTGCGCCTCGGCCGCGCGGTGCAGCTCCCCGGCCCACTCGGCCATCTTCTTCGCGGGGCCCAGCAGCCGCTCGCCCGCGCTGGTGAGGGTCGCGCCCTCGACGCTGCGCCGGAAGAGCGTGGCGCCCACGGTGTACTCGAGGGCGGCCAGGCGCCGGGTGACGGTGGGTTGCCCCAGCTTCAGCCCCCGCGCTGCGCCGCTCAGGCTCCGGCTCTCGGCGATGGCGAGGAACAGCTTCGCGTCGTCCCAGGAGATATCCATGAACGGATGGTGTCATGCGAATTCAGCCAGTTTCCATCTGAATATGAATCGCTACCTTCAGCGCGTCTCGAACCCTGGAGGAAGCACCCATGAAGCACCTGGTCCTGGCCGTGATGGTGGTGGTGATGAGCAGTTGTGCGGTGACGTCGCACGGAGCGCAGCCCGCGAAGCTGGGGGTGACGAGGTCCACGGCCGACCTCGTGGCGTCCCTTGCTGAGCCGGGCGTGGTCGAGCTGGAGACCGTCAACTCCGCGGACTGGCTGGTCGAGCGAAGCGGCCTCATCAACCTGGCGAACCCGGTGGCGAAGGACGCCGGCCTGGTCGAGGGCGAGGAGCCCATCCAGGTGTACTTCCACGTGCTGCGCCACCCCACGAAGGGCACCTTCCTCGTCGACACCGGGGTGGAGACGGCGCTGCGCGACGCGCCTGCGAAGTCGGCGATGAGCGGCCTCGTGCGCAGCGCCATGCACCTCGAGAAGCTCACGGTGCATGTCCCGCTGGGCGAGTGGCTGGCGAAGGAGGGCCAGGTCGACGGCGTGCTGCTCACCCACCTGCACCTCGACCACATCACGGGCATGGCCGACGTGCCGAAGGGCACCCCGGTGTTCACCGGCCCCGGCGAGTCGAAGGACAGCCAGCTGATGTACCTCTTCGTGCAGGGCTCGGCCGACCGGGCGCTCGAGGGCAAGCCCGCGCTGCAGGAGTGGCAGTTCCAGCCCGACGCGACCGGCACCTTCGACGGGGTGCTCGACGTGTTCGGCGACGGCTCGGTGTGGGCGCTCTCGGTGCCGGGGCACACGCCGGGGAGCACCGCCTACCTCGTGCGCTCGAAGGCGGGCCCGGTGTTGCTCACCGGAGACGCTTGCCACACGCGCTGGGGCTGGGAGCACCACGTCGAGCCGGGCACCTTCACCGGCGACGGCCCGCGCGGGGCGGAGAGCTTCAAGAAGCTGCAGGGCTTCGTGGCGGCGCACCCGGAGGTCGAGGTTCGTCTCGGTCACCAGCGATGAGCACCTCCGCGGGCAGCGCGTGCCCGAGGAAGTGCAGGGGGCTGAAGCTGTAGCCGTAGGCCCCGGAGTTCACCACGGCGAGCAGGTCGCCCACGCGCGGCTCCGGGAGCTCGACGTCGAGGCCCAGGGTGTCGAGCGGGGTGCACAGGGGGCCGACCACGCTGCGGGTGACGCGCGGCGCGGCGGGCCGGCTCAGGTTGATCAACGGCAGCCGCGGGCCGAGCAAGCCCGTGGCGCCGAGGTGGTGGTTCAGGCCGCCGTCGAGCACGGTGAAGTGCGTGCCCCGCGAGCGTTTCTCGGACACCACGCGCGCGACGTAGAGCCCCGCCGGGGCGACGAGCCAGCGGCCCAGCTCCAGCACCGCCTCGAGCGCCTGCCCGGTGGCGGCCCGGTAGCGGGTGAGCATCGCCTCGAGGCGCTGGCCCGCGGCCTCGACGTCGAGCTCCTGGCCGTCGCCCAGCACCCCGAAGCCCCCGCCGAAGTTCACCCGCCGCGCGACGAGCCCGTGTTCGCGGTGCAGGCGCTCGGTGAGATCGAGCGTGGCCGCCACGGCGGTGCCGAAGCCCCCGACGCTGGTGCACTGGCCGCCGGGGTGCACGTGCAGGCCATCGAAGTCGAGCACCTGCGCGTGGCGGCGCAGCGCTGCCGCCGCGAGCGGGAGCTCCTCTTCGTCGATGCCGAAGGGGCTGGGGCCTCCGGTCATGGCCACCCGGTACGCCTGCACGCGCAGGCTCGGGTTGAGGCGCAGGCGGATGCGCGCCCGCCGGGAATGGGTGGCGGCGAGCGCGGCGAGGTCCTCGAGTTCGCGCAGCGACTCCACGCTGACCAGCACCCCGCGAGCGACGGCCTCCGCGAGCTCCAGCGGCGTCTTGCCCGGCCCGGCGAAGCTGAGCTGCTCCGGGGCCCACCCGCAGGCCAACGCGCGCTCGAGTTCCCCCAACGACGCGACGTCGAGCCCGTCGACCGCCCCGCGCAGCGCGCGCAGCACCTCGAGGTTCGGGTTCGCCTTGACCGCGTACAGCAGGGTGGCGTTCAGCGCGCGGGCGCGACCCACGCGGGCTCGCAGCACGTCGAGATCGTAGACGTAGAACGGCGTGCCGTGCCGCTCGGCGAGGGCCTGGGCGCGCTCGGGGCTCAGCTCGAGGCGGGTGCTCACGGCGTGGTTCCTCGCCTACCGTCGCTCGAGCGCCGCGCGCCCCGGGTGCAGTGCATCGGGGGATTTTGCCACGGGCACGAACGTCCTGGCTGCTTGAGGTGCATCAAGTCATCGCGAGGCGAGTGGTGACAGGCACGCTCGATGTCCCTCGTGCTCGTTCCAGGTCGCGACGCCACGCTCGCCGCGTGCATCGTCAGGGACCTGGCGGGCGCCGGCCTGGAGGTGCGCCAGGTCCCCTCGGTGCACGACATGCCGGGCCCGGCCGAGGCGTACCTGCTCGTCGATGGGCAGGGCCATTTCGCCCAGGACTCGTGTCGGCAGCTGCGTGACGACGAACACACCAGCGCGGCGCCGCGCATCATCATCTCGGCCAGCCCCGAGGAGCCCACTCGGCTGGGCGCCTTCTTCGCCGGCGCCGACGATTTCGTGGCCTTTCCCTACCTGGTGCCGGAGTTCGTCCTGCGGGTGCGCGCGTTGCTCCGTCGCGCGGCCGAGCGGGCCGCGCCGGTGCCCGGCCTGAGCCCGATTCGCGTCGACCTTTCGTCGCGCCGCGCGTGGGTCGACGGTCGCGAGTTGCAGCTCACGCACCTCGAGTTCGAGCTGCTGTGGCGTCTGCTCGAGCACGACGGCGAGGTGTTGACCCGCGCCCACCTGGTGGAGACCGTGTGGCGCGACACGTCTCCGGGCGCGCGCACCATCGACAACCACGTGATGCGGCTGCGTACCAAGCTGGGGCCCTCCGGCGAGCTGCTCCAGACCGTGCGCGGGTTCGGGTACCGGCTGATGTGCCCCCCGCGCTGAGCGGGTGACCGTGTCGGGGCCGCCGGCGATGAGCTCCCGCATGCGGTCGATCGTCGCCCTCTTCCCCGTCGCGCTCGTGGCCTGCGCCTCCCAGGGGCCGTCCCCGAGGGCGCCGGGCGCGCGCACCCCGATGAGCGCCGCGTGCGACGCGGTCGACGGCACCCGCTGCCTGCTGCCCTGGCCGTCGAACACCTTCACCGTGGCCGACCCCGCGACGCCGGCGGGCCTGCGGGTGTCCATCGCCTTGCGCTCGCTGCCGGTGCTCGACAACCCCGCGCCGTTGAATCGACTCGATGGGTTCTCGGTGGCCTCGACGTTGGCGGCCGGCTTTCCCGAGGCGCTCGCGCCGGGCCTCGCGGGGCAGAAGCAGACCACGGCCGTGCGGCTGCTCTCCTTCCGCGCCGACCCCGAGGTCCCGCTGCGACTGCACGTCGTGGCTGACGGCACCTCCGAGGCCAGCCTGCTGCTCGCCTGCCCGATGCGCCCGCTGGCCTCTGACACCGACTGCGTCGCGGTGGTGCTCGACGAGGTGCAGCCAGCGCGAGGAGGCCGCTTCGAGACGCCGCGCCCGGTGCAGCTCGCCGTGGGCGTCGCCACCGCGGCCACCGACGAAGAGCGCGCGCTGGTCGCGTACCACGCCCCCACGCGGGCGCTCCTGGCCCGTGCGGGCATCGACGGGCAGCGGGTGCTCCGCGCGTGGGACTTCACCACGCGCTCGGCCGCCAGCGTCGCCCGGCCCCTGGCCCTGATGCGCGCGCAGGCCCTGGACGCGGTCGACGCCGGCGCGCTCGAGGTGCAGGTGCTCAGCGCGACGCCGCGCGCGGGGGGCGGGCTCGAGGTGCGCGGGCGCGTCGGTGGGCTGCCCCGCTTCATCAACGACGCCGGGGTGCTCGAACTCGGCGATGAAGGGCTGCCGGTGATGACCGGCGTGCACGAGGCGCCGTTCCGCGCGGTGCTGCCGGTGGGGAACGGCGCGCTCCCGGTGGTGGTCTTCGGGCACGGCACGGGGAACTCGGTGAATGACACCGGCCTCGACGACGAGCTGCTGGCGACGGGCGCCGCGAAGCTGAACCTCGAGTTCGCCGGGTGGACCGGCACGTCGGTGCCCACCACCTTCCTCGGCTTCGAGCACATCTTCTCGGGCTCCGAGCGCTCCACGGCGGGGCTGGCGCAGTCGTCGATCGACGCGTCGGCGCTCGAGGCCGCGCTCGGGGCCCAGCTGGGCGCGGTGCTCACCTCGCCGACCCTCGCGGGCCAGCAGAACCCGGCGGCCGGGCGCACCTTCGACGCCGAGCGCCTGGCGTACTTCGGCAGCTCGCTGGGCGGCACCCTGGACTTCGCCCACGCGCAGGCCGAGCCCCGCATTCACGCCGCGGTGTTGAACGTGCCCGGGGCCGGCTGCGGCCAGTTCCTGCTGCACGCCGAGCAGTGGGGCCCGCTCGACGTCATCTTCGCGGCGTCGACGCCCAGCGCCATCGACCGCGCGCGAGCAGCTCACCGCGTTCCTCGGAAGCGTGTGGGCGGGGGCGCCGCGGGTGGTCGAGCCTCCGACCTGCGCCGGCCGGCCGACGGGCTGCGACTTTCGCGACGCGCCGTGAACGACGACTGATTTCAGCGCGGCGGCGTCGGCAGGTCCCCCAGCGCGAAGATCGCGAGGCCCGGCGGCGGCGGTACCTCGGGGTGGCCCATGAGCACCGCGCCGACAGCGGCCCTCAGGCGCTCGGCGTCTGCCATCGGTGCGTTGGAACCAGAGTCGAAGAGCGCGTACGGCCCCACGACGGTCGGGGGCAGCGGCCCCGCGTCGGCCGTCGAGGCCAGGGCGATGGTGAGGTAGAGTCCCACGGGCCCCTTCTCGAGGCGCAGCCAGAGCCCCCCGTGCTCGACGCCGATGATGGCCTTGATGTCGTAGTCGAGCAGCTTGGCTCCCGGAACCAGGGGCGCGACGAAGGCGAGCTCCGCCGCGTTCGCCTCACGGGCGGGCACGGGCGCGGGGCGCGGCTGCTCCGGCTTCGCGCGGAACAGGCCGCGGACCCGGTCGGCGTGCTGGACGCCGACGATGGCCAGGGCGAGGGGGACGACGACGAGGAGGACCTTCGTGGAGGTGCGCAGGGGCTTCATCAGGTTCCTCAGAACAACGAATAGACGAAGGGTGCGAGCGGGGCGATGGCGTTGATCAGCCACAGCACCAGCGCGCCGAGCAGGAGCACCCAGAAGAGGGGGATCAACGCACCGAGCCGGTGCTGGCGCAGCATCTTCGCGGTGGTGCGCACCGTCCGCGCGGTGAGCGTGAGGTTGGTGGACCAACTGCGCGCGCGCGTCATTGTTTCCACACCAGGGTGTCGTTCATCACCAGCGCGTCCATGTCGGTGCGGGCGAACATCGAGAGCGCCTCGAGGGGCGTCGAGACGATGGGGTAGCCGCTGGGGTTGAACGAGGTGTTGAGCACCACGCAGAGGCCCGTGCTCCGCCCCAGGGTCTCGAGCAGCCGGTGGAACCGCGGGTTGTCTTCGGGGAAGCAGACCTGGGGCCGCGTGGTGTCGTCGACGTGCAGCGCCGCCCGCACCTGCGCGCGCGCTTCGGGCCGCACCGGCACCGCGTACTGCATCCACCGGTTGAAGGTGAGGTGCTCCGGCGCGCAGGCGAGCACCTTCGGGGCGTCGCTCGCGGTGATGGAGAACGCGTAGGGGCGGTACAGCGCGCGATCCTTCACCGCGCGGCTCAGGCGCTCGGCGAGCACCGGGTCATCGGCGCGGATCAAGATCGACCGGTTGCCCAGGGCCCGGGGTCCCAGCTCGGCGCGGCCCTGGCACCAGCCCACGATGCGCCCCTCGAGGATGCGCCTGGCCACCTCGTCGCACAGCGCCCCTTCGTCGGCGAAGACCTGGTGGGCCCAGCGCAGGCCCCGGGGCTGGGTGTGGCCGCGCTTGAGGTAGCGCAGCACGTGGTCGGGGTTGACGTGCGCGAGCATCTCGATGGCCGGCTGCTCGTCGAAGGCCGAGCCGAGGTACGGGGTGTACTGCATCGCCCGGGGCTCGCAGGGGGCGTGCGTGGCCGCGTAGCTCAGCGCGGTGCCCACGCTGGTGCCGCCGTCGCCCGGGTCGGGGGGAATGTAGACGTTCCGGAACGGCCCGCGGGTGAGCACCTCCTGGTTGGCCACGCAGTTGAGGCTGACACCGCCCGCGTAGCAGAGGTTGTCGGACGGCACCGCCGCGCGCAGCGTCGCGCACAGCTCGAGGATCCGCTCCTCGAGCACCAGTTGCACGCTGGCCGCCACGTCGGCGAAGCGCTGCCCCTCGGGATCGAGGCTGGGCGTGGCCGAAAGGCAGTTCTGCGGGAGCTTGAACTGCTGCGTGCGCGGCGGCCCGAAGGTGGCGACGAACTTGTCCGAGAAGGCGCCCCGGTAGAAGTCGGCGAAGTGGAAGTAGCGCTGGTCGACCTCGTAGGTGCCGTCGCTCGCGGCGGGGATGATCTGCCGCACCTCGGCGGCGAAGCGGGGCGTGCCGAAGCCCGCCAGCGCCATGGTGCTGGCCTCGCTGTCGTTGGGCGAGAAGCCCAGGTACGCGGTGAACGCCGAGTACACCAGGCCCAGCGAGTGAGGGAAGGCGAGCTCGAGCACGCGCTCGACCTTCGGCTGCCCGTCGACCCACGCGCCCCGGTAGAGCGCGGTGCACGCCCAGTCGCCGACCGCGTCGACGATCAAGATGGCCGACTCGCGGAAGCCCGACCCGAGGAAGGCCTGCACCGCGTGGCTGTAGTGGTGGCTCAGGTAGGAGACCCGCTCGGGCTCGACGTCGAGCCGCGCCGAGAGGGTGTTGAGCGACCAGAGCTTCTTGCCCAGCCACGCCTTGATGGCGTTGACGAACTCGCGCCGCGAGCCGGGGAAGGGCGCGAGCGACGCGGTGAGCACGCGCGAGAACTTGGCGTGGGGGTCTTCGTGGAACACCACCTGGTCGAGATCGCCGGCGCCGATCCCCCCCTGGGCGAGGCAGAACTCGATGGCCCAGGTGGGAAAATTCGCGTCGTGCTTCTGCCGCGTGAAGCGCTCTTCGGCCGAGGCGGCGACCACCTGGCCGTCGACCACCAGGCACGCCGACGCATCGTGGTAGCCGTACGACACCCCCAGCACCTTCATTCCGAGAGCCTCTTGGTGCGGTTGTTGTCGAACTCCACGTGGCGGGTGGCGAGCTTCCTTCGGGCCACGGCGAAGAGGAACGGCGCCGCGGCGAAATACACGGCGCTGAGCATCAGCGTGGCCAGGGTGTCGATCGCGCCCTTGCCGCTGCGCAGCCAGGCCTGCCACCTGCGGCTCCAGCGCACGCGCGCGTACTCGCGGCGCACCTCGGCCGGCGGTGCCCCCAGGCGCGCCAGCAACTGCGCGGTGAGATCCACGTGGCCTTCCTCGTCTTCGACGATCTTCAGCAGCGAGGCCCGCAAGGGGTCCGTGACAGGCAGCGCCTGGGCGATGGCGCGGAAGCGGCTCGTCGCGTCTTCCTCTCCGACGTGCACGAAGGCCAGGCTGCGCCACAGCTCGATGTCCTTTCCGTAGAGATCGTCGCGCTCGTAGTTCGCGGCGGGGATCTCCCGGTCGGTGTACGCCTTGTAGACGTGGCCGAACTCCTCGGCGTGCGCCTCTTCTTCGAGGCTGTGGGTGAAGAGGATGGCGCGCAGCCGGGGGTCCGCGGAGCGCGCCAGGCCCCGGTGCAGGTGCCACACCCCGTCGGCCTCGGTGGCCTGGAACCCGCGGATCGCCGCGGCCTTGCGGCCCCGGGAACGCCAGTGGGTCGAAAGGGAGAGCCTCACGCTGAGCTTCTCGAGGAGTCGCCTCATGCACCACCTGCCGCTGAGCGGGGAAACCCCCGACGCTACGCGGCACGAGGCCAATGTCAACGCGCTGCTGGCGCGTCCGGCAGCGCCAACACGCCCGCCGCGAGGCTGTCGCCGATGCGCCGATGGCCGGCGGCGTTGGGGTGGCTGAGATCCCACCGCTGGCCGGGTTTCATGAAGTCTTCCCAGCGCGAGCCGAGGAACGCGTCGGGGACGCGCAGCGTCGGGAGCCCGGCCTGCTTCGCCGCCGCGAGGACCTGGTCGTAGAGCCTCACGCACACCGGGTCGTCGAAGCGCTCGAGCACCGGGAGCACCGCCACCAGCGCCTGGAAGTGGTGCTGCCGGCCGAGCAGGGCGAGCCGCTCGAACGAGTTCCGCACCACGAGGTCGAAGGTGTAGCGCTCGTAGAGCGGCGCGAAGAGCGAACAGGCGCTGCCCGTCTGGGCCATCGCCACCAGCGGCAGGAACCGGAAGGCGAAGAAGCTGTTGCCCACTCGCCGGTAGCCCCCGTTCTGGAACGACGCCGCGGTGAGCATGGAGGCCACCACCACCAGGTCGGGCTCGTATTGCAGGCCGACCTGCTCCAGCGCGCGCACCTGCTGCAGCGTGTTGTAGCCCTCGCACGAGACGTTCACGACCTCCACCCGCCGCTCCGGCATCGACGCCTGCAGCTGTGTCTCGAGGCGGCGAAAGAAGCGCTCGGCGAAGGGCACCGAGGGGTCGTTGGCGATCGACCCGGTGAGCACCACCACCCGGTACACGCCCGCGGGCCTGGGCATGGTGCGCTCGAGATCGAGCAGCCCCAGGTGGTTGACGCTCACGCCCTCGGGGTCTCCCGCGCCGCGCACCAAAGCGCCGGGGCGGTAGCGGTAGCGCAAGAGCACGTCGCTGGTCTGCTCGATGCGGTCGACCGCGCGATCCGCGAAGCGCGCCTGGGCCTCGAGCACCAGCACCGCGCCCACCACCACCAGCAAGAGCGTGCGCAGCGCCCGGCGCGGCAGGTGCGCGCGCAGCAGCCCCGTGGCGACGAAGCCGACGAGGCAGGCCAGGGCCAGCGGCCGGAACACGTCGGGGAGGTAGAAGTCAGGGTCGGTGGACTCCCACGCCCACGCGTCGAGCGCCGCGAGCACCCCCAACAGCCCGATGATCGAGCGCTTCCCGAAGACCCACCACGCCGCGAACGGTGGCCGGCGCGCGGGCTCGTGCACCTCTGCCATGGGCCGGCACCGTAGACCGGCCTCCGGAGCGCCGCAGCAAGCGCGACCCCCGAGGCGCCGATTCGCCTACATCAAACCCCTTGCAGAAGGCATGACCTGGATCAATTCCGTCAGGTAGGCTGACTTCTTCTTCCCTGGGGATCCATGTCCAAACTCACCCGTCTGCTGCGCGCGACGTTCCTCGTTTTTGTCATGGCGAGCCTCACGAACTGCAACTGCGGCCCCACGAACGTGGGCTCCGACGGCGGTGAGGGGGGCGGCGCGGCGACCGGTGGCAGCACCGGCACCGGCGGCGGCACGGGCATGGGTGGCGGCACCGGCGGCGGCGCGGGCAGCTGTCTCGACGGTGACGGCGACGGGTTTGGCGTCGGGGCCGGGTGCCTGGGCGAAGACTGCGACGACACCGCGGCGGGCGTGCACCCCGGCGCAGCCGAGCAGTGCAATGGCGCCGACGACAACTGCAACAACATGACGGACGAAGGGCTCGCCGATCTCCAGTGCGGCCAGGGCATCTGCGCCCGCACCGCCAAGGCGTGCGTGGCCGGCGTCGCCCAGACCTGCACCCCCGGCGCCGCGGGCACCGAGAGCTGCAACGGCCTCGACGACGACTGCAACGGCACCGTCGACGATGGCGCGGCCGGCCAGTCGCAGGCCTGCGTCACCGGCCAGGAAGGCGTCTGCGCCCCCGGGCTCACCCAGTGCAGCGACGCGGGGGTGATCTGCGTGCCCCAGATGGTGGCCCACTCCGAGGCCTGCAACGCCCTCGACGACAACTGCGACGGCGTCATCGACGAGCTCAACCCCGACGGCGGCGTGGCCTGTGACACGGGCGCCCTCGGCGCGTGTCGCTCGGGCACCACCCTCTGCGCCGACGGCGGCGTGGCCTGCATCGCGTTGGCGCAGCCCACCGTCGAGTCGTGCAACGGCATCGACGACAACTGCGATGGCCTCGCCGACGACGGGAACCCCGACGCCGGCGTCGACTGCAGCACCGGGTTGCTGGGTCGCTGCGCGCTGGGCCTCTCGACCTGTGCCGACGGCGGGCTCGCCTGCGAGCAGCAGTACTTCCCCGCCGCCGAGTCGTGCAACGGGCTCGACGACAACTGCAACGGCGCGGCTGACGAGAACAACCCCGGCGGCAACGTGACCTGCGACACGGGACTCTTCGGCCAGTGCTCCCCTGGCGTGACGCTGTGCTTCGACGGCGGCGTGACCTGCGTCGCCAACGCCACCGCCCTTCCGGAGGCCTGTAACGGCCTCGACGACGACTGCGACGGCGTGGCCGACGACGGCAACCCCGACGGCGGCGTGGACTGCCCCACGGGCGTGCCCGGTCAGTGCGCGGTGGGCGCCACCGCCTGCGCCGACGGCGGCGTCATCTGCGTGCAGACCATCACCCCCGTCCTCGAGCGCTGCAACGCCCTCGACGACGACTGCGACGGCACCAACGACAACGGGAACCCTGACGGCGGCTTCGCCTGCAGCACCGGTGAGCTGGGCGTCTGCGCGGCCGGCACCACCGCCTGCACCGCGGGCTCCGTGGCCTGCAACCGCGACGTCGCGCCGAGCCTCGAGCGCTGCGACGGTCTCGACAACGACTGCGACGGCACCAACGACAACGGCAACCCGGGCAGCGGCGCGAGCTGCAGCACCGGCCAGCAGGGCGCCTGCGCGCCGGGCACCACGACCTGCACCTCGGGCGCCATCACCTGCTCACGCACCACGGCGCCGGCGGCGGAGATCTGCGACGGCATCGACAACGACTGCGACGGCACGGCGGACAACGGCAACCCCGGTGGCGGGGTGAGCTGCAACACGGGCCGGCCGGGCGTCTGTGCCCCGGGCATCACCGCGTGTTCCGGAGGCGCGGTGGTGTGCAACCAGCTCGTGGCTCCGAGCGCCGAGAGCTGCGACGGCCTCGACAACAACTGTGACGGGGCGATCGACAACGGCAACCCCGGCGGCGGCCTGGCCTGCAACACGGGCCTCCAGGGCGTCTGTACCGCGGGGACCACGGCGTGCACCGCCGGCGCCATCGCCTGTAACCAGAACGTGCAGCCCTCGGCCGAGACCTGCGACGGGCAGGACAACGACTGCAACGGGGCGGTGGACAACGGCAACCCCGGCGGTGGCGCCTCGTGCAGCACCGGCCGCCCCGGCGTCTGTTCCCCCGGCACCACGGCGTGCACCGCCGGCGCGGTCGCCTGCAACCAGAACGTGCAGGCGTCCGCCGAGACCTGCGACGGGCGCGACAACGACTGCAACGGGGTGGTGGACAACGGCAACCCCGGCGGCGGCGTCGCCTGCAACACCGGCCTGCAGGGGGTGTGTGCCGCCGGCACGACCGCCTGCACGACGGGCGCGCTGACGTGCACCCAGACCACCCAGCCCAGCACCGAGATCTGCGACGGGCTCGACAACAACTGTGACGGCCAGGTCGACATCAACCCGACGATCAACGACGGCATCCCCAACAGCTGCGGCGCCGCCGCGGGCAAGACCATTACCGTGGGCGCGGGCGGCACCCAGGACCTGACCGGCTACGTCGACGCGAACGGCGATGACTACTTCGTCGTCGCCTTCACCGGTGTGCCGGGCGTCGGCGGCTACTACCACCCCAAGATCGAGCTCATCAACACGGCGGGCGGCCAGTTCGTGTTCCAGGCCGAGAACACCTGTGGCTCCGGGGCCTGGTGTAGCCAGACCTTGACCACGGTCGAGATGACCTTCCCCTCGAACCCCAACAACTGCCAGGCCTTCGGCAACTGCTCCGACGCCACCCCGAGGTCCACGTCGTGGGTGGTGCACGTGCAGCGCACCTCCGGCTCGCGCAACTGCTCCGCGTACACCGTCCGCGCCAGCTTCCTCTGACCCGCGCTCAGCGCAGCGACTGCAGCAGGGCTTCGTACGGGCTTCCCGCACGAGGCCCGTCGCCGCGCGGGTGGGCGCCCTTCGCCACGTCGACGCGCTCGGCGTTGCCCTGGCACCAGGCGTCGGGGGCTTCCACTGCCGCGCGCAACACGGCGGGGTTCGCGCGCAACCAGGCCAGGGCCTCGGCCTGCGGCAGCGCCCGCGCGACGAGCTCCCGCTGCGCCGCCACCCGCGCCGCCCAGGCCTGCGCGGAGCCCGCGAGCGTCCGGGGCGCGGCCGCGTCGGCGCGTTGCCCCAGGAGCACCATCATCAACCCCTCGTGACCGAAGGTCGGGTCGTCGGCGGCGAACCGCGTGCCCCCGCGTTCGACCCACGGCCCGCGGGTGCGCAGCCGCTCGAGTTCTTCCGCGAGGCCGGTGACGTCGACGTCGGCGCGGGCCGCTCGCCAGAAGGGCGTGTCGAGGCGCTCGTTGAACTTGTAGTGCACCGCGAGGAACCAGCGCAGCGAGTCCCAGTGGGCGCCGATCTTCGCGTTGGCCGGGCCCAGGTCGGGCAGCCCGCCGTTCGCCGCGGCCACGGCGTCGAGCAGGTAGCCCAGCTCGATGATCACCATGTGCAGCGCCGTCGACTCGAGGGGCTCGACGAAGCCGTAGGCGTTGCCCACGGCCACGGTGTTGCCCTTCCAGAACTCGCGGTGGCGGCCGGAGCGGAAGCGCACCACCCACGGCTCGCCCAGGCCCGGGTTCTTCGCCGCGAGCTCTTCCATCGCGCGGCCCTCGTCGAGGAACGCCGACGAGAACACGTAGCCGCGGTGGTCCTCCGCCTCGACGGGGATGCGCCAACACCAGCCCGCGTTCATCGTCTGCGCGGTGGTGTAGGGCCGCACCAGCCCGCCGTGGGGCACGTTGGCGACGACGGCGGTGTCGCAGAACAGGCTCGAGGCGTAGCTCTCGAAGTTCGAGCCCAGGGCGCCCTCGATGAGCAGGGAGCGGAAGCCGCTGGCGTCGACGTAGAGGTCGAACGACAGCCGCCGCCCATCGACCAGGTGCAGCGCCTCGACGCGGCCCTGGTCCGGCGAGGTCTCGACGCGGGAGATCTTCCCCTCGACGTGGGTGATGCCGCGCGCGGCCGCGGTCTTCGCGAGGAAGGCCACGAAGGGCGCGTTGTGCAGGTGGTACGCCCACTTGGTGTGGCCCAGCAGCGAGGTGATGCTGCCGTCGGCCTCGCGCAGGAGCGGGCTCTTGTCGGCCGCCATGAGCAGCGAGGTCAGCGACTGGGCGCGCAAGTGGCCGTCAAAGGCCGCGGCCTCGATGGGGTTCGCGGGGCCGAAGGGGTAGGTGAAGAAGCCGTCGGGGTCACCCCACTCGAACTTGATGCCCAGCTTCCAGGTGGGCTTCGCTTCCCGGTAGAGCGCCTCGACGTCGAGCCCCAGCTGCGCGTGCAGGAAGGGGGGCAGCAGCGTGGTGGTGGCCTCGCCCACGCCGATGATGGGGATGGTCTTGCTCTCCACCACGCTCACCGAAAGGTGCGGGAAGCGCCGCTGGAGCGCCAGCGCGGCGAAGTAGCCCGCGGTGCCTCCGCCGATCACCCCGACCGTCCGCAGCGCTCCCGCTGGCTTCGACATGCTCAGGCCTCCGGGGCTGGGCCTTCGCCGGCCGCCTCGTCTTCGCTGAAGACCCACGGCGGCTCGGGCACCGCGTCGAGCTCGTAGAAGCCCCCGCAGAACACGGCGTTGGGGCAGGTGGCGCACACCGGCTTCTTCACCCGGCGCTCGGCGAGGTACTTCGAGAGGTTCACCTCTTCGTTGTTCACGAAGATCATGTGCCGCTCGAGCTTCGCCAGGTCGCCCATCAGGTACTGCTCGTAGCCACGCATGAAGCAGAAGGGCAGGTTGATGACCTGGAACTTCATGCGGTCCTTCCACGCGTCGATCACCCCGCGGGTGACCTCCGCCGCGCGCTCGGTGTCGGGGGAGTGCCCCCGGGTGGCCCGGCCGAAGGGCGTGAGGAACTGGATGTTCATCCACCGCAGGCCCAGATCCCACGCGAGCTGCGCGACCTCGGGCAGCTTCTCGGTGTTGCCCCGGGTCAGGGTGATGTTGAGCCCCAAGTCCACGTTCGCCGGCTTGTGCAGCAGCGCGTTGCGGATGCCCGCCGTCGTCTGCTCGAAGGCCTCGGCGACGCCCACCTGCTGCGCGTGGCTCTGCGCGTCGGGGCCGTGCACCGAGAAGAGCAGGGTGGTCAGCCCGCTGCGCACCAGGCGCTTGGCGAAGTCGTCGTAGGCCAGCAGCCGGCCGTTGGTGGTGACGTTGACCTTGCGGTAGCCGAGGTGCCGCGCGTAGCGCACCAGGGTGATGAGGTCGGGGTGCAGCGTGGGCTCGCCGCCGTCGATGTCGAGCATCGTCACGCCCTGCGCGCGGTGCCGCTCGAGGTGCTCCCGCTGCCGCTCCGGGTGCCCGTGCAGCTGGGTGCGCGTGCCCACCGCGCAGAAGGTGCAGTGGTTGTTGCAGACGTAGGTGAGGTTCAGGATCACCTTCTTCGGCCCGGTCGACGACTGCAGCCGCTGGTCGAAGGTCCACTTGAAGCGCACCAACTCCTCGGGCGACACCGACGCGCCGGGCTGGCTGGGCGTGTGCTGGAAGGCCGGGCCCCAGTCGGCGACCTGCGGCAGCGTGCGGCCCTTCGCCAGCTTCGTGCCCGGCAGCGGCGTGGCGAACTGCACCGCGGGCCAGGCGCCGTACTCGTCGTAGAGGTCCATGGCCCAGGCGAGCGTGCCGTTGATCTCCTCGGCCGTTTCGCCGGGCATGCCGATGATGAAGTGAATGAGCAGCGGCACGCCCGCGGCCTGGGCGGCCTGGGCCGCCTGGGTGATGCGCGCGAGGTCGAGCTTCTTGTTCACCACCTCGTTGACCACGCGCTGCACGCCGCTCTCGGCGGACACGCTGACGGTGGTGACGAAGGGCTTCATGGCGGCGAAGTGCCGGGCCTCGAGGCCATCGGCGCGCAGGCCGTTGGGCACGTCGAAGCGCACCTGCTCCTGCGCCACGGCGGCGAGGAACCCCTCGAAGTGCGCCTCGTCGACGTTGAGCAGTTCGTCGAGCACCTCGAGCCGCGTGGCCCCGTGGGTGCGCACCAGCGCCTCGATCGAGGCGCGCAGCTTGCCCGCCGAGAGCCGCCGCTGCACCTTGGGGGCGCCGGGCAACCGGTCGGGGTTCGAGCTGCAGTGCACGCACGAGTACGGGCAGCCGCGGCTGGTGAGCATCGGCAGGGTGCGCCCGTCGATGGGGAACGCCCAGCCTCCCCGGCCCAGGTGCTTGACCACGCGCTCGCGGAACGCGTCGGCCGCGCGGAGATCGACGAGATCCCAGGCCGGCAGCGGCAGCGCTTCGAGGTCTGCGGTCTCGCCGCGGTGCACGCCGTCGATGGCCTCGCCGCGGGCCAGGCGCTGCAGCAGCCGCGGCACCGTGGTCTCGGCCTCGTACTTCACCCAGCAGCGCACCTCGGGGTAGGCGGCGAGCACGTCCTTCCCCTCGGCGTCCACGTAGTGCTGGCCCGACTGGTAGGCGTCGACCAGCAGCAGCGGGGTGTGGTTCGGCCGCTGCAACCCGGTGAGCACCTCGCCCAGCACCGGGTCGCGGGCCGGGGGGCGGTGAAAGGGAGAGAAGGTGACGATGATCGCGTCGACCTCGCCGGCGGCGTCGGAGGCGGCCAGCACGTCGGCCACCGTCGCCCCGAGGAAGGCCCGGCCGTCCACCCAGCTGAGGGTCGAGCGCTCGAGGGCAAAGGCGTCGACGAGCGACACCTCGTGGCCCTGCTGGCGCAACACCGCCGCCAGCTGCACCGCCCCCAGGTCCGAGAAGTACGGGTAGTCGATGAAGTCGCGCGCCACCGAGACCGGCGGGTGCACGAGGAGCAGGCGACTCATCCCGCGAGCTCCGCCGTGGCCTTGATCGGCTGCATCACCGCGTACCCGTGGGAGCGCACGTAGTTGACGTGCAGGCCACGGCACGCGTCGACGTGCACGCACTCGGCGCAGCGCAGGCTCTTGGTGAAGTAGTGGTCGAGGATGTAGCGCTTGGTGAAGCGGAACGCCTCGAGGCGGCCGGCGGGGGTCATCATCGCCGTGTCCAGCGTCGCCAGCTCGGGGCGCGCGTGGGAGGTGACGCACCGGGGCAGGCCCTCGGCGGGCAGCGGCGCGCGCAGGCCGCGGAAGAACGCGCCCAGCTCCACGTCGTTGGCCTGCGAGTCGGTGAGCCGGTCCCACGTCGGCTGGCGCAGCGTCAGCCGCGCCGGGGCCTCGGTGAGCGAGGTCAGCCACGGCGCGGTCTCGCGCGTGACGTCGACCAGCACCTCGAAGTCGCCCGGGGCCGCGAGCAGCGCCTGGGCCTGGGCCGTGGTGTGGGCGAGCACCCGGGCGATGCGCCGCCCGTCGAGCTGCGCGCCCTGGGCGACGACCTCGGTGGGGTCGTCGAGCTCCAGCTCGAGCTCCAGGGTGGCGGGCCACGCGGCGAGCAGCGTGCGGGCGCGCGCCCACGAGGGGGCCTTGAGCCACAGCCGCTTCACGCCCGCGCGCTGCGCCAGCTCGGCGGGCGCGTTGACGGGCACGAAGGCGTCTTCGGGGGCGTTGATCACCTTGCCCTCGGCCTTGAGCTTCTCGAAGAGCGCGGTGCGGCGGTCCTCGGCGCGGGCGCGGCTCGCGGGGTCACCGCCGAACACCGGGGCCTGCTGCGCTTCCCACTCGGTGTCCACGCGCACGCGGTCGAAGCGCTCGGCGGCCACCTGGTCGCGCAGCGCGTAGAGCGTGTCGCACAGCGGCTCGAGGTAGCAGTAGTGGCAGCGCTCGGGGTCGCGGCAGTCGAGATCGACGCCGGTCTCCAGCAGCCCGGCGAACTCCTCCTTGCGGCCGCGCACCTCGTCGTTGAGCTTGTACGGGTCCTGGATCAGCTGCTCGTAGCCCTCGAGATGCTGGGGCGGAAAGCGGTTGAACCACATGTGCATGTCGGGGCGCCGGCTGATCTCCAGCGCCTGGAGCAGGTAGGGGCGCATCTCCTTCAAGTCGTAGAACAGCGATTCGCGGCCCTCGTTGAAGGCGCGCCCGAAGGGCACCACCTGCAGCAGGTCGAACTCGCGCACGCCCCACGAGATGAACAGCTCGAGCATCTCGGGCAGCACCTTGATGTTGCCCTTGTTGATCACCACGTCGATGTTGACCACCGGCCGGCCGTCAGCCAGCGCGGCCTTGAGGGCGGTGGTCTCCTGGTCGAACGCGCCCGGCACGCCGACCAGCGCGTCGTGCACCCTGGCGTTGGGCCCGTGCAGCGAGAAGGTGATCTCGTTGAGCCCGGCGGCCAGCGAGCGCTGGAGGAACTGGGGGTATGCGAAGAGCCGGCCGTTGGTGACGGTCTGCACCTTGCGGTAGCCCGCGAGCGTGCCCAAGCGCACGAAGTCGATGAAGTGCGGGTGAATGGTGGGCTCGCCGCCGGAGAGGATCAGCCGGGTCATGCCCTTGCTGCGCCCGTCGAGGATCTGCTTCTTGATCTCCTCGGTACTTCGGTTGCTGCCGTCGTGGGTGTTCGAGTCGAGGCAGAAGGTGCAGCCGTTGTTGCAGTCGAAGGTGAGCCGCACCCAGTTGCGTTTTTCGTGGGCGGCGTCTTCGTGGGAAGCGAGGCGCGTGTCGGCGACGCTCTGGGCGTGGGTTTCCTCGGAGAGCATGAGCCGCGAAGCGTACCCCACCCACCTTCCGCTCCGTCAGAAGACGGCCCGAAACTCGCCCTCGCCGAACTTCGCCACGTAGTCGGGGCGCACGCCGGGGCACACCGCGCGGAAGGTGCAGCCCTCGCAGCCCGCGACGTACACCCGCCCGGCCAGCCGGCTGTCCTTGAGATCGAAGGTCGCGTCGGGGCTCACCACCCGCACCCGCTCCGAGCCGGGGTCCCAGGCGTGCGCGGCGAGCGGCCCCAGCTGGCACCGCGGCACGTGCAGCGAGCGCACCTCGAGCCCCCGGGCCGCCCCCAGCCGCAGCGCCGCGTGGAGCGTGGGCATCACCTCGGCCATGCGCGGCAGCGAGCCGACGTTGTCGCGGTTGCCGTCGGACAGCGACACGTACCAGAGGTGCACCTCGCGCACGCCCCGGTCGGCCAGCCACGTGAGGGCGTCGGGCAGCCGCTGCCAGGTGTCGTCCTTGATGATCACGTCGGCCACGAAGGCCAGGGGGCGGGTGACGGCCAGCTCCACCGCGCGGCGCATGAGCTCGAAGGTGCCCTCGCGCCGCACCAGCCGCTCGTAGGCCTCGGCCTCGTGGGTGTGAATGGAGATGTGCAGCCGGCTCAGGCCCGCGGCGATCAGCCGGTCGAGGTTCTGGGGGTGGGCGAGCAGGAGGCCGTTGGTCTGCACCTTGATGTCGGTGAAGCCGAGGCTGCGGGCCGCGCGGACGAGGCCCTCGAGATCGCCCCGCAGCGTGGGCTCGCCCCCGGTGAAGGACACCGCGTCGAAGCCAGCGGCCCGGCCCTCGCGCAGCGCCCGGACCACCTGCGGCGTGGGCAGCGCCCGGGGCCGCATCTCGGGGCTGATGGTGCAGTAGTCGCAGGCCAGGTTGCAGTCGTAGCCAAGGATGACGTCGAGCAGCGACATTCTGCCCAGTGTAAGACTTGACCAGTGCCGAGCGCAGCCCGTAGCGTGGCGCTTTCACCCGAGGAATGAGCCCATGAGCCTGCGCCGCAGAGATGTCGTGACCTGGCTGGGAGTCGGAGCCCTCGCGGCCCCCGCTCTCGCCGCCTCGCCCGCCACCGTCGCGCCTGCCCGGCAGGTCCACGGGGATCTCCCGTTCCGCAGCCTCGAGCCGGGCATGTCGCTGGCCGGCGTGTGGACCATCGACGCCATCCACGGCCCCATCGAGGGCGCCATCGCGGTGCACCTGAGCGAAGGCGAGCAGCGCTTCCGCCTCAACGTGCTCAAGCGTGACGACGCGGGCATTCCCGGCGTCGGCCAGTCGCGTTCCCTCTCGGTCTACGTCTGCAACAGCGGTGGCCCGACCCGCGAAGGTGAAGGCCAGGCCGCCCGGGCGTTGGCCGCGTGGCTCGACCACTACGAGAAGACGGGCCTCCCGGTGCCGACCCTCGTGACCCTGCGGCAGCACTCCACGGCCCAGCTGTAACCGCCGATGACGCGCGCCACGCTGTCGCTGACCCGCGCGTGCAACAACGCTTGCGTCTTTTGCGCCCAGGACGGGCTGCCTCCGCTCGTTGAGGGCGAGGTGCCTTCGCAGCTCGCCCAGCTTCGGGCCCAGGGCGCCACCGAGCTCACCTTCGTCGGCGGCGAGCCCACCCTGCGCGAAGCGCTCGCCGCGCTGGTGCGCCTGGCGCGCGACGCGGGCTTCGAGCGTGTCGGCCTGCAGAGCAACGGCCGGCGCCTGGCGGAGCCGGCCTTGACGAAGGCGCTGGCCGACGCGGGCCTCACCGACGTGCACCTCACGGTGCTGGGCGGCGACGCGGCGGTGCACGACTACCACTCGGGTGTCGAGGGGAGCTTCGTCGCCCTGCTGGCGGGCATCGGCGTGGCGCGCGCGCAGGGGCTGCAGGTGGTGGCGAGCACGGTGGTCACCCGCTCCAACTACCGGGTGCTCAACGCGCTGCCCGCGCTGCTGCTCTCGCGGGGCGTCAGCGCGTGGCAGCTCACCGCCCCGTTCATCGCCGGCCGGGCCATCGCCGCCATGGACCGGGTGGTGCCGAGGCTCGCGCTCGCCGTGCCCTACGCCCTGCACGCCCTCGACGCGGCGACGAAGCAGGGGCTGCGCAGCTTCGCCGGCGGCATGCCCCTGTGCCTGCTGGGACCCTTCGCCGCGCGCGCCCTGCCTTCACGCCCGCGGGCCTTCGCGCCGCCGTGTGAAGGCTGCCCCGCGCGCGAGCGCTGCCCGGGTGTCGACGCCGTCTACCTCGCGCGCTTCGGCCCCGACGAACTCGCGGCGCCCGCGAAGGCCCCGTTGCCCCCGGCCGCGGCCGACGCGGTGTCGCGGCTCTTCACCGGCCCGGGCGAGGCGTGGGTGCCGGAACACGTGAGCGTGCCTGCGCCGCCCGCCGCGGTGCGCGCGGAGCTGGCCGACCTGGGCAAGGGCACCCCGGCGACGGCCGAGGTCTCGATGCGCGAGCGCAAGTCAGGCGAGGCGTTGCGCGGGTTGTTCCCCCAGCTCTTCAAGCCGAAGGACGGGTAGGGCGCTTTCAGTCCCGGTCGGCGAGCACGCGGTCGACGATGGGCTGCGGGGGCACGAAGACCGGGTGCAGCTCGCCCAGGTCGTAGTGGTCGCCCAGCTCGAAGAGGCCGCCGCAGATGTCGTTGAGCGAGCACTTCTGGCAGGCCGCTGACTTCGCGTGCATCCAGTCGGTCTGGCGAATGGTGCCCTTCTCGTCGAGGAAGTGCACGATGCGCTCTTCCTTCTTCACGATCTTGCGCGTCTCGGTGGAGCAGTGCGCGAACTCGGTCATGTAACAGAGGGGCACGCGCTCGACGCGGAAGGTCTTCCCGGCGCGGTGCAGCCAGCGCATGGCGCGGGTCAACGAGAGCTCGAAGTCGGCCAGCCGGTGCGCGGTGTCGCGGTTGGTCTCGGCCCGGCCCATGGACGGGTCGAGGTTGTTCCACACCTGGTGGCTCAACGAGGGGAAGCGCGCGTAGAGCACCCGCACGTTCTCGTCGAGGTGGTCGGCGTTGAAGCGGTTGATCACCGTGTTGATGTTGATGGTGGCGCCCACCGCGCTGAGGTTCTCCAGCGCGTCCATGGCCTGCGCGTAGCTGCCCTTGACCCCGGTGAGGAAGTCTTCGACGCCCTCGCGCACGCTGTGGATGCTCACGTGGAAGTGGCGCAGGCCCGCCTCGGCGTACTGCTGCGCCAGGCCCGGGCGCGCGAGCTGCGAGCCATTGGTGATCATCCGCACGTGCAGCCCCCGCTCGACCGCGTAGCGCGTGATGTCGGGGATGATGGGCGAGAGCGACGGCTCGCCGCCGGTGAGGATCACCCCGAAGTACTGGCGCTGCGCGAAGTCGTCGATCTCCTTCTTCGCGGTCTCGAGATCGAGCACGTAGCCGCTGGAGGGGTTCGAGCAGAAGCGGCAGTACTGGTTGCAGTGCCGCACCACCTGCATGTAGCCGAGGTTCGCCATGGGGGGGCCCGTTCAGCCCTGCGTGGGGGGCACGGGGACCAGCTCGTCCCACCCGTAGCGCTTGAGGTAGTTCTTCCACACCCCTTCGCAGGTCGCGTCGTAGCGGCAGGTGCTGCACTCGGGCCGCTTGGTGCGCTGGGCGTCGTCGAGATCTCCGCGGGTGATGCCCACCATCGCCCCGTCTTCCGAGCGCGCGGCCACCTCGTCGGGCCCCAGCAGCTTCGCCCCGCTGGCCAGCGGCTCGTAGTGCACGTAGCTCTCGACGTAGCCGCGGTTGAAGTCGGGCAGCTGCGTGGTGGTGCACAGCGGGATGTCCACGAAGAAGGCCTGCACCTTGGGCTCGAGCTTGCCCTGCACCTCGAGGAACTGCTTCGCCGCGGCGGCGATCTCCGAGTACCGGGGGAAGAGCACGTCGAAGTGCGTGTTGGCCCGGCCGTTGGCCTGCATCACGTTGAAGACCACCTGGTCGACGCCCTTGCTGCGCAGGAAGCGGTAGATCTCGAGCAGGTCGGGCAGGTTCTGCCGTGTCACCACCGTGCTGGTGTGCAGCTCGAGCCCGTAGCGCTTGAAGCGCGTCACCATCTCCAGCCCGCCCACCGTCTGCTCGTAGCTCCCGGGGGTGCGCGTCAGCGACTCGTGCAGCTTCGCGGTGTGCCCGTGGATGGAAACGTAGAAGCGATTCATCCCCGCGCCGATGAGGATGCGCGCGTACTTCTCGTACGACAGCGTGCGCCCGTTGGTCATCATGCTGATGCGGCGCACCTTCGCGTCCCTGGCCCACTTCACCCACTGCGCGAGGCGCGGGTTGACCGTGGGCTCACCCGAGGTGAAGCACACCTCTTCGCAGCCGGGGTTCTGCGCGAGGATCTGCTGCACCACCGCGTCGGTGGTCGCCGAGTTGGTCACCACCCGGCCTTCTCGGTCCTCCTCCATGCAGAAGGTGCAGTTGTTGTTGCAGGTGGGGCCCGTGAGGATGTGCACGCGCTCCTGCCGCGCGGCGATCCGCTCCTCGACGACCGGCTCGGCGGGCCGGGCGTTCACCGGCTCACCAGCTGCCGTGGCTGCCGTGGCTGCCGTGCGAACCATGGCTGCCGTGGCTGCCGTGCGAACCGTGGCTGCCGTGGCTGCCGTGCGACCCGTGGCTGCCGTGCGACCCGTGGCTGCAGTGCTGGGCGAGGAACACCTGCCCGTCACCCTGGGGCATCACCACGCGGCCTTCGCGGGCGGCGTCGTGGGCGCTGTCGGAGATCTGCCGCTGAAGGACGTCCAGCGCTCCCGACGGCTTCTTGGCGAAGCTGGGCAAGTCAGAGAACTCGTCGTCTTTTTCGATCGGCATGGGCTCAGGCGGTCGGCGGTTGGAGGAAGTGCGTACGGGGACGGGAGGTCGTCCACTTCTGGAAGATGTCGAGGACCTTGGGGTCGTCCGTGGAGATGCGCTCGAACAGGTAGTCCTGGATGCCCTTGTGCACCGCGCAGATGGTGCTCTCGCGGGCGCGCCCGAAGACCGACCCGAACTTCTTGTGGTTGTGGGTCGACTGGGTGCCGCAATAGGGGTTGTACGTGCAGTTGATGCAGTCGGGCTGGCCGTCGAGGTTCGAGGCCAACACCATCGAGCGCACCGTGGGGTGGCTGACGATGTCCTTGAAGCTCGAGCCGGTGACGTTGCCGAGCAGGAAGCTCGAGTCACCCATCTCGTGCAGCATGCGGCCCTCGTCGCAGGTGAACACCTTGCCGTCGTAGTTGAACGCGAGGCACCCGATGCCCGCGCCCGCCGGCGAGCGGAGATCGAGGAAGTTGGGGTCGTTGCCGAAGAACTTCGAGAGGAAGATCGCCGCGTAGCGCTCGAGGACCTGCACGCCCTTGAGGTTCAGCTCGACCATGTAGTCGACGGCGTTGCGGTAGTACTCGAGGAAGTCCTCGCGGGGGTACTCGACGCGGCGGGCCGTCTTGTCCACCCAGCCGAAGGGGTCCACCGGGCGCAGGAAGAGCGCGCGGCAGCCGAGGTCGACGTAGGTGTCGACGATCTCCTTCCACAGTGGCAGCGAGTCGCGCGTGGTCGTCAGCAGCGCCTCCACCCGGTACAGCGTGGGGTCGAGCCCGCGGTCCGCGTAGGCCTGGTTGATGCGCTTGATCCACTTGGTCGCGGCCATGTGCGCGCTGGCGCCCGGCAGCTTGCGCTGGCCGTCGTGGAGGTGCTCGGGGCCGTCGACGCTGGTGCACAGCTGCACCCGGTTCGCGAGCAGGTACTCGAGCTTCTCCTCGTCCATCAGGGACATGTTCGTCACCATGGTGAACTCGAGCTGCTTGCCCGCGGTCTTGTTCTTCTCGTTGGCGTAGGCGATGGCGTGCTTCACCACGTCGAAGGCCACCAGCGGCTCGCCACCCTGGAACTCGATGGTGAGGTTCGGGTTGGGGCTCTGGAGGATGAGGTCGATGGACCGCTCGGCCGTCTCGCGGCTCATGTCGGTCTCGACCTGGTCCATGCCCGCGCGCGAGGCGTGGCAGTACACGCAGCTCTCGTTGCAGCGCAGGGTGACGATCAGCAGGTGGAGGTTGGGCCCCTGGGTGAGCGCCTGGCGCCGCTGCCACAGGCGGTCGGCGGCCTTGCGGGTGTCGTAGGTGGCCTTGAAGAAGTTGTTGTCCGTCAGGCGCTGGTGCAGCGGGGTGCCCGGCTGCACGGTGCCCGTGGCGTAGCGCTCGAACTCTTCGGGGGTCAGCAGCGCCCAGAAGCCTTCGTAGTTGGTGATGAGCACCTTCTTGCCGACCTGGCGGAAGCGGAAGAAGGCCTGGGTGGTGACGTCGAGCCGGGGCGCGAGCGCGGGGAGCTGGAGGTTCACGCGGCCTCCTGGCGCGACTGCACGGTGAGGCCGAGCGCGAAGTTGCCCAGCTCGCGGGCCACGCGCAGTTCCTTGCGGGCGTCGGGGGCCGACAGCTGCACCACCCACGCGGCCTCGGTCTCGCTCAGCTCGCAGGTGGCGTGCGTGGCGAAGAGCTTCACCGCCTCGTCGACCGCCTTCCCGGCGTAGAGCGACTTGTGGAACGCCAGTCGCGTCATGGCTTCACGGCCTCGGGCGCGGCCACGGCCGGGGTGCCCGCCGCGGCGGCCGGGGTCTTCTTCTTGTACTTCTCCTCCCACGACATCGCGATGCCCAGCGGGTCTTCGAGGGGCTGGCTGGAGAAGTCGAAGTTGCTCAGGTCGTCGAGCGACGGCGGGCCCATGGCGCCGGCCAGGGCGAGGCTGGTGACCTGCTCGAGCACCTGGCGGTTCTGCGCGGAGATCTGGTGCCGCCACGCGCAGGAGAGCAGCTCGTTGCCGAACTCGCCGGCCCAGCTCTGCAGCGTGGGCTCGTCGGCCGGGCCCTTCTTGGGCGAGAGGCTCACCACGACGCGGCCCGCCTCGTCCTTGTCGAGGAAGACGAAGCAGCGGTCGATGAAGATGTAGGCCGCGCCGTACAACGCGTCGAGCGGGTAGAGCGAAGGGTCGACCGAGAACGTCGCGGTGCCGTTCGAAAGCTGGGTGGTGATGGTGTGGTTCATGGGGGCGCTGGGCGCGATTCCAGGAGTGTCGGAGACCGAGACGAAGGCGGGCCGGCCAGTGTGGCTGGGATCTCGTTCGTACTCAACCTCATCCACCCGCGGTCAAACGCAGCAGCCACTGGTTGCTGGTGGAAGGCCCACAGTCGAGGCGCTCGACCAGGGTGAGGCCCTGCCCGCCAAGGCTCCGGAATGCCTCGGCCGCGGAGTGGTTTCGGAAGTGCTCGAAGCCCGCCGTGGACCCTTCACCCCGGCGCGCCTGGTGCGGCGAGCGCGCCAGCCCGAAGGCCTCGTTGTCCACCACCAGCAGGGTGCCCCCCGGTCGCAGGCTCGCGCGCAGCTGCCCCAGCGCCCGGGGCACGTCCACCAGGTGGTTCCACGAGCGCAGCACCAGCACCGTGTCGAAGGTGCCCAGGGCCAGCGCGCCCAGCGACTCGGCGGTGCCCACGTGGTGAGCGCCCCACCCTCGCCTTGCGCCCAGCGCGGCGATGGCTTCGGCCGAGGGGTCGACGCCCACGTAGTCCACGGCGCCCGACTGCACCCGGGGCCCGAGCACGTCGTCGTAGGGGCCGCCGCCGCAGCCCAGGTCCAGCACGCGCCCCGCCAGCGCTCCCAGCAACTCGCGCACCCGCGCGTCGTCGCGAGAGAAGACGTCGTCGAAGCGGGGCTCGTAGAGGCCGGTGCAGCGCTCGCGCTCGGGGCAGCCGGTGCACAGGGCGCTCCGCGAGAGGGGCACCAGGTCGCGGGCGAAGTCGTCGGGGGCGCTCTTCTTCGAGGCGTCGAAGTACACCTGCCCGCGCTCGTGCTTGATGCGCGAAAGCTCCACGTCGGAGAAGTCGCGGGTCTGGGTGCGGTAGCGGGCCACCTTGCCCTGGTGCGCGATGAACAGGTGCCGGGCGCGGTCCCACGGGGTGACGCCGTCACGCAGCAGCAGGCAGCCCTCGGCGGGCGCCTCGCTCACCGCCTCCAGCGTGTAGTTGAACGAGTTCGAGCGCGCCCCGTGCCGCACCGGCCGCAGCTCCGCCTCGCCGAAGGCCTCGTGGTAGCCGCGGTACAGCGCGGGGCACGAGCCCTGCTGCGCGCACCCGTCGCACGCGGCCGGCTGCACGCGCGCCACCTCGTCGACCGGGTGGAAGTCGGCCTCGCTGGTCTCCACCATCGTCGCGAAGTGGTGCGTGCGCAGGTCGGAGTAGCGGTCTTCGAGGCCCGGCAGCAGGCAGAAGGGCAGGCCGTCGTGCACGAAGCGGCTGCGCGGCGCCCCCTGCGCGAGGCCGTGGGCGATGGCTTCCTGCACCCGGGCCGCGGCGTCGCTGACCCGCGGCGTCAGGGCGTCGAAGAGCGCCTTGCCCCCGCCCTTGGGGGTGATCATCGAGAACTTGAGCACCGCGTCGGGGAAGGGGAGCACCGCGTCGACCAGCGGAAGCAGGTCGTCGACGTTCTGCTTCACCAGCACCGCGTTGACGGTGAGGTCGAGGCCCTTGCCGGTGAGGTTGCGCAGCGCCTGCATCGCCGGGCCGAAGGTGTCGGCGCGCACCACCCGCTGGTGCACCTCGGCGGTGCCCCCGTGCAGCGACATGTAGACGTAGCGCAGCCGCGACGCGAGCAGCCGCTCGAGCACGTCGGGGTAGGCCAGCAGCAGCCCGTTGGTGACCAGCCCGAAGTCCATGCCCAGCCGGGCGACGTGCTCCGCCCACTCGAAGAGCTCGGGGCGCATGGTGGGCTCGCCCCCGGAGAGCACCACCATGGTGTGGTCCAGCTCCCGGGCGCGGTCGATCTTCCGGTGCACGTCCGCGGCCGAGCCGTTGACGTGGCGGTACTCGAGCGTGTGGCAGAAGGTGCAGTTCTCGTTGCAGCCGTAGCCGACCTTGACCAGCGCCTTCATTCAGCCGGGGCGAACCGCTGGTGATCGGTGTCCACGAGGCCCAGCTCGACGGCGGCCTCGGCGGTGGGCTTGGCGTGCCGGCGGATGATCAGCTCCGGGCCCTGCTCGAGTGACCGCGGCGGGGCCTCGAAGCGGCGGATCGCGTCGAGGATCTGCGCCGCGTGGCTCTTCACGTCGGGCGAGACCAACACGTGGGCCACGGTGCGATCGGGCCCCAGCAGGTAGGTGCTGCGGCGCAGGCCCTGTCCCGGGCGACGCGCCCCGAAGGCCTCGGCGACGGCGCCGGTGGGGTCCGAGAGCAGCGGGAAGCGCAGCCCGTGCTGCAGCGCGAAGTCCCGGTGCCGCTCGACGCCGTCGGGGCTGATGCCCACCAGCGTCACCCCGGCGGCCGCGAGATCGTGCAGCCCTGCCTGGAGACTGCAGGCCTCGGCCGTGCAGCCGGGTGAGCCATCTTCCGGGTAGAAGGCGAGGGCCACCCACTTGCCCTGCAGCGCGCTCGACTTCACGACGCTTCCGTCACCGGCGGGGAGCTCGAAGGCCGGCGCCACCGTGCCCAGCAGGGCGAACCTTTCGTCCTGCACGATGGCCGTGTCGAGCACCCGGGTGCCGGCCACCGGCTGGAACTCGTCGTGGCCCACCATCTCGGGGTACTCGCGCCACGGGCCTTCGCACATCGGCTCGAAGCGGCAGGTGGCGCACTGGGGAAAGCGCGTCTTGCTGCGCTCCATGCGGTCGCGCGCGTAGTCCGGCACCACGAAGTCTTCGTAGACGATCTCCGTGGGGGGAATGAACAGCTCGGACACGAAGCGCTCGTGGCCCTTCATCATGCAGAAGGGCATCGCCTCGGCCATGCACGGCACCCCGGCGGCCTCCCCGATGCGCAGCGCCTCCTGGAGATACGGCGCCAGCTCGCTCATGCGCGGCACCACGGCGTTGAAGTACGTCGCGGCGTGGCCGGTGGGGTGCGGGAAGGCGATCTGGAACTGGTCGACCTTCAGCTCCACGAAGAGCCGGGCGAGGTCGGGCAGCAGCTTCATGTTCTGCTTGGCCGCCACGGTGTTGGTGACGATGCGCTGGCCCAGCGACTTGAGGTTCTTGATGGCCGCGACGATCTGGTTGAACGAGCCCTGCGAGCGCGTCAGGCCGTCGTGCACGTTGGCCACCGGCGCGTGCAGCGAGGGCGAGAACTCGTTGGCCCCGGCCTTGATCGCCTTCTCGCAGAACTCCTTGTAGGCGAAGAGCCGGCCGTTGGTCTGCACCTGGATGTTGCGGTACCCCAGCCGGCGCGCGGCCTCGACCAGGTACAGGAAGTCGGGCCGCAGCGTGACCTCGGCGCCGGTGAACACGATGTCGTCGCAGGTGCGGCGCGACGCCTTGAGCTCCTCGATCACGTCGGGCGTGGGGCGCTCGCCAGTGAAGAGCTTGTCGCCGATCACGCAGAACACGCAGTTGCTGTTGCAGGTGTACCCGGTCTTGATGTCCGCGCGGCGCCCCATGGTCGGGCGACTGTAGCCGCAGGCTCCCGCCCACCGCCATCGAACCCTGACCGGCCTGCGCGCTACGGGGCCGGGGCCACCAACCGGTCCTCGGAAGCACGCAGCGCGCGGACGATCGCCGCCAGCAGCCGGGTATCGACGGGCGGGCTGCCGGGCGCCGCGCGGTAGCGCACCGTGAAGTGCCGCGTGCGCTCGTACGCGGGGCCCTCGCCGCGCGGCGCGAGCTCCACCACCACCTCGCCCGTGGGCGTGGTGCAGCGCAGCAGGTTCGACCCGTCGTGCGCGGCGGTGACCTCGCGCACCGCGTACGGGGCGGACGACGCCTCGCGCACGAAGAGGGCGCGCAGCGCGGCGGTCAGCGGCCCTTCCACGGCCTCGGCGCGCCGCGGCGCCTCGTGCACCGTCGGCGCGCGGTGCGGCGCGGGGCGCAGCTCGTCGAACCCGTATTGCTCGACGTAGGCCCCGAACAGCCCGGGGCAGGTCGTGTCGTAGGCGCAGCCCGCGCACGCCGGCGCCTTCAACTGCAGCGAGCGGCGCTGCGAGAGCTTGTGCATGAAGTCGCCGGTGGGGATCTGGGTCACCGTGGTGACCTGCTCCTCCGACACGTACTGCTCGGCGCCCGGCACCAGGCACGGCGGGCACGAGATGAGCCGCGCCACGACCCCGGCCCGGTTCATCGACTCCAGCGCCTCGCGCAGCGCCCCGGCGTAGCGGCTGAGCGGCGGGAGCAGGTCGCGGTACGAGGCCCGGCCCGGCTCGAAGGCCGGCGACGGGCGCACCACGTCGAGGCCCACCTCTTCGGGCCGCAAGGCGATCATCAGCGCCGCGAACTCGGGCAGCGAGTCGAGCAGGTGGCGGGTCAGCACCCCGTTGACCTTGACCCGCTGCCCCAGCGCGAGCAGCCGCCGCGTGCCCTCCACCGTCTGCTGGAACGCGCGCGGCGCGGCCACCGAGGCATCGTGCGCCTCGGCGGTGCCGCCCTGGATCGACACCTGGAACCAGGTCACGCCCAGGTCTGCGAGCCAGCGCGCGCCCGGCGGAGAGGCCGCGACCCGGGCGTTGGTGAACACCGTGCTCGCCTCGTAGCCGACGTCACGGGCGTCGGAGATCAGCGCGCCCAGGTCGCGGCGCAGCGTGGGCTCACCGCCCTGGAAGAGCACGCGCCGGGCGCCGCGCGCGAAGTGCGCCTCGAGGTGCTCGCGGATCACCTCGCGCGGTACGTGCGGCAGCGACCCGGCCGCGGCCCCGGCGTTCTCCCAGCCGGTCGAGCAATAGGTGCAGCGGTTGTTGCAGCGCTCGGTGACGAAGATCTCCACCTTCGGCAGCCGCACCACCTGCTCGAAGCGCGCCGCGGCCTCGTCGGTGGGGTGGGGTGCAGACACCCGTCGAACGTACCACGCGCGGCGGCCGGCCTCGTCTCGCCCGCGGCTCCCGGCTACCGTGCACGCGCCCCCGGCCATGCGCGCGCCCCCCGTCTGTACTTCCCCGCGAGATCTCGTCGCCGCGCTGCAGGGCGTCGATCCGGCGCGCCTCACCACGGCCCGCGCAGCGCTCGCGGCGCGCCCCATTGAGTACGCGCTGGGCAGCGGGGAGGCCGACGAGGTCGCGCTCTACGCGGGCATCAAGCCCCTCGTCCGCCAGGTGCTCAGCCCCGCGGAGTTGCCCGCGGCGCGCGCCCGCTTCTCGCAGCTGGGCCTCTCGTGCGGCGAGGCGACGCACCGCGTGGCGCTCCCGTCGACCGGGGGCGTGGTGCTCTTCGTGAGCCGGGACCCGCGGCGGGTGCAGGAGGCGGTGCGCTGTGAAGCGCTCCCCGAGCACGACCTCGAGCTGGGGCGGCTCCTCGGCTACCCGCGCTGCTGCGTCGAGGCGTACCTCGAGGTTCCTCCGCCCCGCACCAACGTGCAGGCCTTCGCGGCGGCCGCGGCGAACACCCCGGGCCGCTTCCTGCCCCGCCTGAACACCATCGACCTCGCCGTCTTTCACTACCTGAGCTGGGTACCGTGCTCGTTCGGCTGCGAGCTCTCGCGGGCCTTCGCCGACGCCGTGGCCCACCACCTCGGCAAGCGCCACGGCCAGTTCCTCGCGCACCCCGCCCAACCCGCCCGCGCCAGCTGTCCCCCCGGTTGCCGGCACGAACGCTTCGTGGAGGCCGTCGACGCAGCGCTCGGCGCGCACCGGTTGCTCGTCTTCGAAGACGTGCAGGTCTCGCTCTCCGGCCGCTTCGACGGCGAGGTGTTGCAGGTCGAGCGGGCGTGGCCCACGGCGCGCGATCGCCACCCCGACGCCCGCCTCGAAGACGCCGCGGGCGAGGCCTCGGCCCGGGTGGCGGCCCTCGTCGGCGCCGGCACGCGCCTGCGAATCGAAGGCGGCGCGGTCAGCGTCGACGGCGCGACGGTGTTCTCCACGGCCGACGCCCGGCTCTTCCCCTTCGGCGAGGTCGGCCCCGCCCTGACCCGAAACCCGACCTGACGGTGCGGGCCCCATGCGATGCTCGCGCGATGCGAACGGCCCTGCCCGGAGGACTGACGCGGGGTGGTCCCGCCGGTGGCCCGCCAGTAGAGTCCGGCTCCGTTTTCCCGGAGGCACGAGGACCCTGATGAACGCCGCGACGTTGCTGGTCACCCGTCGCTGCGGTCAGGCGTGTGCGTTCTGCGCGCGCGTCAACGCGGCCTCGATCGATCCGCCCTTCGCCGCGCTCGTCGAGCAGCTCGACCAGGCCGCCGCGGGGGGCGCGAAGGCGTTGACCCTCACCGGCGGCGAACCGTTGCTGCGCAGCGACTTGCTGGCCCTCGTGGCGCACGCCGCATCGCTCGGCATCGGCTCCATCACCCTGGAGACCAACGGCACCCTGCTCACCGACGCGGTGGCGCGGGCGCTGCGGGCCGCCGGGCTCACCGCGACGCGGATCTCCGTGGCCACCACCTCGCCGGAGGTGCATGCCGCCCAAGTGAGCCCCCGCTCCACGCCCCGGCACGTGTTCCGGGGCCTCGTCGCGGCGCTCGACGCGGGCCTCGAGGTCACCGTGCGCCTGCCCATCGCCCGCGGGCTCCCCCCGGCGGCGGCGCGCGTCGCGGGCCTGCGCAGCGCGTTGCCCCGGTTGTCGCGCTTCGAGCTGGCGCCCATCGGTGCGGGCGAGCGCACGGTCAAGCCAGGTACCGCGTTGCCCTTCGCCGAGGTGGCCGCCGAGCTCGACGAGGCCGCGCGCGCTGCCCGCGAGCACGGCGCCACGCTGACGCCCTCGACGGAACACCCGCTCATCGCCTGCCTGCACCCCGTCACCGAGCCCGCCGTGCGCCGCCTCTTCGAGCACGCCCTGCGGCACCACGAGGCCGCCCCGAACACTGCCGCCCCGGAGTGCGCGGCCTGCGCTCTCGCCACGCGGTGCCCGGTGAGCGCGGCGCAGCTGCAGAGCGCCGGCGTCAGCGCCGCGGTGCGCCCCGTGCCCGTGCCCGACGCGACGCCCTTCGTGCGGCCCGGCAAGAGCGCCGGCAGCCGGCTCCACGTCAAGCGCGCCGCCGACGTCGAGGCCTTCTTCCACGTCAACTACGAGTACGGCGTCGAGGTCTCGGAGCCCACGAGCCGCCTGGGCATCATCTACCGCTGCAACCAGGTGTGTACCTTCTGCGAGCTGGCCGACATGAACGTCGAGCTCGCCCCCGAGAAGGTGCGCGCGGCCATCGCCCAGAGCCGCGCGCGGGGCTCGACGCGGCTGATCATCACCGGCGGCGAGCCCACGCTCAGCCCGCACCTGCTCGACTACGTCGCCGAGGCGCGCGCCCAGGGCTTCTCGCAGATCGAGCTCCAGACCAACGCCGTGCTCCTGGACAAGCCGGGCCTCGCCCAGGCGCTGCGCGACGCCGGGCTCACCAGCGCCCAGGTCTCGTTGCACGGCCCCGACGGCGCCCTCTCGGACGCGCTGACCGCCGCCCCGGGCACCCACCGGCGCACGCTGGGCGGCATCGACCACCTGCTGGCCGCGGGCGTGCGCGTGCTGCTCAACCACCTCGTCTTCAAGGACGTGTGCCACCTGCTGGGCGACTTCGTGGCGCTGGCCGAGACGCGCTGGGGCGCGCACCGGGACCGCCTGACGCTGCAGTTCCACTCGCCGCGCAACGAGTTCCCCACCCGCGCCGAGGCCCTGCGCCACGTGCCCCGGTACTCGGAGTACGCGGGCCCGCTGCGCGCCGCCATCGACCGCGCCCGCACCTTCGGCTTCGCGGTGCACGACCTGGGCGATCCCACCGGCATTCCTTCGCTGTGCGTGCTGGGGGCCGACCCGACGTACCTCGGGCCGCTCCTCGCGCAGCAGCCGAGGTTTCACCAGTGGGAGCAGGACTGGCTGACCCGCGTGCCGGCCTGTGCCACGTGTGACGCGGCGAAGGTGTGCATGGGCGTGCCGAAACACTACGTGGCGTTGCACGGTGACGCGGAGTTCTCGCCCCTCACGCTCGCTCCGCGACCGCTCGAGGGGACGCCATGAGGCGCGTGACGGTGGCCACCGGCTGCGCGACGCCGTGCCCCTCGTGCATCGCCTGCTCGCGCAACGGCCAGGAGCCCGACGTCGACACGTTGCTCGCCGACGAGGCCGAGGCGCTGTTGCTGGGCGGCGGCGACGCGACCCGCTACCGGGGCCTGGGCGAGCTGCTCGAGCGCAACCGCACCGCGGCGCGGCCCAAGCAACTGTGGCTCGAGGCGCCGGCCCGGGTGCTGGACGACGCGATGCTCGAGCGCCTCGCCTCGCGCGGCCTGCACGGCGTGGTGGTGCAGATCGAGGCCATGGGCGAGGCGATGTGCAAGGCCCTCAAGGTCGGCGACGGCGAGGTGGTCATCGCCCGCGCCGAGGCGCTGGGGCTCGAGACCCAGGCGCGGCTGTGCGTGCGGCCCAAGACCTTCTCCATCGTCGCGCCTCTCGCGCAGAAGCTCGCCCCGCGCACCGTGTGGCTCGAGCTGGTGCGCCAGGACTGGGGCCGCGACGAGGTCGCCATGCCCTCGCGCGCGATCGAGACGGCGTTCCTCGCGCTGCCCAACCTGCAGCCCTCGACCTACCGCCTCAAGGGCAAGGGCTACCTGCCGCCGTGCGCCCTGCCGCGCGCCCGCGAGCGCAGGCCCACGTTGTTCCGCCACGCGCTGCGCGAACGCGGGGTCACCAACACCGCCCTGCCGACCTGCGCGGAGTGTTCGCTGCGCACCCGCTGCGACTGGAACGACCCGGGCGCGCTCGACGAAGACGCGCTCGCGGCGCTGCGCCCGGTGGGGAAGGGCGAGGTCGACGGCGAGCAGCGCTCCTTCGCGCACCACGCGGTGCCTCCGGCCACGGTCGCCCGGCGGCGCGGCCCGGCGGTGGTCTGCACCACGCCGTGGACCACCATGGAGGTGGTCGACCCCGACGGCCGTACCCGCCAGTGCTGTTCGACCTGGACCGTGGGCGATCGCGGAGACGCGCGGAAGAACAGCCTGCTCGAGCTGTGGAACGGCGCCGGCTACCGCGAGGCGCGCCAGGTGATGGCCAGCGGGGAGGTCAAGCCGCTGTGCAACGCCATCTGCTCGCGGCTGTACGATCTCAAGTTCGCCGAGACGGCCCTGCGCATCCAGACCGGGTCGAAGGCCTTCGTCGACAACCAGCTGCTGCTGGCCGAAGACATCGCCGAGCGCCGCGAAGAGACGCGCGGCAAGCCCTTGTACCTGGCCATCTGCCCCAGCACGTACTGCAACTACAACTGCATCATGTGCGACCACGGCCGCAGCCCCCGGCGTGAGCTGCCCGACCGCATCTTCGACGAGCTGCCCGAGCTCTTCCCCACGCTCAAGAACCTCACGCTGCTGGGCGGCGAGCCGTTGGCCAACCCCCGGGTGATGCAGCTGCTGCGCGACTTCGACGTCGCCCGGTTCCCCGACACCGCCATCGACCTGGTGACCAACGGGAGCCTGCTCACCGCCCGGGTGCTCAAGCACATGACCCGGTGCACCCTGGGTGACGTGACCATCAGCGCCAACGCCGGCACCCCCGAGGTCTACCAGCAGGTGCAGCGCGGCCTGCCCATGGCCCAGTGGCTCGAGAACGTCGACGCGCTCATCGAGTTCCGCCGCACTCACCACCGCTGGTTCGGCATCACCTTGAGCTTCGTGCTCCAGCCGGCCTCGGCCCACACCGTGCTCGAGTTCGCCCAGCTCGCGCACCAGCGCAACCTGCGCATCCGCCTCATGGCGATGAACCCCGAGAACCACGAGGGCCTCGACTTCTACCTCGACGACCAGAAGGTCGCGGGCGTGCTCCACCACGCGGCGCAGTTGGTGGCCTTCTGCGAGAAGCACCGGCCCGAGTGGCTCGCCGAGGCGCGCGCCGGGTTGTCGGCCGTGAGGGAAGAAGCAGCCCGCCGGCGCGCCGAAGCCAACGCGCCGCCCACCGGGCCCGCGATGAGCCGCCTGCCGGTGCTGCGGTGAGCCGCGCAGGGGGGCCGTGATGCAGGTGCTGCTGCTCGATCTCGTCGCCCAGCGCGGCGGCTTCCTCACCGACGACGGCATGCTCCGCCTCGCCGCGGAGCTCGATCGGCAGCCAGGCGTCGTGACGCGCGTGGTTCGCGCCGTGGGCGTGGGCCCCGGAGACCCGGTCGTGGAGGCCAGGCTCGCCGAGGGCACGCCCCCGGACCTCGCGGTGCTCGCCCGCGCCTGGAGCGTCGAGCTCATCGACTGGCTGCGCACCCGCCTGCCCGCGAACACGCGCCTCGTGCGGCTCTCGCGCGACGGCACGCCTTCTTCCCTCGACGCGCGCTTCGACGCGGTGCTCGATGCCCGGGGGTTGCTGGCGCTGGTGAACGGCGGCAGCGCGGACCAGGCGCGCTTCCACCCGGCCCTGACCTCCGACCTGCGCCGGCGCCTCGAGGAGCAGTCGCACGCGCAGCCCATGACCGCCGTGAGCGACGGCCTGCGCGCCACCATCACCGGCCCTGCGACCGGCTGTCCCTGGCTCGCCGATGCGCGCAAGAGCCCTCTCTTCGAAGGGGTGGAGGGCGAAGGCGTGCAGTTCAAGGGGTGCACCTTCTGCCTCGACCAGAGCGGGGCCTACGCGGCGCCCACCCAGGACCAGGTGCTCGCCTCGTGGCTGGGCCAGGTGCGCGCCGTCCGGGCCCGGGCCCCGTCCACGCGCGAGGTGTTGCTCGTCGACGAGCGCCCCCACCCGTTTCTCCCCGCGTTCTTCGAGGCGGTGGCCAGCGAGCCTGCGCTTCACGGTCTCGAGTTGCTGCTCAAGAGTCGCGTCGACTGGCTCCTGCAGTTCGGGGAATCACACCTCGCGCCGGCAGCCCGGGCCGCGGCGAAGTCGGGCAGCGTGGTGCACGTCTACCTGGTGGGCTTCGAGAACTTCGATGCCTTCCACCTCGAGCTCTTCAACAAGGGGCAGACGGCCGAAGACGCCGAGGCGGCCATCGCGCTGCTGCGCTCGCTGTCGGCGCGGTTCCCCACCTCGTTCGAGTTTCGGCGCCTGCGCGCGCACGGCATCGTGCTCTTCACGCCGTGGACCACGCCCGAGGCGCTGCTGGAGAACGCGCGGTGGATGGCCCGCGTCGACTTCGCCGAGCTGCGCGCCGAGGCGCTGAAGACGCGCCTGCGCCTCTACCCACGAACGCCCCTGTTCCACCTCGCCCAGCGTGACGGGCTGCTCACCGAGCGCTTCGAGGAGGGCCGGCCGGATCGCGCGGTCGAGCAGGGCTACGACGCCAGCGCGCCGTGGCGCTTCCGCGACCCCCGCACCGAGGCCGTGTTCCGCGCGGCGACGGCGCTCGGTGAGAAGCGGGTGCACGACGAGTCCGAGGTGCTCGGCGCCGTGGCCTCGCTGGTGATGGCGCACCCCCGGCTCGCCGAGGTGCCCGGCGATGCCCACCTGCCGGTGCTGGTCTCGACGCAGTGGCGCGGCTGGCCGCAGCTGCGCGGGCTGGGCACGCTGGGGCTCGATCTCGAGCTCGCCGCGGTGCTCTCCGGGCGCAAGGCGGCCTCGCTGAAGGAGAACGTGCCGGTGGACCTGGCGCCGGGCCTGGTGCGCGCCTACCGGGCCATGGGGCTCTTCGCCGACATCACCTCGACCCACACCTGTGACGCGGGCGTGGGCGTGCACCGTCCCGGTGGGGAGCACGCCATCGTCGCCGTCGCGGCCTCGGCCGAGGTGCTGGCGCAGGTGCTCTCGCTGCAACGCTCGCTGTCGACCACCCGCGGGCGCGCCGACGTGGAATCCCTCGGGGGGCTCATGGGCTACCCCGCGTGCTGCAGCGCCACCTTCGCCGAGCAGCTCGAGCGGGGGGACAACGCCGACAACGAGCGGCAGACCCTGCTGCGCGACGCCGAGACGCCCCTGCCTGCGCTGCTCAACCGCTTCGGGCCCTTTCCGCTCGTCTCGCACCACGCGTGCAGCCCCGCGTGCGCGCCGTCCCTGGCCATCGCCCGCGAGGCGCTGCAGGTGGTGCGCGCGCGCAGCCCCGAGGCCGCGCGCCGCGTGGAGGCCGCCCAGTCGAAGCCGGTGCTCTTCCTCGACTACCGCCGCATGGTCGATCTCGAGGGCCGCTTCGAGGGTGACGACTTCGTGGTCGAGTCGCTCGACGTGCCGGGGGCGCGTGTGCTCGGCGTGCCCCAGCGGGCCGAAGGGGCGCGGCTGGCGCTCTCGGCCGACGGGGTGAGGGTGTCGCTGGCCGGCCGCGAGCACTTCCTCTCCGCGCCTCGCCCGGTGTTGCTCGTGCCGGGCGCGCCCTTGGCCCCGGTGGTGCGGCGGGCCATCGTGCGCGCGGCAGTCACGGCGCCGCGGCGCTCGCAGGCGCCGACCCTGCCTGCGCTGCCGCAGATCATCCGCCCCGCGGTGCGCGTCGAGGGCTACCGTATCTCCCGCGTGGACCGCGACGGCGAGGCGTGGGTGGTGAGCCTCGTGCGCGAAGGTGACGCGTTCGAGGTGCGGCTGACCGGGCGGCGCGAAGGCCACGAGGGACCGGCCGCGGGTCCGTTCCGTTTCGACTTCGGGCCCGCCGAGTCGCTGACCACCGAGCGGCGCGCGGCGCTGACCCTGCTCGCCCGCGTCATCGCAGACGCCAGCGCGCGCAAGGGTTCAGGCTGAGGGGCGCACCACGCGGCGCAGTTCGTCGGCCCCGTGCAGCTCGACGTAGCCCCGGCGCACGCCGTAGCAGCGGTCGGCCAGCGCGCAGTCACGGCAGGCGTCGGCCTTGATGAACTCGCCCCGGTCGAAGCCCGGGAGCAGCTCGCTGAACGCCGCGTAGCGCTCGAGTGACGAGGGCACCAGGCACAGGGGCACGCCGCACATCGACTCGAAGCCGCCCAGCTCGATGCCCAGGCGCTTCGCCTCGGAGATGGCCGCGGAGATCTGCGGCAGGACCTCGGAGTAACGGGGAATGAACTCGCGATCGCGCGGCACCACGTCCGTCGAAGGCGCGACGAAGGAGACGTTGATCGACGCCGTGGGCCAGCGCGACGCCACCAGCCGCACGTAGGGCACGAGGTCGTCGAGGTTCTTCTCGCAGATGACGAAGTTGAGGTTCAGGCGGATCTTCGTCTTCACCACGTTGTCCAGGCCGAGCACGGTGCGCGCGAAGGTGCCCGGGGCGCTGGTGACGGCGTCGGCGATCTCCGCGCGGCTGCCGTGCAGCGAGCAGAAGAGCTCATCGAGGCCCACATCGGCGAGCGCCTGGGTCAGCTGCGCATCGGCGAGCTTGATGGCGTTGCTCTGCAGTTGCACCGGCCGCTTCGAGAGCTGCTTCGACAGCGCGACGAACTCCACGAGCTTCGGGTTGAGCGTCGGCTCGCCGCCCGAGAGGGTGATCTTCACGCCGCGCGCCGCCGCGTCGACGATGGCCCGCCGCACCGCCTCGTCTCCCGCGCCCGGCAGGTGCGTCGACACGAAGCAGAACCGGCACGCCTGGTTGCAGTGGAAGTTGACGCGGATGATGTCCTCGAGGACGTCCGTGCCGTCGGGTGCGCGGTAGTGGTTGGGGGTGACCATCTCGCGGTCGATCTGCTCGGCCACGGTGGAGATGAGCGAGAGGCGCCGGCGGGCCCGGTCGTCGGAGATGGGCGCGCAGTGCGGCTGGGGGAAGCGCGCGAGGTAGGCGCTCGAGAAGCCGCTGCAGCGATCGTTGACCTGGCAGGTGGCGCACGCGTCGACGCGCTGGTGCTGGGGGCGGGGCCGCGTGCCCGGCGTCAGGGAGAAGAGGTGGGAGGGACGCTCGGCGGCGGAGAAGACGCACGGAGGGGGGGCGGTGCCGGGGTCGAGCTTCACGGGCAGGCCGGCCATGCGCGCCGCGGCCTCGACGCGCACGACCACCTTCGCGGCGACTTCGTACGGCAGCAGCTCACTCGCGTCGGGCGCGCTCACCGGCACCGAGAGGTAGAGCGCACGGGGCGTCTTCCCTCCGAGGTGTTCGACCAACTGCGCGGGCAGCGCCTCGAGCATCGGAGCGGTCGAGCGGGTGACGGCCGTGGAGATCTCGACGGGCAGGCCGGCTTTCACCACCGCATCGAGGCCGCGCAGGGCCGCGGTGAAACCTCCGGGGTCGCGGGTCACGGCGTCGAGCGCCTCGCCCCAGCCCGAGAGGTGCACGCGCACCACGGTCAGCCCCGCCTCCACCAGCCGCGCGACCCGGGGGCCGTCGAGCAGGGTGGCGTTGGTCTCGAGCCCGATGGCCTTCGCGCCGCGCTCCCGGGCATGGGCCACGAGGCGCGGGAGGTCGTCGCGCATGGTGGGCTCGCCGCCGGTGAACCACAGTTCCTCGGCGCCGCTGGCCAACGCCGCGTCGATGCGCGCCTCGACGGCGGTGGCAGCGATGAAGCGCGGGTCGTCGCTGGGTCGACGCGTCGAGCAGAACGTGCACGCCTGGTTGCAGCGGTAGTGGGTATGGACGGCTTCGGAGCGCATCGCGGACGGCGAATGTCGCATTCTTGGTGCTGCCCTGTCTCCGTTCCCGGCAGGCGGTCCCCGGCGATTGCCGTCGACCCGCGCGGCGAGGCGTTCGCCCTGCGGCCATGGTGCCTGTCCTCGAACTCGATGCCCCGGTGCCCGCAGTGCGTCCCAGGCGCGCGGCGTGCCTTGACTCCTCCAGGTCGGGTCGGTCTCATGCCTGATGCTCTCTTCGAGGGGGGTCCTTCACTCGCGACGCGGTACGACCCCCGGCGCGCGGCTCGCGTGGGTGCTGGTGTTCGCTGCTTCGGCTGCGCACGCAGCCCCGGGGCTCGATGGCTGCGACGCCACGCCCGATCCCCTGCATGAGGCCCTGTGGAGAGCAGAGCAGTCCCTGCAGGCCGGCGAGGCCCAGGCCGTTCGCGACCAGGTGGCGCGGGTGCAGCACGACGGCGCGCGCTCGCCCTACTACCTGCTGCGCGCGGGGCGCCTGCTCGAGGGGCTCGGGGACCAGTCCGCCGCCGACGCCAGCTACGCGCAGGCCCTCGCGGCCGCGAAGCACCCCGGACCCGAAGACGACGCCCACACCGCCAAGCTCTCCGCGGCCGCGGCCCTCGTGCAGTTGGGCCGCGCCCCGGAGGCGTCCCCGCTCGTCGCCGCGGTGCGCGCCAGTCCTGGTGCGCTGAAGAAGTACGCCTGCCGCTACATTCCCCTCGCCATGGCGATGGCGGATCGCGGTGACGCGGTCGGTGCGACGGCGTTGCTGGAGGCGGTGCGCACCGAGGCCCCAGATGCACGCAGCGTGCACGACGCGCTGGTCGAGTTGGCCTTTCGCAGCGGCGACGGGGCACGCATCGACGCCGCGCTCGAGGCCGCCCTCGCCCGGTTCCCGAAGGACGTCGCCTTCACGGTGCGACGCGCCAACCAGATCAAGGTGCGCGGCAAGGCCGACGAAGCCCGGGCCATGCTCGAGCAGTTGATCCTCACCGGTGAGGAGGACCCGAACCTGCTCGGCGAATACCTCGGCCTGGTGAGCGGCGAAGCGCGGGCCCGGCAGTCGCTCGAGCAGACGCTGCGCCTGGCAGAGGCCAACCCCTCGCTGCGCGCGCTCTCGATGCTGGTGGGCGTCGAGTACCACTACCTTGGCGACTACGAGAACTCGACGAAGTGGCTGTCGAAGACTGGCGAGCTCATCGACCGGGAGCCGCGCATCCCCATGTACCTGGCGATGAACGAGTTCCGGCTGCGCCACCAGGCCGAAGCCGAGGCCCTCATCGAGCGCGCGGCGCGGGCCGGGCGCCCCGACCCCGACATCTACTACTGCCGGGCGATCATCTCGGTGCGCAAGGACCCCGCGGCGTCGGTGCGGGATCTCGAGCACTACATGCACCTCACCAGCGGCCGCCCGGACGCGAACCCCGGCAAGCAGGAGCGCGTGCAGCAGACGCTCGACCTCGTGCGGCGCTGCACCGAGGGGACGGACCCCCTGGGCTGCGTGCAGCGCGACGTGGTCGACAAGGCCCTGGCCCTGGCCTTCAACGAGCACCTCGTCGCGCTGCGCCCCGCAGTGGCCGCCGAACCCGAGATGAAGCCCGCGCCCCCGGTCGACGGACACGGTGGCCCCGGGCCAGCCCTCGCGGCCATCGGCGCGGCGCTCGTGCTGCTCCTGGCGGGCGGCCTCGCGGTGCGTCGTCGGGCCCAGCGCCGCTCATGACAGGGTCGCGCAGCGGACTGCCCTGGCTGGTGCTCGGGCTGGTCGTCACCGGGCTCGTGGGGACCTACGCCTGGCGCCCACCGCCGCCGCGCGCCGACGACGAGTTCCTCATCGAGCCGCGCCAGGGCGACCAGCTGGGCGCGTGGATGAACCCGTCGGGCGCCGCGGGCGCGTGGGTGCTTTCGGGTGGCGACATCCTGCAGAACCACGCGGTCTTCCGCTTCGAGCACCCCTCGACCGGGGAGCGGGTGACGATCGAGCTGCACCACCGCGACGCCGCGCCGGCCCCGGCGCTGCAAACCGAGAAGTTCGCGCTCACGGTGAAGACCGGCCCCGCACCGCCCGAGTTGATGACGGCGCTCGGGGCCCGGCTGCGCGCGGGGGAAGGGGCCTTTGCGTGGATCGAGTCGACCGAGCACCCGACGCCGCCCTGGGCGCGAAGGGTTCGGGCGTTGCAGTTGCCGGTGGCCTGGTTTCTCGTCGCGCAGTCGCCGCTGTGGCTGCTGCTCGCGGCCTTTCGGGCCCGGGCTTCGTTGGCGGCGCTCTCGTGGCGGTTGCGGCTTGGCCTGCTGTGCGCCGTGATCGCTGCGGTGCTCGTGCGCTGGGTGTTCGCCCCGCTGCGCATGGTGATGCTCTTCATCGGCTACCACCTCACCGCGCAGGAGCTCACCCTGCAGCCGTTGCCCCGGTACGGCGCGGCGGTCGCGGTCTTTCACCACGCGCTGCTCGAGGCGTTCGGCGCCGATCACCTCACCACGCTGCGCGCGCACGCGACGATCGGCGTGCTGCTGGTCCCGTTGGTGGCGGCGCTGGTGCAGGCCCTGGCCTTGCGCCCCCGCGCGGCCGTCGCGGCGGCGTTCCTGTGGGGCCTGGTGCCGGCGTTCATCGCGCACGACAACTCCGAGGCGAACACCGTGCCGCTGCTGCTGTGGACCGTGTCGGGGCTGGTGCTGTGGCTCGACGCGCGGGAGCGGGGTGGGGGGCTGTCCCTGGTGGGGAGCGCCGCGCTGCTGGCCCTCGCCGTGGTCGGGCGTCCCGAGTTCCCGGTGCTGGTGCCGGCCGCCGTCGTCGCCTTCGCCCTCGGTAGCGGCCGTCGCTCTCGCGTCAGCGCGTGGGAGGTGCTGCCGCTCGTGGTGGCCGCGGGACTGCTGGCGATTCCCCACCTCGTGCACGTCGGGGAGAGCGCGGCGTTGATGGCTGCGCGCGAAAGCCTGCCGATGGGGAAGTCGCTGCTCGGGGCGAACCGCGTCTCGGTGCTCGATCCGCACCTCTACCCGATGGGCCTGGTGCCCTTCGCGCTGGCGGCGCTCGTGTGGCCGGGGACGCGGCGCGCGGCCGCCATGCTCCTGGGGCTCGCGGGGCTCGGCTTCGTGCTCACCTGGGTGGACCTCGATCCAGCCAACGTGCTCCGGGTGCAGGTCCCGGGCGCGCTGTTCTTCGCCATGGCCGTGGCCCTGGGCCTCGCGGGGGCGCTCGCGTTCGCCGAGCGTCGCCTCGCGCGGCCGCTGCATCGTGCGGTGGCGGTGAGCGGAGTGGGCGCGGTGGTGGTGCTCAGCGCGGTGCCCTGCCTGCCGGCGGCCTTCGGGCGGACCAACGAAGACGAGGAGGAGGCCTTCCTTCGCGAGGCCGTGCGCGTGCTGCCCGCGGGTGACGTGCAGGTGGTGCGGCTCGACTACGGGGACGTGCGCGGCCGGCTCAGTGGCTCTCCCGTGCACCTCTACTTTCCGGACTACCTCGTGGCGCCGCCGGGCAGCACTCGCAGCGTGCGCGGCCTCTCCGATTGGCGGCGCGATCGCTCGCACCCCGCCGCCTATTTGTACGTGGGCACGCGTTGCTACACGCCCGAGCATCCCTTCCATCCCGACGAGGCCCTGGCCGAGGTGCCGATGCGCGAGCCGTGCCGCGAGCTGCTCGAGCAGCACACCGACGGGGCGGTCCTCGAGCGCGTCGTGGGTAGTCACGGTGACCCGACCCGCACCGGCTTCTATGGCACGGCGATCGGTCGCCCCCTGCGGCTGGGCCTGTACCGCTTGAAGTCGGCGGCGGCGAACTGAGCTCGTGTACGGAGCGGACTCCCGGTCAGGGCGGGCCCGGGCAACGCGACGGGTCGGAGGCCTCGGAGACGACCCGGCGCCAGGCCCGTTGACCGCCCCGGCGTGCTTCGAGGGTGTTCTTCACCTGCACCGCGCAACCCGAGGCAGCCGCCGACGCGCGGACCTCCACGACCTCGAGCCGCGGCTCGCCCTCGCGGGAGACGTACGGAGGGGGCAACGACGCGACCCAGGCGGGCACCTCGAGCGCGGGCTGCAAGCCGCTCGTCAGCCGGCTCCATCCCCCAACGCATCGTGGAGGTTCTCGTACCAGTCGCCTTCGAGTTGGTAGCCCGCTCCGGAAGACCAGAGCCGCGTGTAGCGACTGAACTGACCGCAATCGTCGCAGCGCGCTTCGATGTCGGTCTCGGCGATTCCTTCATCGGGCCTGATGCGGTCGCGGCGGTAGTGGCAGTGCACCCGCTGGCTCGCGCAGGCGCCGCAGACCGCGACGTCGTCGGGGTCCACGGGCAACGGCCAGGCCACCTCGCGCCCCGCGGCCCAGCGGACCTCGGCGTTCTGCTCGTGGTCCGCTTCCCCTTGCTCGCGGAGGAACCACGACGTCGCGGAGGTCTTCATCTCCCACTCCGCGTGATCGTTCGCCAGCAGCAGCCTCAGTTGCACCGTGTGCCTCGCCGCCAGCAGCCGGTCGCGCCAGGCGACGGCGAGGGCCGTGGGCATCACCAGGGTGACTTGTTCTGCCCGGAAGGAGGCGAGCAACGGCGTCAGCTCCGCAACCGTCGCTTCCTCGTTCACCTCGAGCTGCATCGCGACCTGGGGCCACTGGCTGAGGGCCCGGACGACGGCACCGGCGACCGCGCTGTCTTCCACGGGATAAAAGTCGCAGCGCAGCCTCCGCAGCGCAGGGAGCTCGACCTGCTGCAGCCCCCTCAGGTCGTCGTCGCTCAGCCCGCGGGGGACCTCCAGCGTGAGCGCCTCGAGCGCCAGGAGCCGCTGGCCCGCCAGCGCCGCGAGGTCGCCCGGCTGCAATGAAAGCCCCTCGAGCGCCTGGAGGCACGGCAACTCCGTAAGCCCCGCGAGCGCCAGGGGGCCGGCGCCATCGAAGAAGGTGAGCTCCTGGAGGAAGCGCATGACGGGCAACGCCCACAGGCGAGAGCGACCGATCGCGGCCTCGCGAAACAAGGTGGCCTCACGAACGAAGCCGGACTTCCAGCGCAGGCCGCTCCAGGTGTTCGGCGCTGGGGGCGGTACTTCAAACCAGCGCTCCCAGTGCCGATCGATGAACGCGCCATCAGTGGGACCGCCTTCAATGGGCGGATGCGACTGCATGCGCATCAGGGTGCCGCGCGGGTCCCCTCGCTCCTCGAGCCAATCGGCGTACACGCTCAGCGTCGCGGGGTCGTCGAAGCAGACGCGAAGTCGCGCATCGAGCTCTGGGTGAATCGCCTCGGAGGGAGCCGTCATCGACAGCGAGTCTGCGCGCTCGTTGTGACACCGGAGGGCAGACCCCTGGCGTCAGGTCCCACGTGCGGTGTTCCAATCCCGTGGCTGCTCCACAGGCGCTCCACACGAACGTGGCAAGGTCACGCCATGAAGCGCCTCTTGTTCGTCCTGGCCCTGACGTCCTGCGCGCACCCGATGCCGAGGACCACCCTCGATGTCGAGAACCCGCGGTTGTTGAACGCCTTCTTCGGGCTCGACGATGCACTGCCGGGCTCGGCGTTCTGGCTCTGCGCGCAGGCCCCCGGGCGCGACGGCATGCCCATCACGTTCTCGCGTCGCGTGACGCAGGAGCCCGCGCCCGCGGCGTTCACCGTCACCACGCGCTCGGGTGTGAAGAAGACGCCGTTGTGCGTGACCCCTCGGCCGGCGAACGAGGCGTCGGAGAACCACACGCTGTTGCTCATCGGCGATCTGGGCAGTGTGGATGATCCGCCGGCGCAGGTGGAGGTGACGGGTGCGTTGGCGCTCGAGGCCGGTGGCCAGGCTCAGGGGTTGAGCGTCGAGGTCACGCCGCTCGAGGCGGGGCCGACGCTGGTGTTGGCGCTGGGCTATGCGCCCGGGGACCTCGACTCGGACTGCCCGAAGACCACGCAGCAGGTCGTGGTGGTGGCGTGGGCGGGCGGGGTGCACCTCGTCGGCGGCGCGACCCGGGAGACCCATCGGCAGATGTACCGCGTCGCCACCGAGCGTGGAGAGGTCATGCCCCTGGCGCTGGGCGATCTCGACGACCAGGACAACTACGTACATCTCTGCCTCGACACGAATGCGCCGGCCGCGCGGGTGAGCGCGTCTGCGGGCGTGCTGCTCGACCCGCGTGACGACGTGAACCCCGAGACCTCGGTGGCTGTCGAGGCCGCGCTTCACTGAGGGACGGGCCGGCGCCCCTGCGCGCGGGGTGCGCCAGAGCGGCGTACTCACCCGAAACGACAGGAACTACGAGTGCCCGAGGACGGAGTCGAACCGCCGACACGGGGATTTCCAGGCGCCAATGGCCCGTTCTGCCCTCGCCAAGTCCGCGAGATTTCGGCCTGCGCTGGCCGTTGTTGGTCGGGATAGTGGGGGAGGAGTGGGGGGAGTTCCGGCTCGTGTTGTTGTTTGCATATGCAGGGTGAGCAAAACGCGAAGCGGCACTTCACGCGCGCGACGGTACTTCCAACTCGGCGAAGAGCGCTGCAACGGCCCCAACCGCGCGCAACGCGCTCCTCTCGCGGTCGTCCTCGACCATGAACTCCGCGTACTGCTTCGGTCCGATCTGATCACGGTCGGCGAAAGCCGCTTGGAGCCGGCTCATCCCGTTCGCCGCCTTGGGGACAGAGAACATCGGTGATGCGCTTAGCTCGACGGCGAGCGCGGCCTGGCCGCCCGGCCAGCACTCGCAGAGCCACACGATGTCGTAGGCGTCCTTGTTCTTGTCTCGACGTTCGAGTGCGTCCGTCTTCGCCACCAACCAACTGAGGGGCCCTGCGACGCGAAATTCGAACTCGAGAGCGCCCTTCGTGAGTTCGACCTTCCGTTTCACCACGCGCGTGTCCGCCGCGATCAGGTCGCCGGCGTCGAGAACCAGCGCCGAGAGTTTCCCGGCGATCGGACCTCCGGGACGATGGAGTTGGCCAGCGCGCTTCGAGCCGTCGGCCGGCACAGGGCAAAGGAACTCGACGACCAGCTTCGTGTTCGAGCGCCTCCATCGCCAGGAGACAGGCTTTGAGTCTTCTCTCATGACCTCGAAGCCGGCCTTTTTGAGGCCGTCCTCCAGGTTCTCGTACTCGCCCACGTCACCGCCAAGCATCGTGACGCTCATGCACATGTCGAGATCCAGGGTGCCGACGTGACCCGCGAGACCTGTCTCAACCACGGGAACGAGCAGCTGGGGCACGAGCCCACCAATGATCGTGAGGTGCCCGCCAGCGAACGAAAGCGCGCGAACGACCTCGGCCGCTTGACCGAGAATGAGCGGGACGAGGCTGGGGTCGTAGTCATTTCTAGAAACCAAGTGTCGACTCCCGGAACTGCTGCGCCACGTCCTCGCCTCTCGGCTCCCGGAGGCAGTCCAACCAGGTGCTCACCGGGTTCGCGACCCGGATCTGCCGAATCTCCCGCGGGACGACAGCATTCCAACGGGCCTTGTCGATGACGAGAAGGACGTTCGCGCCAGACTCAGCCGAGCCTGCGCCGAGCATCTTGATGGCGTCCGCGATGGGGAGGTCCACCGATACGCGCACCATGGTTCGAGGAACGCTCGTGGCTCCTGAGGTCGAACCGCTCGAGACCGCCGCAGCAGCCGCGCCGGAGATCACGGCGCGGTCTCCAAGAGCGGCAGTGATCTTGGTCCAGAGCTCCTCCGGCCGCCGGGCGTAGACGAAGACGGGTGTCGAGGCAGGCCTTCGCTGGCGCAGGATGGCTTGTCGTAGGAGCTCAGCGGCCCCGGAACGATTGGTGAGTGAACGCTTCGTTTGAGGCCCACGCCCGGTCCTGTGAACGAACCCTGCCTGCTCGAGAAGACCGAGGGTCTCGTGGGTCTGAGCGAGTGAGGCGGACGATCGCTTGGCCAGGCTCGCGATGGAGAGTTCCTGGGGATCGAGCAGGCTCGCGATCGCCACTCTCATCGCGGCAGGGCCCAGACGGAGGGGCGCGTCGACCGCTCCGGCAGCGCGAGGTCGGCGACGGTGCTCGAGGTGCACGAGAATCGACGGGGCCACGAAGTGAAGGAAGCCGGTGGGATCCACGTAAGAGGCGCCATCGCGCTCCAAGGCGTCGCGTTGGGCCGCCGTGGACCCGCTGATGACGAAGAGCGTGGGCCCTTTGGAGGGCGCCTTGGCGAGCCATGGAGGCGTCGTCACGAGAGTGATGGGGGTCCGTTCCCGCCCCACCTGCACCCAGGCGCGATCGGTCGCCCCGACGCGAAGCCAAGCCGCATTCGCCCAAGGCGCCAAGTATGCAGGGAGAACCAGCTGTGGCTGCATTTTCGGCATGGTGCCATTTTCGTCTATTTCCGAAAAACGTCCAAATCCGAAAATCAACGCGGGACGGGTGGCATTTTCGGAATTCGACGATTTTCGCCCGGTTCCGAAAATAGACCAGAACCGAAAATAGGCCCGGCGATTGACCTGGTGCCAGTTTGCCTTCCTTCCCCATCCCCCTGATTGCTTCATGAATTGAGGTGGTTGTGGGCTTCGGCGCCGCGCCTCAGCCATGCGCCCGAGCGGCATGTGGAGCGCCGTGATCTCTTCGCGCCTGGAGAGCCGCTTCGCGGTTGGCTCAGCGCCTCGAGAACGAAGAGCCCCTCGACGCCGCTGCCGCCGCGCGCTTCTCGATCTCGGGGCGAACCTGACGGTCACGGATGGCACCTGCATTTCAGGGGGACGCCGAGCTCGGCAGCGCTCGCCGCGGTGGCGAGCAGCACGATGCAAACAGGGAGGGGGCGCGTCGCTCAGTGGCTTGAGCTCAGGGCCGCGTTGGCATCGCGAGCATGATTCCGCGCGCAGCAAGCCGGACTCTCGAACGACAGCGTTCAGAAGTTGCTGGAGTTCGACACCTGCAATTGTCGCTGGGCAGTCACCGGCACGATTGACGCGCCGCTCGACGGTCGCGCGCCCCCCTATCGAGCTTGGAGTCTCTCGAGTTCGTTCAACAGCCACTCGACATCAGCAGTGGTGGTCTCACTGGTCCTGGGCTCCTCAGTCGCCATGACCTCCAGTGCGTCCACCGCTGCGAGCAGCGCCTTGGCCAAATCCGGGTCGGATTCACTGAGGGTTCTCGAATCCTCCTCGAGAAGAGCGAACACCTTCTCCTTCTTGGGGGCGTCGACTTCTCTCCAGATCCGAAGAAGAGATGGCCGCTTCATTCTCATTCGAATCGAAGCGACTCGTGCGTCAGTCGGCATCATTCTCGTTGCTCCTGCTAACTGCGGAGACGCAGTGCTCAAGTTCCCGGCTTCGTCGGCAAGCACCTTGAGCCTGCTGGTAGATTCACCCAGCAAGGCGGACCTCGACCCGGGCCGCAAGGGCGTCGACCGAACGGACTGCCGCCTCCGTTGGCGCGGCAGCGACCACAGCCGCCAGCAACATGCCCCCGACCACCATCCACCTGTCCATCGCTGCACTATCGCGGCGCGCGACCTCGCCAGAAAGACCGGCCGTGACGTTGTTCCCGCAAGCCGGACACTCGACCTGCGATGGGCATGGCGTCACGGTGCAGCGTGCACAGGTCTTCGCCGCCAGCCTGAACGAACCCGGGCCAACCGTGCCACTGGTGTGCAGACGTGCTCGCGAACCGGCACAAACGGTGGACTCAGTGGACAACACCCACGAGCGAACCGGTTGAAACGAGTGCCCGAGGACGGAGTCGAACCGCCGACACGGGGATTTTCAATCCCCTGCTCTACCAACTGAGCTACTCGGGCTGACCTGCGTGAAGCGGCACGTCTTGTGCCCCACGCGAGTTACGTCGTCAAGAATGATCGAGACCTGACGACGCATGAGTTTCGGCATGGGCGGCGGCGGTCCCGTCCACCAGCTTCCCGTCGGCCATCAGGACCACCCGTTTCGCCCGCTTCATGATGCGCGGATCGTGGGTGGAGAAGAGGAAAGTCACCCCCCTGGAGGCGTTGAGGCGCTCCATGAGCTGCAAAATCTGCTCGCTGGTGGCCGAGTCCAGGTTCGCGGTGGGCTCGTCCGCCAGGACGATCTCCGGCTGGGTCACCAGGGCCCGGGCGATGGCCACGCGCTGCCGCTGCCCCCCGGAGAGCTCGTCAGGCCGGTGGTGGAGCACCTTGGTCAGCCCCACTTCTTCGGCCAGCAGCTCCACGCGGCGGTCGAGGCCCGCCCGGTCTTCCTTCCGCAGCAGGCAGGGGAACTCGATGTTCTCGCGCACGTTGAGCACGGGGATGAGGTTGAAGCTCTGGAAGATGAAGCCGATCTTCCGGTTTCGCAGCGAGGCCATCTCGTTGAAGTCGCGGCCCGCGAGCTCCTCGCCGTCGAGCTTGAAGCTGCCGCCCGGGTCGGCGCGATCGAGCAGCCCGATGATGTTGAGCAACGTCGTCTTGCCGCTGCCCGACGGCCCCATCACCACCGTGAACTCGCCCGCCTCGATCTCCAGGTCTACCCCCAGGAGCGCCGGCACGTCGGTCTGCCCCAGCCGGTACGTCTTCTTGATGCCCTTCAAGCTGATCAGCGCCATGGCTTGCTCCTTTTAGAAGAATGCACGCGCCTGGAAGAGCACGCGGGTCTCGAACGGCGACAACGTGAACTGGCCGTAGTGCTTGTCGTTGAGCGTCACGCCTTCGCTCTCGAGCCCGGCAATCGGCAGGTACGCGGCGAGGGTCAGCTGCAGCCACTCCTTCGGCATCCACGACACCTGCGGCACGAGCTGCACCGAGAGATCCTCGAGGCCGATGAGCGCCGACCCGGAGATCGTCCAGTCGTCCCACAGCTGCGGCTTCGAGCCCTGGATCACCAGGTAGTGCCGGCGAATGGCGTTGAGCGTGAACTTCTGCGGCGTGCCGGGGTCGGTCGCGCCGCCCAGGGCCTGCTGCGCCACCGCGGGGTTCTGCAGCGAGAGCGTGGCGAGGCGGCGGTAGCCCGTGAAGTCCTGCCCCTCGCCGTTGAAGTAGTACTCGACGGCGAGCGTGCTGCTGTCGTCGAACTGGTAGCGCGCACCGACCAGCGCCTGGCTGTTGAACCACGTCGCGTCGAGGTCGGGCCGGGTCACCACGGGAATGCCCTTGAGCGCGCACATCACCGGCGCCGACACGCAATCCCCGTTGACCGCGATGCGCGCCGAGCCCTGGTACAGCGAGCCCTCGGCGTGCACCTCGAGGTTCCCGAAGACGCGGGACAACGACAGCCCCACCCGTGACTTCGCGCGGAACGCGTCGTTGTAGAGGTTGGTGTACGAATAGATGAGGTTCACGTCGAGATCGCCCAGCAGCAGGTAGAGGCGGCCGGTGAGCGCGAAGTGCGCCTCTTCATCACGGTCGTCGGTGGCGATGCCCCTCACCACCTCGGCCGTGGGGTGATCCGGGTACACCACCAGCGCCGTCGGCAGCCCCGCATAGGTCCGCGTCGCACGCCCCGCGGCCACCAGCGAGAGCGCCACCTTCTCGAAGCCCCACTCGGTCTCCGCGAGCCACGCGCCGGCCCGCTGGAAGGTGGGGTCGGTGGGGTCCTTGGGCGGGTTGAGCGCGTCGGTGGGGTTGAAGGAGAGCCCCGAGCCCCACACGATGCGCTTCTTGCCGACCAGCACCCGGAAGTGCTCCTGCAGCGGCAGGTCCGCGTACAGCTCCGAGACCACGATGCTCGGCCGGTAGTTGGCGAGGTCCTTGTCCCCGCCCTGGATGGCCCACGCGCCCTGCCAGAAGAGCGACACGTCGGCGTAGAACTTCACCTTCTCGTCCGGGGTGAGCTTCACCTGCACGTTCGCCTCGCCGAGCTCGGTGACGCCGGGCGCGCCGTCGAGCTGCGTCCACGCACCGGTGGTGCGCGAGTCGACGTAGCCGGTCGTCGCCACCAGGGGTGTCTGCGTCAGCAACAGCAGGACGAGCGCGTGCATGGGTTCAGTGCCCCAGGTCCGAGAGGCTGAACTTGCCGTCGCCCACCGGGGCCGCGGTGTCCACCGCGTCCCAGTGCATCTCGCTGAAGCGCTGGGTGGCGATCTCGTTGCGCATCACCACGTGCGAGGGGCGCTTGTGGCCGTTGCCGAAGTCCTTCACGTCGCTGAACTCGGCCGAGCGCAACATCTTGCCGCTCGAGGTGAAGTACTCGCCGCGCACCGGGATGCCCAGCGGGCTCTTGAGCACCCACAGCTTGATCGAGTCGTAGGAGGTGTCGGGGTTGGTCGACTTGAGCTCCAGCAGCCACGTCTCGGGCTTCGCCGCGTCTTCCTTCACCGTGCCCTGGTAGTCCGCCGCGTAGCTCGCGCGCAGCACGTCGGCGTTGTTGAAGTCACCGCCCTGGAAGTTGTCGCGCGACGCGAGCCGCAGGGCGCGCTTGAGGTTGGGCATGTAGACCCAGAAGTTCTCGCCGTTGCGCAGCATCTCCTGGCCCCGCACCGCCGCCGGCTCCTGGAACCAGATGCGCGACTTGTCGTCGGCCCCCTTGAGGATGTTCATCTTGTACCCGCGCGTGGTGCCGTCATCCCGGTGCGCGGTCATGGTGGCGGTGGCCTTGAACGTCGCCGGCGCCATCACCGCGTCGTACTTCGTGAGCACTTCCTTGAGCGCCGGGGGTTCGGCGGTCAGCATCAGCGCGAGCAGCAACGAGGTCGTCATGGTCATGTCCTTTCAAACGGAAGAGAGGGCCTCGACGGGGCGCATGCGCGCCGCGCGGAGGGCAGGGGAGAGGGCCGCCAGCACGCTGCCCAGGCACGTCGAGATGACGACGATGAAGGGCACCGCGGGCAACAGCGTGGGCATCACCTTGAAGAAGCCCTGGCCGGCGCCCATGGACACAGTGAAGCCGCCGCCGTTGCGCGCCAGCGTCACCACCAGCAGCGCCACGGCCAGGCCCGCGCTGGCGCCGATCACCGCCTGCAGGAACGCCTCGAGCATGAACAGCCGGGCCACCATGCTGCGCGTCATGCCCACCGCGAGCAGGGTGCCGATCTCCTTGGTGCGCTCGAGCACGCTCATCAGCAGCGTGTTGGCCACGCCGAAGAGGGCGATGATCAAGAACACCAGGCTCACCCCGCCGAGAATCACCCGCTGAAAGAGCCGCATGTCGCGCAGCGAGGGGCGCAGCTCTTCCCACGTCTGCACTTCGTACTCGCTGCCCAGCGTCGCCTTGAGCGCGGCCGAGGTGGCGTCGAGTTGCTCCACGTCCTTGATGGCCACCACGTACTCCGTGACCTTGCCCTCCATGCCCAGCAGCGACTGCGCGAAGGCCAGCGGCACGGTCACCGCGCGCTTGCCCTCCAGCGGGTTCTGCCCCGAGAGCACGCCGCGGGGCTCGAGATCGAGCGCGTTGTCGCGACCGCCCAGGCCCTGCGCCTGCAGCATCAGCGGCACGCCCGGCTTGAGGTCGAGGGCGCGCGACAGCTCGAGGCCCACGTGCGCCCCGTTGCGGTCCGTGGGCAGCAGCGGCGTGCCGTCGAGGTACATGTTCACCCGGGGCAGCGCGGCGTCCACCGACTCGGGCTCGATGGCGGTGATCACCGAGATGGCGCCCCGGCTGCCGTTGGTGAGCAGCCCGCTGAAGGTGATGCGCGGGGTGATGCCCTTCACGTTGGGCGTGGCGCGCAGCTTCTTCTCCAGCTCCGCGTCGCGGGCGATGTTGAAGACCAGCGGCTGCCGGTCGCGCTTCTCGAAGTACCCCGCGCGGTGCACCTGGATGGCGCCCACCCGCGACTCGATGGTCTCGGCCACCAGTGATTCACCCACGCCCATCACCAGCGCCGACAACAGCAGGCTCATGGCCACGCCGAAGAACAGCGCGCCCACCGTGATGGCGGAGCGGGCCCGGGCGCGGAACACGTTTCTCATCGCGAGTCGAAGCAGCATGGTCTCTCCTCAGCGTCCCGCGAGCGCTTCCACCGGGCGCAGCCGACTCGCGCGCCAGGCAGGGTAGAGCGAGAACAACACCGCGCCGAACACCGCGGCGAACATCACGCCCACGGTGAAGGCCGCCGTCATGAAGGGGTACACGTCGATCTCCATCGAGGAGTTGGGCGGGGTGAAGTGGATGCCGCGCTTCGCGAGGATGAAGGTGATGGTCGACGCGCCGGCCAGCCCCCCCGCAGCGCCCATCGCCCCCAGGACCAGGGCCTCGAGCAGGAAGAGCACCATCACGCTGCCCCGCGTCAGGCCCACGGCCATCATCGTGCCCACCTCGCGGGTGCGCTCCAGCACGCTCATCAACATGGTGTTCGCCACGCCCAGCAGCATCAGCAGCAGGAAGACCACGGCCACCACGTTCGACACCCCGTTCTGAATGCCCATGATGGTCTTCCGCTCCGGGGCCAGCTCGGCCCAGGTGTGCACCTCGAACTCGGGGCCCACCGCCGCGCGCACCTGGCTGGCGATGGCCTCGAGGTGGCTGGTGTCGTCGATGGCCACGGCGAGCTCGGTGACCCGGCCCTCCATGCGCAGCAGCTTCTGCGCGAGCGAGAGCGGCACCACCGCGATCTTCATCTCGCCGGGCATGATGGCCCGCATCGCGCCGCCCACCTGGGCCAGCTCACCGTTGAGCGAGCCGTCGCGGTCCGGCGCCAGGAGGATCGCCTCGGAGTCGTGCTTCGCCCCGAAGGCCGCCGCCAGCGCGTCGCCCAGCACCACGTGCGTGTCGTCGAACACCGTGTCGTCGGTGAAGAGCTTCCAGCGATCGGGGCACACCTGGCGCTCGAGCACCGGGTCGATGGCCGTCGCCCCGAAGAAGAGCGCCTCGGGGGAGTCGTCCTGGTCCGTGGCCGACAGGGTGAGCGACCCGGCGAACTGGATGCGCGGCGCGACCGCGGTGACGCCCTTGACCGCGAGCACCTTCTTCACCAGGGCGTCGTCGTTGGCGAAGTCGAGCGACAGCGGCGTCGACATCACGTTGGCGAGGTAGCCGGTGCGGTGCACCTGCATCGCCCCCAGGGTGCCGCGAATGCTGCCCCGGGTCATCGAGTCCTGCAGCCCGTTGAGCACCCCGCGAATGCCACCCACCGCCGTGATGCCCACCGCCACCGCCGCCAGGGTGATGAGGGTTCGCCGCCGGTTTCGCAGCACGTTCCGGAAGGCCATCGACAAGAGCGCGTTCATGACGGGGCGCACCTCAGCACGCGCAGTGCCAACCGGCGCTTCCGAGTGAGCCCCCCGCCAACCGTCGGAGCCCCGACACCCGCGCTGTCGGATTCCCGACAGGTGACACGCCCGCGGGCGACGGTGCACTCTCCCCCCGGTGAAAGCCGAGAGACTGAGCCTCGAAGAACTCGAAGACGCGGCCCTCGAGACGCTCTTCCAGCGGGGCATCCAGCTGCGGCTCTACTTCGCGCCCTTCGTGCTCCTCGCGGTGATGATGCTGCTGGCCTGGGACCCCGCGCCCTGGCGCCTGTGGGTGGTGGTCGGGGCGGTGCTCTTCGCCTCGGTGCGCCTGGTGACCGAGTTCCGACGCGCCCGGCGCGAGGGCATCATGCGCGCGCGGCTCAGCGTACTGATGCCGGTGCCGGCGACCATGCTCTTCGTCGTCGTCTCCTCCACCGGCGGCGTCGACAGCCCCATCTTCCCGATGCTGCCCATGGTCACGGTGTTCCTCTCGCTCTTCCTGCGGCCGAAGTTCGGCTTCGTGATGGCCAGCGCGGGCACGCTTCTCGTCGCGGTGCTCTCGCTGGTGGCGTTCCAGGGCTGGGTGCCGACGATGATGCCCGAGGTCTTCGGCGGGGGCGCCCGGGGCTCGGCGACCGATCTCCTGCTCTTCACCCGCGGGGGCCTGGTGATCATCGCCATGTGGTGGGGCGCCTTCCTGGGCTTCGTCATTCGCCGCGCCTCCCAGTCGGCGCTGCAGCACGCCCTCGACGCCCGTGAAGAGCTGCTGGGCACGCACACCGAGAACACCCGCGCGCTCACCACCCTGGTCGCGGAGATTGCCCACGAGCTCAAGAACCCGCTGGCCTCGGTCAAGGGCCTCGCCGCCCTCGTCGACCGCGACGCCACGGGCAAGGAGAAGGAACGCCTCACCGTGCTGCGCCGCGAGGTGGACCGCATGCAGGAGATCCTCGAGTCGTTCTTGAACTTCAGCCGCCCGGTGGTGCCGCTCGACCTCGCGCCGGTGACCATCGCCGCCGTGGCCGAACAATGCGCCGCGCTCTACGAGGGCGTGGCCCGCGAGCGGGGTGTCGAGCTGCGCCTCGACGTGCGCCCCGAGGTGGTGGTGCGCGCCGACGAGCGCAAGGTGAAGCAGATCGTGATCAACCTCGTGCAGAACGCCCTCGACGTGACCCCTGCCGGCAGCGCCATCGACCTGGTGGTCGGCGCCCACGGCCGCGGCGCCCGGCTCTCGGTGATGGACCGCGGCCCCGGCGTCCAAGACTCCGAGCACGCCTTCGAGCCCGGGGTCACCACCAAGGAAAAGGGCAGCGGCCTGGGCCTCACCGTGGCCCGCCTCGTCGCGCGCCAGCACGGGGGCGACGTGCAGCTCACCCCCCGTGACGGCGGCGGCACCGTCGCCGAGCTCACCCTGCCGGAGGCGCCCCCCTCATGAGTCGCGTGCTGGTGGTCGATGACGACGCGGGCGTGCGCTTCACCCTCAAGGGCCTGCTCGAAGACGAGGGCCTCACCGTGCAGGAGGCCGCCGACGGCGCCATCGGCCTCGCCCTCGTCGAGCAAGGAGGGGTGGACCTCGTGCTCAGCGACGTGCGCATGCCGAAGCTCGATGGCCTCGGCCTGCTCGAGGCGATCCAGAAGCTCCCGGAGCCGCGGCCCCACGTGGTGCTCCTCACCGCCCATGGCAACGAGCGGCTCGCCGTCGAGGCGATGAAGAAGGGCGCGTACGACTACTTCAAGAAGCCCTTCGAGCTCGACGAGGTGCTCGCCGTGGTGCGCCGCGCCCTGGGCACGGTGACCCTGCGCCAGGAGAACACCCGGCTCCAGGGCGAGGTGACCCTGCTGCGCTCGCTGGTCTTCGTCTCGCCGGCGATGTCCCGGCTGGCCGAGCTGGTCAACCGCGTCGCGCCGCGCGACGTGACGGTGCTCATCACCGGCGAGAGCGGCACCGGCAAGGAACGCGTGGCCGAGGCCCTGGTCGCGGCCAGCAAGCGCGCCGACAAGCCCTTCGTGCGCTTCAACTGCGCCTCGCTCACCGAAGACCTCGCCGAGGCCGAGCTCTTCGGCCACACCCGGGGCGCCTTCACCGGGGCCGTGCGCGCCCGCCTGGGGCTCTTTCGCGAGGCCGACGGCGGCACGCTGTTGCTCGACGAGGTCGGGGAGCTGGGCCCCGCGGTGCAGGCCCGGCTGCTGCGCGTGCTGCAGGAGGGCGAGGTGCGCCCGGTCGGTGAAGACAAGCCGGTGCGCGTCGACGTGCGCCTCGTCGCCGCCACCCACCGCGATCTCCCGGCCGAGGTGAAGGCCGGCCGCTTCCGCGAAGACCTCTACTACCGGCTCAAGGTGGTGCACCTCCACGTGCCGGCGCTGCGCGAGCGGCCGGAAGACATCCCCGCCCTGGCGCGGCACTTCCTGTCGCGGGCCGCGAAGTCCTTCGGGGTGCCCATGGCCCAGCTCACCCCGACGCTCCTGGGCAAGCTCGCCGCCTGGCCGTGGCCCGGCAACGTGCGCGAACTGGAGAACGTGCTCGAGAGCACCGTCGCCCTGAGCGCCGACGGCACCCTCGACCTCGCGCTGCTCCCCTCCGACACCGGCACGCCGGAACCCGAGAGCGGCGCCGGCCTCAAGGAGAAGCTCGAAGCCACCGAGCGCGGCCTCATCGTCGCCGCCATGGACGCCGCCCGGGGCAACGTCTCCGAGGCCGCACGCCAGCTGCGCATCGGCCGCGCGACCCTCCACGACAAGCTCAAGAAGTACGGGCTGGGTGGCGCCCTCGACCCTCAGGGCGCTACGAGCCTGTAGCCGAGCTTGCCGAAGACGATCTCCCCGGCGCCCTCGAAGAGCATCGGGTTCTGCGTCGAGCCGGCCACGCCCACCACCGTGCCGGTCCCGTCGAAGCCGTAGATGCAGGCGTGGCCTCTGGTGCCCTGCGTGATGAAGAACTCGGCGAACAGCGGGCCCGGCGTTTCCAACGCCTGCTCCCCGAGGCGTGTGGGCTTGTCAGGCACCGGCACACACGGCTCGAGCTGCGCCACGAACATGACCTTCTCTGCCTTCACGCCGCCGGTCTCCCAGCTGCCGAAGAACTCCACCTCGGCCTTGCTCGACGCCTTCTGCTCTTTCTTCGCCGCCACGGCCCCCGGAGTCGCCTTCGACTTCTCGCAACCGACTACCAGGACCAGCGCTACGAGGGACCACAGGATTCTCATGCGCGTGTTTCTCCCACGTCACCCCACAGGGGGAAAGTGGTGAGGCGGAAGGTCACGGGTCAGCGGAGAACCAGTGATTCAGCGGCCGCCCCGGGCTCGGCGGGTTTTTCCGTCAGGCGATTGACGCTCGGTCGCGTAAGCGGCTGATCCAACCATGACGCGTCAAGGTTCGAGCGCTGGCAAGCGAGTTGCTCTGTGTTCGACACGTGTCCTCGAACATCTCCAGCACCGTTGAATTCACCAAGCGCCGCGAGCTCCTGCGGATGCGTGCCGAGATCGACAGGCTGCGCGAAGAGAACGAACGCCTCGCCGCCCTGGCCTACCGCGACCCACTCACCGGCCTGCGCAACCGCCGCTGCTTTGGCGAGCGCCTCAACGAAGAGCTCTGCCGCCTCAAGCGCAACCCGCGCGGCTCGCTGGCCGTCATCTGCGTCGACGTGAACAGCTTCAAGCAGCTCAACGACACCCGCGGTCACGCCGCCGGGGACGCCGCGCTGATCGCCGTCGGCCAGGTGTTGGAAAGGTTGATTCGTGCCGAAGACCTCGTCTGCCGGCTGGGTGGTGATGAGTTCGCGGTGCTGCTCCCCGACACCCACCCGGTGCAGGCGAACATCGTCGCCGACCGCATTCGCGCGCACATGCCGGCGCTGGTCGGCGTGGGCCTGGGCCGCCGCGGGTTGGCCATCGGCGTGTCGAGCTGGACCGAAGGGGACGACGAGATCCGCCTGCTGTCGAGGGCTGATGAGGAGATGTACGCGGACAAACGAATGTCGAGGGAAGAAGGGCCCACGGCCCAGCTCCCCGAGCCGTTCGAGAACGCCGCATGAGTAGAGGGGGAAACCTCGGGTCGACGAGCAGCTGACGTGTCGCGGGTTGGGGAACCTGCAGCGCTGTCGCCGTACGTCGTTCGGAGGGTGGGGTTGGGCGTTGAGAGCGGGACGGGTCGTGGGGACGACTCGTCCTGCTCGTTTTTTTTCTAGCCCTTGAGCGCTTCGGCGCCCGAGACGATCTCCACGAGCTCCTTGGTGATCTGGGCCTGGCGGCTGCGGTTGTAATAGAGCGTCAGCGCACCGATCATGTCGCCGGCGTTGCGCGTGGCGTTTTCCATCGCCGTCATCCGCGCGGCGTGCTCGGCCGCGAAGCTCTCGAGCAGGGCCCGGTAGACCTTCACCGACACCGCCTGCGGCACCAGCGTCTCGAGCACCGCCTGGGGGTTCGGCTCGTACTTGTAGTCGACCTGCGCGCCGGCCTTCTGGCCCTCGCCTACCTTCGCCTCGAAGGGGAGCAACTGCGCCGTGGTGGGCACCTGCGCGATGGCCGAAACGAACTCGTTGAACATCAGGTAGACCGCGTCCACCTCGCCGTCGAGGAAGCGCTTGCTGAGCTCCTTCGCCAGGGCGTCGGCCGTCGCGTACGACAACTTCTGGTACGTGCCCGGGTTGTCCTTGCGGATGGTCACGCCGCGGCCGCGGAGGAAGTCGTGGCCCTTGCGCCCGATGGTGGAGACCGTGATCTGTACGCCCGTCTGCTCGGAGATCATCTTGAGCGCGCGGCGGTTGATGTTGGCGTTGAAGCCGCCGGCGAGGCCACGATCGGAGGTGACCACCACCAGCTCGATCTTCTTCACCTCGCGCCGCGTCAGCAGCGGGTGCGAGAGCGAACCGGGCTCCGAGCGGCTGATGAGCGTCGACATCACTGCGTCGAGCGTCGAGGCGTAGGGCCGTGAGGCGACCACGTTCTCCTGGGCACGACGGAGCTTCGCGGCCGAGACCATCTTCATGGCCTTGGTGATCTGCCGCGTGTTCTTGACCGAGCGGATGCGCTTACGGATGTCGCGAAGAGAAGCCATGGCGGCCGCGCCATAGAGGGCACTGGAAACCAAGTCAATGAACAAGGCACCCGGAGCCCAAGTGTTTGAAGTAGCTCGACTTCTGGCGCCCGCCGTTGGGTGCGCGGCTTGCTATACCTGCCGGGCTTTGCGCCCCTCTCTCCTGTCCTGCTTTCTCGTGTTGAGCGCGATCACCGCGGGCTGCGAATGCGGCACGCAGAAGCTCGCCAACACGCTCCCCCCCGACGTTCGCGTCGACACCTACACCCAGGAGGCGGCGTCGAAGATCGACGTCCTGTGGGTGGTCGACAACTCCGGCTCCATGGCCCCGCGCCAGGAGAACCTCGCGCGCAACTTCGGCTCGTTCATCGCGGAGTTCGCGAAGAACTCCATCGACTACCGCATCGCCATCACCACCACCGACATCTTCAAGGAAGCCGGCCGCTTCGTGGGCACCCCGAAGATCCTCAGCCCCGCCACCCCCAGCGTGGCCACCGTCTTCGCCAACAACATCAAGGTGGGCATCGCCGGCAGCCCCTACGAGGTGGGCCTCGACGCCGCCAAGCTCTCGCTCGATCTCCAGGTGCAGGCCAACGACGCCGCGGTGATGCAGTGCAAGGGCGCCTGCGCCAGCAGCGGCCGGGCGGCCTGCGAGGCGAAGTGCGACACCGACACCGCCTTCCTCTTCCTGCGCCGCGACGCGTACCTCTACCTCATCTTCGTCAGCGACGAGGAAGACCGCTCCAGCCAGGACGTGCGCTTCTTCTACCGCTACTTCGAGACCATCAAGGGCGTGGGCAACGACGGCACGGTGACCACCGCGGCGATCATGGGCGACGTGCCGAGCAACGGCTGCGGCGCCACCCCCGGCACCCGCTACAAGGCGCTGTCCGATCTCACCGGCGGCGAAGTGGGGAGCATCTGCGACGCGAACTTCTCGGCCACCCTCGCCAAGCTCGCGCGCAACGCCGTGGGCCTCAAGCGCAAGTTCCCGCTCCAGGCCAAGCCCAACCTCCAGACCCTGCAGGTGCGCCTGCGCTACCCGTGCAACGTGCCGGCAGACCAGGTCGCCGCTTGCGGCTCGCTCGACCGCGCCCAGTGCACCGGCGCCCCGGTCGACTCGATGAACGTGGTGTGCACCCCGAAGCAGGGCGCGCCCGACGGCTGGCAATACGAAGAGGGCGGCAACCTCGTCTACTTCGCCGGTGAATCGGTGCCCGGGCTCTCGGCCCAGATCGAGCTGCAGTACTACGAAGAAGGGAAGGGCCCGTGAGTCGCACGCTGTCCTGGCTATCTCTCGCGCTTCTCCTCGCGGCCTTCGGCTGCGACACCGGCAACCTCCAGCAGGTGCGCCCGCGCCTCTCGCCGCCCGGCTCCCCCGTCGACTTCGGCACGCTGCCGGTGCTCAACCAGAAGACCGTGGAGATCCCGCTGACCAACGTGGGCCGCGCCAAGCTCACCGTGTCCAACGTGGCGCTGGCGAAGAACGACGGCATCTTCCAGCTGACCTCGTCGGTCGACGTCATCGAGAGCGGCGAGACCCGGAACCTGGTGGTGGTCTTCACCCCCACCGCGGAGCAGGCCTACGACGACACGCTCACCTTCGAGACCGATGACGACGAGAACGCGATGCTCTCGCTCTCGCTGGTCGGCGTGGGCAGCACCAAGGCGGTCATCGCCTTCGAGCCCGCGATGATCGACTTCGGCCGCGTCGCCGAGTGCGCCTCGACGGTGCAGTTGCTCACCGTGCTCTCGAAGGGCACCGCGGACCTGGTCATCGAGGAGATCGGCTTCACCGACGGCAGCTCCCCGGCCTTCACCTTCGTGGGCTCGACCCGCACCCCGGCCACCGTGAAGACCGTGGGCGCCAACGGACTGCCCGGGCAGATCCAGCTGACGGTGCGCGTGTCCGCCGCTGCCGGCGCCGAGGGAACCCTGACCGGCGGCATCCGCGTGCGCTCCACCGACCCCGAGCACCGGGAGATGATCATCCCCCTGACCGCCACCGTGAACCGGGCGCCGGTGCCGACCATCGCGCCCCTGGGCAACGGTTCGCCGGGCCAGCGCATCACCCTCGACGGCTCGGCCTCGAGCGACCCCGACAACGACGCGCCGCTGACCTACAAGTGGACCCTGCGCAGCAAGCCGCTGGCCTCGATGACCACCATCGGCGTGGCCGACGCGGCCACCACCCAGATGACCCTCGACGCCACCGTGCCCGGTGCCTACGAGGTGCAGCTGGACGTCACCGACGCCACCGGCGCGAAGTCGTGTCAGCCCGCGCGCGCCACCGTGGTGGCCGCCCCCGCGCAGAAGCTGCTGGTGGAGATGTTCTGGGACAACGCCGGCACCGACGTCGATCTCCACGTGCTGCGCACCACGCAGTCGCTGCTCTTCACGCCCCCCGACGACTGCCACTACCAGGCCCGCACCCCCGACTGGGGCGTGCTGGGCGACGCCACCGATGACCCCGAGCTGATCCGCGACGCGCTCACCGGCTACGGGCCCGAGGTCTTCGGCTACGTGAACCCCATCGACAGCACGTTTCGCATTCTCGCGGTGATGCAGAACACGCTCTTGAGCCCGACCCCCGCGAGCAAGGTGACCGTGCGCGTGTACCTCTTCGGGGTGCTCAAGGCCGAGATGTCCCGCACCCTGAGCCACAGCGGTGAAATCTGGGAAGTCGCTGACGTGACCTGGCCCAGCGGTGACGTGGCGGTGCTGCCGTGAGGCGCCTGGTGCCGTTGATCGCGCTGGGGTTCCTCGCGTGCCCCGTCGTCAAGCCCACCGTCGACGCCGGCCGCGAGCCGGAGTGCACCGCGCGCTCCGAGTGTGACGCGGGCCTGGTGTGCACCACCGAGCAGTACTGCTCGGCCTGCAGTACCTCGGGCCAGTGCAGCGTGAAGGAAGAGTGCAACGCCGATTCCCGCCTGTGCGTGCTGCGCGCGGGGTGGGGCACCCAGTGCGCCGTCAACGACGACTGCCAGGCGGGCTCGTGGTGCAAGCAGGGCCTCTGCCAGGCGCGCGCCGACGTCTCGCTGTGCCCGGGCGGGAAGACCGCCGAGTGTCCCCAGGGCGAGCGCTGCAACCAGCTGACCCTGGTGTGTGAAGAAGACCTCGGGTGCTCGACCAACGACGACTGCTCGGCGGGCGAGATCTGCAACGTGGGCTCGCGCCAGTGCCAGCCGCGCTGCACCGTCGACACCCAGGCCGCCGTCTGCGCCGCCAGCGAGCGCTGCGTGAACGAGAAGTGCGTGCAGTGCGCCACCGACGCGGAGTGCGGCCCGGGGCTCACCTGCGACGCCGCGGGCAACTGCAGCGCCGGCTCGCGCTGCTACAGCGACCGCGATTGCTCCGTGCCGCTCGTCTGCCTGGTGCAGACCGGCGCGTGCCTGCAGAAGGCGCCGGCGTGCCGCACCGACGACAACTGCGCCACCAACCAGCGCTGCGACGTGCCCAGCGGCCGCTGCATCGCCCGCGACTGCCAGCCCGACCGCTACGAGCCGAACAACGACGACACCAAGGCCTTCGGCGTCGCGCCCGGGCCCTACCGCTCGCTGACGCTGTGCCCCGGCGACGTCGACTGGTACTCCATCGCGCTCGCCCGTGGCGACCAGCTGGGCGTCAACGTCGACGCCGACCTCTTCGCCGAGAACGACTTCACCACCGTGGTGAAGGACGCCACCGGCCGCACGCTCTCGGGGGGCCACCTCCTCGTCAGCTACGTCGCCCCGGCGCCCGCGACCTACTTCGTGGTCATCAGCACCATCGACCCGTTCCAGCCCTACGACGTCACCTTCCTCAAGTCGCGCGGCACGCCGTGTGACGACGACCTGCTCGAGCCCAACGACTCGTCGGCCCAGCCCACGCTGCTCAACACCAGCACCCAGGCCGATGGGCGCATCTGTCCTCAGGACCAGGACTGGTTCCGCGCCAACGTCCCCGGCGGGCAGAGCGTGCGCGCCAGCCTCATCAACTACACCGCGGGCTCGGGCCTGCTTCGCCTGTGCCTCTTCCAGGCCGACGGCGTCACCCTGCTCGGCTGCAGCGCAGACCTGGTGCCCTCCGTCACCGTGCCCACCAGCGCGCTCACCAGCAGCTCGGTGCTCGTCCGCGTGGTGGGTGACACCGGGCGCATCGCCAACTCGTACACGCTGTCCCTGGAGTTCCCATGAGAGCCTCGCTTCCCCTCTGGTTCCTCGCGGCGCTCGCCTTCTCGGCGTGTAACTGCAACCCGAAGCCGGCCTTCGACGCCGGCGTGCCCGACGCAGCCGTCGAGGTCGATGCCGGCTTCGACGCTGGCGTCGACGTGCCCGACGCTGGCGAGGACGACGCCGGGCCGCCGCCCGAGCTGAAGATCGCGCGCCTGCTGCCCCCGCGCGGCGCGACCGCCGGTGGGACGCCGGTGATGATCGAAGGCTCCGGCTTCCTGCGCGACTTCGCCCCCAGCGGCACCCAGGCCAGGCCCCTGACCACGCTGCGCATTGGCGGCAACCAGGTGCAGGACTTCCAGATCATCGACGACGGCACCATCGAGGTGCGCACGCCGCCCGGGGTCACCGGCCCGGCCTCGGTCTCCATGCAGAACCCCAACGGCAGCTTCATCTGCAACAACTGCTTCACCTACTTCGATGAGCTCGTGGTCACCGGCTTCACGCCGCGGTCGGGCCCGCTCGCCGGAGGCAACGAGGTGACCATCACCGGCCAGGGCTTCACCACCGACACCCAGGTGCTCTTCGGCGCGTTCTCCAGCCCGCGCATCACCTTCGTCTCGGCCACGCAGCTCAAGGCCATCGCGCCCCGGGGCTCCGCCGCCGATCTCGCGGACCTCGTCGTCTACAACAAGAACGGCGTCTCCAATCAGCGCCGCGCGTACACCTACCTGCCTGACGTGCGCGTCACCGCGCTCAACCCCGTCACCGGGCCGCTGGCCGGCGGCACCACCGTGACCCTCACCGGCACGGGCTTCACCGGGGCGACCTCGGTGCGCTTCGGCGCCGTCGAGGCCTCGTCCTTCACCGTCGTCTCGGGTACGGAGATCGCCGCGGTCACCCCGGCAGGCACGAGCGGCGGCGCGGTCGACGTCACCCTCACCACGCCCACCGGCGCGTGGACCTCGAGCCGGGCGTTCACCTACTTCGACCCCGCCGGCGCCTTCGCGGCCTTCGCCGTCTCACCCCGGCTGATCCGCGCCGGAGACACGGTGAAGCTGACCGGCCAGGCGCTCGACCAGGGCGCGCTCAACGTCACCATCGGCGGCATCGTGGCCATCGTCGGCGCCCGCACCTTCTCCACCGCGGAGCTCCTCGTGCCCCCTCGCGGCGCGGCGCCCCGGGTCTCCGACGTCGAGGCCATCGGCGCCTCCACCGTGACGCTCACCGGCGCGGCGAAGTGGCGCGTCAGCCTCGCGTCGCTCTCGCCCACCAGCGGCCCCTCCACCGGCGGCACGCGCGTCTCGCTCGTCGGCTCCGCCATCCCCCCCGCGGCCGGCGTCACCGTCGGCACCTTCGCCGCGACCGCCGTCAGCGTGGGCTCCGAGACCGGTGCCCAGTTCACCACCGCCACCGGCAGCGGCGGGGCGCCCAGCGACCTGCTCGTCGTCGAGACCGGTGACGTCGAGAACGACGCGCTGCTGCCGGCCGCGTTCACCTTCGATGAGCCCCTCTCCATTGGCCGCGTGCAGCCCGAGCGCGGCGCCATCGCCGGCGGCACCCTGGTCACGGTGCTCGGCTCTGGCTTCGGAGACTCGACCACCGTCAGCTTCGGCCCCTTCAAGGCGAAGGATCTCAAGCTCGTCGACAGCCACACCATCACCTGCCGCACGCCCAAGGGCTCGGTGGGCGTGGTCGACGTGCGCGTCGATCGCTTGACCGACAACGACACGCTGCCCGGCGGCTTCTCGTACTTCGACCCGCGCAGCATCTCCGGTGGGCTCTCGGGTGGCCCCCTCGTGGGCACGGTCAACATCACCGTGCTCGACTCCACCCAGGGCTCGTATGGCACGCCGATCCCCGGGGCCCAGGTCACGCTCGGCCTCGACCCCACGACGCCGTACCAGGGCACCACGGATCAGCGCGGGCAGATCACCTTCAGCGACCCCACGTTGGTGAAGGCCCAGACCGTCACCGTCTTCAAGGACTTCTACGAGTCGTCCACGGTGACCGGCGTCAACGCCGAGAACCTCACCGTCTTCATCGCCCGCACCGGCGGTGGAGAGCCGGGCTCCGGCCAGCCGCCCCCGGGCACGCCCCCCTCGACCATCTCGGGCCGCGTCACCGGCTTCAAGTCGCCCCGGCCGCTCAGTTCCTCCGAGTCGCTCGAGGCGCGCGTCTTCGTGGCCCAGACCTCGCTCTACGGCGGCCCTCCCTTCGCCGGCGCCCCCAACAAGTCGGCCGAGCGGTGGCAGGTGGCGCGCGATGGCGCCGACTACCTCGTCTACACCGGGGCCGGCCTGCGCGCGGTCTACGCCATCCTCGGCATCGTCGACGGCGCCAGCTTCACCCCCGTGGCCATGGGCGTGAAGCGCGGCATCACCACCTCGCCCGCAAACCCGGCCGTGGGCAAGGACATCATCATCGACATGGCGCTCGACGTGACCGTGCCCATCACCATCGACTCGCCGGTGAACTTCGACTTCGGCCTCGAGGTGGGGATGAACAACGTCTACTCGTGGCTCGAGCTGGGGGCCGAGGGCTTCGTGCCCAACCCCAACAACTGGGCCTCGGGCATGGGGGCCACGAGCAGCGTGTCGTCGATGAGCCCCACGCTGGTGGCGCCGAACTTCCCGCACCTCGACGGCTCGAACTTCATCTTCCTCAACGCGGCCATGGGCACGGGGAGCTACCCGGTGAGCTACTACTTCCGCCGGCAGCCCGGCGCGCTCAACGCCGGCGTCACCATCGGCCCCATGTTGCCCGCCCCCAACATCGTGCAGCCGCTCGTCAACTTCACCGGCACCATCTCCTGGAACATCGACCCCGGACCCGTGCCGGACCTGCACAACATCCAGATCCTCCGGCTCACCGCCTTCGGGAACGTGGCGGTGTGGAACATGGTGCTCCCCGGCACCGAGACCCAGGTCGTCGTGCCCCAGGCGGCCGTCGACAAGCTCAACCGCGAAGAGGTCGGCAACCAGCTGGTGGTGGTCATCTTCTCGAGCCGCGCGCCCAAGTTCGCCTACAACCAGTGGACCTACGACACGCTCTCGGGCGTGAGCTGGTCGAGCTACACCATCGCCGTCAGCAACGGCTTCTCGCCATGAGGATCCAGCTCCTCGCGCTCGGTGCGCTGCTCCTCGCCGGGTGTCGCGACACGAAGCTCAGCGGCAAGGGGTGCCGCGAAGATCTCGACTGCGGCAGCCCCGTTTCGGCCTTCCGCTGTGAGACCCAGACCGGCGCCTGCTACTGCCGCACCGATGCCGCGTGCCCCGGGGCGCAGTTCTGCAACGTGGCCGGCTTCTGCCAGGACCGCTCCGGCTGCGAGAACAACCAGGACTGCCTCGACACCGCGACGTATTGCGACACCTCCAGCGGCCAGTGCATCCCCCGTGGGCGCTGCTCCTCCGACATCCAGTGCGTCCTGGGCGAGGTGTGCGACCTCACCCGCTCGCGCTGCGTCGCCGGGTGCCGCACCAACGGTGACTGCGCGGGCACCAGCTGCCGCTGCGGCGACGTGGCCTGCGGCTGCACCGGCACTACGCCCGAAGCCCGCGCCGCCTGCGCCATCGGCGTGTGCGACCCCGAGTTCTGCGCCGACGCGACCTTCTGCCGCTTCGGCGAGAGCTGCGGCGTGCAACCCGACGCCGGCTCGCCCCGCGCGCGCTGCTACGACGACTACGACACGCGCCTGCGCCCCTACTGCGACAACTGCAACTTCGGCGGCGGCACCAGCATCTGCGGCACGGGGCCCAACTACTGCCTCATCGACACCCGCAACACCGGCAACTATTTCTGCGGCGCCGACTGCGGGGCCGGCCAGTCGTGCCCCCGCGGCTACGCCTGCCAGGACGTCATCGTCGTCGTCAGCCAGTGGGCCTGCACCCGCAGCAACCCCAGCTGCCCCGCCAACCCCGCGCTGCCCTGCGCCACCGACGCCGAGTGTCACCGCGGCGGCACCTGCCTCAAGTCCGCGGGCCAGCCCAACGGTTACTGCGCCGGCAAGTGCTCCATCGACGAGGGTGACCAGAACGGCTTCTGCAGCTGCCAGGTCGACGACGACTGTGCCCAGGAGACCTGCAGCGCCGGCGAATGCAGCATCAGCCGCCGCGCCTGCGTCACCGACACCGACTGCCGCTCCATCCGCTGCGTCGACTTCCAGGGCGGGGGCGGGTGCCTCATCGGCCAGAACTGTGCGCCCGCCAACGGCCTGAGCTGCCTCGAGGTGAAGCAGTGACCCGAGGCGGCCTCGCTGCCCTCGCGTTGCTGCTGGCGGGTTGTCCGAAGGCCTCCGCCGAGCTGGAGCACCGCTCGACGAGCCTGCGCACCGCGAAGGAACGGGCGGCCTTCCTCTGCGACTACGCCCTGTGCCCGACGCTGCCGCAGGACGCGGCGTTCCACATCTACCCGGGCGGCGAAGGGGCCGAGGGCACGGTGGTGCACGCCATCGTGAAGATCGACGTCAACGACGTGCCCCGGTGGTCCATGGGCTGCGACGACTTCAACGTCGAGGTGAAGCCGAAGTGGGTCAACGAGGTCATCGGGCCCACGGGGTGGAAGCTCAAGACCCAGCCCGATGCGTGGCGCTGCGCCGGTGAGCGGCGCGTCATCCACGTGAAGGAAGGCCTCGTCATCCGCGCGTTGCTTCGTCCCCCCGACTGAGGGCGACAAAATTGACGGAGGCTCCATTCAGCGTTGGATCAGGCACGTAGCCACCTGTTCCACCACCCTCGGAGACCTTCATGAACGAGTCAAAGACCACCACCGACACCGCTTCCATGGAGCGCCGCCAGGGCAGCTCGCCGTCCATCTGGGGCGAGCTGGTGGTGGAACTCTCGTGGCGCCCCAGCGACAAGCCGAAGGTCGAGTCGGACGGCTGGCTGCGCGCCAAGGGGTACCTGCCGGAACGCCGGCAGGGTCGCTGAACGCTTCAGCTGCTCACTTAATGCCGAGCTTGCCGGCGAGCTGGTCGATGGTCTTCCCGCTCTTGCCGTACAGCTCGGCGTCACGCAGGTGCGCGTTGAGGCGCGCGCGCTCCGGCTTCTTCGACGTCTCCTTGCCCCACTTCTTGTCGAGGTCGTAGGCCGCCTCGATGTACTCGCCGTAGAGCCGCTGCACGTCAGCGCTCTTCTGCAGCACAGTGGGGTCGTTCTCGAGCTGCTTCTCCACCGCGTCACGGCGGCGCGCGAACGTCGCGTAGGCGCTGTTGCCCGTGGGCATCGGCTCTTCCTTCGGCGCGGGCGGGGTGTCCTTCACCGCGACCGGCTCCGGGTCGGCCTTCGGCTCGACGCGGGGCTCCGGCTTCGGCTCGGCCTTCACCACCGGCTTGGGCTCGGGCTTCGCAGGCTTCTCCGGCTTCTCGGGGGCCTCGACAGGCTCGGCGTTCTCCGCGGCGTCGTTGGCCTGCGCCAGGGCCGCCTTCTGCGCCGCGGCGGCCTTGGCCAGCGCCGCCTCCTGCTTCTTCTTCACCCAGGCCTTCGCCTCTTCGGCGTCGGTGGGCATCACCTCGGGCTCGCCCGAATTCTCCGCGACCTCGCCAGTGTCGGTGCTGCCCGCCGACGCGCTGCTGCCGCTGCCGAAGCCACGAATCGTGGCGATGAGGCCCGTGACGAAGCCCACCCCCGCGCCCAGCACCGCCAGCGCCCCGAGCACCATGAGCACCGTCTTCACCCACTTGAAGACCTTGAAGTACTCGAACCACTGGATGGTGACGTAGATCGACACCAGCGTGGCCACCACGCTCAGCAGCGGCCCCAGGAGGTTGATGAAGGGAATGGGCAGCGCGCCCAGGATGAGCCCGATGGCGTTGGGCACCGCGAGCAGGATGCTCAGCGTCATCGTCTGCAGGAAGTAGTTGGTCCGCGAGCGCGCGTCCGACTCACCCTTGAGCTTGGTGATGATCCACGTCATCACCGGGTGGAACACGAAGCCGGTGACGATCGCCCCGATGAACCCGCCGATGATCGCGGGAATGGGGAGGAACGACATCAGCAGGAAGTGGTGCCCCGGCCCGATGAGCGCCGCCAACCCGGTGGCGATGGCCCCCAGCATGCCCGTGGCCAGCAGCGCGGGGAGCGCGTAGCCGATGAGCTCGATGCGGCCCATGGGCTCGTTGGGCTGCTCCTCGATGGTCTTGCGCACCGTACCGATGGGGTTCACCAACATCTTGGGGACGTTGAGCAGGTAGTAGGCGAGGCCCTTGGGCGCGGCGACGAACATCGCGCCGATGCCCTTGGCGGGCGCCTCGTCACTGGCGGCTTCCTGCGCGGCGGCCGTCGGGGCCCTCTTCTGGGGAGCGCCCGAGGGAATGGTGCGCGCGTTGACGGGCGGCGGCGGTGCCTTCCTTGCGGGTGCCGCGGCGGGCGCGGGCGCCGGTGCCGGCCGGCCCTTGGTGGGCGCGAAGGTCTTCGACGACGGGTCGATCTCCGGCTCCTCCTCGTCGGCCTCGATCTGCACCACCTCGAACTCGCTCTGGCCGACCAGGAAGGTCGCGCCTTCCTGCAGCTGCACCGGCCGGGGCGCGCGCTGGCCCTGGGGCACCGCCAGCGTCTCGAGCAGCCACTGGCTGCCCTTGAGCGAGACGCGCGCCTGGCGCCGCGAGATCGCGTTGTCCTCGATCTGGATGTCCGCGTCGCCGCCGACGCGGCCGAAGATGTAGCCCTCGGGGGGAACGATGATGTCTTCGTTGGTGGAAAGATCGCGCAGCGTGACCTGGGCCATGATCAGGACGTCCTTGAGAAATGGAAAGGGGAGCAGGCTTTCCCACCTGCGAGTCAGAGTCGAGGGAGTTCAGTCCTGGCGGTTGAGCGCGTCGAGGTAGCTGCCCTCGCGCGGCGTCGCCTCTTCACCGTCCACGAAGACCCGGGCCCTCATGCGCCCCGGCCCCGAGACCACCACGTCGGTGCCCTGCGGCAGGGCCAGGAACTGGGTCAGCGGAGGAACCCGGACGGCGATCTCGATCAGGGCCACCACCGCCAACGCCTCGGGGAGTTGGTGATCATGCGCGTCGTCCATGCAGCCGACGAACCACCCGGAGTCGGTCGCCGCGCTGGGCTCGGTGCGGCCCATGACGAAGGTCGGCGCGTCCCAGGCGCGGCTGCACACCACCGCCTGGAGCGCCTGCCGCGGGTAGTCCACGCGCTCCAGCAGCCCCAGGCTGTCGAGCACTTCCTTTTGCCGCCAGGTCTCGAAGAGCGACTGGTCGACCGACTCGACCCACTTGAGCTCCTCGCGCAGGTCGGGCTCGAGCACCCCCAGCGTGCCGTCCTCACGCGCCGTCAGCCGCAGCGTCGCCCAGCCCAATTGCACCGTCTGCCCGGCCTTGAATTGCGAGCCCTGGGCCACGGCGCCCTCGAAGTAGCCCAGCAACATCTTCTCCAGATCCGGCACCGGCACGTCGCGGGCGAAGCGCAGGGTGAACTCGGGGTGCGCGTGCCCGGCGCACCGGCTGGTGCGGTACTCGCCCTGGGCGGTCACGGCAGCGCGCTCGCGTGCTCGGTGGCGGTGCGCACCTCGGTGTGCCGCTCGACGACGCGGGCCAGGCGCAGCAGGAGGTTCTCCTCGTAGGGCCGCCCCATGAGGTGCACCCCGATGGGCAGGCCCGCCTTGTCGAAGCCCGCGTTCACCGAGATCGCGGGGAACCCCGTGAGGTTCGCCAGGCGGATGAAGCGCATCAGCGCGTCGACCACCGGGAGGTTCGACTCGCCGTCGGGCAGGCTCCCCTCGGGGATCTCCGGCGCGGTGATCGCCGTGGTGGGCGTCACCACTGCGTCGCAGGTCTGCAGGATGCCCAGCCAGTCGCGCGTCATCGCGTGCCGGTGCCGCAGCGCGTGCACGTAGTCGGTGGCGCGGAAGTGCTGGCCGATGGCGAGGTTCGCGCGCGAGTCGAGGCCGAACTGCGACACGTCCTTCTTGATCTGCGGGCGCATCGACTCGCTCATCTCCGAGAGGATGAGGGTGCTGTGCGTCCACAACACGGCGTTCAGGTCGGGCGCGGGGATCTCCACGATGGTCGCCCCTGCGTCGGTCAGCACCTTCACCGCCGCGCGGCACGCCGCCACCACCTCGGGCGACGCGTCTTCGAAATGCGGCCAGTTGATGCCCAGGCGCACGCCGGCCAGCGAGCCCTGCTCGTAGTCGGCGAGGTGCGGCGCGGGCTGGAGCTTCGAGATGACGTCGTGGTCATCGGCGCCCGCGAGCACCGCGTACATCGCCGCCACGTCGTCGACGGTGAGGCCCATCGGCCCCACGTGTCCCACGTGCCAGCACAGCGGCGGCACGCCCGTCTCGGGAATGCGGCCCCAGGTCGCCTTGAGCCCCACGATGCCGCACAGGGCCGCGGGAATGCGAATCGAACCGCCGCCGTCCGCGCCGATGGCCAGCGGCGCCAGGCCCGCGGCCACCACCGCGCCCGACGCGCTCGAGCTGCCGCCGGTGATGTGGTGCCGGTTCCACGGGTTGCGTGCTGCGCCGTGCCAGGGGTTGAGGCCGATCGGGTTGATGCCGATCTCGTTCATGTTCGCCTTGCCCAGGATGATCGCCCCCGCGGCCTTCAAGCGCGCCGCGACCGTCGAGTCCTTCGTCGCCACGTCCTTGCGGAAGCGCGTGCCCAGGGTGGTCACGAAGCCCGCGAGGTCCACCTCGTCCTTGAGCACCACCGGCACGCCGTCGAGCACGCTGAGCGCGGCCCCGGCCTTGATCCGCTTCGCCGAGGCTTCGGCCGCGGCGAGCACCTCTTCGGGCTTGCGCGAGATGAACAACCCCAGGCGCTCGTCGCGGCCGTCGAGGCGCTCGATCTCCTGGTGCAGCTTGCGCACCACGCCCACCGGGTCGGCGCCCTGGCGGTAGGCCTCGACGAAGCGCGCCACCGTCTCGTGCTTCGAGGGCGGGGTCGAGGCGATCGCGCGCGCGGCCTGCTCGGTCGCCGTCTGCTTCTGTGCGGGCGCGGCCGGGTGGGGCAGGGGGTGCTGCACCGGGGGAGCGTCACCGGCCGGCAGCTCGCGCCAGCGCTCGATGCCGCTGTCCTTCACCAACTTGTCGAGGAGCACGGGGCCGACGCCGCTCTCGAGCGCGCCGACGAAGGCCTTGAGGGCGAAGCCGGCGACCCGCGGGGCCTTCACATCATCACGGTGGTAGGTCATGGGCGCGGCAGCCTACACGCCCCGGCCTGAATTTCTGCCCCGCGCGCTGCGTGGAGGGCGCCATGCACGA
>CAIVGN010000007.1 GCA_903905455.1 uncultured Archangium sp.
CGACATCGTGCGCTGCCGCGCGTGTCACCTCGCCTTCACCGACGCCCGCACTGCGCCGCCGCCCTCGGAGCTGTACCCGCCCTTCGAGCAGTCGGACACCACGGCCCAGCGCAGCGCCCGCCAGGCCCTCTCGTTGTTCACGCTGCAGCGCGCGAAGCTGGTCGAGGCGGCGAAGCCTTCGGGCCGGCTGCTCGACTACGGCGCCGGCAGCGGGGCCTTCGCGCGGTTCATGGCCGGCCGCGGCTTCGAGGCCGTCGGGCTCGAGCCGTACAGCCTGGGCACCACGCTCGAAGAGAAGAACCTGCGCCTGGTGCGCGCGCCGCTGGCGAAGGTGAAGGACTCGCTGGGCAAGTTCGACGTGATCACCATGTGGCACGTGCTCGAGCACCTCGAGCAGCCGGTGCCGTTGCTCCAGGAGCTGCGCTCGATGCTGGCTCCCGGCGGCTCGCTGGTGGTCTCGGTGCCGAACTTCGCCAGCTGGCAGAGCGAGGTCTTCAAGGGCGGGTGGTTCCACCTCGATCCGCCCCGGCACCTGCTGCAGTTCGAGCCCGCGACGCTCGAAGACTGCCTGCGCCGCGCGGGCTTCTCGGTGTCGCAGCAGGTCCCCTTCCTCCCGGAATACGGGACGAGCGGCTGGATCCAGAGCGCGCTCAACCGCGTGCTGCCCCACAAGAACTTCCTCTACGAGTGGGTGAAGGACCGCGGGGCGCTGTCAACGATGTCCACGGCCTCGCGGGCGGTGCACTTCGCCGCCTCGGTGGCCGGCTCGGTGCCCCTGTTCGCCGCGTCGATCCCCGTCGAGTTCTTCGCCGCCCAGAGCAACAAGGCGGCGGCGCTCACGGTCGTGGCCCAGCCCAGCTGAAGCGTCAGCTGGCCTTCGACTTCTCGGGTTCCTGCGAGTCGCCCAGCGCGGCGGCCGCGGCGAGCGCCGAGAGGCCGAGCAGGGTGAAGTAGTAGTTGGCGAAGGCCCACTTGTTGATGACGAAGAACACCGTCATCGCGGCGACCGCGGCCATGGTCAGCCCGCCGAGGGTCTTCTTGCTCTTCCACGCCGCCAGCAGCGCCACGCCGAAGGCCCCCGGGAACGCGAGCGCGTAGGGGATCTCCACGTTGAACTTGCGGCGCACCCAGGTGATGTAGGTCAGCGCGTCGGGGCGCACGGGCAGGGCGCTCAAGAAGTCGAAGTTCGCGTGCTTCCACGCCTTGAAGTCCCAGATCATCCACGGGAGGAAGGTGGAGAGCGCGACGCTGCCAGCCACGGCCCACTGCTTGATGTCGAAGCGCAGCCCCAGGCCGATGAGCCCCGCGAAGAGCAGCATCGTCTGCTTGGCGCCGACCACCAGGCCCGCGAGCACCGCGGTGAGCCAGCGCCGGTTGTAGGCCGCCGAGAGGATGAAGACGCTGCACCAGAACAGCTGCACCGGGTCGACCCAGGCCTGCTCGAGGATGAAGAAGAACTTGGGAGTGCACCAGATGAACAGGGCCGGGCCATCTTCGATGATCGCCGGCAGCTCCTTCGCCCCGAAGCGGGTGGCCAGCGCGCGAATGGCGTAGCCGAGGAGGATCGCCGCCGCGAGGATCGCGAAGCGCACGTCGCTCCACAGCTTGTACGCCGGCGCCGTGATGTAGAGCTGCATCGGCGGGTAGACGTAGGGCACGTCAGCGGCGGTGCGCGGGCCGGTGTCTCCGACGTGCACTTCCTGGAAGGGGTTCTTGCCGGCGAAGAGGGCCGCGGCGCCCTGCTGCTGCACCGTCCACACGTCGATGCGGGGCGTGGGCGAGGTGGCGTAGGTGTCGATGCCCGCCAGCCAGATGCACACCGCCACGAAGGCGAAGCGGAAGTGGCGTACGCCGCGCGGCTCGATCCACTTGAGCATCGAGGGCAGGTACCCGATCAGGGCGATCAGCAGCCAGCCCTGGGCCTTGCGGCCGGTCTCCCAGAACTTCACCGGGTAGATGATGATCTCCCCGTCGTTGTAGGCGGTGAACGCCATGCCCAGGCAGCAGGCCCAGACCAGCGGCGCCAGCACCCGCGCGGGGATGACGTCGAGGCGCCCCTTGAAGTCGACGATGTAGCGCCAGCCGACGACGAGCGTGCCGAGCACGACCATGGTCATCGCGGGGTCGGAGTAGGCCCCTCGCGAGGGCGTGATGGCCCAGCCAAAGAGGAAGCTGGCGAGCAATGCGGCGGCGTACCCGACGGGAACCTGGCGCTCCATAGGGGTGGGCGTATGCCAGAAACGGGGGCGCCCCGGAGCGCCTTCCGCCTGCATCGGGCGCTTCGTCCGCGGGGGCGCATCTGCTACAGCGGCAAGCCTCATGATCGAAGGCGTCGTCGTCTCTCCCCGTCGCGTGATTGCTGATGACCGCGGCAAGGTGATGCACCACATGAAGGCCACGGACCCCGAGTTCGGGAAGTTCGGCGAGATCTACTACTCGACGATCTTCCCGGGCATCGTGAAGGGGTGGCATCTCCACAAGGAGATGATCATCAACTACGCCGTGCCTCACGGGATGATCAAGCTGGTCTGCTACGACGACCGCGAGGGGTCGAAGACCAAGGGCGAGATCAACGAGATCTACATCGGCAACGACAACCACGTGCTGGTCGTCGTGCCCCCCTTCGTGTGGAACGGCTTCAAGTGCGTGGGCCCCACCGCGGCGGTGGTCGCCAACTGCGCGAGCATCCCCCACGATCCCAACGAGATCGTCCGCCTCGACCCGCACAAGAGCCACATCCCCTACGACTGGGCGACGAAGGATCGATGAGCGGTCGGCTCCTCGTCGTCGGCGCTTCGGGGCTCGTCGGCTCTGAGGTGATGCGCGTCGCGGCCCCGTGGACCACGCATGGCGTGGCGCGGCAGGTCAGCGGGCTCGCCACCGAGGCCATGGACCTGCTCGATCTCGCCTCCATCGAGCGCGTGGTGACGAAGGTGAACCCCGACGTGGTGATCGTCGCCTCGGCCTGGCCCTGGGTCGACGGCTGCGAGCAGGACCCCGCGCGCAGCCAGCGCGAAAACGTGCAGACGGTGAAGAATCTGGTGGCGGTGCTCGGCACTTCCGCGCGCGTGGTCTTCTTCTCGACCGAGCACGTCTTCGATGGCCTCGCCCCAGGCTACGACGAGGGCTCGCCCACGAACCCGCTGAGCGTCTACGCCCAGCACAAGCGCGACGTCGAAGCGCTGCTGCTGACCCGCGGCAAGAGCCTCATCGCCCGCACCAGCTACGTCTTCGGCGCCGAGGCCCGGCGCAAGAACTTCATGTACCGCGTCATCGACGCCTCCGAGCAGCGCACGCCGCTCAAGGTGCCCAGCGCGCAGGCGGGCCTGCCCACCTGGTCCCGCTGGCTGGCGACTTCGACGCTCGAGCTGCTGGGCCGCGGCTTCGAGGGCATCGCCCACCTCACCGGCCCCGAGGTGCTCACCAAGGCGCAATGGGCCTCGATGATCGCCACCGGCCTCGACCTCCCGAACGTGGAAATCGTCGAGGTGCCGTGGCAGGAGTCAGGCCAGGTCGCGCCCCGACCCGAACGCGTCCGCCTCCGCTCGACGAAACACGAACTTCACCACCCTCCGCTGTTGGAGCTGTTGACCCGGGAGCGCTCCTCGCTCCTCTCGAAAGTGAACTGACTCATGGCCACTCCGATCCCCAACTGCCGCATCTGTGGCACGCCCGCCCTCGAGCCGATCCTCAGCCTGGGCGACATGCCCCCGGTGAACAGCTTCCTCAACGGGCCTGCTGACTTCGCGAAAGAGACCAAGGCGCCGCTGGCCATCGCCTTCTGCGCCACGTGCTCGCACGTGCAGCTCACGCACCAGCTCGACCCGAAGGACGTCTTCACCGACTACATCTACTTCTCGGCGATGTCGGAGACGATCGTGCGCTGGGGCCACCAGCTGGCCGCGCGCTACGCCTCGGAGATCTCGCTCAAGAGCACCCAGCTGGTCGCCGAGCTGGCGAGCAACGACGGCTGCATCCTGAAGCCCTTCCGCTCGCACTGCCGCGTGCTGGGCGTGGAGCCGGCGAAGAACATCGCCGAGGTCGCCAACAAGGACGGCGTGCCCACGGTGGCCGAGTTCTTCAACCACGCCATGGGCCAGAAGCTGCGCGAAGAGCACGGCCCGGCCGAGCTGATCATGGCGCGCAACGTGCTCGCCCACGTGCCCGACCTCGTGGACTTCGTGAAGGGCGTGCGGCACTGGCTGTCCGACGACGGCATCTTCCACGTCGAGGCGCCGTACCTGAAGCCGATGGTCGACCACCTCGAGTTCGACACCATCTACCACGAGCACCTCTCGTACTTCTCCGTCACCGCCCTCGAGCGCCTGTTCAAGGAAGCGGGCATGGTGCTGTGGGACGTCGAGGAGATCCCGCTCCACGGTGGCAGCCTGATCGCCCGCGGCAAGCGCCAGGGCCCGGCCAAGCCGTCGGTGGCCCAGTACCTCGCGATGGAGAAGGCCGAGGGCTACACGGCGAACGGGAAGCTGCACGCCTTCGCCGAGGGCACGCGCAAGCTGAAGACCGCGCTGCCCGAGTTCCTCACGGAGCTGAAGAAGAAGGGCACCGTCGCGGCCTATGGCGCGGCGGCCAAGGGCGTGGTGCTCACCAACTACTGCCAGATCGGCACCGACCTCATCTCGTGGGTCGCCGACCGCAGCCCCTACAAGCAGGGCAAGCTGACGCCGGGCATGCACATCCCCGTGGTGGGGGCCGAGAAGGTGCTCGAAGAGAAGCCCACGCACCTCGTGGTGCTGGCGTGGAACTTCTTCGACGAGATCGTCAAGCAGCAGGACGCGTACCGCCAGGCCGGCGGCAAGTTCGTGGTGCCCGTTCCCTTCCCCCAGGTGCGGTGATGGGGATCAAGGCCGTCATCCTGTGTGGCGGGCAGGGCACGCGCATTCGTGAAGCCAGCGACGCGATGCCCAAGCCCATGCTCCCCATCGGGGGCAAGCCGATCGTCTGGCACATCATGAAGATGTACGCCGCGCACGGCATCACCGAGTTCGTGCTCTGCCTCGGCTACAAGAGCTGGGTCATCAAGGAGTTCTTCCTCAACTACCGCGCGATGACCAACGACATCGGGGTGACCCTCGGCAAGCAGCACGCCGTGGAGATCATCGGTGGCGCGGTGGAAGAAGACTGGAAGATCACCCTCGCGGAGACCGGCGAAGAGACCATGACCGGCGGGCGCGTCGCGGCCATCCGCAAGTACGTCGAGAACGACGAGCTGTTCTGCCTGACCTACGGCGACGGCGTGTCCGACGTGGACATCACCAAGCTCCTCGCCTTCCACCGCGCGCACGGCAAGACGGCCTCGGTCACCGCGGTGCGTCCCCCGGGGCGCTTCGGCGAGATGCAGCTCCACGGCGACTCGGTCTCGGAGTTCAACGAGAAGCCCCAGACCACCGAGGGCTTCATCAACGGCGGCTTCTTCGTCTGCGACAGCAAGCGCATCTGGGACTACCTGCCCAACGACAAGAAGCTGACCCTCGAGCAGGAGCCCATGCGGCGCCTGTCCGAGAAGAAGGAGCTCCTCGCCTTCCGCCACACCGGCTTCTGGCAGCCCATGGACACCTTGCGCGAATTCACCCTGCTCAACGATCTGTGGGCCAAGGGCAAGGCGCCCTGGAAGACCTGGAAGGACGGGCCGTGACCCCTACCGCCGCCGAGCTGCGCGCGACCTACGCGGGCAAGAAGGTGCTCCTCACCGGGCACACGGGCTTCAAGGGCGCGTGGTTGACGCTCTGGCTCGAGCGGCTGGGCGCGAAGGTGGTGGGGTTCGCGTTGGAGGCCGAGCGTGACTCGGTCTTCACCACCGCGGCCGTCGCCCCTTCCTGTGAGCACCACGTCGGCGACGTGCGCAACTTCGCGCAGGTGCGGGACGCGATGGCGGCGTGCAAGCCCGACATCGTCTTTCACCTCGCGGCCCAGGCGCTGGTTCGCAAGAGCTACGCAGACCCCCTCGAGACCATCGAGACGAACATCAACGGCACGGCGCACGTGCTCGAGGCCATCCGCGTCACGAAGCAGCGCTGCGCGGTCGTCGTGGTGTCGAGCGACAAGTGCTACGAGAACCGCGAGTGGGTCTACGGCTACCGGGAAGACGACGCCATGGGCGGCCACGACCCGTACTCCATGAGCAAGGGCGCGACGGAGTTGGTGACCGCGTCCTGGCGCCGCTCGTTCTTCCACCCCGCGAAGCTGGCCGATCACGGCGTGGCCATCGCCTCGGCCCGCGCCGGCAACGTCATCGGTGGTGGTGACTGGGCGACCGATCGCATCGTGCCCGACTGCATTCGTTCGCTCTCGAAGGGCGAGCCCATTGGCGTGCGCAGCCCGCACGCGATCCGCCCCTGGCAGCACGTGCTCGAGCCGCTCGGTGGCTACCTGCTGCTGGGCGTGAAGCTGCTCACCGCGGCGCGTCCTGGAGACTTCTGCGAGGGCTGGAACTTCGGCCCCGAGGCCGCTTCGGCCCAGCCGGTGTCGGCGCTCGCGAGCGCGCTGGTGAAGGGCTGGGGCAAGGGCGAGTGGATCGACCAGAGCGATCCGAAGGCCCACCACGAGGCCTCGCTGCTGCGGCTGTCCATCGACAAGGCCCACGCGAAGCTCGGTTGGCAGCCCCGCTGGAACTTCGAGCAGACCATCGCCCGCACCGTGGCGTGGTACCGCGCCCAGGTGGAAGGCGCGACGGCGGCCCAGTTGAAGGCCCTCACGCTCGAGCACATCGCCGCCTACGAAGCGGCGTGACCGACTTCCTCTAGAGCACCCGCCACTGGTGGGTGAAGAGGAAGAACCACAGCCCCTGGAACATCCAGAAGAAGCCCAACACCGGGCCCTGCCACATCGGCCGGCGGCTGAGCCACACGCCCAGCGGCAGGAAGCACGGCCAGATGCTCGCGAGGTAGCGGCCCATGCCCGCGGCGCCGCTGCTCATCACGATGGCCAGCAGCACCAGGCCGAAGACCGCGACCTCGGTGTACTCCCAGCGCTTCTTCTTGAGCGCGAGCGCGAGCCCGGCGCCGCCCACCAGCAGGGGGATGGAGAAGATGAGGTAGTAGAAGTACTCGGGGCGCTCGCGGTACGGCACGTAGAGGATCACCTGCCGCGCGCCGTACCAGACCCAGTCGTTCCACCCGATGGTGCGCGAGTGCCACCACGCCAGCGGGTCGCCGAACTTCTCGCCGAGGTACCAGCTGAAGCCGGCGAGGAAGAGCCACGGCAGCAGCAGGCCGAGGATCGCGGGGTTCAGGAGGAACTTCTTCGGGTTCAGGCCGCGCTGGCGGATCTGCGCCGCGAGGATGCCCGCGCCCCCGGCGAGCGTGAGGTGCCGCGCCGCGAAGCCCACGGTCAGCGCGAGGCCACCGGAAATGTGCTTGCCGCGCCGCGCGAGATCGATCGACCACGCCGTCGCCAGCACCATCATCGACTCCGGGTAGCCGGCCGCCGAGTAGTACGCGAAGGGGAACGCAGTGAAGAGCAGCAGGCCGAAGCGGGCCGCCGGCTCACCCTCGAGCTCCTTGAAGAGCCGGTAGATGACGAAGTACGAGCCCAGCGCCGCGGCGTTGGCCACGAGGATGAACACCACGAGGTGGTTGAGGCCCGTGAGCTTCTCGACGCCCGCGCCGATCATGCCCAGCAGCGGGAAGACCTTCGCGTACTCGACGTTGGCGTAGCCGTTGACCGCGACGTTGTGGAACCAGCCGCAGTCCCAGCGGCACAGGCCGTCGATCCACGGGTAGGGCTGCAGCACGCGGTGACGGTCGTCGTCGTGGAGGTACAGCGTGTTGACCGCCGTCATCCCCATCCACGACATGCCCACGTAGGCCAAGCGCGTGGCCGCGAAGAGCAGGAAGGGGAACGAGGTGAAGAACGCCTTGAGCCGCTGGCCGGCGGTCAGGGGCTGAACGGGGGCAGGCGGGCCACCTTCGAGAGCAGCGGCGCCTCCGCGTCCTTCTTCGACAGGAGAGGGCTGCTGGTCGGCCATTCGATCGCCATCATTGGGTCGTTCCACAGGATCGATTGCTCGCAGTCAGGCGCGTACAGCGCGGTGCACTTGTAGAGAAAGTCAGCTTCATCGGTCAGGGCGCAGAAACCGTGCGCGAAGCCGGGGGGAATCCACAGTTGTTGGCGGTTCGACTCGGACAGCTCGACGCCGTACCACCGGCCGAAGTGCGGCGAACCCACGCGGATGTCCACCGCCACGTCGAAGACCGCGCCGCGGGTGACGCACACCAGCTTCCCCTGGGCCTTCGGGTGCTGGAAGTGCAGCCCGCGCAGGGTGTCCTTCGTCGAGCGGCTCCAGTTGTCCTGCACGAAGGGCCCGGTGATGCCGTGGGCGCCGTACTTCTCCTGGTGGAAGGTCTCGAGGAAGAAGCCGCGGCTGTCCCCGAAGACGCGCGGGGTCACCAGCAGCAGCCCAGGCAGTGGGGTGGTGTCGACTTTCACGGGCCGGGCCGGCGCTTGAGCAGGGACAGCATGTATTGGCCGTACTCGTTCTTCTTCATCGGGCTCGCCAGCTTTTCCAGCTGGGCGTCGTCGATGTACTTCATGCGCCAGCAGATCTCCTCGAGGCAGGCGACCTTGAGGCCGGTGCGGCGCTCGATGACGTGGATGAACTGCGAGGCCTCCATCAGCGACTCGTGGGTGCCGGTGTCCAGCCACGCGAAGCCACGGCTCATCACCTCCACCGAGAGGTCCCCGCGCTTCAGGTACGCGTCGTTGACCGCGGTGATCTCCAGCTCGCCCCGGGCCGAGGGCTTCAAGTGGCGGGCGATCTCCAGCACGTCGTTGTCGTAATAGTAGAGGCCGGTCACCGCGTAGTTCGACTTCGGGGCCGTGGGCTTCTCTTCGATGCTCAGCGCCTTGCCGGTCGCGTCGAGCTCCACCACGCCGTACCGCTCGGGGTCCTGCACCTGGTACCCGAAGACGGTGGCGCCCTTCTGCAGCTTGGCCGCGCGCTGCACCAGGGTGCTCAGGCCGTCGCCGAAGAAGATGTTGTCGCCCAGCACCAGCGACACGGTGTCCTGACCCACGAAGTCGCGGCCGATGAGGAAGGCCTGCGCGAGGCCATCAGGGCTGGGCTGCTCGGCGTAGGTGAACTCCACGCCCCACTGCTTGCCGTCGCCGAGCAGCTCGCGGAATCGCGGCAGGTCCTGCGGGGTGGAGATGATCAGGATCTCCCGGATGCCCGAGAGCAGCAGGGTGCTGATGGGGTAGTAGACCATCGGCTTGTCGTGGATCGGCAGGAGCTGCTTCGAGACCACGCGCGTCAGCGGGTACAGGCGCGTTCCAGAACCACCGGCGAGGACGATGCCCTTCATGTGCGGCTCCCTTGTACTTCGTCGAAGAACCTCGCCAACGACGCGTCGAGCGACAGCGGCTTCGCGGCGAGCGAGTCGGTGGTGCGTGCCACCACCAGGCCACTCTTCGCAGGCCGCGGGCTGGGGAGGTTCACGTCGGCCATGCGGCTCGGGACGATCAGTGCCGGGTCGAAGCCAAAACGTTCACAGAGCTTGCGGCCGAAGGTGACCCGGTCGACCACTTCGGCGCCGCTGGTGTGCCAGGTGCCGGCGAGGCGGCGCTCGGCCAGCTCGGTGAGCATCTGGCAGACGTTGTCCGCGTGGCTCGGCGAGACCCACTGGTCGGCGAAGAGCTTCACCTGCTTGCCGCTGCCCAGCGCGTCGACCAGCCAGGATCCGAAGTTGTTCTTTCCCGTGGACGGCCAGCCGTAGACCACCGCGGTGCGGGCGATGGTCCAGCGGTCCTTCGGGCACAGCGCGCGCACGGCCTCTTCCCCGGCGTGCTTGCTCAGCGCGTACACCCCGCGCGGGTTGGGGACGGCGTCCACGTCGTAGGGGCCTGCCTCGCCATCGAAGACGTAGTCCGTCGACACGTGCACCAGGTGCGAGTCGAGCGCGCGGGCGCTGCGGGCGAGGGTGGCGACGCCTTCGACGTTGGCCGCCCAGGCGCCCGAGGGGTCGCGCTCACAGCCGTCCACGTCGGTCATCGCGGCGCAGTTGATCACCACGTCGGCGCGGATCTCCTGCAGCGCCTGGGTCAGGGCCTCGTGGTTCCCGAGATCGATCGAGGTGTACTTCGCGGCCCCGAAGTCGCTCGCGCGCGAAGGGCCCCGGCCCAGGCCGAAGACCTCGTGACCCCTCGTGGCGAGCAGCCGCACCAGCCGGCCGCCGACCAGCCCATTGGCCCCGGTGACGAGAACGCGCATCGGCTCAGCCCTTGAGCCGCGCGGCGTACTGGGTGTCGAAGTAGCCCTTGTAGGCGCCCGACAAGATGCGCTCCCACCAGGGGCGGTTGTCCAGGTACCACTTGACCGTCTCGTTCAGCGCGGTCTCGAAGACGTGCGACGGGGACCAGCCCAGCTCGCGGCGGCTCTTCGAGGCGTCGATGGCGTAGCGCTTGTCGTGGCCGGGGCGATCGGTCACGTACTTGATGAGCGACTCGGGCTTGCCCACCGCCGCGAGGATCGCCTTGACGATCTGGATGTTCTGCCGCTCGGAGTTCCCCCCGATGTTGTAGCACTCGCCCTTCTTGCCCTTCTCGAGGGCCAGGGTGAGCGCCGCGCAGTGATCCTCCACGTGCAGCCAGTCGCGCACGTTGGTCCCGTCGCCGTAGACCGGCAGCGGCTTGTCCGCGAGCGCGTTGGCCACCATGAGCGGGATGAGCTTCTCGGGGAACTGGTACGGGCCGTAGTTGTTCGAGCAGCGGGTCACCACCACGTCGAGGCCGAAGGTGCGCTCGTAGGCGAGGGTGATGAGGTCGGCCGCGGCCTTCGACGAGGAGTAGGGCGACGAGGGGTCGAGCGGGGTGGTCTCGGTGAAGAGCCCGGTGGGGCCCAGCGAGCCGTAGACCTCGTCGGTCGAGACCATCAGGAAGCGCGAGAGCTTCGCGTGCCGCGCGGCCTCGAGCAGCACGTTGGTGCCCAGCACGTTGGCGGTGATGAACGCCTCGGGCCCGAGGATCGACCGGTCGACGTGGCTCTCGGCGGCGAGGTGCATGATCGCGTCGATCTTCTCGCTGCGGATCACGTGGTCGACGAGCTCCCGGTTGCCGATGTCACCGCGCACGAAGACGTGCTGCGGGTCGGCCTCCAGGTCCTTCAGGTTCTCCAGGTTCCCCGCGTAGGTGAGCTTGTCGAGGTTGACGACCTTCCACCCCGGGCGGTGCTTCCGCAGGTACTTCACGAGGTTCGAGCCGATGAACCCGCACCCACCCGTCACGAGAACGTTCATGGCCCCGGTGCGTAGTGACCGGCCCCCCGTGGGTCAACGTCCGTCTCCGGGGCAGGAAAGCGTTGAAGGGGGCGGGGCAATTGCGTATGGCCGCGCACCATGAAGAAGGCACTCATTACGGGCATCACGGGGCAGGACGGCAGCTACCTCGCGGAACTCCTCCTGGCGAAGGGGTACGAGGTCCACGGCATGGTGCGCCGTTCATCGGAAGAGAAGTTCGAGCGCATCGGTCACCTGCGGGAGAAGATCACCCTCCACCAGGGCGACCTCCTCGACCAATTCTCGCTGGTGGCGCTGATCGAGAAGATCGAGCCCGACGAGATCTACAACCTGGCCGCGCAGTCCTTCGTGCCCACCAGCTGGAGCCAGCCGGTGCTCACCGGCGAGTTCACCGCGCTGGGCGTCACCAAGATGCTCGAGGCGGTTCGGCACACGAACCCCAAGATCAAGTTCTACCAGGCGTCGTCGTCGGAGATGTTCGGCCGGGTGCTCGAGGTGCCGCAGAAGGAGAGCACCCCCTTCTACCCGCGCTCGCCGTACGGCGTGGCCAAGGCCTACGGTCACTTCATCACCGTGAACTACCGCGAGTCGTTCAAGCTCTTCGCGGTCAGCGGCATCCTCTTCAACCACGAGTCGCCCCGCCGCGGCCTCGAGTTCATCACCCGCAAGGTCACGCACCACGCGGCCCTCATCAAGCTGGGCCTCAAGACGAAGATGGGCGTGGGCAACCTGGACGCCAAGCGAGACTGGGGCTTCGCCGGTGACTACGTCGACGCCATGTGGCGCATGCTGCAGACCGACAGCCCCGACGACTACGTGGTCGCCACCAACGAGACCCACACCGTGCGCGAGCTCATCGAGATCGCCTTCGGCCGCGTCGGCCTCGACTGGCAGAAGCACGTGGAGATCGACCCCGCCTTCGTTCGCCCCGCCGAGGTCGACCTGCTCATCGGTGACTACGACAAGGCGAAGAAGCACCTCGGCTGGGAGCCCACGGTCCGCTTCAAGCAGCTCATCGAGCTGATGGTCGACGCCGACATGAAGCGCGTCGAGCAGCGCCTCGCGAACGGCGAGCAGTTCTAAGTCGCTCCGATGCGTGTCCTGATCACAGGGGCCGGCGGCTTCGTCGGCCCGCATCTTCGACGCGCGCTGCAGGCGCGGGGGCATGAGGTCACCGGCCTCGGCCCCATGGCCATCGAAGGCGAGGTCGACCACGTCGTCGACGTCACCGACGTGAAGGCCACGGCCGCCGCGGTGGCCCAGGTGAAGCCCGACGCCATCGTGCACCTCGCGGGGCTCTCGTCGGTCGCGGACTGCTCGCGCGACCCCATGCGCGCCTTCCAGATCAACGCCGGTGGCACCCTGAGCGTGGTGCAGGCCGTGCTGGGCCTCAAGGCGCCGTGCCGGTTCCTGCTGGTCAGCTCGGGCGAGGTCTACGGCGCGGCCGCGGGCCCCGGCCCGATGAACGAGTCGCTGCTGCCTGACCCGATGAACGTCTACGGCGCCACCAAGCGCTCGGCGGAGATCATCGCGCTGCAGCACCGGCACCAGGGCCTCGATGTCGTCGTCGCCCGGCCGTTCAACCACGTGGGCCCCGGGCAGACCCCGACCTTCGTGTTGCCCTCGTTCGCGCAGCAGCTGGCGAAGGTGCCGCGTGGCGCGTCGGTCACGCTCGAGGTGGGCAACCTCTCGGCGGTGCGCGACTTCAGCCACGTGCTCGACATCGTCGAGGCCTACGCGGTGCTGCTCGAGAAGGGCGTCAAGGGCGAGGTGTACAACCTCGGCTCCGGCGTCGGCCGCTCCATCGAGTCGATGCTGCAGCTGCTCATCGCCCGCTCGGGCCGGCAGGTCACGGTGACCGTCGACCCCAAGCGACTGCGTCCGGTCGAGATCCCCACCCTGGTGGGCGGCATCGAGAAGGCGAAGGCGCTGGGTTGGGCTCCGAAGCACACCGTCGAGCAAGCGCTCGCCGACGTGCTCGCGGAGATGGAACGCAACAACCCGGTTTGATCAGCTCCGGGGCTTCACGGCCTCGAGCACGGTCTGGAGCGGGATCTTGAACCGCCGCTCGTAATACGGGACCCCCTGGTGCGGCGCCTGGGTCACGCGGGCCGGATCGACGTGCTGGAGCACGATGGAGCGGCGGGCGAGGAAGGCCCACGCCGACGCCGGCCCCAGCGCGATCCACGTCTTCCATTGCGACGGGTACGCGGTCGTCGTCGACCAGGCGCTCAACGCTTCCCGCGCGCCGAGCGGGTACACGAGGTGCGCCCCGTTCTCGGGGATGGGCGACATGCAGCGGAACAGCGCGCCGCTCAGCCCACGGCCTGTGTAGAGCGGGAACTGGAGGCAGGTGGTCTCGGCCAGCAGCCCGTCCCGCAGCAGCGCGCAGACGATGCCGTAGCTGCAGTCGTGATCGTGATGCCCACCTTCGTAGGCCGTGACGTAGATCCGCGCGCACGGGCCCATCGCCGTCAGTTCGCGGGCCAGCCAGGCCTTCGCGGCGTCGACGTGGCGAAACAGGCCTCCGTCAGGCCAGCCCTGCTCCCGGCCGGCGAAGCGCACGCGCTCCGGGCTCACGCCGATGCGGCCGAGCACGCGCAGGCTCTCGGCTTCCCGGATGGCCGCCCTTGGGCCGCCGTCCGTGAGGTAGACCACGTGGACTGTTCGGCCCCCGCGCAGCTCCGCGGTGATCAGCGGCAGGCAGAAGGCTTCGTCGTCCGGGTGGGCGAGCACGAAGAGCGCACAGAACGCGCCCGGGGGCGTCGCTTGCAGCCACGTCACACTCGATTCGTCGGAGGTCTTCACGAGGGCGCCGCTCATAGCGTGAATCGCCCGGCGGCCCAGCGCGATTCCCTGTGACAGCCGGTCGCCCTTGAGGCAGGGAGCGCGAGGTGGGCCGGTCGAGGGTGGCAGCGGGGGAGAGCACTTCGTGTCGATGAACGCTGAGTCAGCAACGCAGACAGGGGCGCGATTCCCGCAGGCTGACTTCGTCGCCCTGGGCATGGTGCTGGCCTTCGCCCTCGTCACCCTCGTGCGCTGCCTCGCGGTCGACAACTCGGTCGTCTTCCACGATGAGTATGTCTACAAGATCTCGGGCGATCGCCTCGTCGATCAGCCGACGGTCATCGGGCGCGGCCTCGCCCCCCAGATCCCCAACCGCCTCTTCCTTCGCGTGTACGGGCTCACCTCGGAGTTCGGCTCCAACGCGTACCTCGGGGCGCAGTTCCTGAACGTGCTGTTCCTGGCGATGGGCCTATGGGCGCTCTACCGCCTCGCGCAGCGCACCGGTCTCTCTGACACGCGGGCGCTCGGGTTCCTGGGGGCCGCGGCGCTCCTCCCGCTGAGCGCCTACGCGAAGTACTTCATGCCCGAGGCGATGTTCTTCGGGCTGTTCTGTGTCGCCGCGTACGCGCTGCTGACCGGCGTGTTGCGGCGCGGGCCCCTGGCGCTGTTCCTCGGCGGCGCCGTGATGGGCTCGATGTACTTCGTCAAGCCACACGCCGCGCCGCTGATCGCCGCCACCGCCTTCTACCTGCTGCTCCTGCCGGACCGGGTCGGGTTCCTGGCGTGGTTCATCATGGGCGTGGGCACCACCTTCGGCCTGGGCAAGCTCCTGACGCGGGTGCCGGAGGCGCAGGGCTCGAGCCTCGGCGCGTACCGGGAGATGCTGGATGGGTTGCTCGCGAAGCTCACCACCCACGCCGACTTCCAGCACGGCCTGGGCAAGGACCTGCTCGAGGTGGGGGCAGGGCACGGGCTGTTCCTGCTGTGCGCCTTCGGCCTGAGCGCGTTGGTGGCGGTCAGCGTGCTGGTGCCTGCGCTGAAGCTCCGTGAGGCGGATCGGCCGGTGACGGTCGAGCTGCGGCGGCTGACGCTCTTCCTGGTGGTGGTCAGCGCCGCGCTGGTGGGCATGGCCGTGCTCTTCACCGTGCTGGTCGGCGAGGTCGGCCGCGTGCACAGCCGGTACTACTTCTTCCTCTACCCCCTGGCGTTGCTGGTGCTCTTTCACCTCCCGTCGGTGCGCCTGACCCTCGGGGGGAAGATCGCGGGGCTGGTGCTGGTGGTCACAGGCGCAACGCTGATGCTGCAGTTCGGGCGCGGGTACTCCGAGGTGTTGCCCATCTCCGTGGTGTCCGACGGGCCCGAGTGGGGCTTCGTGTTCTTCTCGAAGAACGTCTTCTTCGCGATCCTCGGTGCCTTCGCGCTCACCGGCACCTGGGCCGTCTTGCAGCCGCGCCGGGTGCCGTTCTTCATCGCCGCCCTGTGCGTGGCCTCGGTGATCAGCGGCGCCTACGTGACGAACGCCCAGAAGACGATCTACCGCGGCCCCTTCACCACTGGTCGCGAGGCGGTCACCGTCGAGACCTTCCTGGGCCACGAGGCGATGAACACCGCGCTGGTGCTGGGCGAGAACCGCGACGTGGTCAGCAAGTTCCTCTTCTTCCTCACCACCGCGCCCTTCGCGCAGCAGCTCCCGTCGGGGACCAACCTGGGCGAGCTGCTCCCCGGGCGGCCGGAGATCACCAGCGTCATCCTCCTCTCCGACGCCTACGTGCTGCCCCCGGAGCTTCGATGCACCCTGCAATTTCCCGGAGTGAAGGTGTGCCTGCGATGAGTGAGCCCATTGCCTGGACGCTCGGCGTGGCGGTGGTGATCCCCTGTCACCGGGTCACCCGGCACGTCGTGCAGCTGGTGTCGGAGATCGGCCCCGAGGTGGACGTCATCTACTGCGTCGACGACGCGTGCCCCGAGAAGAGCGGCGACTTCATCGAGAAGGAAGTGAAGGACCCCCGGGTGCGCGTGCTGCGGCACGAGGTGAACCTGGGCGTCGGTGGCGCTGTGATGACCGGCTACCAGCAGGCGGTGAAGGACGGCGCGCGCGTCATCGTGAAGCTCGACGGCGACGGGCAGATGGACCCCGCGCTCTTGCCCCGCTTCGTGGCGCCGCTCCTGCGCGGGGAAGCCGACTACACCAAGGGCAACCGGTTCTACGACCTGCGCAACATCAGCTCCATGCCCCCGCTGCGCATCTTCGGCAACGCTGCGCTGTCGTTCATGGCCAAGTTCTCGACCGGCTACTGGGATCTCTTCGACCCCACCAACGGCTACACCGCGATCAGCGCCGACGTGGTGCGGGTGCTGCCGCTGGAGAAGATCAGCCGTCGCTACTTCTTCGAGACCGACGTGCTCTTCCGGCTCAACACCGTGCGCGCCATGGTCGTCGACGTGCCCATGGACGCCCGCTACGGCGACGAGGTCAGCGGCCTGAAGATCTCCCGCATCCTCGGGGAGTTCGGCTTCAAGCACGCGCGCAACTCGGTGAAGCGGCTGTTCTACGGCTACTTCCTGCGCAACCTCTCGGCGGCGTCGCTCGAGCTGATCGCCGGCCTGGGCTTGATGACCTTCGGGATCCTCTTCGGCGCGTGGCACTGGTGGTCTTCGGCGCAGCAACAGGTGGCGACGCCCGTGGGGACCATCATGATCGCCAGCATCTCGCTGATCAGCGGGCTGCAGTTCCTGCTGGCGTTCCTGAACTACGACATCGCCAGCGTGCCCAGGCGCGCGCTGCACCCGCTGCTGCACCCCGAGCGGCTCCAGTTGCCGGGAGCCACGGTGAAGAAGCTCGGGCCCTGAGCCCGGGCCTGGAGCTCAGCGCTTGGTGAGCTTGGTGTTCACCCAGTACTGCCCACCGTCGCGCAACGTCATGCCGGTGGTGGAGAGCGTGTCGAGGCGGTGCTCGAAGTGGGTGGGGCGCTCCCGCACCAGCGACCAGCCGTGCCGGTGGAAGCACTCGATGAGCTTGCCTTCGATGCTGCGGCTGTGCGTCCCGATGAACATGCGCTTCACGCGCTGGGTGAGGAGCGCCGCGCCGAAGGTGAGCACCTCGTCCTCGGAGCCCTGGATGTCGCAGTGCACCAGGTCGATGACGTCGAGCCCCTCGAACACCCCGTCGAGCGTCTTCACGTCGACCGGCTCGTGCTCGACGGTCCGGCCCACGTAGTCGGTCTTCGCCGTCTCCTGCAGCGCCTGGCCGCCGTTCTCGGTCGCGTTGCTGATGACCGGGAAGTGCATCACCCCGGGCTTCACGCCTACCGCACCGTGGATCGCCCGCAGGTCGAACTTCACCTTGCCCCGGCCAGCCTTGAGGCCGTTGAGCGCGAAGTAGGCGGGGATGTGCTTCATGAAGAACGAGCCGGCCTCGACAGCGCGCAGCGAGATCTTCTTCTTACCAGCGCGCATGGCGAGCACGCCCGCGAGGCACGTCCACGGCCCGTAGGAAGCGCCCAGCTCGATCATCGAGAACTCGGAGCCGCGTGAGTGCTCGAGCGTGTCGAGCAGCGCGAAGTACTCGATGGCCTCGGCTCGCACGCCGTCATCGGGGATCGGCGGTTCGCTCTGCACCTGGCCGTCGCTCCCGGTCGCCCAGGGCACGTACTCGATCGGGGTGCGCACCCCGAAGTAGTCGGTGACGTGGCCGGCGAGGCCCTTGCGCGCGTGGTGGTACTTCTCGAAGAGCGCGACGTCGGTGGGCTGCCACCCGCCGAAGAAGTCGTTGGCCAGGGCAGCGCGCGCGCCGAGCGCCTGGTTCACGCGGGGGTAGGGCGTGGTGGTCGCGGGCGCCGGGGGCGTCCCTGCCGGCACCGCACGCGGCTGCGCTCCGGGCGTGAGCCGATCACGCAAGCGATCGGTGACGCGGTCGACACGGGCCATCAAGCCTTCAGTGAGTCGGGGAAGCATGGGACGCATCGGGCCCTTGGGGCGAGGAGTTCGACAGCAGTTGTTCGGCAGCTTCGAAGACGGTGCGGCCCGTGTCGGACCAGGTCGGCGCGCGGTAGTTCTCGCGGATCGCCTTCTCTCGCCGCGCGAGCTCCTCGGGGTGATCGAGGTAGTGCGCGATGCGCTCGGCCCAGCGACGGCTCTCCCAGGGGTCGATGTATTCCACCAGCGAGCCGCCCACCTCGGGCAGCGACGAGCTGTTCGACGCCAGGCAGAACTTGCCGTGCGCGAGGCTCTCCGCGAGCGGCAGGCCCCAGCCTTCGTAGAGCGAAGGGTAGAGCGTGAACTCGGACCGCGAGTAGAGCTGCGAGAGCTGCGCGTCGCTCACGTGGTTGAGGATGATGAAGCGGCCGCGGACCCGAGGGTCGATGCGCAGGTCGCTCAGGAAGTCGGCGACGCCCCAGCCCATCATTCCCACGAAGACGATCTTCGGGAGAACGGTGCGGCCCTGTTCCACCAACTGGGCGATCGCCCGGTAGATGACCTCGTGGTTCTTGCGCCGCTCGATGGTCGACACGAACAGGAGGTACTTGTCCTGGACGAGGTCGTCGATGTTCGACTCTTCCTGGTGCTCGGGCAGGTTGCTGCCCAGCCGCACGATGCGGGTCTTCGGCTCGGGCGCCCCGGTTTCGTGTACCAGCGACAAGAAGTCCCGCTGGCTCGACCGGGAGATGCACATCACCTCGTCCGCGCACCAGGCGACGTCGACGAAGTAGCGCGCGAACATGCCCGCGACTTCCCCCACGCACAGGTGCGGGAGCAGCACGGGGATGAGGTCGTAGCAGAACAGGATGATCTTCAGCCCGAGCGCCAACTTGAGTTGGTACAGGTAGACGCGGTCCTTCTGGTCCCAATCGAGGCCCGCCGAGATCAGCACGTCGCCCGAGTGGAACGGCGCAGGGCTGGGGCCCGCGTCGGGAGCGGGCGAGGCCCGCATCGGCTTGGTGAACTCGTTGAGCTGCGTCGAGAGGGCGCCCACGGCCGTGCTCGCGCGCCGGTAGTGGTGCAGCGCCGTCCGCAGGGCCGGCGTGGTCTTCTTCGCCAGCTCCAGCACCGGGTCGCGCACCGTCGGCGAGAAGCGGCGCAGCATGCGCTCCGCGCGCTGGGTGGTTCGCTTGGCGGTGGTGACGGTCTCCGAGGGGAGCGGCTCGCGCGGCGCCGAGGCCTTCGACCCGTAGCGGCCGATGATGTCGGTCACGTAGGCGGCGCTGATCTCGTGGTAGCTCATGGCCCGCTTGTCGAAGTGACAGAATCGAACGTCTGGCCGCCCGAGCGACGCGAAGTACTTGAAGCACTCTGCTTCGACGCGCACGACCCCTACCGGGGGGCGCTGCCAGTGCACGATGGTGGTGACGTCAAACCAGATGGTGGACATGGTGCTCATCGCGCAAGGAGTTGTCTGACCGCCGGGGCCACGCTTCCGAGGCTCTGGTTCCACAGGAGCTTCGCGCGGAGCCCTGCGCCTTCGAGGTTCGCCGGCGCCAGCGAGGAGGGAGAGAGGGCCTTGCGCATGGCGGCCTGGAAGGCGTCGCGCGTGTCGGCGACCTGGATCTCCGGCAGCCGCGCATAGGCGTCGAAGCCGCGCAGGCTGGTGGAGGTCGCGATCACCGGCTTGCCCGAATAGATGGCCTCGGCCGTCTTGATGTTCGAGCCACCCCCTTCGAAGATCGGGAGCAGGAACACCGAGGCCAGCGTCTTGAGGGCCGCGAGCTCTTCGTCCTCGAGCTCGCCGGTGACCTCGAGCCGCGAGAGGTTGAGCGTGTTGAAGCGGGCCCGCTGGTAGTGATCCGCCAGGTGCACGCCCACGCCGCCCGCGATGACGATGCGGCAGTCGGGGGGCACGAAGCCCAGCGAGTCGCCCATCGCCTTGACGAAGCCATCCACGTTCGGCGGGTGCGCGCTGCCCACGAAGAGCGCGATGCGCCGGGCGTGGAGCTTGGTCCGCCACCGCTCCACGAGGCGCGGCTTCGCGGACCACGCCTCGATCCCATTGGGGGCCGAGAGCACGGTGCGGGCGCCCATGCGCTGCAGCACGTCGTGGTCGGCGGGCGACACGGTGAGCGTGAGATCCGCGAGCCGGCACGCGGTGCTCTCGAGCTCGAGCACGCGGCCGACGACCAGCTCGGAGTGCTTCAGCCCCTTGAGCCGGAAGATGCCTTCACGCAGCGGCGCCTCGATGTTCTGCGACCCGTAGACGATGAGGGCACGTTCGTAGCGGGGCTCCTGCTTCAGGCGCTGCACCAGCGGCAGCAACCATGGCTGCTCGAGGTGAAAGACGTCGATCTTCCTGGGGAGCGACGCCAGCACGCGCCGATACGCGTCGTCCGAGGCGGCAAAGTCACCGCTGCGCACGTCGTTGCTGACCGGCACGTCCTGCCCGCCGAGGAACCAGCGCGGGTCCTGGGTGGGGAACTCGACGTCGAGGGGCCCCAGCGCCCCGCGCGGGAAGGCGCCCTTTTCCACCACGGCGAGGTGCGCGGCCTCGAAGCCGCCGGCCCGGTAGGCCTCCACCAGCGCGCGTGCGCGGAGTTGCCCGCCATGTCGCGGCTTGAGGATGGGGTACGTCGACAGGAGCAGGACGGAAGGGGAACCCACGTGCTGGTCACTCACTGGTTGGAGCGCTTGCCCAGGCGGTGGGTCAGCGCGCGAATCGTCTCGCCGGTCTTGAAGAACGGGTCGGACTTGAGGCCCTCGATGCGCGCCTCGAGCTCGGCGATGGTGCGCAGCGCGGCGTGGTTGGCGCTCTCCATCGTCGACCAGGCCTCACGGGCCGCGGTCAACTCCGCCTGGAGCTTCGTGTTGACTGCCTGCAGCTCGGCCAGGCCCCCGGCCATCGCGGCGCCGCTGGGGAACGCGTCCCAGCGATGCGTGACCTCGGCCACCTGGGCGCGCGCCTGCTCGAGCTCGGCCTGGGCGCGCACGAGGGCCGCCGGGGTGAAGCCGTCGAAGACGTTCGGTTGGCAGGCCAGGCTGGGGGCGAGCGTGCGCTCGCGTTCCTTCGCCACGTAGTAGCGGCTCAGGCCGTCGAAGTAGCAGTACACGTAGCCCTGCTCGAGCAGCATCGGCTCCCACGCGAGGTGGGTCGCCTCTTGCGAGTTGGGCAAGGTTGCTTCGATGAGCAGGATCCACGGGCGCCAGCGCTGGAAGTCCATGCCGCGCAGCACGTCGGCCTCGAAGCCTTCGACGTCGATCTTCAGGAAGTGGATCTCGCCGGTGACGTGCTCGGCGCAGATGTCGCGTAGCGGCATCACCTTCACGTCGACGGAGTTCGCCGAGAGGCCCACCTTGCGGTGGTGCTCGGTGATTGCCGGGGACAAGGTCGACAGGCCGCGCACGCCGAACTGGAACAGCGGCAGCGTGGCGCTGCGGTCGCCAGCGGCCACCTGCAGGTTCACGTCGCCGGGGCGCTGCTGCTCGAGCAGCGCGTGATCAGCCGCCACGGGCTCGATGTTGATGCCGCGCCAGCCGCGCTCGTAGAAGGCGTAGGTGACCGAGTCGATGACGGGGTGACTGGCTCCGACGTCGACGTAGACGCCCCGCTGCACGCCCTTGAGTGCGCGCCAGAGCAGTACGTCTTCGAAGTTCTGCGCGTAGGAAACGAAGGACATCAGCCCAGCGCGCTTACCCGATGGTCGTCGCCGTCACAATGGCGTTCACCGCTCGGTTGCTTCACCTCGTATCCCTTTGCTACACGGGCGCGCTTCCCCACTGAGACAAGAGCACGAGGAGCCAGCACCGTGATTGAGTCCCAGAACCCCGAGATCGATCTCCTTCGCCTGAAGGACCGGGTGCTGCGCAGCGTCGCCGCCGACCGCGACGTGTCGATCAGCCTCGACGACTCGGATCTCATCGCCGCCTACCCGCGGCCCGCGCGCGCCCCCGTGCCCTCCTACGAGCCGGCGCAGGTGCAGCCGGGCTTCACGCCCAATCCCGAGAATCGCTACCAGATTCACGAGCTGATGGCGTACCGCGACGCCGCGTTCATCTCCGTCGCCTTCACCGCGGTGCTGGGCCGCCCGCCCGACCCTGAAGGCTACGAGCACTACCTGGGCATGCTGCGCGCGGGACACTCCAAGGCGGAGATCCTCGGGCGCATGCACAGCTCCGAAGAGGGCCGCGCGCGGGGCGCTCACATCGAAGGACTCGGGCCCCGGTTCCTGCTGGCGCGGGTCAGCCAGCTCCCGGTGATGGGCAAGCTGGCCCAGGTGGCCTCGTCGGTCGCGCACCTGCCCGCCGGCGAGCGCAACCACCGCAACTTCGAAGACTACGTGGTGAGCCTCGTGGGCCAGGTGCAGGAGAACGCGCGCGCCCAGGGCGAACGGCTGCGCGGGGCCGTCGAGGCGCTCGTCGCCGACCAGGACGCGATCTTCAGCCAGCTGGAGCGACGGCTGTCGCGCCACCGGTCGCGCCTCGAGTTGATGCGCGGCGCCCTGAACGCCGAGCGCGCGAAGGTCTCCGCGCTCGAGCGCACCGTCAGCCAGCACACCAAGGTCCTCGAAGAGCTCCAGCGGGAGCTGGCGAAGTCGAAGGCCACCAGCCCCGAGGCCCACGCGCTCGACGGGTTCTATGCCGACTTCGAGTCGCGCTTCCGCGGGCCCCGCGAGGAGATCAAGAAGCGCCAGGGCGTCTACCTGCCGTTCATCACGCAGGCCGGCGCGGGCACCGCCGAGGCGCCGATTCTGGACCTGGGTTGCGGTCGCGGCGAGTGGCTCGAGCTGCTGTCCGAGCAGAAACTGGTGGCGCGCGGCGCCGATCTCAACCGGGTGTTCCTCGAGGACAACCGCCAGCGCGGCCTCGACGTGGTCGAGATGGACGCCCTGGCCTGCCTGCGCGGCCTCAAGGACCAGTCGTTCGGCGCCATCACGGCGTTCCACGTCATCGAGCACCTGCCGTTCCGGGCGCTGATCGCGGTCATCGACGAGGCGAAGCGCGTGCTCAAGCCGGGCGGGTTGTTGATCTTCGAGACGCCCAACCCCAGCAACCTCCAGGTCGGCGCCACCAACTTCTACCTCGACCCCACGCACCTGAACCCGCTGCCCAGCGGCCTGTCCGCGGCGTTGCTCGAGCTGCGCGGGTTCCACGACGTCTCGGTCAAGGAGCTGCATCCCTACCCGCAGAGCGAGCTGGTGAAGGACGGCGTGCCCGCCACTGACGCCACCATCAACCGCTTCTTGTTCGGGCCGCAGGACTACGGCGTCATCGGCTGGAAAGTGGCCGGATGATGGACGCCTCGAACACCGCGAGTGACTGGCGCAGCGCCTCGCCTGCGGACCGCCGCATCGGCGCCGTGCACCAGTTCCACCCCGCCTGCCAGAGCGGCGACGGCATCACCAACGGCCTCTTCCTCACGCAGAAGCTGTTGCGGGGCCTGGGCTACGACTCCGAGATCTACTGCGAGCACATCGCGCCGGAGCTCTCGTCGCTGGTGCACCACCCCTCGAAGCTCGAAGACCGGCCCGGCGACGTGCTGCTGTTTCACCACAGCCTCGGCTATCGCAACCTCCAGTGGATCAAGGGCGTCAGCGCGCGGAAGGTGCTCGTCTACCACAACATCACCCCTGACTTTTTGCTGCCCGAGGGCGACCTGGGCCAGCTGAGCCGCCTGGGCCGTGACCAGTTGCAGGAGATGCGCGGCCTCTTCGAGATGTCCATCGGCGACTCGGAAGAGAACTCCGAGGAGCTGCGCTCGCTGGGCTACCAGAACGTGCGCACGCTGCCGTTGCTGGTCGACCTCGACCGCTACGCGACCATCAAGCCGAACCGCGCGGTGATTTCGCCGCTGCAGGACTCGGTGAACATCTTGTTCGTCGGTCGCATCGCCGACAACAAGCGCCAGGCCGACATCGTCGACTGCTTCAACCTGTACCTCCGCCAGTACGAGCCGCGGGCCAAGCTCCAGCTCGTGGGCTCGACGACGAGCAAGGGCTACCTCGCCCACATCAAGCGGAAGATCAGCGACCTCGAGCTCGACGACGTCGTCACCCTCGCGGGCAAGGTGTCCGACGAGAACCTCGTGGCGCATTACCAGGTGGCCGACGTCTACCTGTCGCTCAGCGAGCACGAGGGCTTCGGCATGCCCTTGATCGAAGCCATGACCTTCGGCGTGCCCGTGGTGGCCCACGCGTCGGCCAGCATCCCGTGGACGGTGGGCGCCGGTGGCCTGCTGCTCCAGACCCGCGATCCGCGGCAGGTCGCGGCCACCCTCGACCTCGTCGTCTCGAACCCCGGCCTGCGTCGCGCCATGCGCCGTGGTGCGCGAAGGAGCCTCGGCCGCTTCTCGCTGGCCACCCTCAAGCACGACCTCGCGGGCCTGCTGCACGAGCTCGGTGACGCGGGCGGCGAGCACGGCCCGGCGCCGGTGGAAGCGCCCCTCGTGGGCCAGTGGCGCGTCGAGGGCCCGTTCGATTCGTCGTACAGCCTCTCGATCGTCAACCGGAACTTCGCGCTCGCGCTGGACGACGCGGCGATCCCCACCGGCCTGCTCAGCACCGAGGGTGGCGGCGACTTCCCTGCGAACCCCGCCTTCCTCGCGAAGAACCCGAGGGTCGCAGACCTGGTCGAGGCCGGCGTGGATGGCCTGCACCAGGACGTCACGCTGCGCTTCTGCTACCCGCCGCGCACCGAGGGCATGTCGGGCCTGGTGCGGGCGATTCACTCGTATGGCTGGGAAGAGACCGGGTTCCCGCGCCGCTACGTGGAGTGGTTCAACCAGCGCCTCGACCTGGTGACGGTGCTCAGCAAGACGGTCAAGAAGGTGCTGATGGACTCGGGGGTGAAGGTGCCCATCGCGGTCGTCGGCGCTGGCTCCGATCACCTGCCGGCCTCGGGCCCGCACGCCGCGCC
>CAIVGN010000008.1 GCA_903905455.1 uncultured Archangium sp.
ACGCCATCACCGCGGCGTTGATCCGCTCGGGGGGCTGGGGCAACGGCGACGTGCTGCAGGCCGACTTCTCCTTCGCGCTGTTGAGCGCCGACGCCTCGACCCCGCGGCGCACCATCACCGGCGTTCCCCACTACTGCTACGGCGGCCCCGACTGCGAAGCGGTGCCCGTGCAGGTGCCGCTGCCCACCAACGGCAACACCGAGGGCAGCGCCGACTACACCTGCGACACCGCGCGCGACGACTGCCACGTGCTGATCATCGAGCGCAGTCAGAAGAAGCTCTACGAGCTGTACAACGCGACGAGCGCCGGCGCGGCCTTCACCGCCCTGGGCGTCTTCGCGTGGGACCTCACGAAGCAGTACCCGCCCGAACTGCGCGGCGAGCAGTGCACCTCGGCCGACGCCGCGGGCCTGCCCATCGCGGCGCTGCTCCCCACGGCCGACGAGGTCGCGGCCGGCGAGGTGCCGCACGCGCTGCGCTTCATCCTCCCCAACGCGCGCATGAAGGCGGGGGTGTACGTGCGCCCGGCGACGCACGCGGGGGCGCCCTCGAGCACCGACGCCGACGCGCCTCCCTATGGCGTGCGCTTTCGCCTGAAGGCCAGCTTCGACGAGACGCCGTACAACCCGGGCGCGCGCGTCATCCTCAGGGCGCTCAAGAAGTACGGCATGATCCTCTCGGACGGCGGCAACATCGCGCTGACCTTCGCCGACGATCGCCTCGCGACGGCGAAGTGGGCGACCCTGGGCATCGTGCCGCAGACCTTCAACGCCATCGGGGTGGGCCAGTTCGAAGTGGTCGAGCTCGGCGCCGAGATTCCCCGCGACATGGACTGCGTCCGCGCCCCCTGACCTCACACGTCAATCCTCCTTGGTACTCGGACGTCACCACATGACCGTCAAGCGCATCCTCCACACGTCCGACTGGCACCTCGGCCAGACCTTTCACGACGCCGAGCGCACCTGGGAGCACGAGCAGTTCCTCTCGTGGCTGCGCGGCACCTTGCGCGAGCGAGAAGTCGACGCGCTGCTGGTGACCGGCGACATCTTCGACACCGCCACGCCCTCGAGCGTCGCGCAGCGCCAGTGGTTCGACTTCCTCGCCGGCGTGGTGCGCGACCGCCCGCAGTGTGACGTGGTGGCCATCGCGGGGAACCACGACTCGGCCCAGCGCCTCGACGCGCCCGAGGCCCTGACCCGCGCGTTGGGGTTGACGGTCGTCGGTTCCGCGCGCGACGCGAACGGGGACTTCCAGGCGGAGCGCCTCGTGGTGCCGCTGGGCGCGCGCTCGGAGGTGGGGACCTGGGGCTGGGCGGCGACACTGCCCTTCCTCCGCGGCGACGACCTCGGCACGCTCGCGGAGCTGCACGTCGACGACGCCTACGAGGGCCTGGTGCGGCGCCGCCACGAGGCGGTGTTCGCGCACCTGGGTACCGTGGCGAAGCCGGGCCATGCGCGGTTCGCGCTGGGTCACGGCGTGGTGCTGGGCAGCGAGCGTTCACCCGACAGCGAGCGGGCCGTGCGCATCGGCAACGCCGAGGGCTTCTCCGTCGACGTGTTCCCCGCGGACCTCACCTATGTCGCGCTCGGGCACCTCCACCGGCCCCAGCGCGTCGGGGGGAAGGACCACGTGCGCTACGCAGGCTCGCCGCTGCCGCTGCACGTGAGCGAGGCCGAGTATGCGCACCAGGTGGTGTTGATCACCGTCGATGACGGGGCGCTAATCAGCATCGAGCCGCTGCTGATTCCGAAGGCCGTCGCCGTGGTGCGCGTGCCGGCGAAGGGCCGCACGGCGCCGCCCGACGAGGTCCTGGCGGAGTTGCGCCTGCTCACCGCGATGGGCTCGTTGCCGGAGGTGCAGCGTCCGTGGCTCGCGGTGCGGTTCCTGCTGGAGACGCCGCGCCCCGGCTTCGCCGACGAGGTGGTGCGGGCCATCGAGGGCAAGGGGTATCGCCTCACCACCGTGGAGGCGGATCGCCCGAAGGGCGAGAAGGTCGAGCCGCTGACGGTGCACCGGCGCCTGCAGAACCTCGAGCCCATCGACGTGTTCCGCGCGCTCTACAAGCGGCACCACCCAGACACGCAACCCTCTTTGGCGCTCGAGCAGGCCTTCCGTGAGCTCGAGCAGCGCCTCGCCGAGGAGTCCGGGTCATGAAGATTCTCTGCATCTCGGGCAAGAACCTCGCGAGCCTCGGTGGTGACTTCGAGGTCGACCTCGCGTCGGCGCCGCTGGGCCTCGTGGGCCTCTTCGCCATCGTCGGGCCCACGGGCTCGGGCAAGTCCACCATCCTCGACGCGATGTGCCTGGCGCTCTACGGCAAGACGCCGCGCATGGGCGCCACGCGGGATACGACACGCTTCGAGGTAGGCGGCAGGTCGATCACCGCCGCCGACGCTCGACAGTTGGTGCGGAGAGGCGCCGCGGAGGCCTCGGCCACCGTGCGCTTCGGCGTCGGCGACGAGCGCTACGAGGCCACCTGGTCGGTCACCGCGCTGAGGCAAGGGCCCAACAGGGGCCAACTGGGCGATGTGAAGCGGAGCGTGGGGAAGGAAGGGAGCACCGCCCTGCTCGCCACCGGGACCAACGACGTGAACGCCACCGTCGGCGAGCTGACGGGCCTGAGCTTCGAGCAGTTCTGCCGTTGCATGCTGCTCGCCCAGGGCGAGTTCGCGGCGTTCCTCCAGGCCAACTCGAAGGAGCGCACCGCGGTGCTCGAGGCGCTGACCGACAGCCGCCGCGTGTACCGAAACCTCTCGATGCTCGCGCAGAAGCAAGGCGCAGCAGCGCAAGACGAGGTCGATGCGGCACGTGAAGACATCGCCCGGGTGGTGGTGCTGGCCCCGGACGCACTCACGGAGCTCGAGGCGCGCCTCACCCGGTGCGTGAAGGACGCCGACGCGGCGAAGGCCGTGCTCGACGTGACGCAGGACGCGCTCGGGTGGTGGCAGCGCGCCGACGACGCCGACACCCGGGTGCGCGACGCGCACGCCAGGCTGGGCCTCGCCGAGCAGCAGTTCGCCGCCGCCGAGCCCCAACGACGACGCCTGCAGGCCAGCGAGGCCGTCGCGCCGCTTCGGGAACCGCTGCATTCACTCAACGCAGCCACCAGCGAGGCGCAGCGCTTCGCGGGGGAGTTGCAGCAACTCGAGGCCCAGCGCGCCCAGAGCGAGACGCTGCACGCCTCGCGCGCCGAGGCGCTGGTGCAGGCCCAGGCGGCAGTCACTGCGTTCGAAGTGCAGGTCGCGCGGACCCGGCCCGAGCTCGAGACCGCACGCCACCTCGACCGGCAGCGCGCCGACCTCGGGGAGCAACACGCGAAGGACCAGCTCACGCTGGCGGAGCTCGCGCAGGAGGGCGGCGAGCTCGAGCGACGCGCCACCGGGGTCATGGGCCGCGAGCAGAAGCTGCTGCAGGAGCGCACCTCGCTCGACGCGTGGTTCCACGACAACGCGACCGCGGGTCAGTTCTTCGCGCAGCGCGATGCGTGGCTGGGCCCGCTGACCCGCCACGTGAAGGCCGCGGGGGACCGGGAGGGGCTGCGCGGTTCGTTCGAAGCGCACCGCCAGGAGGCCACCGCGACGCAGGTCCTCTCCGTGCAGGCCCATTCCATGCTCGAAGCCGCCCGGCGTGACCGGGAGACGGCGCAAGGAGGCATCGAGGCCGCGCAGCAACAGGCCGATGCGCTGCGCGCGAAGGTGTCGGTCGAGGAGACCCGCAAGCGCGAGGCCCGGCTCCGCGCGCTCGACGACCTGCAGAAGACCGGCACCTCGTTGCTCGAGCAGCGAGCCGTGTCCCACGCGCGGGCCACGGAGTGCGCCGGGGCGAAGGCCTCCCAGGGTGAGGCCCAGGCGCAGCTGGACGCGGCCCAGCAGTCGATGGCCGAGGTCGAAGCGACGCTGGCGACAGTGCGCGCGCGCGAGCAGTTCGCCACGCAGCAGGCGGGGGTCGAGGCGCATCGCAAGGCGCTCCAGGACGGAGAGCCGTGCCTCGTGTGCGGGAGCCTGGAGCACCCGTGGGCCACGCCGGGACAGGTGCTCTCGGTGGCCGCGCTGACCACCGAACGCGAAGCCGCCGAGCGGCGCCTCGGGGAGTGCAGGACGGCCCGCGACACGCACCAGCGCGCGGTGATGCAGCACGAGACGCGCGCCGACCAGCTCGCCCGGGAGCAGGCGAAGGCCCTGGCTGACGTCGACGCGCTGGGGGCCGAGTGGACGCGCCTGGCGACCTCCGCGGCCCCGGTGCCGTCCGAGCCGCCGCGCGAGGTGTTGCCCGCGGTGCTCGCCACGGAGCGCGATGCGGTCCAGGGCCAGTTGGCGACGCTGGGGAAGCTCGACGCCGAGGCGAAGCAGGCCGCTGAGGCGGTGACTGAGCTCCGGGCGCGGTCGAAGGAGAAGGAGCTCGCGCTCGCCGCGGCCCAGCAGGCCGAAGAGAAGGCGCGCCAACGAAACACCGACACCCAGCAGGTCGTGCGCGAAGAGCAGCTCAAGCTCGAGACCCTCGAGGCGACGCTGCGCGAGACCTGGGCGGAGGCAGCGCCGGCCCTGGGCGACCTCGCGAGCCAACGGCCCCACTTCGAGGCCGCACCGCGCAAGACGCTCGAGGCATGGACGGCGCTCGCAGCGGCCCACGAGGCGAAGCGAAGCCTCGATGTCGAGCTCGTGACCCGGGCGGCCACGCTGCAGGTGGACCGGGCGGCGTTGAGGCGGGATCAGGACGTCTGGTCCGCGAAGAATGAGCCCATCGCGGAGCGCCATGCGCAGCGGCAGACGCAGCTCGAGGCCCTCGCGCTCGCGCGCCGCGCGCTCTTCGGCGGTCGCGACGTGGCCTCGGTGGAAGCCGAGCAGCAGGCGCAGACGACGCGCCTGGCGCAGGCGAGCGCCGACGCGCAGCAGGCCCGCGACGTCGCGGCGAACACCCTCAACGCGCTCACGGGCCGGCGGGACGAGCGACGCAGGCAGCTCGAGCATTCCGAGGCCCAGCGGGCGCTCGCCCAGGCCGGGTGGCACGCCGCGCTCGCGCAGCACCAGGTCGACGAGACCACGGCCCACGCGCTGCTCGCCGTCGGTGAAGAAGAGCTCAAGGGCTGGAGGGCGGCGCTCGAGGTGGTGCGGCTCGCGCGAGAGAAGGCGGGGCACGTGCACGCCGAAGCCGTGGCCGCGAGGAAGGAGTTGGAGGCGACCCGGCCGACCGACGACCGCGACGTCCTCACCGCGCGCAAGACCGCGGCCGCGAGCGCGTGGGAGTCCCTGCGCACCGAGCTGGGTCGGCTGCAGAAGGAGCACGACGACGACGACGCCGCCCGGGTCGAGCGCGCGAAGAAGGAGAAAGCGCTCGAGCTGGTGCTGGGCACCGCGGGCCTGGCCAGCGAGTTGAACGCGCTCATCGGCCACGGCGACGGCGACAAGTTCGCCGAGTTCGCGCAGGCGCTGGTGCTCGACCAGATGCTCGAGGCGGCCAACGAACAACTGCGTCGGCTGCAGCCGCGGTACTCACTGATGCGGCTGGACCACGGGCGGGCGGAGGTCGCGGGGTTGCTGGAGGTGGCCATCGTGGATCGCCACCTCGGCGAGCGGCTGCGCCCGGTGTCCACGTTGTCGGGGGGCGAGCGGTTCCTGGTCTCGCTCGCGCTGGCCCTGGGCCTGTCGGCGATGTCGGGGGAGGCGTCGCAGCTGGGCACGATGTTCATCGACGAGGGCTTCGGCACGCTCGACGCGGAGACGCTGCAGGTGGCGATGGGGGTGCTGGATTCGCTGCAACAGCAGGGCAAGCAGGTGGGGATCATTTCCCACGTGGGAGACCTCGCCGACCGCATCACGGCGCAGGTGCGGGTGGAGCGGGTGGACTCCGGGCAGGGCTTGAGCCGGGTGCGGGTGGTGCCGGAGACGAAGGCCTGAGCGCAGGGCGACTTCGACGGGAGGTTTTCGTCTCCTGCGATCGGCACAGGTCGCTTCTTTGTTCGGGTGCCCGGGATCGCCCCTATCCCTTCCGTTCCCCCCTGGGGAAAGGGGACCGCTCGCCGCGGGGGCCAGACGGGATTCAGAGTCGAATGGGGCAAGGCCTCGATATGCAGGACCGCTCGCAGCGCAGGACACCAACGCTTCTTCTCGATGGTCTTGGCATGCGCCTGATCAACCGCCCAGGCAGCAACATCTGACTTCCAGCAGTTGCTGCCGAAGGGCAGCACTTGCAGCTTCAAGATGCTGCTGCTTCAGCGCCGCGCGTCGCCACTCACGAAAACCGTCGAGGGCCGACGGTGGATCAGGCAACACCGATTCGTTCCTGAAAATTGAGGCCTTGCCCGTATTTCTGTGCGCCCGTCGAGCCCGCGCGGCAGATGAGCGCACCCCTTTCCCCGGGGGGAAAGGATGGGATTGGGGCGATCCTGGGCACCCAAACCAACACACGACCTCTGCCGATCGCGGGAGACGCACGCCTCCCATCGAAGCCGCACCTCAATCGCGCACGACCCCAAAGAAGTGCATCAACAGCGCGACCAACACGAGGATCCCCACCGGGATCGCGAGCCCGAACACCGAGCGCCACTGCCGCTGCCCGGCAGACCCCGGTGCCACCCCCTTCGACTCCACCTCCACGCACGCCTCGCACAGCGGCGGGTTCCCCAGCGTCCCGCACGCCGCGCACAAGAACGTCCCGCAGCGATCGCACGTGGCCCGCGCCGGTTGCTCATGCACCGGGCACACGCAGTCCTGCAGCACCTCTCCCGTCGGCCCGCCTCGTCCCACCGGCGCCTCGAGCAACGCCATCGCCCGCTCGAGATCCACCCCGTGCACCAGCACCCGCGGCGTGATGGCCGTGGTCATGGTGGTCCCGCCCAGCAAGCTCGCGTGAAACTCGCCCTGCACCACGTGCGCAATTCCTTCGCCCTCGAGCAGGCTCTTCACGCTCGCGACCTCGAGCCCGTTGCTGCATTCCATCAGGAGGACGAGGTCTTCAGCCATGCCGCGAATGATATAGGGCCTGCATGCCTTCGAACCTCGTCATCGTCCGTCACGGTCAGAGCCTCTGGAATGAGAAGAACCTCTTCACCGGCTGGGTCGACATCGATCTGTCGCCGCTGGGTGAGACCGAGGCCCGCGGCGCGGGCGAACAGCTCAAGAAAGCCGGCCTGCGCTTCGACGTCGGTCACACCTCGGTGCTCACCCGCGCCGTGCGCACCGCGAACCTCGCCCTCGAGACCGCGGGCCAGGTGTGGCTCCCGGTGTCGCGCACCTGGCGCCTCAACGAGCGCCACTACGGCTCGCTGCAGGGCAAGGACAAGCTCGAGACGGTCAAGCAGTTCGGCGCCGACCAGGTGCAGCTCTGGCGCCGCAGCTACGACGTGCCGCCCCCGGCGGTGACCCCGGATCACGCGCACCACCCCGTGCAGGACCCGCGCTACCGCCTCCTCGCCCCCGACGCGCTCCCGGCCTCCGAGTGCCTCAAGGACGTCGTGGCCCGCGTGCTGCCCTGGTGGCACGACGCCGTGGTGCCGCAGCTCCGCGCCGGCCTCAACGTGCTCGTCGTCGCCCACGGCAACTCGCTGCGCGCGCTGATCAAGCACCTCGAGCACATCGGCGACAACGACATCGTCGAGCTCAACGTGCCCACCGGCATGCCCCGCCTCTACCGCTTCAAGGACGACCTCTCGCTCGCCGAGGCGCCCCGCTACCTCGACGAAGCCGCCGCGAAGGCCGGCGCCGAGGCCGTGGCCAACCAGACGAAGAAGGCCTGAGAATCACTGGGCTTACCTCCGCACACCCCGGGGGGAACCCGTGCGAATTCCGCGTGCAGGCGATCGCCGGTGCAGGCCTTGCGCGTTGGCGCTCCGCCTGCATTGATGTTCCCGCGCGTCAGCAGCCCTCACGGATTCCGCGCCTTTCCCCTCGTCGTCCCTCAGAAAAATGAGGAAGCCCCCATGAAGAAGCGACTTTTGACTGCTGCTCTTGCTGCGTGCCTCTCGCTGGCGCCCGCGTGCAGCCCCAACGCCTCGGCTGGTGGGAACTCCGCGAACGGTTCGCTCGGCGTGAGCCGTGACGACGCGCTGCTCTACGCGGCCGACAGCGACCTCGACTCGGTCTTCGTGGTCGACGCCAAGACCCAGACGGTCACCAGCACCATCAAGGTCGGTCGCCAGCCCGAGAAGGTGCTCGTGGGCCCCGACGACACCGTCTACGTCACCAACCGCCTCGACCGCAGCGTGTCCGTCATCCGCAAGGGTGCCACGCAGGAATCGGCGCGCATCGCGGTCGCCGTGGAGCCCGTGGGCCTCGCCGCCTCGAGCGACGGCAAGACGCTCTACGTGGTCAACGCCACCAGCCTCACCGACTCCGACTTCGGCACGCTGATGGCCATCGACACCGCGACGCTCGCCCTCAAGTGGGAGCTGCCCGTCGGTCACGAGCCCCGCTCGGTCACCCTGATGGGCGACGGCAAGGCTGCCATCTCGCTCTACAAGGACGGCGACCTGGTGCTCGTGGACCTCGCGACCGCGAAGATCACCCGCTCCGGCACCGGCGTGTTCAACGCCCTCAACGCCTCGGCCCTGGGCATCACCACCACCAGCGGCGCCCCGGCCCCGCGGCAGATCCCCGGCACCTTCGGCGCCCCGACCACCGCGCGCCCCCTGGGCATGGAGGCGGTCACCGTCTCGCCCGACGGCAAGCAGCTCTACGTGGCCTCGATGCTCGCCAGCGACACGGTGATCAACACCGGCTCCGGCACCTCGCAGCCCACCCCCACCGGCAGCTCGGGCTCCGGCTACGGCGGCGGCTCGTGCGGCACCACGGCGGTCGCCGCGCCCGCGGTCCTCACCTTCGACAGCGAAGGCGCGCCCCAGGTCGACGACCTCACCACCTGCGCCGGCGACACCACCACCGACCGCCCGCCGATGCTCCTGACCAGCCCCGTGCCCGACATGCCGGTGCAGGGCCCCAAGGCCATCGCCCTCGAGTCGAGCGGCCGCTTCCTCTTCATCGCCAACCAGGAGTCGAACAACGTGGCCATCGTCGCCACCGCGAAGACCTCCGGCACCCCGGGCACCTCGAGCTTCGGCCAGGCGGACGCCCTCCCCGGCGGCTTCGGCAAGGTCGGCCTGGGCACCGTCTCGCAGTTGGTCGCGGTCGGCGCGGGCCCCAGCGGCATCGCCGTCACCCACGATGGCAAGACGGCCTACGTCTACAACGCCTTCGACCACTCCATCTCGAAGCTCGAGTCCATCGACGGGCGCGTGAGCAACGCCAGCACCACGAAGCTCACCACCGACGAGGCGCTGACCACCGAGGCGCTCGCCGGCCGCCGCCTGTTCTTCAGCGCCGTGGACTCGCGCATGAACAACCTCGCCACCGGCATCAGCTGCGCGAGCTGCCACCTCGAGGGTCGTGAAGACGGCCACGTGTGGAACTTCTCCGACGGCCCGCGGCAGACGCCGTCGCTCCAGGGCCGCATGCTCGCCCAGACCGCGCCCTTCCACTGGAACGGCGAGTTCAACGACCTGCTCTCGTTCATGAACCACACCGTGACCAACCGCATGGGCGGCTCCGGCGTGACGCCCGCGATGGAGCAGCAGGTCGCCGCCTTCATCGCCTCGATGCCGAAGGCCGACAACCCCCACGCCACCACCGCCGCCGACGTCGTCGCCCGCGGCCGCGCCGCCTTCGACAAGGCCGAGTGCGGCACCTGCCACAACAGCGCCGCCTTCACCGACAACACCTTCGCCGACGTCGGCACCTACGTGAAGTCGGGCGCGGTCCTCGACAACCTGGGCACGCTGCCGCACGGAGGCCTCAACACCCCCTCGCTGCTCGGCCTCTCGCGCACCGCGCCGTATCTCCACGACGGCAGCGCGGTCACGCTCAAGGGTCGCATCATGACCGGCAAGAACCTCGACCAGCACGGCAAGACCTCGCGCCTGTCGGACACCGAGGTCGACGAGCTGGTGGGCTACCTCAAGTCGCTCTGAGCTGACGCACGCCTGCTGCTGAACCGACGGCCTTCCTGGAAACGGGGAGGCCGTTTTGTTGGCGCAGGGGCTGGGCTTCAGAACAGCGCGTAGACGAACGGCGCCACCACCGCGAGGCCCTGGGTGAGCACCAGCAGCAGCGCCGCGAGCAGCAACACCACCAGCAGCGGCAAGAGCACCAGCCGGTTCTGCCGCGCGAAGTGGGTAAGGAGTTCCTTCAGGGTCTGGGCGCTGATCATCCCGCCCAGAAGGTACGCCAGAAGAGCCCCAGGGTGGTGGTGTAGCCCTGCATGGACGAGACGATGCGCCCCTGCGAATCGAGCACGAAGACCGTGGGGAACGCCTCGATGTGCATCACCTTCTGGAAGTCTTCGCGGGCCAGCAGCACCGGGTAGTCCACGCCCTGGTCGGCCATGTACTGGCGCACCTGCGAGAGCTGCTCGAAGGAGGTGGCCACCGAGACCACGTTCGCCCGGTCACCCAGCCACGCGCGCGCCCGGCCCACGTTGCCCGACTCGGCCTTGCACACCGAGCACCACGGCGCCCACACCGCCACCAGGGTCGGCTTGCCGGCGAGCGAGGCGAAGGTCACGCTGCCCTGCTCGAGCGTGCTGAAGGTGTAGGCCGGCGCCGGGCCCCGGGGGTGGTTGCGGGTCTGGAAGAGACCGACGGCCGTGACCAGCACCGCGAGCACCGTGAGGTCGACCGCCCAGCGAAAGACGCGATTGCTGCGGTACCGCTCCTGGAGTCGCTTCATGGGGGTCACCATGCGCCGAGAGCCTTCGGGGTTTCAAAGGGTTCCCTTCCCTGCCCGAAAAGAAACGACCATTTACAAAACGACGCACAACGCGGCGACGGCCCCGGCAGATAACCCTCCAGATTCCCCCCCCCGAGGAGAGCACCCATGTTGGTTCGTTCCGGTTCGAAGGGCAGCAACGTCATCACGCTCCAGAAGGAGCTGAAGGCGGCTGGCATCAACCCCGGGCCCATCGACGGCGAGTTCGGCGCGAAGACGAAGGCCGCGGTGATGAAGTACCAGCGGGCGCACCACCTCGAGGTCGACGGCGTCGTCGGCGCGAAGACCTGGTCGGCGCTGACGCGCGATGCCTTCAAGCCCGCCGCCCCGAAGGCCGGCAAGCCGGGCACCACCACCCGGCCGAAGGCACCGGTGGTCGCCGCGCCGGGCCGCCCCTCGACGAAGGCGGCCAAGGTCCTCGCAGAGGCGCGCCAGCACCTCGGGTTCCAGGAAGGTGTGGGCAACCGCAACCCGTTCAGCAAGGCGCTCGGTCGCCCGGCCGAGGCGTGGTGCGCGGACTTCGTGAGCTACTGCGCCAAGAAGGCCGGCCTGCACGTGAACACCGCGTCGGCCCAGGGCGTGGCCGATGCCATCAAGCAGCAGGGCGGCTGGAAGGGTCGCAGCAACCCGCAGCCCGGCGACGCGGTCACCTTCCGGTGGGACGGCAGCCACGGCTGGGCGGACCACGTGGGCCTGGTGGAGAAGGTCTTCACCCGCGGTGGCAAGACGTACATCCAGACCATCGAGGGCAACTCCGGTGACCGCGTGCGCCGCAAGACGTACCTGGCGAGCTCGTCGGTGATCAACGGCTACGGGACGATGCGCTGAGCGGTCGCCTGCGTGACGCTGGACCAGTTGCTCACCGAGTTGGTGTCGCTCCCTCCGTCGCGGCGTGACGCGGAGGTGGAGCGGTTGCTGGGCGTGGCGACTCCCGGGGGGGACGACGCGCCGCCCGGCGCGGAGTTGATCGGGTACCACGCCAGCGGGCTCGCCCCGGTGCTGCGGGCGCTGCGCGAGGCGCCGGTCACCAGCGCCGACGTGTTCATCGACCTGGGGTCGGGCCTGGGCAAGGTGGCGTTGCTGGCGCGGTTGATCAGCGGCGCGCGGGTATTGGGCATCGAGACGCAGCGCGCGTTGCTCGACCGGGCGCCGCGACTCGAAGGCGTGGAGTTCGTGCATGCCGACGTGCGCGGAGCGCCGCTCGACGAGGGCACGGTGTTCTTCCTCTACAACCCCTTCAGCGGGGGCGCGCTGCGCGAGGTGCTGGAGCGCCTGCACGCGGTCGCGCGGCAGCACGCCATCGTGGTCTGCGCGCTGGGCATCGACGTGGAGCATGGCACCGAGTCGTGGCTCCGGCCGCGGCCGACTGACGCATTCTGGTTGCAGCTCTTCGACAGCGTGGTGCCCGGCGTGCCCCCGCGCGTGGTGGAGCCGCCGCGGTTCGATGCGCGCCTGCACCGGCTCGCGGGCGAGTGGTAGCGCGCGGGGCTCGCGTGGGTCGTGCGAACAATCAACCGTGCAGCGGCACGATGCCCTGGTGCTCGAGCCGGGCCGTGAGGCGCGCCTCGCGCACGAACGCGGCCACCATCGCCGGGTCTCGTTGGGCCTCGTGGTGCAGCAGCTTGAGGGCCACGTCACGGCGCAGCAGTTGGTCCCGCGCCAGCCACACCGCGCCCTGGCCACCCTTCCCCAGCAACGCGTCGGCGCCCGCATCGACCTGGTAGCGGGCGTCGCCCAGCTCGGGAAGCGACGCCTACAGCTCGCCGAGGAACGACCCGGCACCCATCGCAGGAAAGATGCCGCCGAGGTTCCCCGCCGGCGTCGTCGCGGTCGGCACCGTGGTCCACGCCTGGCCATTGAACGACGAGAGCACCGACTGGCCGCTGTAGATCCAGTGGAAGAGCTTGTTGCCCAGGGTGCCGATGTAGCTGCCCGCGTTGAGGTTGCCCGCGGGGGGCGTCCCGGCGACCGACACCCACGCGGTCCCGTCGAACGACCAGAGCTGGGACTGGCCCGAGTACACGTAGTGGTACGCCTTGCCGTTGATCACGCCCAGGTAGCTCTGCTCGCCGCCGAGGTTACCCGCCGGCCGAGTTCCCGCGACCGGCGTCCAGGTCGTTCCGTCGAAGGCAAAGACCGCCGTCTGGCCGCTGTAGATGGCGTGGTAGGCGACGTCGTTGATCACGCCGAGGTAGCTCGCGCCGCCCCCGAGATTTCCCGCCGGGGTGGTGGTGGTCACCGGGGTCCACGTGGTGCCATCGAACGCATACATCGAGGATGAACCGCCGTTGTAGATCCAGTGGTAGGCCTTCCCGTGGATGACGCCGACGTAGCTCATGGCGCCCAGGTTTCCGCTCGGGGTGGTGCCGGGCACCGCGGTCCAGCGGACGCCGTCGAACTGCCAGGTCGTCGACTGGTACGCATGGTACGCCTTGCGACCGATGACGCCGATGAGGGTGTTGGCGCTCAGGTTGGTGCCCGCGGGCATGGCGATCGAGCTGAGCGCCCACGAGGTTCCGTCGAACGCATACAGCGCGGACTGGCCACCGCTGTAGACCCAGTGCCACGCCTTGATGGGGTCGAAGCAGTCCGGCGTGCCGTTGCCGTTCGCGTCGGCGTCGCTCACGCCGCAGCCACACGCGCCCGCCTGCGTCTTCGCGGGGTCGTTGGGGCAGAGGTCGATGGAGGCGTCGAGACAGTCGGGCACGCCGTTGCCGTTCGCGTCGGCATCACTCACGCCGCAGCCGCAGGTCCCCGGCGTGGTCTTCGCCGCGTCGGCCGGGCAGAAGTCGATGGCGGCGTCGAGACAGTCGGGCACGCCGTTACCGTTCGCGTCGGCATCACTCACGCCGCAGCCGCAGGTCCCGGGCGTGGTCTTCGCCGCGTCTGCCGGGCAGAAGTCGATGGCACCGTCGCGACAGTCGGGCACCCCGTTGCTGTTGGCGTCCGCGTCGCTCACGCCGCAGCCACAGGTGCCGGGCGTGGTCTTCGCGGCGTCTGCAGGGCACAGGTCGATGGCGCTGTCGAAGCAGTCGGGGACGCCGTTGCCGTTGGCGTCGGCGTCGCTCACCCCACAGCCACAGGCTCCTGCCTGCGTCTTCGCGGGGTCATCCGGGCACAGGTCTGAGTCACCACACGCGGTGACGAAGAGAATCGAGAACAGCCACAGCCCCGCGACCGCGTGAGAAGCCTTCATGCGCCCGCACTTAGCAACGCACAGGCCACGGTCACCCCCGAGGGAGACGTCGTCCCCTTGATGCCGGCGGCGAGGTCAGCACGAACCTCCGGCGTCCCGCCGACTCACTTGCAGCCGGCGGGCTCGAAGTTGAGGAAGGTCGCCTTGCTCTCGGCCCAGGTGCCGCCGCCCGAGTAGTCCTGAATGAGGTTCACGTAGGCGATGCGGCAGTAGCCGTCGTCGAAGGTGGCGCTCTTCACCCACGCCATGCCGTACTTGTAGCGGGAGCTCGGCAGGCCGTTGCTGTGCTTCTCGATGTCCCAGCCCGGAGACTTCACGCCCACCGCCAGCACCTCGGCGTCGGGCAGCTCGGCCTTCACCGCGTCGCGGATGAGCCCGTCTTCGCCCGACTCGTGGTGGATGTACCCGCGCGGGCGGTACTTGGGCAGCGTGCGCTTCGCGGCGGCGCCGAGCTCGTCGAAGAGGGGCACCAGGCACTGTTGATCTTTCTCGGCGATGCGGTGCGAGGTCAGCCAGTCGGCGCGGCGGGTCGCCGAGATGCCCGCCAGCAGGTACTCGTTGCGGCGGTCACTGAGCTCGCGAACGTAATAGTCACGCAGGCCCGGCTTGTAGTCCTCGGCCTCCCGCAGCGTCTTGTACGCGTCGCCGTAGTGCACCGAGAAGAACCCGCCGCCGCAGCCCTTGGGAGGCCTCGGGGAGATGGCGCTGTGCTGCACCGGCGTGTCGTCCACCGGGAGGGGCGCCTCCACGTCGTCGCCCTTCTTGCACGCCGCCAACGAAACACACGCCACTGCCAGCACCGCACTCGTTCGATTCACAGGCCCCCCCGGGGACACTCCCAAAGGGGGGCACGCTAGCCCGGTCCTGCCTCCGCGGAGCTACTTGATGATCTCGCAGGCGCCGACGCTCGGAGCCTGGGCCTCATCGAACTTCATGTCGCCGTACTTGCCGCCGCCCTTGTGGTCCTTCTTCACATACACCTTGTGATAGAAGCACTCCTTGCTCTCCGTGTACTTCCCGATGGCCCAGCCGGCGTAGACCATCTTCACCGGGCGATCGAGGTCGTCCTTGATGGTCTCCCAGTCGGCGAAGATGGGCAGCACCTTCGTATAGGTGGCCCGCTCGGCCCTGGGTACCGACGGCAGCGCGTTGGCGGCATTGAGGATGCCCAGCATCTTCTTCGCCATGGCCGCGTCGTTCTTCCCGGCCTTCACTTCGGCGACGAAGAAGGCCTCGTCCTTCTCACGCTTCGCCTTGGCCGCGACCAGCGCGCGGGTCTCCTTGAGCTTCGCGAGGTGCTCCTTGCACTCCGTCAGCACCGCCGCCGCCGTCGCCTTGGTGACGGCCGCTTCGTCCTTGCTCAAGAGCTCCCCGTGGAGGGAATTGCAGAGCAGGAAGCTGCCATCGGCCTTGACCACGGCGATCTCCCGCTTCACCTCGTTCTCGTAGAAGGTGTCGTCCACCTTGTTGAACTCGAAGTTCGACTTCAGCACCTCGCCCGGGCGCTTGGACTGCTCGATCAACGTGAACTTGAGGCTCTCGGGCGTCTTGTCGAGGACGACGCGATACACCATGTATGGTTTGTAATCGAAGCCACGAAGCAGGGACCGGTACAACTCATTGTCGGTGGAATAGTAGGCGTCCTTGTCCTTCAAGAAGGCCTCCACCGCGGGGTCGAAGGTGACGTAGCCGCTCTTGTCCTTCTTGATGCCCTGGGCGGCGGCGAACCCCGAACCAACGACAAGACAGCACAGCATGGCCTTACCAACTGCGGTGATCGCGGCTTTCATCATCATGTGGGTTCCCCGGAGCGTGTTGTTTTCGGCGCGCGAAAGTAGGAGTTCCATGGTGCGGATTCAAGAAGCGCCGCGCCCGGCTCACGCAACGCCCCGTGCAGGCGCGGCGCATCTCCTTCGCGGACCGCTCTCGTGGGCGTCGAACCGACGCCGCAAGCAGTGGGGGTTGTTGGGGCGAGGCGCGGGCGTGGAAATTGCGTGAGCGTGCCGCATGGACCGACGCGACCGTCACCGCCTCGTGATCGATGACTGCGCTTCACGGCGCACCATCCGCCCCCGGTCAGAATGCAGCCAGACCCCGGCGCTGAGCCCCACCGGGAGGCTGGCTTCCGCGCTGCACCGAGTCAGGGAAGGTCTGCCATGCAATCCATCCAGCAGTGGTCCCGAGCGGCGGTTGCGGTGCTGAGCGTGTTCGGCTCGGGGTTGGTCGCTGCGCAGGCACTTCCCAGGGGCCTGGTCGAGGTCAGGCCAGTCACCCGTGGTCCGGCGGGGGCGCCGGCGAGCCTGCAGCTCAAGCAGGGGCAGTTCTTCACCTATGTCCTGCCGCAGGGGTGGCACGTCGGGGAGGACGGACAGTTCGCGCTGACCCTCATCGCGCCGGACAGCAAGGCGCTCACGGTGATGGTCGGCAATGCGGGCCTGCCGCTCAACTACCCGCCCGCCCGGTTCGCCTCTGAAAGACTCATGGCCCTGCGTCCGGAGAACCTGCAGTTGGGTGAGCCCCGCAGCGCGAAGCCCCTTGCCGGGTTTGCCGGTGCCTACGAATTGGACGTCCACTACAGCGTGGGTGGTGTGCCCTGTCAGGGCGTGGCGACCGTGCACTATGCGCCGGCGTATGACTCGGCGACCGTCGCGATGACGGCCGCGCTGTCTCAGGCAAGCCAGTGGTCCGGGTATGCCGCGTGGCTGCCCGTGGTGGCCCAGCAGGTCTCTGCGTCCAATGGAGGCGCCTTCGGCAGGCGCGGCGTCATGGCCCAGAACCTCCAGAATTCGACGGCCTACGCGGAAGCCGCCCGCCAGTATCGCGACTGGTCGCAGCGCAACTGGCAGCAGGTGACGGACGCGCGGAACAGTTCGGCAGACCGGAACGCCGCGCAGTTCAGGGAAGCGCTGGGCGGAGTGCAGACCTACGTCAATCCCTACGACGCCCGCGCGCCGCTCGAGCTCCCGACGACGTACCAGTACTTCTGGGTCAACGAACACGGCACCATCGCCGGGACCAATGATCCGAGCGTGAATCCGAACGTGGGGTCGAAGAGCGACTGGCGCAAGATGCCGAGGCAGCAACCGTAGCGGCGCGACCTGGCGCTGGCCGTACGCCCAGCCGAGAGCGGAGCACTCGGGAGCACGAGCATGTAGGGTCGCCCGCCCATGAACGCACCCGTGAATCGAACCGACGAAGCCCCGGCAGCAGGCGCACCTCGAGCGAGAGGGACACGCGGAGTGCTGTGGTGCGCGATCATCGTGCTCACCACATCGCTCGCCGGATGTTCCCAGAACACGTGCATCGATCAACGCGTGGTCGCGTGGAACGGCCAGCTCGTCGACGGCGGCGGGGCGACCAGCCCGGATGCGGAGACGTGCTCCCGCCTCTGTGACTGGACCGTCGCCTGCACGGTGGCTGACGCCGGCGTCTTCTGCCCGGCGTACTGCGTGCCCTGAGACCGCCGCGACCAGCGACGACGGCGCGCCTGCATTCGTGCGAACATGACGGGTGCCCTCGACCTCGCCGACCTTCACCGAGCTCGCGTTGATTGAACCGGCCGTCTACTGGCGGGTCTTCGCGCTCGACTACCAGGCCGAGCAGTTCGAGGTCTTCCACCGCACGCTGCTCACGCGGTGGACGCACTACCTCGGCACCCAGGCGATCCTGGCCTGCTTCTTCCTCCTCGCGTGGGGCCACGGCTTCGCGCCGCTGGTGCTCGGGGGGCTGCTCTCGCTCTGGTACCTGCGCATGAACGTCTTCGTCGGCCTCGTGGCCACGCTGCAGCTGGGCGTGCTCGCCCTGGTCGCCTCCCTCGCCTCGGCGCGGGGCCTCGGTGCCTGGCACGCGCTCCTCGGCCTCGGGGTGCTCGCGGCGGCGCAGAACGTGAGCCACTCGGTGGAACCCGTGCCGCCCATCATCACCGGCCGCGGCTTCGAGACGTTCCCCTGCTACTGGGCGCAGGCGAGCACCCCGCACCGCGCCCGCCTGCTCGCGCTCAACGCGCTGTACCTGCCGCTCGCGCTGGTGTCGGCGCCACGCCTGTTCGCCGTCCACGTCCTGCGGGCGATGCAGCGGCTCGGCTGGCGGCGCACCTGGGCGCTCGAGCTCGCCGCCCGCGCCGACGTCATCCTGGGGGCGAAATGAGCATCCAGCCCTTCGCCACGTGGGAAGCCAACGCCAGCGCCTGGCTCGACGAAGACCTGCGCCTGATGACGAGCGACGGCGGCTGGAAGTCCCTGCTGCATCGCGCCGACCTCGACATCTGGAGCCGTCCCAGCGTCGACGACCGGAATCACCTCTTTCGCTGGAAGCTGCCGGTCGTCGCCGCCACCGCCGACGTGGTGTTCGACGCCTTCGTCCGCCGCGTCCTCGAGTTCCACAAGGAATGGACGCGCGAGTTCGCCGGTGGGCACGTCGTGGAGACCCTGCGGCCCGACGCGCGCGTGATCTACCAGCGCTTCGAGCCCGGGCTGCCGGGCATCAGCAACCGCGACCTCTGCAGCGTCGAGGTGGTGAAGGACCTGGCGCCCGGCGTGAAGCTCGCCAGCTTCCGCTCGGTCGATCGCCTGCCCCCCGAGCGCGGCTTCGAGCGCATCGATTGGTGGGGAGCCGCGCTGTGCACCACGCGCCCCGACGGCCGGAGCAGCGAGTTGGTGTACCTCGACCGCGAGAACCAGGGCGGGGCGTTCCCCAGCTGGCTGATGAATCGCATGATGCCGCGCTACCTCGTGCTCCAGGCCGAGGCCGTCAGCGCGTTCTTCGTGAAACACCGCGCACCGACCTGACGCAGGACCACGCGGCCGGGCGGGTGCTAGCTTCGCGCGACGATGCAGGACCCGATGAAGCAGCGCAGCCCGATGCCCACCGTCGCCAAGGCGCTCCTCGGTGTCGTGGCCTTCTTCGGCCTGCTCTGCGTGGGCTTCGTGTTCTTCGTCGCGGTGGTGTGTGGCAAGTGGTGAGGGCGCCAGCCCGCTGTACGCCTGGTTCAACACCCACGGCCTGATCATCGCCGCGGGCCTCATCGGCTTCGCCTTCCTCGAGTCGGTGGCGCGCCTCTTCCTCTCGCGGCCGGTGCTCCACCGCACCGTCGCCCTCAACCTCGGCATGTGGATGGTGGAGCTCCTGCTGCGCACCGGCACCGGGGCCCTGCGCTGGGGCGCCTTCGTGGCGCTGGCTGCCTTCGCGCCGGTGACGTGGAGCTTGCGCGCGCCCACGTGGCTGCTGCTCTACGTGCTGGTCGACCTCTTCTATTACACGCGGCACCGGCTGCTCCACACCACGGCCGTGGGCTGGGCCCTGCACGCGCCGCATCACGCCAGCGTCGACCTTTCGCTCACCTCGTCGCTGCGCCTGGGCTGGGTGCAGCGCACCATCGACGACTTCTTCTACCTGCCGCTGGTGCTCCTGGGTTTCCCCCCGCTCGCGGTGTTCATCGTCATCGAGCTCAACCACGCCTCGCAGTTCTGGTGTCACACCGAGATCATCGGCCGGCTCCCGCTGCTCGACGCGCTGATCAACACGCCCTCGAACCACCGGGTGCACCACGCGCAAGACCGGGCCTGGGCCGACTCGAACTACGGCTCCACGTTGATGCTGTGGGACCGGCTGTTTCGCACCTACCGCGCAGAGCCCGGGCCGCTGCCGCTGGGCTGGTCGACGCCGTACGCGGGCTGCAACCCCTTCATCATCCAGTTCCGCGCCATGCGGGAGTGGTGGAGCGCGAAGGCCCCGAGCAGCAACGCGGGCAAGTAGCGGTGCGTCCACGGGCCTGCGAGCAGCACGGTGAGCGCGATGACCAGCGCCGCCGAGGGCTGGCTTCGTTCCTTCACCAACAACAGTGACGTCGCGACGCCCGCGAAGAAGAACTGCCCCATGGTGCCGCCGGTCAGCGTGAAGACCCCCACGTGAAAGAGCGCGTTGAGCGCCGCGCCGCCCCGGAGGTCGAAGAGGAACGAGAGCGCGATGGCGAACTCCAACGCGATGACCGCCAGGCCCGCGGTCGAGCCGTCAGAAAGGCGCGTGGAGAGCCAGCCCGCGAGCGGGTTCGGTCCACCGACGTGCCCCCCGGGCGCCCACATCAGGCCGAAGCGCGCGAGCTCGGCGACGAAGGAGGTGACGAAGCGGCCGTCGCGCCACGCAGGGTCCAGCGCCTTGTCGAGCGCGGCCATGAAGAACACCAGCGCCACCTGCACGCGCGGCAGCCACGGGACGCGCGGCGTGGAGAGGCTCACCATGGCCAGCACCGCGCAGACGAAGAGCCGGTTGTGGGCGAACCAGGTGGGCGAGCCGAGGAGCGTGAGGGCGATGAGCGCCGCGAGGCCGGCGGCGAGGGCGCGCGTGTGCCGGGAGAAGAGCAGCCCCACGCAGAGCCCGGTGCTGAGCAACGCGAGGGGCACGCCGAGCGGCCCGGGCCACACCAGCGACTGGCCGGTGAAGAGCCAGGCGGTGGCGATGCCCTGCGCGACGCGGCGGTGCGCGAGGGGCCTCACCGGGGCCACCGCCACGCGGGTTGTTCCTCGCCGTTGATCCGCGCGCGCAGCTCGACGGTGCCGGTCGTCTCGGCCGCGCGGATCACGTCCTTGACGAACTGGAGATCATTCGTCTCCCAGTTCTCGTCACGGGAGGGCGCGCTGTGCCACTTCGGCAGGTGGTAGCGCTCGAGGGCCGCCGCGGTGTCGAGGTGCTGCCCGGCCACGTCGACCGACAGCGAGTACACCGCGTGCTGGTGAAACGGAGCCCACAGCGCCGGACGACCCCGCCACGCGAGCTGCCCCAGGAGCAGCGTGAGCCCGAGCGCGAGGCGCCAGTTCACGCGGCGCGTCTCCTGCGCACCACGTCGACCACCAGCGGCACCGCGCACGACAGGCAGAACCACTGCGCGTAGCTCAAGGACCCGAACGACTGCTTCTCGTCACCGCGGAAGAAGTCCATGACGAAGCGGATCCCCGCATACGACAGCAGGTAGTACCGGAACAACAGCCCCGGCGCGCGCGGCTGCTTGCGGATGGAGAAGAGGACGCCCAGCAACACGAAGTCGAGGGCCGACTCGTAGAGCTGCGCGGGGTGGCGCGTGGTGCTGCCCTCGAAGAGCGGCGCGCCGTAGCAGCAGCCCCCGAGGAAGCAGCCGATGCGCCCCAGCCCCTGGCCCAGCGGCAAGGCGATGGCGTAGGGGTCGCCGGTGGCGATGGTGATGCCCACGGCCTTCTTGGTGAGCTCCACGCCCAGGAAGCCACCGAAGAGCGCTCCGAGAATGGTGCGCCCGCCCCACTCGGTGACGAGGAAGTGGGCGAGCGACTCGCGCCACGTCTCCCACGGCATGTAGAGCAACAGGCCGAGCTTGGCGCCGAGCATCGCCCCGAGGAGCGCCCCCGCCGTCACCCAGCGCTGGTGAGTGCGCGCGAGCAACTGCAGCCGCCGCTCTTCCGAGACCTTCGCGAGGTACCCGAGAATGAGGCCCGCCCCCACGAAGGTCGCGTAGCCGGGGTTGAAGACGGGGTTCAAGGCGACAGAGTGCCCTAAGGTCGCGCGCTCATGAACCGCCGCGTGCGCCCGTACCTCTTCTACGACACGACCTCCTCGCTGTGTACGACCTGCCTGCGCACGGTCGAGGCGAAGATCGTCATCGAGGCCGAGCGGGTGTTGATGGACAAGTGGTGCCCCGCCCACGGCATGGAGCGGGTGCTGATCAGCGACGACGTCGCCTATTACCGGTCGGCGCGGGAGGTCTTCGTCAAGCCGCCGGAAATGCCCCAGCAGTTCAACACCACCATGCAGTACGGCTGCCCCTACGACTGCGGCCTGTGCCCGGATCACATGCAGCACTCGTGTCTGACCGTGGTCGAGGTGACCGAGCGCTGCAACCTCACCTGCCCCGTCTGCTACGCGGCCTCCTCCACCGACCCGAACCTGAAGCACCGCACGATGGAGGAGATCCGCGCGATGCTCGACGCGGTGGTCGCCAACGAGGGCGAGCCCGACGTGGTGCAGCTCTCGGGCGGCGAGCCCACCCTGCACCCGCAGTTCTTCGAGATCCTCGACGAGTGCCGCAAGCGCCCCATCCGCCACCTGATGGTGAACACCAACGGCCTCCGCATCGCCACCGAGGAAGGCTTCGCCGAGCGCCTGGCCACGTACCTGCCGCGCTTCGAGGTGTACCTGCAGTTCGATTCGCTCAAGGCCCACGTGCACCAGGCGCTGCGCGGGGCCGACCTCACGCGCATTCGCCAGCAGGCCATCGCGAAGCTCAACGAGGTGAAGGTCTCCACCACCCTGGTGATGACGCTCAAGAAGGGCCTCAACGACGACGAGGTGGGCGACGTCATCCGCTACGGGCTCGAGCAGCCGTGCGTGCGCGGCGTCACCCTGCAGCCGGTGTCGGATGCCGGCCGCAACGAGGCGTGGGACAGCACGCAGCACGGGCTGCCGGTGAGCGCCGTGCGCCGGCTCATCGCGGAGCAGAGCGGCGTCTTCACCGCGCGCGACGTGATGCCCGTGCCGTGCAACCCCGACACCCTGGCCATGGCCTACGCGCTGAAGGTGGACGGCCAGGTGTTGCCGCTGACGCGCTACCTCGACGACCAGGCGCTGCTGACGAGCGACCGGAGCACCATCGTCTTCGAGGACGACCCGCAGCTGCGCCGCGCGGTGTTCCAGGCCTTCTCCACCAACCACTCGCCCGACAGCCAGGCGCGGTGCCTCTCGGACCTGCTGTGTTGCCTGCCCCAGGTGAGCGCGCCGCCCTCGCTCACCTACGAGAACGTGTTCCGGGTGCTCATCGTGCAGTTCATGGACGCGCGGACCATGGACCTGCGGGCGATGAAGAAGTCCTGCATTCACATGGCCCAGCCCGACGGCCGCATGATCCCCTTCGAGGCGTTCAACCTCTTCTACCGGGGCGGCGGCACGAAGCAACTGGCCAGCATTCGGGCGGAGATCGACCGCGCCCGCCAGGAGCGCCGCTGACATGCAGCTCTGCGTCTCGTACCCGAAGGCCGCGCAGCGGTTGATCCTCCGCAGCTCCCTCGACTGGGACCGCGACGTGCTCCCGCGCGAGGTGAGCGACACCCAGGCGTGGTTCGACGTGGAGCTGCCCGGGCCCACGCTGGAGCTCAAGCCGTGCCTGCGCGAGGGAGCCCAGGTCACCTGGGCGAAGGGACCCAACTACGTGCTCACCGCCCACGAGCGGGACCGCGGGCTGTGGCCGTACTTCTTCGGCGACGAGCGCGGCCACGTGTCGGCGGTGGAGCAGGTGGACTTCGAGGGCACCACGCGCTCCATCCGCGTGTACCACCCGCCCGGCTACGCCGAGAACACGCTGCGGCGCTTCCCTGTCCTCTACATGCAAGACGGCAAGAACCTCTTCTTCCCCGACGAGGCCTTCCAGGGAAACGAGTGGCGCGTGGACGAGACGATGGACCGGCTCGACCGCATGAACGCGCTGCGCAAGGTCATCGTGGTGGGCGTGAACCCGGCCGACCGCATGCGCGACTACACCCGGCCCGGGTACCAGGCCTACGGGCGCTTCCTCGTGGAGAAGCTCAAGCCCCTCATCGACGGAAAGCTGCGCACGCTGACCGGGCCGGAAGACTCGGTGGTGATGGGCTCGTCGCTGGGCGGCGTCGCGGCGCTGCACGTGGCGTGGCAGCACAGCGAGGTCTTCGGCCGGGTGGCGTGCCTCTCGAGCACGTTTGGCCACCTCGACGACCTCTTCGCCCGCATCGCCGCCGAACCGAAGAAGAAGCTCCTCGTGTACCTCGACAGCGGCTGGCCGAAGGACAACTACGAGGCCACCAACGCCATGCGCGACCTGCTGGTCAGCCGCGGCTTCCGCCTGGGCGAAGACCTGCTGCAGTTCAGCTTCCCCGAGGGGCACCACGACGAGGCCTCGTGGGGCGGGCGCATCCACCTCCCGTTCCAGTTCTTCTTCGGGCGCGCGTGGCGCTCCCAACGGGGCGAGCGCTAAAGGTGGTACGCAGCGCGCCGTGACCCCCGCGCTCTCGCTCTCCGAAATCCAGGACTTCAAAGGCAAGTACCCCAAGCAGCTGTGGTGGCTGTTCTTCTCGGAGATGTGGGAGCGCTTCAGCTTCTACGGGATGCGCGGGGTGCTGACCTTCTTCATGGTCAACCAGCTGATGATGGCCGAGCGCACCGCGAACCTGCAGTACGGGGCGACGCAGGCCTTCGTCTACGCCTTCACCTTCGTGGGCGGGCTGTTCGCGGACAAGATCCTCGGGTTCCGCAAGTCGCTCTTCTGGGGCGGCACGCTGATGGTGGTGGGCAGCCTCATCCTCGCCACCGACCCCAAGGCGTACTTCTTCCTGGGCATCGCCTTCAACATCGTGGGCACCGGCTTCTTCAAGCCGAACATCTCGACGATGGTCGGCGCGCTCTACAAGGACGACGACGTTCGCCGCGATGCGGGCTTCTCGCTCTTCTATTCGGGCATCAACGTGGGCGCGCTGCTCGGCGGCTACCTGTGCGTGTACCTGGGCAAGAACTACTCGTGGAACGTGGCCTTCGCGCTGACCGCGGTGGTGATGACCATCAGCGTGCTCACCTTCGCGCGCTCGCAGCGGTTGATGGGGCCCATCGGGCTCACCCCGGGCCACGCGCTGCCCGACGCCTCGAAGCGCAAGTGGATGGAGTACGCGACCTACGGCGGCTCGCTGCTGGTCATCCCGGTGATCATGAACATGGTCTCCAAGACCGACCTCACCGACTACTTCATGTACACCATCGGGCCGTTGACCCTGCTGTACGTGGGCTGGGAGATGACCAAGTGCACCCCCGACGAGCGCAAGAAGCTCGCGGCGGCGATGGTGTTCATCCTCTTCTCCATCATCTTCTGGGCGTTCTTCGAGCAGTCGGGCGGCTCGCTGAGCCTCTTCGCGGCGAACAACCTCGGTGACCGGTTGCTGGGCCTCAAGGTCGACCCGAACGGCGTGAACAACTCGTCGAACTCGTTCTTCGTCATCCTCTTCGCGCCGCTGGTGGGGTTGATCTGGGTGGCGCTGGCCAAGAAGAAGCTCGAGCCGAACACGGTGGTGAAGTTCGGCCTGGGGTTCCTCTTCCTCGCGGCCGCGTTCTGGATCTTCTACGCCACGCGGTTCTTCGCGAACGAGCAGGGCATCACCTCGCTCAACGTGTTCACCTCGGCCACCCTGGTCATCACCTTCGGCGAGCTGTGCCTCTCGCCCATCGGCCTGTCCATCATGACCAAGCTCTCCCCGCGGCCGCTGCAGGGCGTGATGATGGGCATGTGGTTCCTGGCGAGCGCCTACGGGCAGTACGTCGCGGGGTTGCTCGGCGCGGGCATGACCAGCCCCGCCCAGAACGCCAGCGCGATGGACAAGCTGATGTCGTACACCGCCGGGTACCAGACGCTCGCGGGGTACGCGCTGGTCGCGGGCATCGTGCTCATCGCCCTCGCGCCGCTGGTGCGCAAGCTGATGGGCGAAGTGAAGTAGCCCGTCACTTCTTGAGCGCGACGAGCAGCGAGCCCTTCTCCCGGGGGTCGAGGTCGATGCGCGAGGGCACCTCGAAGCCCGCGGCGACCAGCCAGCCCGACAGCTCCTCGAAGCTGTAGGTGCGCGTGGCGGTCTCGACCAGCAGGGTCAACCGGAACGCGGCGTCGTAGAGGTCGAGGGGCGCGCCGGTGAGGTACTCGTGGATCAACAGGAGCCCGCCGGGCCGCAGCACGCGCCCGATGTGCTCGATGACGCGGCGGTTGTCTTCGGCGGTCTGGTTGTGCGCGACCGAGAGGTAGAACACCGCGTCGTAGCCGTCGCCCCAGTCGCCATCCAGGAGGTTGCCCGGCCGCAGGACGATGCGCTCGCTGAGCTTCGCCTCGGTGAGCGTGGCCTCGGTCTGGGTCAGCGCGCTGGGGAGATCGACGATGACCGAGTTCAAGCCAGGGTACTGGCGGCAGAAGGCGATGGAGTGCAGCCCGTGCGAGCCGCCCAGGTCGAGCAGCCGCCGGGCGCCGACAGGCAGCTTCACCTTCTCCAGCAGGTCGGGGCCGAGGTGCTGCGCGAAGGCGTGCATGTAGCTGGAGAAGATGGGGCCCCAGTGCGGGCGCTCCTGCATCGACTGCCACAGGGTCTTCTCCGGCGCGCCCTTTTGCACCGCGGCGGTGAGGTTGCTCATCAGCGACCACGACTCGGCGGTCCACAGCAGCCCGGCGGTGTAGTCGACGCTGCCCTTGCCGGTGAACCAGCGCTCGGTGTGCGGCGCGTTGGCGAAGCCCTGGTCGGTGAGCGTGAGGTACCCCACGGCGACGAGGAAGTCGGCCAGGTGTCCCGCCCCGACCTCGCTGGCCCCCACGGCCTTCGCGAGCTGGGGGGTGGTCAGGGGGCCGTCCTTGAGCGCCTCGAACAGGCGCAGCTGTCCCGCGGAGATCAACGCCGCGGCCTTCATCATCGGGAGGTAGACGTCGACCATCGGGAGGTCGGCAGAAGCACCGGGCCATGAAATCTGCTTCGACAAATGGATGTTTCCTCGTCAGTAAGGCCGGATGGATTCGGCGAACGCCCCCACCGCTGGCAGGACCTACCGCTATTACGACCTGATCATGGCGTCCTTCGTGTGCGTGCTCCTGTGCGCAAACCTGGTCGGCGTGAGCAAGGCCGTTCAAATCGGCGGCTTCACCTTTGGAGCAGGTAACGTCTTTTTCCCGCTGAGCTACCTTTTCGGCGACATCTTGACGGAGGTGTACGGCTACGCCCGGTCGCGCAAGGTGGTGTGGGCGGGCTTCGGCGCGCTGGCCTACGCCTCGTTGATGAGCGCGGTGGTGGTGCACCTTCCCCCCTCGCCGGAGTGGCACGGCCAGGAGCACCTCGAGGCCGTGTTCGGTTCGACCTGGCGCACCTCGCTGGCGTCGTTGCTGGGCTACGGCTGCGGCGAGTTCGCGAACTCCGCGACCCTGGCCAAGCTCAAGGTGAAGACCCAGGGGCGCTTCCTGTGGGTGCGCACCATCGGCTCGACCATCGTGGGCGAGGCCGCCGACACGCTCGTGTTCTACCCGCTGGCCTTCTACGGCACCTGGGACAACGGGCTGCTGCTCACGGTGATGATGGGCAACTACGGCCTCAAGGTCGCCTGGGAGGTGCTCGCCACGCCCATCACCTACCGCGTGGTCGCGTTCCTCAAGAAGAAGGAGAACGAGGACTATTACGACAAGGACACGGACTTCACGCCGTTCTCGCTGAAGACCTGAGGCGAGGTCTTCACCCTGACCAACTCGATGCCGGGGTCGAGCCGGGTGAGGTCGTCGAGGTCGAAGGTCACCACGGGCAGCCCGTGCTCGCGGGCAAGCAACCCCACCGACGCGTCGATGACGTCACGGGTCCTGGTGACGCCGCGCGGCTGGCCGGCCGCTCGCGCCTGGCCGGAACCAGGAAGCGCATGCACTGGCCCTCGCACGCCGCCCGTCACCTCACGAACCGCTCGCACGGGAGGGCCGGAACGCCGGCACCAACTCGGCGAGCGCGTCGTCGAGCGAGAGCTGCAGCAGCCGGCCGAGCGAGTCGAGCACCACCAGCGCGTTGCGGGGGCCGTCGTTCGGGCTGCTGGCGACCAGGCGCCGGAACATCGCCCGGTTGACCTCTTCGAGCTCCGCGTAGCCCTCCCGCAGGCCCCGCAGCTCCCAGTCAGGGGTGCCACCCTCCTGCGCGATGAGGAACTGGGCCAGGAGGTAGGTGGAGACGGAGCGGTAGATGGTCTCCGTCTCCGAGGCGAAGGGCAGGTGGAAGCGGGCCATGGGCGCCAGGAACTGGATGCGCGGGCACGCGCTGGTCGCGGCCAGCAGCCCCATCAACGAGCCGACCGCGGTCTGCACCGTGGTGGTCCTCGAGATGGTCCGCTCCTCCATCTCCACCTCCGCCCGCACCACGTCGTGCGAGATGACGTTCCCCGTGGCTTCCACCAACCGGGTCAGCCGCGCCGCCATCGGGCAGCGGGGGCTCTGGGCAGCACTCAACGGGCAGTTGGGGCACTGGTGAAACCCGAGCCGGGTCCATTCCGGGAGCGGCTCCGCGGGGGGCTCCGCGCCGATGTCGAAGCGCGCCTCCTTCCCGTCGGTGAAGCGCAGCGAGTACCGAATGGGGTGCGAACCGGCGGCCTCTCGATCAGGCATGAAGAAGCGTGCGCAGCCCACGCCACGGCCGCAACCGAGTTTTTCTGGGTCGGCCCGCCGGCGCGCGCAAATCTTGCGGCGAAGCACGGGGGAACCCCTTAGAGATTGATGCTCTCTGCTCATGACACGCCTCGCACTCCGCGACCTGCCCGACCTCTTTCTTCCGCCCGCGCTGCGAAGTGCGGGGCTCTTGAACCTGCCGGAGCGCATCGCCAGCCAGCGCGCCCGGCGGTCCGTGGCCCTGCTGCTGGTGATGGTCGCCGGCTCGTTGGTCTCGACGCTGGCCCAGCTGGCCCAGGGGCTGTGGAGCAGTGGCCTGGGAGCAGGGCTGTTGACGTGCCTCGTGGGGCTGATGCTGGCCATCGTGCGACGCCGCGGTCCCTCGGTGTGGCTGATGTCGTCCTTCGTGGTGTTGGGCTCCGTGGGCGCGATGGTCTTGGCCGTCGGCGCGGGGCGCGAGGGGTACATCTCGCTGTTCTGGGTCGGGCTGGGGCCCACGCTCACCCTGGCGACGTCCGGCCACCGGGTGGCCTTCCGCATCCTGCTGTTGATCGCCAGCCTGTCGGCGGTGAGCGTGCTGCTCATCGTGGCGGAGGTGGTGCCGCCCTTCATTCACATCGAGCACATCGAGGGGCCGCACATCGTCTCGCTGCTGGGGGCGATGGCCACGTACTACTTCTTGAGCAGCACCTACGAGCGAGAGACCGAGTCGACCATCGCGGAGCTGGCGCGCAGCGTCGAAGAGATCCGCGCGGCCCGGGCCGAAGCGGAGCGCGCCGCCCGGGCCCGGGGCGACTTCCTGGCGATGATGGGCCACGAGGTGCGCACCCCGCTCAACGGGGTGCTGGGCATGGCCTCGGTGATGCTCTCGGAGCAACCGCCGCCGCACATTCGCGACGGGCTTCAGACCATCGAGAACAGCGGGGGGCTGCTGCGCGCGCTGCTCGACAACCTGCTCGACTACTCGAAGTTCGAGTCCGGGCCCCTCGCGCTGGAGGCCCGGCCGGTGGACGTGGGCCAGATCGCGCGTGACGTGATCGACCTGATGGCGGGCTCCGCCCGGGAGCGGGGCGACGAGCTGGTGCTGGAGGTCTCGCCCGACGCGCCCCGCTACGTGCGCGGCGACGAGACCCGGCTGCGCCAGGTGCTCAACAACCTGGTGTCGAACGCGGTGAAGTTCACCGAGCGGGGCCGGGTGCGGATGCGGGTCTCGGGCGAGCAGGGGCAGCTGGTGATCGCCGTCGCCGACGAGGGCCTGGGCATGGACGCGGCCACGGTGGGACGGCTCTTCCAGCCCTTCATGCAGGCCGACGAGACCACCACCCGGCGCTTCGGGGGCACCGGGCTGGGGCTGGCCATCGTGAGGCTCCTGGTGAACCACATGCGGGGTCGCATCGACGTGCGCAGCGAGCCGGGCCAGGGCTCGACCTTCAGCGTCACGCTCCCCTGGCCTCCGTGCGACGCCCCGGCCCCGCCCGCGGTCGCACCGCTCCCGAGGGGGGCGGCGCTGCGGGTGCTGGTGGTGGAAGACAACCTGATCAACCTGCGCGTCGCCCAACGACTGCTGGAGCAACTGGGCCACACCGTGACCTCGGCCGGCGACGGCGCCGCGGCCCTGGAGTGCGTGGAGCGGAGCCACTTCGACCTGGTGCTGATGGACTGCCACATGCCGGTGATGGACGGCTTCACGGCCACGGAGAAGATCTGCAGCCGGCCCGGGAGCCCTCCAGTGGTGGCGCTCACCGCCTCCACCGCCCGCGAGGACCTCGAGCGCTGCCGCAGCAGCGGCATGGTGGAGGTGCTCTCCAAGCCGGTGAACCGCGACGAGCTGGCGAGGGTCCTGCTGCGGTTCGCCGCGCGCCCGGACGCCAGGCGTGCGCGCGAGAGTTGACGGTGTTCGGCGCGCCGGGTGCAGTGGTCGACGCGGGCAAAGCTGAACGTGCTCGATGGGCGGTGGGCGACGGACGTCAGCAGGGGGGCAGCCCGGTCGGGCTCACGCTCTTTGCCCTGGTCTGCCTGGGTCGCCGGAGGTCCATCACCCATCAAAGTGGTGCGCCAGTTTGATGGACCTCGTGGCCCGCGAAGCCCCCGGCCGTGCGCCGCAGCGCGTGTCCCCATGGCACATGCGGTGCTCCAGAAGGGGATCCGCCCTTGGAGGTTCTGCCCGGGCGCCTGAGGTCACGATGATCGCCGTCAAACGCTCCACCGAAACCTCCTCCGAGGGCTTCCTGTCCCTCGCGTCCTTCGAAGAACACCGGCTCCCCCACGCCGGGCCACCGCAGGCGGTCCAGGCCGCCGAGGGTGAACTGTTGACCTACGTGATGGAGGGCGCGGTGGCCTTCGAGGACTCGCGGGGCCTGACCGGCGTGATCCACGCCACGGAGTTCGAGGTGGCGAGCCTGGGGGCCGGCGCGCCGCGCTCGATGCGCAACGCCTCGCAGACCCATGCCGCGCGCTACTTCCAGCTGTGGTTGCGCGGCGTCACCGCGGCCGCAGCGCCGGCGCGCGCCCAGCACCGCTTCAGCGTGGTCAGTCGCCGCGACACGCTGACCCTCGTCGCTGCCTACGAGGGCCGCGGCGGCGCGCTGGCCCTGCGTCACGACGCGCAGGTGTACTCCGGGGTGCTGTCGCGGGGCCGTCACGTCATCCACGCGCTGGGCGCCAGGCGCGCGGCCTGGCTGTACATGGTCCAGGGGGCCTGCACCGTGGGCGAGTTCACCCTCGCCGCCGGCGAGAGCGCGGCGTTCACCGACGAGCCCTGCGTGTCGATCACCGCGATGGACGACGCCGAGGTGCTGCTGGTCGACCTTTCGGCAGTTGAGGTGCGCGCCTCGGCCCAGTAGTAAGGGCTCAAATGGTCGAAGAGAAGGAACGCCCCAACCCGCCCATCAAGCTCCAGACCTTCGAGGAGCTCGCGCTGCGCTACCCCGGGCTGGACCCCCAGGCGATGCACGCCTACGTGGTGATGCGCAAGGCGCAGACCCGCATCGAGGTCGCGCTCGAGACGCACCTCGCGCGGAACCAGCTCTCCTTCGGGCGCTACCTGGTGCTGGTCCACCTCATCCGCGCCGAGGGGTATTCGCTGGCGCCGGCCCAGCTCGCCGAGCACTGCGGCATCACCCGCGCCAGCATCACCGGCCTGGTGGACACGCTCGAGAAGTCGGGCCACGTCGAGCGCGAGAACGACCCCGACGACCGCCGCTCGGTGCAGGTGCGCCTCACGCTGGCCGGCCGCCGCTTCGTCGAACACCTGCTCCCCGACCACTTCGCCCGCCTGATGAAGATGATGGGGGAATTCACCCCCGCCGAGCTCAAGACGCTCGAGAAACTCAGCGACAAGCTCTCGCGCGGGGCCGAGGCGCTCGAAAAGCCCTAGCCCGCGCAGCTTTTGCTGGCGCACTGATTAGGACCCTTATTAAGCAGGGCCATGGCCTCCGAGACCGTGCCCCCCGCTGCCAAACCCAACCGCGCCCGCCTGGTGGCCATGGCCCTCGTGGGGGTGTCCGTGGCGGGCGCCGTCGCCTACCGCGTGGCGAACGCCGGCAAGGAGTCGACCGACGACGCCTTCGTCGAGGGCCGGGTGATGCCCGTGGCCTCGCGGGTGGTGGGCCAGGTCACGACGGTGCTGGTGAAGGACAACCAGCTGGTCGAGGAAGGCGAGCTGCTCATCGAGCTCGACCCCAACGATCTCCAGGCGCGGGCCGACGTCGCGGCGGCCGACCTGCTCTCGGCCCAGGCGCAGCACGAGGCCACGCAGGCGCAGCTGGCGCTGGCCGAGAAGAACATCGAGGCCAACCTCGCGCAGGCGCAGGGCGGGCTGGGCCAGGCCGCGGGCTCGGTGGAGGCGTCGAAGGCGAGCCTGGACCAGGCGAAGGCCGACGTGACCGCGGCCGAGTCGCGGCTCCAGCTGGCCGAGACCGAGCTCAAGCGGAGCACGAGCCTGGTGGCGACCAACTCCGTCTCGCGGGCCGACCTCGACAACCGCCAGGCGCAGGCCGACCAGGCCCGGGCGTCGCTGGAGCAGATGCGGGCGCGGCTCCAGAGCACGCGGGCGAACATCGACAGCTCGCTGGGCGGGGTGACGCTGGCCAGGGGCCGCATCCTCGCGGCGCAGACCGGCCCCCAGCAGCTCGCCGCCGCGCAGGCGTCGGTGGGCGTGGCCGCCGCGCGCGTGAAGCAGGCCGAGGCCGCGAAGACGCTGGCCGACCTGAACCTCGGCTACACGAAGCTCCGCGCGCCGGCGAAGGGCGTGGTGGCGCGTCGCAGCGCGGAGGTGGGCCAGCTCGTGGACCCCTCGCGCCCGCTGATGGCCATCGTGCCGCTCGACGATGTGTGGGTGGTGGCCAACTTCAAGGAAGACCAGCTGCGCGACATGAAGCCCGGCGCGAAGGCCACCATCGAGGTCGACGCGTTCTCGGGTGAGAAGTTGAGCGCGCACGTGGAGAGCCTCGCGGGGGGCACCGGCAGCCGCTTCGCCCTGCTCCCGCCGGACAACGCCTCGGGCAACTTCGTGAAGGTGGTGCAGCGCCTCCCCGTGCTCCTGCGCTTCGACGCCGCGCCCCCGTTCATCCTGCGGCCGGGCATGAGCGCCGTGGTGCGCGTCACCGTCAAGGACTGACGCGATGGCCCAGAAGCTCTCTGCCGGAAACCCCGGGCAGCTCACCGGCAACCTCGTGGCCATCACCGCGGCGGCGATGTCGTCGGCGCTGATGTCGGTGCTCGACATCTCCATCGTCAACGTGGGCCTCTCGGACATCCGCGCCAGCTTCGGCACGCCGCTCGACCAGATCGCCTGGGTCTCCACGGGCTACGCGATGGCGAACATCACCGTCATCCCCATGTCGGGGTGGCTGCAGCGCCGCTTCGGCATTCGCAAGACGTTGACCTTCGCCATCTTGATGTTCACCGCGAGCAGCGTGGCGTGCGGGCTGGCGTGGAACCTGCCGGCGCTGGTCATCTTCCGCATCATCCAGGGGCTGGGCGGCGGCGCCATCATCCCCACCGCGCAGGCCACGCTCTTCGGCCGGTTCCCACGGGAACAGGCGGGCACGGCCGGCGCGCTCTTCGGCCTGGGCGCCATCACCGGCCCGCTGCTGGGGCCGACCATCGGCGGCTTCCTCATCGACAACCTCTCGTGGCACTGGATGTTCTACGTGAACATCCCCATCGGGCTGCTGGGCGCGGCGCTCGCGTGGAACTCCATCAAGGAAGAGGGCTTCGAGGCCGACGAGCACCCCATCGACCGCTGGGGCGTGGCGTTGCTGGGCGTGGGCATGGTCTCGCTGCAGTACGTGCTCGAGGAGGGCAACCGCGACGGTTGGCTCGAGAGCCCGCTCATCGCCTTCATGCTGGTGGTGGCGGTCATCTCGCTGGTCACCTTCGTGGTGCACGAGCTGGAGGTGGAGAACCCGGTGGTGGACTTGAGGGTGTTCAAGAGCCGCTCGTACTCCGCGGCCACCATCCTCAACTTCCTCATCGGCACGGTGCTCTTCGGCGGGAGCTTCCTCTACTCGCTCTACTGCGGGGCGATCATGCACTACCGGGCCCTCGACATCGGCCTGGTGTTCCTCAAGGGGAGCTGGATCCAGCTCTTCCTGCTCCCCGTGGTGGGGAAGACGCTCAACAAGGTCGACAGCCGCTACTACATCTTCTTCGGGCTGCTGGGCGTGACGCTGTCCACGGTGCTCAACGCGAACCTCACGCCGGCGGCGGATGCGTTCACCATGACCATGCCCATCTTCGTGCGCGCGGTGTCCTTGAGCTTCTGCTTCGTGCCGCTGACGGTGGTGGCGCTCTCGGGCCTCGCGCCGCGCGAGCGGGGCAGCGCCACCGGGCTCTTCAACGCCACGCGCGAGCTGGGCGGGAGCATCGGCACCGCGTGGATGAGCTCGCGGCTGACCACCAACGCCAAGGTGCACTACACGCACATCGCCAGCCACGTCGACGCCTACGGCACGGCGGCGCAGGAGCAGCTGCGCAGCCTGCAGGGTGGCTTCGTGGGCCGCGTCACCGACCCGGTGGCCGCCTCCTACGCCGCCCTGAGCGGCCGCATGAACCTCCAGGCCCTCTCGATGGCCTTCAGCGACGGCTTCACCACGCTGGCGGCCCTCTTCCTCATTTCCCTCGTGGTGGTGTTCTTCCTGGCAAAGCCTCAGGCCAGCGTCGACACCTCCGCCGCGCACTGACGAGCCGAACATGAACTTCTCCGTTGCCGTGTTGGTGGGCTTGCTGGGCCAGGTCACTCCGGAGAACGCGCTCGACGCGAAGATGCGCGCGCTCTTCGTACCCGGGGGGCTGACCGCCGACGACGTGGCGCGGAGGGCCCAGGACACCAGCCGCGAGCTCGAGGGACGGACGGCCGCGCTCGAGGGCGCCGAGGCCCAGTTGGCGGTGGCGCGGTCGGGCTTCATTCCGAAGGTGACCGGGGGCGTGAGCTACACGCGGCTCTCGGAGATCACCCCGCCCACGCTGGGGCTCGGCGACGAGGGTCGCTTCCTGGTGACGAAGGGGCCCGCGGGGCCGCTGGGCACGCGCGAGGTGTTCGCCGCCGGCGACATCAGCTTCCCGGTGTTCCTCGACAACGTCGCCCTGCGCGCGGGGCTGGTGGTGCCCCTGTCGGACTACCTGCTGCGCACCGTGCAGCAGCTGCGCAGCGCCGAGCAGTCGCGCGCGGCCGCCGAGTTCGACGCGCGGGTGGCGAAGGTCAAGGCGGGGAACGACGGGCGCCTCGCGTACTTCGCGTGGGTGCGCGCGCGCGGGCAGCAGGTGGTGGCACGGCAGACGCTCGAGCAGAGCCGGCAGCGCGGGGAAGACATCCAGCGCGCCTTCGGCGTGGGCAGCGGCTCGCGGGCCGACGTGCTGCGCGCGGAGTCGCTGGTGGAGCAGGCCCGGTTGCTGGTGGCGCGCACCGACAGCCTCGCGGGGCTCACCGAGGCGCAGCTGCGGCTGGTGATGCGGGCGCCCGACAGCGAGCCGCTGAACATCTCCGGTCACGACTTCGAAGCGCTGGCCCCGGTGCCCGGGACCGACGACCTCGAGGCCCTCGTGGGTCGCGCGGCGCAGGCGCGGTTGGAGCTCAAGTCGCTCGACGCCACCCGCCTCGCGCTCGACGCGCAGCGCAAGACGAACTGGGCGACGCTCTCGCCGCGGCTCGACGCCACGGGCAACCTGCTCTACGCAAACCCCAACCAGCGCTACGTGCCCAACGACGGCAAGTGGCACTTCACCTGGGACGTGGGCGTCGCGCTGTCGTGGCAGCCGTCGGACCTCCCGGTGGGGCTCGCGCAGCTCAAGGTGAACGAGGCGCGGGTGCGGCAGACCCAGGCGCAGCTGCACGCGGTCGAAGAGGCGCTGCGCGTCGAGGTGAAGCAGGCGGTGCTGGCGCTCAAGGAGAGCGAGGTCGCGCTGGAGTCCACGCACAAGGCCCAGGCCTCGGCCGAAGAGGGCTACCGCGTGCGCCAGGAGTTGTTCACCAACGGCCGCTCCACGGCGGTCGAGGTCATCGACGCCGAGACCGAGCTCACGCGCGCCAGGCTCGAGGCGTTGAACGCGCAGCTCGAAGCCCGCATTGCCCGCGTGCGCTTCGACCACGCCGTGGGTGACGACCTCGAGGCGCCTCGCCGCTGAAGCGCCGCCCTCAGTACACGCGCTCGGGGTGGTGGATGGCCACCAGGCCCGAGTGGAAGCGCTTGTCTTCGCCCCCCACCATGAGGCGAAAGCCGTGGGTGTCGACGGTCACCAGGGGGCGCACGCCCAGCAGCCCCAGGAACCGCGAGCCGGCGACCTCGGTGCGTGACGAATAGGGCCAGTCGAGCTCGACCCCCCGCTTCTTCATCAAGGTGTAGAGCGCGTCATCGGCGATGGGCACGCGCTGGCCTTCGACCTCGACGTGCACGTCGACGAGGTCCTGCACGGTGATGGGCCGGCTGGTGAACCTGGGGTTGCCCTGGCCGAGGGTCGGGGCGCTGACCACGGTGGCGCGCAACTTCGCGTCGGCCTGGCGGCCCTCGAACTTCATGGTGAAGGGGATGCACAGCGGTCCATCAGCCAGCAACGCGCGGTGCTCGGCGGTGAGGCGACCTTGGGGGCGCGCGGTGGGGAGCAGGCTTTGACCAGGGGCAGGCATGCCCCCCTGACCGCCGGGCTGCAAAATGTCGCACCGAATTCCAAAGGAAGCGCGGGCCGCCCCGCTCAGCCCATGTAGTGGCGCAGGCTCACGTCGAGCTGGCTGCGCATCAACGAGAGCATCTCGTCGAGCTCCTCGGCGTCGAGCTTGAGGCGCTGGACGAGGTTCTCGCGGGTGCGCTCCACCACCAACTGCCGCGCGCTCTGCACCCAGCGGGCGGCCGTGGCGCGGTGCACGCTGTACATGGCGCCGAGCTCGTCGATGCTCACGTCGGAGAGGCTGTTGAGCCGGAGCACGGTGCGCTCGCGGGTGCTCAGCGAGGCGAGCGCGTCGACGAAGGCCCCGCGGAAGTCGTCGCGGTACCGCGCCTTGAGGAAGCCCAGCTCGGCGTCGGGCACCACCGCGTCGGACATCGGGTCGAGGGGCTCTTCGCGGCGCTGGGGCCGGTGCAGGGTCGAGGCGGTGTTCAAGGCCGCGCGGCGCAGCCAGCCTCCGAGGGGCCCGCGCCCGGCGTACTGCAGCAGCTTCCGCTCGGCGTAGAGCTTCGTCTTCAGTTCCTGCACCACGTCGGCGACGAAGGCCGGGCTGCGGTCGACGGCGGACACCACCAGGGGCAGCTGGTGGAAGAACTCGGCGTCGAGCCGGCGCTGGGCCGCGGCATCACCGAGAGACCAGAGGTAGACGAGCAACAGCTCCCCGCCGTGCGTCGGCTTGAGGCCCTTGCAGCTGCCCAGGAACTTCGCGAAGCCGTCGTCCTCGAAGGGGAGCTCCGGCATCGCCGCGCGGGCGACGGCCAGGGTGGCCTCGATGGCGATGGGGCGCTTCACGGCCTCGAATCATACCGCTCGCGCGACTTTCCCGAAGGGGCGAGTCTCGACGGTGCACATGACCGCGGGTTGCGCTCCAGACGAGACCATCGCCGAGTTCCTCGAGGGCACGCTCGAGGGCCAGGAGCTCGAGGCCCTCGAGGCCCACCTCGACGGCTGCGAGAAGTGTGGCCCGCGGCTGCTGGCCCTGGCCCGGGAGCACCACCAACTCTCCGGCGCGACGCCCGAGGGCGGGCTGCTGGCGCGCGGCAGCACCGTGGGGCGCTTCGTGATTCTCGAGGTCATCGGCCGCGGCTCGTACGGCACGGTGCACACCGCCTACGACCCGCAGCTCGATCGCCGCCTCGCCCTCAAGGTGCTCGACGCCTGGTCGCTCGACGAGCCCGAGCAGCTGGCCCTGGTGCAGCACGAGGCCCGGGGCATGGCCAGGGTCAGCCACCCCAACGTGGTGAGCATTCACGACGCGGGCGTGGTGGGCGGCGTGCCCTTCGTGGCCATGGAGTTCGTCGCCGGCGTCTCGCTGGCGAAGTGGCTGGAGATGCCGCGCACGGAGAAGGAGATCCTCGCGGCCTTCGACGCCGCCGGCCGGGGCCTCGCCGCGGTGCACGAGGCCGGGCTGGTGCACGGCGACTTCCGCGCGGACAACGTGCTGGTGGGCGACGACGGGCGGGTGCGGGTCACCGACTTCGGCCTCGCGTCGATGCTCCGCGCGCCGCAGGGCGAGCCGCGCCCCGACGCCCCGGTCCTCGCCACCACCGCGGCGGATGATCAATACGCCTTCTGCCTCGCGCTGCAGCGGGCGCTGGAGCACGCGGGCTACCTGCGCGGCATCCTCCCCCGGCGCACCCGCGACGTGCTCGCTCGCGGCCTCTCCAAGGACCCGGCCGCGCGCTTCGAGAACCTCCCCGCCCTGCTCGCCGCCCTCACCCCGCGCCGCGGCCCGCTCTACGCCGCGCTCGGCGTGACGGTGCTGCTCGCCGCGGTGCTCGTGCCCCGCGCGCTCAAGCCCCAGTGCAAGCCTGACGCGGGGCCGCTGGCCGGCGTGTGGGACGAGCCCACGCGGGCCGAGGTGCAGGGCGCCTTCGCCGGGCTCGAGGGGCCCTTCGCCACCGCCACCTTCCAGCTCGTGGCCCAGGAACTCGACGCGTGGCGCGCGAGCTGGGTGACGGCGAACCAGGCGGCCTGCGTCGCTGCGCGGGAAGACGAAGCGCCGCTGCTGGGCGAGCTGCGCGCGGCCTGTCTCGAAGAGTCGCGTCGCGAGGCCACGGTGCTCGTGGCGGCCCTGCGCAAGCCCGATGGGGCCCTGGTGACGCGCGCGCACCAGTCGGTGCAGTCGCTCTCGCCGCTCTCGCGCTGCACGGACACCCGCGCGCTGCTCGAGGAGCCCGCGCCTTCCGACGCCGTGGGCCGCGCCGCGATGCTCGCGCACAAGGTGGAGCTGGCCGAGGCGCGCAGCTTGAGAGACCTGGGCAAGCTCCGCGACGCGCGCGCCAAGCTGGAGCCGCTGCTCGCGCTCGCCCGCACCGAGGGACACCGCCCGCTCATCGCCCGCATCGCCTTCCAGCTCGGCGCCACGCTGGGCCGCCTCAGCGAGCACCCGGCGGCCGTGGCGCTGCTCGAGGAGGCGATGCAGCTGGGCATCGAGAGCCGCACCGACGACATCGCCGCCCACGCCGCGGTGTTGCTGGTCTTCGAGCGCGGCGTGCGCCTGCACCAGAAGGAGGCCGCCGAAGAAGTCGCCGGCATCGCCGGTGCGCTGGTGACCCGCGCGGCCGACGAGCGCCTCGCCGCGGGGCTGCTGGTCAACCGGGCGCTGGTGGCCGAGACCGGGGGCGCGCTGGGTGATGCGTTGAAGCTGCAGCAGGAGGCCGTGGCGCGCTTCGAGACCGCGGCGCCGCAGAGCCCCGCGCTGGCCAACGCGCTGCTCAACCAGGGGCGCCTGCTGGTGCTGCTGGGCCGGCCCGAAGGGAAGGCGGTGACCACGCGCGCGATGGACATCTTCACCCAGACCCGCGGCCCGGGGCACCCCAACGTCGGCGTCGCCGCTGACGTGCTCGGCTCCCTGGCCCTCGACGCGGGTGACTTTGCCGAGGCGACGCTGCAGTTCGAGCGGGCGCGGAAGGTGGCGCGGGAGGCCCTGGGCGAGAACCACCTCGAGGTGGCGCTGGCCGCCGATTCGTTGGCCCGCGTGGCCCTGGCGAAGGGAGAACTCGAGGCGGCGCGGGGGCTCGCGGAAGCAGCGGTGACGCGCGTCACGGCCGCGACCTCGGCGACGGACGGGGCGCTGGTGGAGCCACTGCTCACGCTGGCCGAGGTGCACCTCGCGCTGAAGCAGGCGGCCGAGGCCCGCGAGGTGCTGGGGCGCGTCGAGGCCTGCGGGCCACCGAGTGATGCGCAGGCGCGCGCGCGGTTGCTGGTGCTGCGCGCCGACCTGCCGGGTGTCGAGGCGAAGGAGCGCGCGCGGCTGCTGGCGGAAGCGTCGCCGCTGGCCCGCCCGGGGTCCGAGCTGGCGAAACGCATCGAGGCGAAGCGCGCGGGGCCCTGAGCACACGGGCCTCGCGTCTCTCTCCCCGTGGCCGTAGACGATCGCTACACTCGCCCCCACTGCGCAACAGTGTGGACGGTGATCAATTCCGGCGGGAGGCGTGGGCTTGCGCAAGGTGACTTCTTTTCGATTCACGTGGTGGGTTGCGGTGCTGGGCATCACCGCGTCGGGGTGCTTCCTGGCTGTCGGTGAGGACGTCGATGGCGGCACGGGCGGCGGACTCGGCGGCGGCACGGGCGGCGGACTCGGCGGCGGCACGGGCGGCGGACTCGGCGGCGGACTCGGTGGCGGCGCAGGCTCGGTTCCGCAGATCGTTCCGTGCGCGGCGATCGACCCGGCCTTCGGCACGCCCGTCTCGCTAACGAGCCCGACCGCAACATTTTCCCAAACGAGTTACGGCCCGTTCACCATCGAGAAGGCCATCGACGGATTCTTGAGCAACTTCGGCTGGGCGGTCGACCCGCAGGTCTCGTGCGCTCAGACTGCGGCGTTCGCGACGACCGCCGACACCATCGCGCAACCGACGGGCACCCGGCTGCTGTTCGCCCTCAACCACACGCTGTATTCAGATCACGCGCTCTGCCGGTTCCGGCTCTCGGTCACGACGGCCAGCCGCACCCAGTTCGCCGACGGCAATCGCGGCGCCATCAGCCCAGGCAACGTCGGAGCCGATGCGCTGTGGACCGTGCTCCGACCCCGTCGCCTCTGCGCGTCGAACACTCCGCCCCTCACGGTGCTCAACGACGACTCGATCCTCGCGGGCGACATCAACTCGACTGACGTGCGCTACCTGGTCGAGGCCGACACTGCGCTCTCCGGAATCACCGGGGTGCGGCTCGAGGCGATGACGGACACGTCGTTGCCGTTCAGTGGCCCTGGCTGCAACAGCACCAACGGCAACTTCGTGCTGGTGGAGTTCACCGTTCGCACCGGCAGCACGAACTGAAACCACGCCCGGCCACCGAAGCCCAATCGCGCGCTGAGTGAATTGATGCGCGACTGATCAGGCCGCGCCCCGACTTCAGTTGCCCGGCTCGCTCACCTTGCGGGTGATGAGCCCGTAGGCCTTGAGCTTGCGGTACAGCGTGGCCGAGCCGATCTTCAGCTGCTGCGCGGTGTGCGTCTGGTTGCCGCCGTTCCGATCGAGGGCGGCGACGATGTAGTCCTTCTCGATGTCTTCGAGCGGGCGCACCGGGCCGGCGGCGATGGTGCCGGGCACGGGCCCGCGCACCTCGAGCGGCAGGTCGTCGGTCTCCACGCGGGTGCCCTGGGCCAGGGCCACGGCGCGCTCCATGGCGTTCTCCAGCTCGCGCACGTTGCCGGGCCACGCGTAGTGCAGGAGCTTGTCGCCGGCGTCGGGGGAGAAGCCGGAGATGCTGCGCTTCATGCGAGCGGCCGCGTTCTCCAGCAGCACCAGGGCCAGCGGCAAGATGTCGGCGCCGCGGTCTCGCAGCGGGGGCACGGTGAGCTCCACCACCTTGAGCCGGTAGTAGAGGTCCTGCCGGAAGCCGCCGCCGGCCACGCCGTGCGCGAGGTCGCGGTTGGTGGCCGCCACGAGGCGCACGTCGATGGGCCGGGTCTTGTTCTCGCCGACGCGCCGCACCTCGCGCTCCTGGAGCACGCGCAGCAGCTTGACCTGCATGCCCGGGGACACCTCGCCCACCTCGTCGAGCAGCAGCGTGCCGCCGTTGGCCGCCTCGAAGAGCCCGGGGCGATCCTGGTTGGCGCCGGTGAACGCGCCGCGGGCGTGCCCGAACAACTCGCTCTCGAGCAGGGTCTCGGTGATGGCGCCGCAGTTGACGGCCACGAAGGGCCCGGCCGCGCGCGTCGACTCGTCGTGCACCAGGCGGGCGATGCGCTCCTTGCCCGAGCCGCTCTCACCGGTGATGAGCACCGTGGCGTCGACCCGGGCCACGCGCCGCGCGAGGTCCACCAGCGAGCGCATCGTGGGGCTGCGCGAGATGAAGCCCGTGGGCTCGTCGACCTCGACGGCGACGTTCACCAGCGCGCGGCGCCGCTCGCTCAGCTTGCGCTCGGCCTGCTTGAGGGTCTCGGTGACGTGCTGCAGCGACTCGTGGAGCACTTCCTTGAGGGGCGCGGGGTCGAAGAAGCGCAACACCTCGGCGTGCTCGGCGCCCCACTCGGTCCGGGGCCGCGCCGTGAGGTGGCAGCCCGCGTCGCCCATGGCCACGCAGCGATCTTCGATGACGTACAGCGGCTGGCCGGTGCAGCGGCTCAGGTAGCCGCTGAGCAGGCCGCAAATGGCCCAACAGCTCGGGGCGGTGGCGCGGCCGAACTGCACCACCTGCTGCTCGGCCTCGAAGGAGCCGAGGATGACCATGCCGTCCTTGGCCAACGGGTCGGCGCCCTCGTGGGCCAGGTGGAAGAGGCCCTCGAGCGCGTGAATGCGCGGCCCACCCCGCAACCGCTCGGCGTCGCTGTCCCAGGTGAAGTCAGCCTTCGCCGACTCGGCCATGGCAAAGCCCTGCGCGTAGCCGAACTGGGTGAGCACCGCACGGGCCGCCGCCGCCCCCACGTTGTCCACCAGGTACTTGCGCAACAACCCCAGGGCCGCGGCGTCGATCAACAGGGCCCGGCGACCCGCAAAACGAATCAGACCGGCGGCAGGTTCGAGCTCGAGGAGTTCACTGTGGCTGAGATCTGCTGCACGCATGAAGCCCGCTTTCCGATGCTGCGAGTCACCGTACAGCAAATACAGAAATAGCCGCCGATATCACCCCACACCGGGATTCTTCCTCGCACGAGGAAACGGATCAGCGAACCGGGACCTCGCGCGGCGCAACCACAGACACCTGGTCGCCCGCGAACTGCACGCCCACGTTGATCAGCCCGACGTGGACCACCACGCCGCCCCACGGTTGCAGGAGCTCGGGCATGCGGGGCGAGGGCCGCAACATGACCGCGCCCTCGAGGCGCACCGTTTGCGAGGTGAGCGTCACCGCGGGAAGGCTCAGCCCGTCGGCCTGCGCCTGGAGATCGAGCACCAGGCGGACGTTGGGAGAATCGGCGAACAGGCCCGCGGCGCGCGGCAGCTCCACGTTCGCGGCGATGAGCGCGTAGAGCGGTTGCAGGTTCGACGCCCCGAGCTCGACGTGGCTGATCCACGGGAGCTTGCCGCGGGGTGAATGGACGCCACGCGCGAGCCGGGCGTGGAGCCACTGGTCCTTCCAGTTCGCCAGCCCGTCGCTCACCGTGGCGTCGTCGATGTGCAGCGTGGAGCCGGAGACGTCGAGGGCGCCGCTGGCGAAGTCGAAGGCCCGCACCCGCGCCTCCAGGGTGAGCTGCCCCGAGATGGTCGCCGCGCGGCTGCGCACCACCACGTCCTTCGCGGCGAGCGAGACCACCCCGTGCGCGCGCGCCGGCTTCGGGTCGAGCCACAGCTTCGCGTCGATGCGCCCGGTACCCTTCGCCACGCGCAGGCCCGCGCTCGGGGGCAGCACCTCGTCGAGCTGTCGCAGGTCACCGAGCCGGGCGCCTTCGAGCGAGAGCACCGCGGTCATCAGCGGCAGTTGCGGGAGCGATGCGTCGCTCGAGGCGCTGAGGCTGACGCGCGGCGCCCGGGCGACCAGCGAGCCGCGACGCACCGCCGCGTCGGACACCACCGCCTCGACCGCGAGCCGGCCGCCGGTGGCCGCGCCGGTGACGTCGAGATCTCCCACGGCGCCGAACCAGGGGAACTGCGCGCTGACGTCAGAGGAGGAATACGAGAGCCGGGCACCATCGGCGACGCGCCCGCGACGCACGGCGAGCTTCAGGCTCAGCGGCCCGGAGTTGCCCTCGAGGCGCAGGCCCTCGCTGCCGGGCACGTTCGAGAGGTAGGCGTTGAGGAAGCCGGGGTCGGTCGTGCCCGCCAGCGTGAGGTGGCCGTCGAGCCGCACCAACTCCGCGAAGCCGAAGGTGTCGAGCATCGAGTCGGCGAGGTTCACCTCGAACTCGAGGGCCTGGAAGGTGGCGGCGTGGGGCTCGACGGCGACCAGCACCGCGTTGGCGTCGGCGAAGTGCACGTCGTCGAGGCGCAGGCGGCGGAACGGCTCGTAGAGCATGCCCCCGGAGACCTCGGCCGCGCCGGTGTAGCGCACCCGGTCGATCCAGATCTCCCTGAGGTGATGGATGGTGACGTCGCTGAGGTCGATGGAAATGTAGCGGATGTCCTTCGCCTGCACCTCGTGCGCCGAGACGTCGCGCACCACCTCCTCGTACCCGGGGATGGGCGGGAGCTCGGTGATGAAGGCCTCGCGGGGGTCACCCACGCTCATGCGCGGCCGGAGCCGGAACGTCACGCCCTCGCCCACGAGGTGCTTGCCGACGAAGCGCAGTTCGCGCAGCGCCCAGGGGCGCAGGTCTCCGCGGGCGGCATCGGCGGCGATGGCCACCTGCACCAGGCGGTCTTGAATCGACACGCGCAGGTCGCGCACCTCGAAGCGCAGGGGCACCACGGTCCACGCGCGCGAGTAGTGGATCTGCGCCGAGTGCGGCACCAGGTTGAACAGCGCCTCGGGCAGTGGAGTCGCCAGCAGCGCGTTGAGCCCGCCCCAGTACAAGACGCACAGGGACAACACCCCCCAGCCGAGGCGGCGCACCCAGCGGCGCGCGCGCGACGGTTGGGAGGCCCCGCTCAGGTCAGGACCTTGCGGCCCTGGATGAGGCGCACCAGCACGATGACGACGGCGGCGACGAGCAAGATGTGGATGAAGCCATTCATGGTGAAGGAGGTGACGAGCCCAAGCGCCCAGAGGACGAGGAGCACGACGGCGATGGTCCAGAGCATGGCGGGATCTCCGACTTCGGCGAGCGCCGAAGCATGGTGAGAGGTGAGGTGCGGCTTGGATTACGGATTCTTGGAAGCCGGGTGCGCGGCAGGGCTGACGGCCGGCATGGCGAGCGCGCTGAGGAACGAGTCGAGCTGCTTCTCGGCGTCGTCCTTCACGAGGCCGGTGCGCTCCTGCAGCTTGCCCAGGAACACTTCCTTCTTGCCCTCGAGGAGCATGAGGTCGTCATCGGTGAGCTTGGCCCACTTCTCCTTGAGGTGACCGCCGACCTGCTTCGCCTGACCCTTGATCTGGTTCCAGTTCATGTGTGACTCCGGTGGTGACGCACGAGTGATCTCGCGCGGTGAAATGCAGAAAGTGGGCCCGGGTTCAGAAGGCCCAGCCGAGGCCCAGGCGCAGGCGCGGGGCCCAGACCAGCAGGTCGCCGTAGTCGACGAAGCCAGCGCCGGCGCCGAGTTGCACGGTGAAGTGGTGACCGATGATGAAGTTGTACCCGAGGGCAGCTCCGAGGCCCCAGGACCAGCTGCGCACCAAGGCGCCATCGTTGCGCGAGAAGAGGTAGCCACCACTGAGGATCGGGCCGACCCACAAGCCGCCGGGCGCGTCGCGCACGAAGTGAAACCGCGCGCCCAGCTCCGGGCTGAGGGAGGTGAAGGACGGGGTGTCCTCGGGTACGAGATCGCCGCGGAAGCTCCACACCGAGACGCCGGCGGTGAGGCCGAACCACGAGGTCAACGCGCGCTCGTACTCCACCGACACCGCGCCCCCGAGCAGGTCCGCGGGGTTCGCCAACAACAGGTTCGGGCCGTAGGTGGTGTCACGAGGCTCCGGCTCGACCGCCGTCACGTCGGGCGCGCTGACCAACACGGCCACCAGCAGGCTGAGGAGTGAGGTGCTCATGCGGCCTCGATGAGCAATGCCCGCGCCACGCACCCTGGCGCCCGAATTCAGTGAGTTGGGGCTCCCGCGGGGCGAGCGGCCCATCACTCTGAAGCAGCGCCCCATCAATTCATGGGAGGGCCTTTTCGGATCTGCGCATGCTCCGCCCCACTGGAGCGTTCATGTCGCGTCTCATCGTCGCGCTGGTCGGAGTGGTGGCCCTCGGGGTGGGGCTCTTCGTGTCGCTGCGCGAGCCGGTCGAGGCCGGCGTCGTGCCCGGGCCCGTGGTGCTGACCACTCCCGCGACGCCCCGCGGCCCTGCCTCGCGGCCGGGCGCCGTCTTCGTGAGCCCCGCCCGGCCCGGGCTGATCATCACCGTCAAGCGCAACGCGACAGCCGAGCCCGGGGTACGCCTCGAGCTGTTCCGCGCCGAGCTCGACCTCACCACCAACGCGCAGGCGTGGCGGGCCGCGGGCGCCGAGCGCACTGATGACGCCGGCCGGGCCACCTTTCCCGCCGTCGCCGGCCACTACCTCGTGCTCGCGGTGGCGACCGACGGCACGCGCGGCACGAAGACCCTCGACGTGAGCCGGGCCGCCACCTCGACCTCGGTGGAGCTCGAGCTGCGCGCCCCGGTGCGCGTCGAGGGCCGCGTGGTCGACGCCACCACCCGCCGGCCGCTGGCCGAGGCCCTGGTGCAGGCCACGCCTCCCGACGCGCTCACGCCCTCGGTGGTGAACGCGCGCGCTGATGCGTTGGGCCGCTTCGCCCTCGAGCTCCCCGGCGCCGAGGCGTGGCGCATCGAGGCGCGCGCCGCGGGCCACGTCTCGCACGCGGAGCTCGTCGAGTTGCCGGGCGCCCCGCTGGAGCTCGCCCTCGAGCAGGGCGTCACCGTGGACGCGCTGGTGGTCACCGAGGCCCAGGCGCCGGTCTCGGGGGTGACCCTGCACCTCGCGCCGGGCGACGTGACGTCGGGCATCACCGATGAGGCGGGGCACTTCACCTTCACCGCGCCGCGCGGGCCGGTCTCGCTGCACGCCAGCGCCGGTGATGGGCGCCAGGGTCTCGCGCGGGTGGTGAGTGGCCCCGGCGTGGAGCGCATCACCGCCCGCGTGGTGCTGGCCGCGGGCACGTCGCTGCTCGGCACGGTGCGCGCAGCCTCAGGTCCCGTCGAGGGCGCCGAGGTGCGGGTGCTCGCCGAGCCCGACTCGCTGGAGATCGCGCTGCTGCAGACCGACGCCGAGGGCCGCTTCGAGGCGAAGGGGCTCCCCCGGGGCCGCTACTCGCTGCGCGCGCAGCAGGGGCCCGGTCGTCGCGCGAGCGCGGTGGGCCTCGAGTTGCCCGGCGAAGGGCCGGTGGAGCTGACCTTGAGCAACGCGGGGCGGTTGACGGGCGTGGTGCTCGACGAGGAGCGCCACCCGCTCGCCGACGCGCGCGTCACCCTGGGGTGGCCCAGCGGCATGAACGAGGTCGACCGCACCGCCGTCACCGGGGAAGACGGGCGCTTCGAGTTCGACGAGCTGCTCTCGGCCGAGCTGGTGGTGCAGGCGCGGCTGGGGAACCTGGCGTCGGCGCAGCAGGGCGCCTACCTCGCGCCCGGCGCCGCGCTGGAGCTCACCCTCACCACCTCGCTCCAGGGCCGACTGGTGGGCCTCATCGAGGGCCGCGAGGTCGACACGGTGATGATCCGCGGCGAGCGCGACGGCGAAGTGGCGAAGGTGCGCGACGGTCACTTCGAGCAGTTGCTCGCCCCGGGCAAGTACAAGCTCTACGTGCGCGATGGCGAGAGCATCGTGGAACAAGCCGTGGCCGAGGTGCGCGGAGGCGAGCTCACCGAGGTCACCATCACCGTGCCACCCGAAGACGGAGGCGGGGCCGCGTACCGGCGCCTGATGCACCGCGAGCTCGGCAGCGGGCTGTCGTTCGAGAACGCACCGGGCGGCGTGCGCGTCGACTTCCTGATGCAGGGCTGCCCCGCTTCGGCGGCCGGGGTGCGCATCGGAGACCTCGTGGTGAGCATCGACGGGCAGCCCACGCGGGACGCGCTCGATGCCTTCTCGCGCGTGCGCAAGTCCGCCGACGGCACCCTCGAGCTCACCCTGCGCCGCGAGGGGAAGGACTTCGGCGTCACCGTGAAGTGAGCGCCGCCCAGCTGATCAGGGCAGGCGCCAGCCGTAGTTCACGTCGGCCACGCAGCCGGGCCCCAGCTTCACCAACTGCCAGGGCCCCTCGGTGGCGATGACCGGGGCGCCGCTGCCAGCCCGGGTGATGACGTAGTTGAAGAAGCCCTGCTGCGGCGGCGTGCCCGGCATGTAGAGCGGGGCCTTCGTGTGGAGGTAGGTGCTGCCCCCGGTCCACGCGAGGTGCGCCGCGTCGATGCGCAGGCCGCAGAGGTCCTTCTCCCGGCTCGCGGCCAGCAGCAGGCGGTTGACCGGGCCGAAGTCGTCCCACGCGCTCGAGTCGGCGCGCTCGGGGTAGCTGCCGAGGTCACCCATGGTCAGCGCCTGGTGGTTCCACGCGGAGACGAGCACCGCGAGGGACACCAGGCCGAGGCCCAGGCGCGCCGGACGCTCGGGCCACTGCGCGAGCGCGATGCCGAGGAAGGCGCTGGCGATGGGCATGATGGGGATGAGGAAGCGGAGCTCCTTGTGCGCCACGAAGAGGTGCAGCGCGAGGAAGGCCACGATGATCAGCACCAGCGACCAGGCACGCTTGAACGAGACCAGCGCCGCGGCCCCCAGGGCCAGCGTGAGCGCCGGCATGGTGCGGTAGAGGTGAACGAAGAAGTAGGTCCACGGCGCCGTGCCCCAGCCCGCCCCGCGGTTCTCGACGATGTTGAAGCGGTAGTAGACGACCGCCGAATGGAAGAAGCCCCCGGCCTTCGCCGTGGGGAGCTCGTGCCAGGCCGCCGCGTCCCACAGGCCGTAGACCAGGGCCCAGAGGAGCAGCGTCACGGCGACGGCCATGCCCCGGCCGCGCGGCGAGAACGACAGCAGCAGCACCACCGCGCACACCACGCCCGACTGCAACCGGGCCAGCGTCGCCAGCCCCAGCAGGCTCGCGCCGAGCAGCCACTGCTTGCGCTGCGTGCCCTCGCCCAGCACCAGGGCCACGCCCCACACCAGCAGCGCCGCCGAGAGGTTCTCGCTCATGGCGCGCGGCGAAAAGTAGAGCGCCAGCGCGCAGACGCTCCAGGCCGCCGAGGCCACCGCCGCTTCGAGCTCGCGCGCCCCGAAGGCCCGCGCCAACCGGTACGTGCCCAGCGCCGCGACCGCCGAGAGCGCCGAGAAGACCAGCTTCACCACCGCGATGTAGGTCGTCGGTGAATCAGCGCCCACCAGCTTGCACAGCCACAACCACACCGCGACGAAGCCCGGCACCGCCCACGTCCGTGCGCCTTCGAGGAACTCCCAGGCCACCAGCCCGTGGCCGAAGACCAGCCGGTGCGCGGGCTCGAACGACTGGTAGATCTCGTCGGGCCAGTTGATGCCGTCGTCGGTGAAGACGATGCGCGCCTTGAGCACGAAGCCCAGCAGCAACGAGCCCCACAACACCGCGCGGCCCGGAGGCGTCACGGGCAGCCACGGCGTCTTCGGTGCGGGGTCAGTCGCGGGCATGGGGCGCCGCCTCTAGCACGCCCGCTCCTGGGTCGAGCGAGACGCGTACGGGCCAGGAAGTGTTGACCTCCGGGGGCCTGTGCTCAGATGACAGACCCCATGGCGCCGAACATCCGCTGGCTCGTCTGCTGTCTGCTGCTTCCCCTGAGCGCGAACGCGGCGTCCGTGCTCCTCGTGCCCCAGGACGAAAAGGCCCGCGCGCTCGCCGACGAGCTCAACGAGCCCTTCACCGCCGCGAAGCTCACCGTGAAGATGGCCGGTCCCGGCTCGCCCGCGGTGAACTGCCTGGCCGACAAGGCCACCCGCCTCGCATGCCTCACCGGCATCGGCGAGAAGGCGAAGGTCGTCGCGGTCTTCGTGGTGAGCGGCGCGATGAAGGGGAACAAGGGCGTGCTCACGCTCGAGATGCTCGCCGGGGGCGCGGTGGTGAAGAAGGAGAGCACCAAGGTCTTCAAGGGCCGGGTGAAGCAGCAGATGAAGGGGCCCATCGCCCAGTTGCTCAAGCTGTTGCCCAAAGGCGAACCCGCGGCCCCCACCGAGACCCCGAAGGTCGTCGTCACCCAGAAGGACCCCGAACCCGACGCCACCCCGCAGCCCGCGGTGGTCGAGCCCCTCGAGGTCGCGGACGCGCCGAAGCGGGTCGAGCCGGTGCTCACCCCGAGGGCCCAGCAACCCAACGACGAGCTCGAGCTCCGCGGACCCGCGCCCCGGGCCTCGAAGCCGAAGGTGGCCGCCTGGGTGATGACCGGCCTCGCGGTGGTCGCCGCCGGCACCGCCGCCACGTTTGGAGGCCTGGGCCTCGCGGGCAAGGGGCGCCTCGAGACCGCGCCCGGCGGCGTCTCACCGCTCTCGTATTCCGAAGCGCAGGCGCTGCAGCAGTCGACGAACACGCAGCTCACCGTCGCGCTCGGGACCGGCATCGGCGCGGGCGTCAGCGGCGTAGTGGCGGGCATTCTGTGGGGTGTCGAATGAAGCGCGCATCGTGGTGGCTGGTCCTGGTGTCCTTCGCGGCGCTGTCGGGTTGCCAGGTGGCCCAGCTCCCCGAGGCCACCTTTCAGTGCGAGGCCGACCGCTCGTGCCAACAGGAAGGCTTCGTCTGCGGGAGTGACGGGCTGTGCCGCGCGCGGACCGATGCAGGGACCGGTGACGCGGGCGTCGACGCAGGCCTGGTGGATGCGGGGCTCCCCGACGCGGGCTTCCCCGATGCGGGTGTCGAGGACGCGGGCTCGGATGCAGGCGTCGACGATGCAGGCTTCGATGCGGGCGTCGTGGATGCGGGCGTCGTGGATGCGGGCATCGTGGATGCGGGCGTCGTGGATGCGGGCGTCGTGGATGCAGGCATCGATGCAGGTGTCGACGCGGGCTGCGTGCCCACCGGCGCCATCGACGAGCCCGATTCGCTCGGTCTCGACGTCAACTGTGACGGCTTCGACGGCGACCTGTCGCGCGCGGTCTTCGTGCATGCCGGCACGGGTGTCGACTCGAATGCGGGCACGCGGGCGGCTCCCTTGCTCACGCTGGGCGCGGCGCTGGCCACCGGCAAGCCGCAGATCTACCTCTCGACCGGTACCTTCGCGGGCAACCTCACGCTCACCGCGGCCGCGGCGCTCTTCGGCGGCTACGACGCGACCAATGCGTGGGCCCGCACCTCGACGCGCTCGGTGATCAACGGCGCGCTGGTGGCCCAGCCCGTCGACGGGGGCCGGGTGGTGGTCGAGCTCCTCACGGTGAACGCGGCGCAGCCCGTCGCCGCCGGCGCGGCCTCGGTCGCGTTGACGTTGCACGGCGCCGGCGCGGGTTCTCGCGTCGTCAGCTGCCGGCTCTCGGGCGGCCAAGGCGCCGATGGCGACCCCGGCGCTTCCGCGGCCGCGAGCGCGCCCGGCCTCAGCGGTCACGCGGGCGTCAGCGGCGAGCTCACCGCGGACGGTGGCGCGGGTGGGGCCGGCGTCGACTGCGGTGATGCAGGGTTCTCGCCCGCGGGCTTCTTCGGCGGCGGTGGCGCGGACACCACCAGCGGCCTCGGCTTCCCGGGTGAAGACGCGACGCTCGGCGGCCTCGGCGGCCTCGAGACGTTCTGCGACGGTGGCCCGTGCGTCGGGCTCGACGGTGGTGACGGCTTGCCGGGCGACGTGGGGGCCGTTTCGACGGCGCTCCCGGCGGACCCGGCGTCGGGCCTGGGGAGCGTGGTCGGCGGCCAGTGGGTCGGCG
>CAIVGN010000009.1 GCA_903905455.1 uncultured Archangium sp.
GCTTTGTGCTCGGCGCGCCAACTCCGCCAGCCCTGCAGACGGCGGCGTGGATCAACAAGCCCAAGTCCGAGAACGGGAGCGTGATCGCTCGAGCCTAAATGCAGAACGCCGGTGTCTCATTCACGTTGACAGGTTCCGCTGCAGCCCATCGACGCGAGGCCGCAAGTCGACGGCATGCTGGCCAAGAACGGCGTCCGCGCTACCGGCACTTCGCGGCGACGACCGCGTCATCAGTGCAGTCGCAAGGGGGCGCGTCTGGGCTCTCGCTCTTTGCTCCGCTGTTGCACGCGGCCACTGCGGCGCTGACAGGTGCTGCGAAGCAACCGTTCCTGAGCGTGACCCAGCCCTTCTCGGCCGTCCGCACGGGGATTTTCCAGGCGCAGAAAACAGTCGCCTCGCTTCGCTTGGGAGCCGGGGGCGCCACCGCCGCAACAACAGCAGGAGAAGCGGCAACAGAGGGCGGCGGGATCGGCCGCTCCATCGCGGCACGCACTCTCGCCGCGCTTTGGGCCCGCTCGCTGGCGGACATGCGTTCGTTCTGAGCCCTGGCCAGCGCCCTCTCCGCGTCTTCGATGGCGTCCGTCGCGGACTGCATCGAGGCATCGGCCTTCTCGAGCGCACGCGCCTTCCCGTCGGAATCGGGATCGGCCGAACTCGCATCCTGGGCCTGCTCGAGTCGCGTGTTTGCCTTGGCGCCTGCCGCCCGGGCCTTCTCGACGTTGCGTTCGAGTTGCTTCAACTCGGCGTCGACGAGCACCAGGTGAATGGTCTCGCCGGCCCTGGCTGTCTGAAGTCGCCTGGTGACGGTCTCGAACCCCTTCAACGTCACCACGAGGTTCTGCTTTGCCCCCGGGGGAACCTGGACCGCGACCGGGGTGACGCCGACGTCGGCTCCGTTGACGGACACCTGCGCGTTCGGCGGCGCCGAGGTGACCGTGACCGTCCTCGGCGCAGGAGGAGCGGCGAACGCAGGTGTTGCGAGGTGGCCGACGAGGAACCCAGCCAGAACGACCAGTCGAGTCATGACCTGGATCCTACCTTGGCACTGGGCGACTGCCACGGCCGCCGCGCGCCACAGCTGACGCTTCAGCCGAGCGCAGTGCGGTAGTCGAGCTCCTGCTCGCTGCCTTCCACGGGGTTCTCGTCGGTGTTCGCCCCGAGGAAGAACTGCTCGAGCGCGTCTTCCACGTCCTTCTTCGTGTCCGCGTGGTTGATGCGCGCCCGGAACGCCGAGGCGCCATGGAGCCCGTGCGCGTACCACCCCAGGTGGCTGCGGAAGCTGTGCACGCCCTGCTGCTCGTCCTTGCGCGCGCGCTGCTCCGGAGGCAGCTCTTCGCGGTGCACGCGGGCCTCGGCCGAGAACACCATGTGCTGACGGAAGTGGCGCTGCACCACCTCGCACCGCTCTTCATTGGTGGGCTTCTCGCCGCCGAGCAACTGGCGGAAGAGCCACGGGTTGCCCAGGGCCGCGCGGCCGATCATCACGTAGTCACAGCCAGTGGTCTCGACCATGCGCGCCGCGTCTTCGACGGTCTTCACGTCACCATTGCCGATGATGGGGAACGCGTTGCCCACGTGGCGCTTGAGGTCAGCGATGAGCGACCAGTCGGCCTTGCCCGAGTAGCCCTGCGCCCGGGTGCGCGCGTGCATCGCCAGCGCGGCCACGCCCGCGGCGCCAAGCACGTCGGCCATCTGCAGGAAGTTCTTCTGGTTCGCGTCCCAGCCGCTGCGGATCTTCACCGTCACCGGCAGGCCCGTGGCGGCCTTGATCTGCCGCACCACCTCGCCGGCGCGCGCGGGGTCGCACATCAGCCCGGAGCCGGCGCCGGTCTTGGTCACCTTCTTCACCGGGCAGCCCATGTTGATGTCGATGATCTGCGCGCCGTACTCCTTGGCGATCACCGCGGCCTTGGCCATCACCTCGGGCTCGCCACCGAAGAGCTGCAGCGAGTACGGCTGCTCGACCTGCTTGTCGAAGCGCAGGTAGCGCAGCGTGCGCGAGTTGATGCGGAACAGGCCCTGGGCGCTGATCAACTCCGTGGGGCACAGCGCTGCGCCCTGCTGAAAGGCGAGCACGCGAAAGGGCATCTCGCTGACCCCCGCCATCGGCGCGAGGATGTAACGGTTCTTCAGGGTGTAGGGACCGATGGGCAGCATGCGGGGGCTCGTGTACCGGCAAGCCGCGCATCGGCGCAACTCACACCTCGAGGCGAAAGCGCCCCATGGGGGTGCGCGCGCCGTTGACCTGCAGCTCCACCTCGTGAACCCCGGCGAACAGGCGGCGAATCGACCGGTGCTGGAGCTCCATGGACTTGGAGACGACCCGCGTCTCACCCGGCCCCAGGTCGACCCGCCCCAGTCGGAACGGCTTGACCGACGTGCCGCGCACCTTGACGAAGTGCACCCGCGCTTCGACCACGGCGTGGAGCTCCGTCTTGCCCGTGTTCTTCAGCCTCGCGGTGAAGGTCACCCGCTCGCCGAGCTTCACGCGCTCAGGGGACAGCGAGCCCGACGTTCGCAGCGCCTTGCTGGCCCCCGCGCCGATCAACTGGAGCGCCCCCGCATCGCCTCGCTTGAGCAGCGTCCGCAGGCCGTGCTCGACCAGCCTTCGGCGTTCCTTCGAGGCGCCCTGTAGCCACCGCTTCGCCGTCTCCAGCACCACCTCGGGGTGATCCTTCGCGATGTCGTTCAAGTTGTTGGCCACCGAGCGGCGAACGTACTCGCTGGGGTCGTCCTTGAGCTTCTCGAGGTAGGGCAACACCGGCGACGGGTCGGCGATGAACGGCGGCAGCTGGCGGCCCCACGGCAAGCGTGGCCTCGTGCCTTCGCTGACCAGGCGCCGCACGTGCTCGCTCGGATCGACCACCCACGCGTCGAGCGCGCGCGAGGTCGGCTTCCACGCCTCGAGGATCAACGGGCGCAGGCAGAACTCGCTCGTGAAGCGCTGGGTCAGCAGGTAGTTCGCGCGCAGGGCCGACTCGACGTCGCGCGGGCCGTGGCGCTCGAGGAACTCGCTGACCGGCAGGTAGGTGAAGCCCGCGGCCTCCGAGGAGGGGCCGTCCAGCAGGGCGATGAGCACCCCGAAGGCCTCGGCCGGCGCACCGGGCAGGCTCTGCTCGAGGGCATCGGCGATGTGGCGCGCGCGGGCCTTGAGCTCCAGCGCCTCGAGGCCCCGGTTCGCGGCGCGGGAAAACGCGGGCGCAGGGAACGGCTTCCACGCCCCACGCAGCCGTGATGCGAGCCATTCGACCTGGGGTTTCCCGAGGAGATTCTTGAACGGCTCGGCCATTCCTTCCTTCTACCGGGGTGGTACGTAGCGCGAACCTTGATTCGCTTTCGGTTCGCCGGCGTCCCCGTGTTGATCCACCTGAGCCACCTGCTGATCAGCGGGCTCATCGCGTGGAGCTTCCTGGGCTGGAAGCAGGCACCCACGGCCTGGCCCCGCGAGATCCTCTCTGACGCCACCCACCCCTCGCACGACACCACCGCGGTGCTGGTGTGGCTCATCTGGACCTCGCTGGTCACCCTCTCGGTGTTGGCGCACGAGTTCGGCCACGCGCTGGTGACCCGCGCCTTCGGCGCCAGGCCGCAGGTGCACCTGGTCGGCCTCGGCGGGCGCACGATGATCGAGGGCGCCGATCGCCTCGAGTGGTGGCAGGAGGTGCTCATCACCCTCGCAGGGCCCGGCGCCGGTCTCGCCCTGGGCGTCGGCGCAGGCGCCCTCGCCTTCCTCGGCGGCACCGCCCTGCCCGATGCGCTGCGCTACTTCGGCACCGGCCTCTTCTTCGCCAACGTCTCGTGGACCCTCTTGAATCTCCTGCCCATCACCGGGCTCGACGGCGGGGTGATCACCACGCTGGTGCTCACGCGGCTCTTCGGCCGGACGGGCTTCCTGCTCGCGCAGATGGTCGCCCTGGGCCTCGCGGCGCTGGTGCTGCTCGGGGCGCTGGCCACCGCCCAGCCCATGCTCGCGGTGCTGGTGGGCTTCATGGTGTTGCGCACCTTCGGGAACATCAGCGCCTACCAGCGCGGCGAGCTCCCCGCGGGCAGCGCGGCGCACCCGCTCACCGCCGTCGTCGAGCGCGCCGAGGCCCTCTACCGCGAGCGCAAGCTGGCCGAGGCGGGCCTCATCGCCCAGGGCGTGGTCGACGGCGCCGAGACGCCGTCGCTGCTGCGCAGCCGCGCCCACGTGCTGCTGGGCTGGGTGGCGCTCAAGGAAGGCAACGGCCGCCGCGCCCTCGATCACTTCGCCCAGGTGCAGGGCCTGGAGGTGCCGCCCCACGCGCTGGCCGCCGGCTTCAGCCTGGTGGGTGACGAGACCCGGGCCGTTCCGCTCTGGGCGCGCGCCTCCGAGCTCATGCGCGACGACGTCGTGCTCCACGAGTACGCCGGCGCGCTCATTCGCGGAGGTCGCGAGGCCGAGGCGCGGTTGCTGCCCGGCGTCGACCTGGCCCGCGCGTTCTCTGCCGCCGAGCGGGTGCACTACGTGCGCCGCGAATTCGAGCTCGCCGCGAAGGCCGCCGAGGCCGCCTTCCACGAAGCCCACCACCCCGCGCTGGCCTACACCGCCGCCTGCGCGTGGGCCCTGGCCGAGCGGCACGCCGACGCGATGCGCTTGCTAGGCCTCGCCACCCAGGCCGGCTTCCGCGACGCGAAAGAGGCCCGCACCGATCCCGATCTCCGCTCGCTGCGGGGCCGCCCGGAGTTCGAGGGCTGGCTCAGCTCGCTGACCCAATCAGCGCCGTCATGACAGTCGGGTGACGGCCATCGGTGTTGATCACCTCACGAAACTCGCTCGTGAGGTACCCCGTGACCGAAGCCATCGCTGCACCGCATGACCCGAAGCTCGACCGTCTCGCCCTGGGCGCCAGCCTGCCCTTCTTCCTCGCCCATCTCCTCGTCGGCCTCGTGGTGGTGACGGGCTTCAAGTGGGAGTGGGCGCTGCTCGCGCTCTTCTCGTACTACGTGCGCATGTTCGGGGTGACCGCCGGCTACCACCGGTACTTCAGCCACCGCGCCTTCAAGACCAACCGCGGGTTCCAGTTCTTCCTCGCGGTGCTCGCGCAGTTGAGCACCCAGAAGGGCGCGCTGTGGTGGGCCGCCAACCACCGCCACCACCACCGCTACTCCGACCAGCCCGAGGACATCCACTCGCCGGTGCGCCGCGGCTTCTGGTGGAGCCACGTGGGGTGGATCTTGAGCAAGCGCTACGACCAGACGAACTACGCGGCCATCAAGGACTTCGCCCGCTTCCCGGAGCTGGTGTGGCTCAACGAGCACTGGTTGGTGTTGCCGGTCCTCGCGCTCGGGGCGCTCTTTGCCATCGGCGGGCTGCCCTTCGTGGTGTGGGGCGGCATCTTGCCCACCGTGCTGCTGTGGCACGGCACCTTCACCATCAACTCGCTCTCACACATCTTCGGCAAGCGCCGCTACGTGACCACCGACACCAGCCGCAACAACTGGCTGCTCGCGCTGATCACCTGCGGCGAGGGCTGGCACAACAACCACCACTACCATCAGAACACCGCCAACCAGGGCTGGTTCTGGTGGGAGGTGGACTTCACCTTCTACGTGCTCAAGGTGCTCTCGTGGTTCGGCGTGGTCAGCGACCTGCGCCTGCCCCGGCCCGAGACGAAGTTCGCATACCGCAGCTACACCGACGAGCAGCGCCGCCAGCTCGCCGTCGAGAGCCGCTTCGGTGCGCTGCTGCCCAAGCCCCCCACGCCCACGCCGGTGGAGATGCCGTCGCTGGGCCTGGGCATGCCGCACGCGCAGCGCTGAAAAGAAGAAGGGCCGGCCCTCTGGAACGAGAGGACCGGCCCGAAGCTCACTTCACGAAGCGACGACGCTTACTGGCAGGCGCCCCAGGGCATCACGCCGCCGTCGACCGGGTTGAGCAAGCCGCCGCACTGCCCGGCGCCGCAGTTGGGCATGCCGGCGTCACGGTTGCAGAACTGGTGGCACGCGCCCGCGGTGGCGCTCGTGAGCAGGCACACGCTGCCCTTCACGCAGTTGCCCTGCGTCTGGCCACAGACCGCCCCGGCGGCCACGGTGCCGGCGGTGTTGCAGAGCGGCCCGGTGCCCGAGAGGTAGCAGCCCTCGCCCGCCGCGCAGTTCTGCGCGAGGGGGTCGCACGCCGTGACGGGCACGCAGAACAGCGGCTTCTCGGGGCTGCCGCCGATGTCGATGTAGGAGGCACACGCCGCGTTGGCGCCGCACTGCACGTCGGTGTTGCAGAACTTGTGGCACTTGCTGTCCGCCAGGCAGATGAGGCCCGTGGCGCAGTCGTCCATTTGGCTCGCACCGCACGCCTGGCCTTCGGTCTTCACGCCCGCCGCCCCGCACGCGCGCTCCACGCCACCGTCGGCGAGGCCCGCGTAGGAGCACTTGCCGCCGTTCGGGCAGTTCTGGGTCACGAGGTTGCACGCGCCCGCGAAGCACTGGGTGCTGCCCGAGGCGTTGGTGAGGAAGCACGACTCGTTGGCGCCGGTGCAGTTCTGGAGCGCGATGTTGCAGCCCGTCGCGCCGCCGCCCGTGGTGCCACCACCCGTGCCGCCGCCCGTCGTGCCGCCACCGGTGCCGCCGCCCGTCGTGCCGCCGCCGGTGCCCGTGCCGCCACCCGTCGTGCCGCCGCCGGTGCCCGTGCCGCCGCCCGTCGTGCCACCACCGGTGCCGCCGCCCGTGCCCGCGTGCGTCTCACAGACGAACAGGGTCTTGCTGCAGGCCGCGCCGGTGGCCGCGCAGTTGGAGCAGGTCGTGCCCTTCTGGCCGCACGAGGTGTCCGAGCTGCTCGCCGAGACCGGCACGCACTTGTTGGCCGCGTCACAACAGCCGTCACAGTTCGTCGGGCCGCACGCGGGGGTGCCACAGGAGGGAATGACGGCGACGAGGAAGCCGAGAACGGCACCGAAAGAGAGGGCTCTGAGGTTCATGGGTCGCGAGACACCACGCACCTCGGGCCTTCGTCAAGCCTCAGCGCGTTCCCCCGTCGGGGTCGCCGGTCACGAACTTGAGCGCCTCGGGGGGCTTGAGGCTGCACGCGGTGACCGCGCCCGAGGGGTCGAGGGCGTCGCTCCCCTCGCTGACCGAGAGCACCTTGCGCCCGGATCCGATGACGAAGGTCACCCGCCGGGCGATGGTGAAGATGAAGACCTTCACGTCGAACGCCTTGACCAGCACCGCGTCGGGGTCGGCCACGAAGGAATAAGGCGCCTTGAGCGACTCGCGGAACCGCTTCTGGGTGTCGACGCCGTCCGTCGAGACCGCGATCACCGTGCCGTGGTGCTTCTGGATGTCGGCATACCGGTCCCGGTACGCAGTGAGTTCGCGCGTTCAGCCAGGGGTGAAGGCCTTGGGGAAGAAGGCCACGACCACCGGGCCCCGCTCCACCAGGCTCGAGAGCACCAGCTCCACGCCGTCGACGTCCTTGACCGTGAAGTCCGCGACCACGTCACCGACGGCAGGCTGCGCAGCGAGGGCGAGGGTGAGGAGCGCGGTCAGCATGGGCCCATGAGTAGCGGGCCCCGGGCCGGCGCGCCACCTGCGTTCAGCCCTTCATCAGCGCCCAGGCGGCCTTGGCGGCCTCGGCCGAGGCGCGGGCCACCTCCACCGCGTCGAGGGCCAGGGACTTGCGCTTCCACAGGCGCCACAGCCCGTCGACCATCACCGACTCCACCAGCCGCCCCGACAGGCCGTGCAGCACGTGCGCCGCGAGGGTCTGCGCGTCGAGCGGCGTGGGCGGGTGGTAGTCGAGCACCATCAGGTCGGCGACCGCGCCGGGCTGCAGCGGGCCGACCGGAAGGCCGAAGGCCTCGGTGGCCAGGCGGTGGCCGTTGGCGAGGAAACGCAGCGCGTCGATGGGCTGGCCCGAGTCGTTGGCGCGCAACGCCGCGGCCTGGACCTCGGCGAAGACGTCGAGCGACATCACGTCGGTGCCCAGGCACGCGCGCACGCCGAACTTGCCGGCGGCGGCGCGCCCGGTGGCGCTCGACATGTTGGACCGGGCCGCGTGGGCCAGCCAGGTGCCGGCGCTGATCAACTCCGAGAGCTCCGGCCACGAGAGGTGCACCCCCTGGGCGAGCACCACGCGGGAGCCGGTCATGCCGCGGGCCACGAGGCGCTCGGCGGCCGTGGCGTTGAAGCGATCGCGGCTCTCCCGCTCTTCGGCCGGGTCTTCGGCGAGCGTGGCCAGGAGCATCGCCCCGGTGCGCCGGAGCGCGTCGTCGAGCGACCCCAGGCCCTCCTCGGACAACGACGCCAGCGACTCGGCGGCGAAGGCCCCGCGGAACCGGCCCTTGGCGCGGGCCACGTAGTCGAGGTTCTCTTCGAGGGCGGCCTGACGGGCCTGCGCCCCGCCCCGCTCGCTGACCAGGTAGCCGAGCACCGCGCGCAGCCCGACGCCGTTGAGCCCGTGAGCGACCCGCGAGAGCGACCCGGCGACGTGGGCGCCCGAGGCGTGCACGTTGAAGACGGTGGTGGTGCCCGCCTGCAGCCCCTCGAGCGCGCCGGCCGTCGTCGCGGCCTGGAGCTGGTCGCCGTCGATGACTTCGGCGAGGCGGTGGCGGGCGTGCTGCTCGGCCGCGAAGCCGGTGCCCACGCGCGGGGCGCCCCGCAGGAGCGTCGAGGTGAAGTGGTGGTGCGCCGACACCAGGCCGGGGAAGAGGAGCTTGCCGCGCAGCTCGATCACCTCGTCGCCGGGGCGTGGCTCGAGCACCGTCGCGCGCTCGACGATGCGGTCACCGTCGATGCGGAGATCGGCTACTTCGACGCACGCCGGCTCGAGATCGACGACGGTCGCCCCTCTGAGGAGTGTGGACACGGGGCGCGCACGGTATCGCGTTCGTCAGCTGCGTTGACAGCGAATGGTGCCGCCCTGTCCACTTCTCGCGCAGATCGGGTCGCGCGCGTCACACCCGGGCCGGCCATGTGCACCGCAGTCGGCTGAATTCGCTCAACCTCGTGAAAGGGCACACACCTTGCTAACCGGGGGCGCACAGCACGCCTCGTTCGTCCCGGAGCCCCCACGATGAAGCAGTCCCTCCTCGTCCCCCTCGCGTTGGCCGGCGCCCTCGGTGGGCTCGTCGCCTGCGGCCCCTCTGTCCTCGAGGCCCCCGCGGCGGCGGCGCAGACCGACGCGATCATCGGCGGCACCCTGGCCCTGGGCGACCCGGCGGTGGTGTCCCTGGCGGTGCGCTACGGCGGCTCCTACGAGTCGCTGTGCACCGGCACCCTCATCGGGCCCAAGACCGTGCTCACCGCGGCGCACTGCATCTACGCCTACGGGCAGAACACTCCGTACTACGTGGTGTTCGGAACCGACTCGAGCGCGCCCACCAGGGCCGTGGCCGTCGCCCAGCAGTACAAGAACCCCAGCTACAACCAGAGCTCCTACGACTTCGGGCTGCTGCGCCTGGCGACGGCGGTGACCGACGTGACGCCCATCGCGATCAACGAGACGCCGCTCAACACCGGCCACATCGGCACCCCCATTCGGCACGTCGGCTACGGCTTGACGGTGGCCAACAGCCAGCTCTCGGGCACCAAGCGCGAGGTCACCTACGATCTGCGCCAGGTGACGGCCTACACCATCGAGTCCGGCGCCGCGGGCAAGCAGACCTGCCAGGGCGACTCGGGCGGGCCGGGCTTCATGGTGATGCCGGGCACCACGCAGGAGAAGGTGGTCGGCGTGGTGAGCTACGGCGACGCCGACTGCGCCATCGAGGGCTTCGACGGCCGCGTCGACGTGGGCGCCCCGTGGATCCGCCAGACCATGGGCGGCTGGGAACAGCCGACCTGCGCGGCCGACGGCCAGTGCGTGCCCGGCTGCACGCCCATCGACCCCGACTGCGCGTGCAAGGCCGACGGCGTATGCGGCGCCGACTGCAGCGACCCCTCGAAGGACGTGGACTGCCCCGCCGACTGCAGCGCCAACGGCATCTGCGCGCAGCAGGCCTGCGGCCGCCCCGACGTCGACTGCGTGCCGGCCGGCGACCTGTGCAGCGCGGCGGTGCAGTGCCAGTCGCGCCTGTGCGTCAGCGACGACCAGAACCCCACCACCTACTGCACCCAGGCGTGCCGCGCGCAGACCGACTGCCCCTCGAGCATGGAGTGCGCCTCCGGCTCGTGCCGCATCAAGCAGCGCCCGGTGCGCCAGCTCTTCGATGCCTGCGCAGCGTCGACCGACTACTGCGCCCAGAGCATCTGCACCGGCCCCACCGGCGGCTTCTCGCGCTGCGTGAAGGGCTGCCTGGTGACCGCCGACTGTGCCTCGGGCTCGGTGTGCGAGGCGGGCTCCGATTCGCAGCGCTTCTGCCGCCCCGCCGAGCTGCGCTTCACCAACGTCACGCTCCCCGCGGTGTCGACCATCGCCGGCGAGCCGGCCACCGGCTGCACCGCCTCGGGTGGCGCGCTGGGCCTGTGGCTCGGGCTCGCGCTGCTGCGTCGGCGCCGCGCGAAGTCGAACTGAAGTGAGGCCTGTTTCGCGCCCCCTGCGCACCCTGGGCCCACCCCTGCTGCTGGGCCTGCTCGCCGCCTGCGGCCCGGTCGCGGTCGAGCCGGGGCGCGCGCGCTCGGCCATCGTCGGGGGCACGGCCATCACCTCCGACCCCAACGTGTACCTGCTGATGATCCGCGGGGACAACGGCCAGGGCTCCACGTGCACCGCGACGTTGATCGCCCCCCGCACGTTGATCACCGCCGCCCACTGCGTCGATCCCAACATCCTCGGGGCGGGCGCGGTGACCCTCGTCGCCAGCAACGTGCCTGACGAGGGCCAGGTCAAGTACGGCCTCAACACCGTCAAGGTGAAGGAGACGCGCATCCTCCCCGGGTGGACGCCGGCGATCAGCCTCGACAACGATCTCGCGCTGGCGCTCCTCGAGAGCCCGCAAGACGTGACCCCCAAGCCGTGGAACTCGAGCTCGCTGGCCGGCCGCGGCGGGGCGCCGGTGCGCGTGCTGGGCTACGGCACCACGGGCAGCAACGGCCTGGGCGCGGGGCTGCGGCGCGAGGTGGCCCTCACGGTGCGCCAGCTCTCGCCGGAGCTGCTCTACCTGGGCAACGGCGTCGACAAGGGCATCTGCCACGGAGACTCGGGCGGCCCGACCTTCCTCACCTTCGAAGACGGCGTGGAGCGCCTCGTGGGCGTGCACAGCTTCACCGTCACCGAAGACTGCCTGGACGGCGCCGACACCCGCGTCGACGCCTACGCCTCGTTCGTCCAGCAGTGGCTGGCCGACCACGAAGACGCGTGCGCGGCCAACGACGTGTGCGCGGTGGGGAGCTGCGCCTCACCCGACCCCGACTGCGTCCCGCTCGGCGGCGCCTGCAACAACGTCTTCCAGTGCCTGGGCCGGCAGTGCGTCAGCGACGTGCAGCACCCCCAGCCGTACTGCTCGAAGACCTGCGTCACCGACCCCGACTGCGGCGCGGGCTTCACCTGCGACCCGGCCGACCACGTGTGCCAGCGCGTGCAGCTGCCGCTGGTGCGCCCCCTCGAGCCCTGCATTCCCGGCGCGACCTTCTGCGAGAGCGGCACGGTGTGCACCGGGCCCGCCGAGGGGAACACCCGCTGCAACCGCCCCTGCGCGCAGACCAGCGACTGCCCGAACCCCGAGCGGTGCCAGCCCGGCTTCGACGGCATGAAGATCTGCACCGCGCCCCCGGCCATCGTGATCGCCGCGGCGACGCTCGCGGCGCCCGCGGCCCCGGGGTGTTCGACGGGCCTGGGCCTCGCGCCGTTCCTCCTGATCGCCATCGTCCTGCGGCGGCGCTGAAGGCGCTGCGCCGGGCGGCTGGAACTGTTAGCCCAGAGCGTCGTGCGTCCGGGTGAGAACAGGTGGGGATGGCTGGCGCTCGCAGGGAGCGTCGTGGCGCACCTCGCCTTCATCGCCTGGGTCCATGACCGCCCGCCCGAGCCCGTCGAGGTCAAGTCGGTCTCCGCGGAATTCGTCTTCGCCGAGCCGACGCCCGCCCCGCCGCCCCCGGAACCGACGCCGCCCGCCCCGGAGGCCACGCCGCCGAAGCTGCCACCGCGCGCGACGCCCCGGCCCGCGCCGCCCGTCCCGCCCACCACCGCGCCGCAGCCGCCCCCGACGGGAAACGCGCCGGTGGTCTCGGACGTGCCGCGGCAGACGGAGCCCGCGCCGCAAAGCGACCTGCCGCGGATCAAGCTCTCGCTCCTGCCCGGCTCGAGCTTCGCGGTGTCGCTCGACGCGGGCATCGACGATGGCCCCGAGGTGGTCAACGCCGGCGGGCTCCACGCCATCGAGGCCCCGAAGGATCTCGTGGGCACGCTCACCAAGGAGACCCTCGGCCGGGGGCGCGTCGACCGCGGCCTGGTGCACCCGTATTACTCGCAGCTGGGCAAGGCCCTGCTCAAGAACTGGGACGCCGAGCGCGTGGCCCAGAGCGGGCTCAAGGGCCTCGCCGAGCAGACCGCGCAGAACTTCAAGCTCTACAACGAGATCTGGGCCGAGCGCGCCCAGGCCTACGGCGCCGGCGGCAACCCCCTGGGGGACGCCACGCCGACCAGCAACCGCCGCGGGGCGATCAACGACCGCATCCAGGGCATGCCCGGCGTCGATCTCGAGCAACGCAAGGAGCTGGGCAAGGCGATGCAGGCGCAGTTCAAGGCCACCCGCCGGGCGATCATCCGCGTGGTGCAGGCCCTCGACGGGAAGCTGCTCAAGGTCGAGCTGGTGCAGCCCTCGCAAGACTCGAAGGTCGATCGCGAGGCCCTCGCCGACGTGCGCAGCGCCGCCGAGAAGCTGCCCCCGCCGCCGGCCGAGGCGCTCGAGAACGGCAAGACCTCGCTCTCGTCGCTGTGGAGCTTCGAGCTCATCATCTCCATTTCCCCGCCGGTGCCGACCTTCAGCTTCGAGTTCGACGAAGCCCTGGGTTTCATCGACGCGCGCTTGCCCCTGGACCGGCGCATCTACAAGAAGGTCCGCCTCGTCTCTGTCGAGTGACCCTGAAAACATGGCTGACAAGCGCCGCTTCGATCTCTTCGCTGAACTGCTCCGCACCCAGTTCCCCGCGGCCACCCGCGTGTTCGACGTGGCCGGGGGCATGGGCAAGCTCAACGAGGCCCTCTCGCGGCGCGGCTGCGAGGTGATCACCTTCGATCGCCGGCACAAGCACCTGCCGGTCACCTTCGCCGAGCGCGAGTTCACCCTCGACGAGCCCTGCGCCTGCGACCTGGTGGTGGGCATGCACCCCGACGGCGCCACGCGGGTGATCATCGACTACGCCGCGAAGCACCGCGTGCCCTTCGCCATCGTGCCCTGCTGCTCGGACAACTCGATGCCCTACAAGCCGTGGATGCGCCACCTGGCCGACCTGGCCACCACCCAGGGCCTCGTGGTCCAGGAGGTCGAGCTGCCGATGGAGGGCCGGGCCCGGGTGATCCTCGGTCACCCTCCCGTTTCTTGAGAAAATCCGCGCCGGAAGGCGCCCACTTTGGCGATCCGGTGGGAGGCGGAGACGTGTAGCGTCCTGCCCTGTTGATTCGCGTCGCCGCCCTCGCCCTCGTCGCCTGCCTCGTCGCGTTCCCGGCCCGGGCGGCGATCTACGAAAACACGATCAACGTCGACGACGAAGACGACCTCTTCGAGCTCGAGCAACGCGGGGACATCGCCGAGGACACGGCGGACACCCTGCTGGAGCTGATGCGCGAGGGCGTCGACCTCAACGCGGCGGGGCGCGAGCAGCTCTACGATCTGCCTGGCCTGACCTACGCCGACGTGGACGCGGTGCTCGAGTACCGCAAGGCCAAGGGCCACATCGACGACCCCACCGAGCTGGTGGGCGCCGGCGCGTTGACCAGCGAGCAGCTGGTGCAGATCGCTCCCTTCATCCGCATCGACGCGGCCCGTCCCCTGCTGCCGGTCAGCGGCAAGATCCGCGCGCAGACCCGGGTCACCACCACCGACAACGTGCCCCCGCCGGCCCTGCTGAGCGCGCGCTTGAAGGGGCCGCTGAACCTCTCGGCGGGGTTCATGATGTTCACCACCCGGCGCCGCGCGGCCACCCCCACCTACGACGCGCTCAACGACGCGCTGACCAGCAAGGGCTTCACCTACCAGCCACAGCTCACGCGCTACTTCGCCCAGTGGAAGCCGGGCAACGCGCGGCTCGTGGTCGGCACCTTCACCATCGGCTTCGGCGAGCACCTCACGCTGGACAACACGCGAAGGGTCACGCCCCGCGGGATCTACCTCGTCGACGACTTCCGCCGGGTCAACGTGCTCAGCCAGACCTGCAAGCTCTCGAGCGGCGGGCTGCTCGCCGACCCCAGCTCGGGCTGCGACCAGGGCGACGGCAAGAACCTGTACATCACCCCCGACTACAAGTGGCGCGAGAGCTTCCGCGGCGTGGCCGGCTCCATCGAAGACCTGCACGTGGGCAGCGAAGCCACCATGGCCCTGTACGGGTTCCTCTCGTACCAGCAGCGCTCGATCTACCAGTACGAGATCTACGATCGCCGCTTCTGCGATGACCCGCGCGACGACAACAACGAGTTCTGCAAGGCCCCCGCGGTCTCCCTGCCCGACGGTACCACCCGCCTCGTGTACAGCACCCTGGGCAACGCCTTCGACGAGCTGACCGGCGGCGGGCACGTCACCTTCAAGCCCAGCTACCGCGTCACCCTGGGCCTCACCGGCTTCGTGGCGATGCCCTTCTTCCGCCAGTCGCCCCTCGAGCTCGACTTCCAGGAATACAGCCGCTACCCGTCGGGCGGCGCCTTCGGGGCCGTGGGCGTCGACGCGCACACCAGCTACCAGGGCTTCAACTTCTTCCTCGAGGCCACCCACAACTTCGACGGCCGCGTGGGCACCGGGGGCGCGGGCGGCTACGGCATCGAGCAGCGCACCAGCTACAGCACCAAGAAGCACGACTTCGAGCTCTCGCTGCGCTTCTACGACCAGGGCTTCGGCACGCCCTACGCGCGGCCCATCGCCGGGCCGGATCTCCTCGAAGGCCAGCGCGCGCGCAACGAGGCCGGGGCCCGCTTCCGCTGGGTGGGGCACTTCTCGAAGGACTGGGAGGTCGGCTTGCGCGCCAACTTCTGGGTCAACCCCTATGCCATCGAGAACTCCACGCCGGCCCTGGTGCCCAACCTCTATGCCCTGGGCCGCGTCGACTTCGTGGGGTGGAGCTTCATCCAACCCGGGGTGTGGTTCGACATGCGCAACAAGAACGTGCCCTCGTCCGTGCACGGCACCTGCTCGAGCGAGACCATCATCCTCACCGAGAGCGGCACCCTGGCCTGCGGCGGCGACCTCTACAAGGCCGTGGGGCGCGTGGAGGTGATGCCCCACGCGCGGCTGCTCAGCGGCACCGTGCAGTTCGCCTACACCTGGAAAGACGACATTCGGTACAAGGACCGGTTCCGCAACGACGTGCAGCTGTGGGTCGAGCTGCGCAGCCGGCCGGTCGACTTCCTCCAGCTGCGGCTGCGGACCCGGTACCTGTTTCAAGACGTGTCCGACAACACCTACCTCGAGCAGAGCAGCTGGAGCTTCATCGAGGCGGCGTGGGTGGTGGGCGGCTCGCTGCGCCTGGGCCTCCGCTACGATCTCTACGTGTGGCTCGACCAGCGGTCGTCGACCGCCAACCGCGTCCCCAACCCGGAGCACCGGCTGCAGCTCGACCTGCGCGCCGCGTTCTAAAGACCCATGCGCCCACTCCTTTCCCTGTTGCTGGCGTCGCTGCTGTCGCTCGGGTGCAACACCACCCGCGAGAGCAAGCGCTTCACCCGCGACGAGACCTCGTCGCTGCTCAAGAAGCTCGAGGTGGTCAGCCTCGAGCTGGGCGAGTTCCCCTTCGAGGGCCCCTCGGCGGTGATCGACGGCGACACGGTGCGGGTGCGCGGGCTGCAGGCCTCGCTGCGCCTGCTGGGCATCGACACCGAGGAGACCTTCAAGAAGGACTGGGAGCGCGAGGCCTTCGCCGGCGGCTGGGAGCAGTACAAGAAGAAGATGCGCGGCAGCTCCGCCCGGCCGGTGAAGATGGCCACCCCCGCGGGCGAAGACGCCAAGCACTTCGCCCAGGACTTCTTCGAGGGCGTCACCGCGGTGCGCATCGAGCGCGATCACCCCGGCGAGATCCGCGACTTCTACGGCCGCTACCTCGCGTACATCTTCGCCAAGAAGAACGGTCAGTGGGTCAACTACAACGTCGAGTGCGTGCGCGCGGGGCACAGCCCGTACTTCATGAAGTACGGCCGCAGCCGGCGCTTCCACCGCGAGTTCGTCGAGGCCCAGAAGGACGCGCTCGAGAACAAGCGCGGCATCTGGAAGCCCGGCGCCATGCACTACGACGACTACGACGAGCGCCTGCGCTGGTGGGGCGAGCGCGAGGCCGCCATCACCCGCTTCGAGCGCGAACAGAACGTGCACCCCGAGTCCAACATCGCGCTGACCCGCTGGGACGCCATGCTCAAGCTCGAGCAGCGCCTGGGCCAGGAAGTCACGCTGCTGGGCTCGGTCCAGGAAGTGGTGCAGCGCGAGAATGGCCCGGCGGTGGTGAAGCTGGCCCGCACCCGCACCCAGAACTTCGACATCGTCTTCTGGGACCGCGACGTGCTCCTCAACACCGGGCTCCAGTTCAAGCGCGGCGAGTACGTGCAGGTGCGCGGTGTCGTACAGAAATACCGCAACTCGAGGGGGCTCGATTCGTTGCAGATGCAGGTAACGTTGCCAGGTCAGGTCCTCGCGCCCAGCGAGGAGCTCGAACAGATGTTGTCGACCGACTCCAAGGCCGGGAGCGCCGACAAAGAAGAGGGTGAATGATGAAGCGCGTTCTCTTTCTCCTCACCGCCCTCGCGGTGTCGGGTTGTCCCCAGGAAGCGACCACCGACGTGTGCAAGGGCCGCGTCGAGGGCGATCTCGTGGTCACCGAGGTGATGATCGACCCCGATGGTCCCGACACCGGCAACGAGTGGATCGAGATCTTCAACACCCTCGGCACCCCGGTCGATCTCAAGGGCATGACCGTGCTCGTCTCTGACGCCACCGGCGCGGGGCAGAAGACGCACGCCATTCGCGCCGGCACGGTGCCGGCCCGCGGCTACTTCGTGCTCGGGGACGTGCGCAGCGGCCCGAACCCCGCGTGGATCAACTACACGTACAACACCTCGCTGAACTCCCTGCCCAACGCCTCGGGCACCGTGGGCATCAAGTGCGGCCAGGTCAGCCTCGCGAAGTTCACCTGGACCACGCCGGGCAAGGCCACGCGCAGCCGCTCGCTCGACGGGGCCCTCGAGCCGTCGTCCACCGCGACCGAGCTCAACTACTGCGACACCCCGGTGACGATGACCTACTCCGGGCTCAACGCGGGCACCCCCGGCGCCGCCAACGCGCGCTGCGAGGTGACGCCGGTGTCCGGTGCCTGCATCGACGAAGTCACCGGCCAGGCCCGCCCGGTGGTGGCCCCCCTGGCCGGAGACCTGATCATCACCGAGGTGATGGCGCGCCCCAAGACGGTCAGCGCGGCCAACGGCGAATGGGTCGAGCTCTTCGCCGACGCCGAGGTCGACTTGAACGGCCTCAAGCTGGCCACCGCCAACAGCTCGACCACCCTCACCTCGGCGACCTGTCTGCACGCCGGCGCCGGCACCTACGTGCTCCTGGCGCGCAACGGCGACGCGGCGGCCAACGGCAACCTCCCCACGCCGAAGTTCGCCTACGGCTCGCTGAGCATCCCCGACACCACGCAGCAGACGCTGACCCTCTCGAGCGTCGACGCCACCATCGACCGCGTGGTGCTCTACCCTTCGGCGTCGGGGCACAGCTGGCAGCTCAACCCCACCACCCTGGACGCGGTGAGCAACGACTCGCCGGACAGCTTCTGCTCCGCCCCCACCCAGTGGACCGTGGGCAGCGGTGACTTCGGCAGCCCCGGCGCCGAGAACCCCGCCTGCCCGGTGGTGGCCGACCCCAACCTCTGCTTCGACGACACCCTGATGGCCAGCCGCGGCATCCGCCGGCCGGCGACGGGCGAGCTGGTGTTCACCGAGTGGATGTCCGCCCCCTCGACCCCCCAGGGCGACCGCGAGTACCTCGAGGCCGTGGCGAAGGCCGACTTCGACTTGAACGGCGTGACCCTCGTGGTGGGCACCGGGCGCACCAGCGTCAACTCGCCGACCTGCCTGCCCGTGCTCGCCAACAGCTACGTGCTCTTCGGTCACACCGACGACCCGCTGCTCAACGGCGGGCTGCCTCCGCTCGTCGCCTCGTTCAGCACCACGCTCACCGGAACCAGCGTCTTCAGCTTGCTGGGCAGCGACGGCGGCGTGCACGACACCGTCAGCGCCACCGGCGAATTCACCGGGGCCTCCACGCAGGTCGCGCCGGGCTTCGAAAACGCGGTCGACAACGACGCCATGGCCAACCGCTGCCGCGCGCCCAACCGGTGGAACCCGGACGGGGGCGGTGACTTCGGCAGCCCCGGCGCACCCAACCCCGCCTGCCCGCTCGCCGACGCCTGCATCGACCCCTCGACGCAGCTGGCCCGGCCCGTGCGCCGGCCCAACGACGGCGAGCTGGTGATCACCGAGTGGATGGCCCGGCCCAGCGCGATCTCCTCGACCAACGGGGAGTACTTCGAGGTGCTGGCCAAGGCCGACCTCGACCTCAACGGGCTGACGCTCCAGGTGGGCACGACGAAGACCGTCTTGAACTCGGCGAACTGCCTGGGCGCCACGGCCAACAGCTTCCTGGTGTTCGGCCGCAACGCGGTGCCCGCGCAGAACGGCAACCTCCCGGCGCTGGCCGGCGTCTTCACCGGCGGCCTCACCGACACCGGGTCGAGCATCTCGGTCTTCGGCCAGGACGGAGGCCTCTTCGATTCGATCACCTACGGCAGCGTCGGCACCGCCGGCATCTCGAGCCAGGTGAAGCCGGGCGCCGAGACGCCCACCGACAACGACGTCGCCACCAACGTCTGCCCCACGCCGCTCACCTCGCGCTACGGCCCCGTCGACCCCAACGACGGCGGGCTCACCGGCGACCGCGGCACCCCGGGCCTCGCGAACGTCCCCTGCCCGTGAAGCACGCGGTCCTCGTCAGCGCCCTGGCCCTCGCCGCCTGCGGGGCGCCTCCCAGCAAGTGTGGGCCGGCGAAGGCGACGGTCGACTCGGCCATCGACGGGGACACGCTGCTGTTGGCCGACGGCACCAAGATTCGCCTGCTGCTCGTCGACACCCCGGAGATCACCAAGGGCAAGAACGACTGCTTCGGGCAGGAGGCCGCGGCCTTCACCACCGCCCGCGTGGTCGGAAAGACCGTGGACCTCGCCTACGACGAGGCCTCGTGCACCGATCGTTACGGCCGCACGCTGGCCTACGTGCAGGTCGACGGCGTGGAACTCAACACCGAGCTCGCGCAGGGGGGCTACGCCTGCTTCCTCTACGTGAGCCCCGGCGGCGAGGCCCGGCAAGACGAGTTCCAGACGTACGAGGCCGAGGCGAAGACCAACCGCACCGGCATGTGGGGCAGCTGCACCTCGATCCCCTGCAGCCTGTAGGGGCCGCTCACGCCTGCGGCTTCGGGGTCAGCGCGAGCAAGAGCTGCCGCGCCTGCGCTTCAGACGCACATCGGTATTCCTGCACAGGAACGTTGCGCTCCACGCGCACCACCCACACCTCGCCTTCCTGCGTCACGACCGGACGACCATCCATGTGTCGGCGTGTTCAGCAGGGCTCGTGCCGCCGCCAAGCACCTGATTCGGGAAGCGCCCTTCCGTGCATTTCGCTTCTGAAATGAAAACCACGTCAAGAGGTCAATCCGCCGCGGGCCACTCCCACGCGCTGCGGTAGCCCTGCGCCGCCTGGATGAACTCGATCCACCCCGCGTAGAACGGGTGACCCGAGAGCGTCGCCGAGTCGCCCACCACGAAGAGGTGCCGCCGGGGCCGCGTGATGGCCACGTTGATGCGGCGCAGGTCTTCGAGGAAGCCCAGCTGCTGCTCGGTGTTGCTGCGCACCAGCGAGACGAGGATCACCTCTTTTTCCCGACCCTGGAACGCGTCGACGGTGTCGACCTCCAGCTCCGCGAGGTCCTGCAGTTGTTCGCGCAGCCACAGCGCCTGGGCGCGGTACGGGGTGATGACGCCCAGGTCGCGCGCCGGCAGCCCCGCGGCGAGCAGCTCGCGCACCCGCGCGATCACCAGCGCCCCTTCACCCTCGTTGCGCAGAGACTCGGTCTGCGGCGCCTTCGACTCGTCGTAGCCCTTGCCCGCGGTGTCGAGGAACAGCACCGGCGGCGCGTCCACCTCCCCCCGCGCGAGCAGCTCGCCCAGGGTGCGCCCGGCCACCGAGGGGTGCGCCCGCAGCTGCCCGCCGTAGGTCTGGTCCGAGGGGTAGCGCATGATCGTCTCGTGCATGCGGTACTGCTCCTTGAGCATGCGCTTCACGTCGTCGCCGTAGTCGGCCAGGAGGCGCTCGAAGAGCGAAGTGCCCAGCCCCTGCTTCGCCGCGTCCATCGAGATGATGGTGGGGGCGAGCTGCTTCGGGTCGCCGGCCATCACCACCGTGGGCGCCTTCAGGAACGCCAGCAGCGAGAGCGGCTCGATGGCCTGGGTGGCCTCGTCGAAGAGCGCCACGTCGAACTCCTGGTGGCGGAGGATCGAGCCCTCGAGCATCGACAGCGTCGCGCACACCACCTGGGCCCGGTCGAGGATCGACGCGAGCGCCTTCCGCTCGAGCACCCGCGCGTCGTCCATCATCTTGTAGGCCTCGGCGCTCGCTTCGCGGGCGTTGGAGAAGCGCTCGCGGCTGCGACCCCGGTCGCGCTGCTTGCGCGCGTAGCCCAGCAGGTCGAAGGCCTCCTCGAAGAGCTCCCGGGCCAGCTTGCGATCGGGGTGCGCCTCGACCAGGAGATCGAGCGTGTGCTCCTGCAGGTGCGGCAACACGCGCGCCGGGTGGCCCACGCGCACCGCGCTCAGGCCCGCGTCGAGACACAGCTCGAGGAGGTGATCGACCGCGGCGTTGCTCGCGGCGGTGCACACGATGCGCTTGCCCTGCGCGCCCCACTGCGCGGCGAGCTCCGAGAGCACCGTCGACTTGCCCGTGCCCGGGGGCCCGTGCACCAGCGCCACGTCGCGGGCCGACAGCGCCAGGGAGACGGCCTCCAGTTGCTCGGGGTTCAGGGGCCGCGTGGGGGTGAAGACCGGCGGGCGCTCGAAGCGCGGCGGCGAGTTGCCCAGGAGGATCTCCCGCCGGTCGCGCTTCTGCCCGGTGTCCATCGCCTTCCACTTCGTCAGCGACGACTTCGCGCGGTCGAAGGTCACGTCGTTGGCGGTGACGTCGAGGCGCAGGCGGCCCTCCCCCATCCACGGCGGCGGCGGGCGGTCGAAGGCCACCACCACCTGGGTGCGCGTCGCCGACACCACCGTGCCCTGCGGCGGCGCGTCGACCGGCGCCTTGCGCGGCGAGACGGCCAGCAGGTCACCGGGCCCCAGCCGCGTGGTGAGCCGCCGCTTCGACTCGTGCATGAAGGTCACCAGGTGCCGGCCCCCGAGGCCCACCGACTCCTCGGTGGTCTCCACGTCGAGCACCACCAGCCCGCGCGCCTCCAGCTCGGCCAGGGGCAGCGTCTCCCGTTCCTGCGCAATGCGGCTGCGCTCGGCCTGTCGCTCGAGTTCGAGGAGACGGCCAAAGCGATCGAAGTGGTCGACGTCACGGGGCATGGGGGAGCCGACTCAACAACCGATGCCGCGTCGGCGCACCCTCGTTGTTAGGAGTCCGGCCGTGAACCGCCTCGCCCACGAGCCCTCGCCCTACCTGCGCCAACACGCCCAGAACCCCGTGGACTGGTACCCCTGGGGCCCCGAAGCGCTCGAGCGGGCCCGGCGCGAAGACAAGCCGCTGCTGCTCTCGGTCGGCTACTCCGCCTGCCACTGGTGCCACGTGATGGCCCACGAGTCGTTCGAAGACCCCGCGGTGGCGGCCGCCATGAACGAGCACTTCATCAACGTGAAGGTCGACCGCGAGGAGCGACCCGACGTCGACCAGCTCTACCAGGGCGTGGTGCAGCTCATGGGGCGCGGCGGCGGCTGGCCGTTGACCGTCTTCCTCACCCCCGAGCTCAAGCCGTTCTACGGCGGCACCTACTTTCCCCCGGCGCCCCGGCACGGGCTCCCCGCCTTCGGCGCCCTCGTCGCGGGCATCGGCGTGGCGTGGAAGCAGGAACGCGCCGAGCTCGAGCGCCAGGCGCTCACCTTCGAGCAGGGCCTCACCGAGTTCGCCTCCGTGGGCCTCGACGCCACGCCCGGCGCGTGGTCGGCGGGCGATCTCCTCGCTGCGGGCCAGCAGATGAGCGCGCGCCTCGACCCCCGGTGGGGCGGCTTCGGGAAGACCGGCCCCAAGTTCCCCAACCCCATGAACCTCGCGTTCCTGCTGCGCGCGTGGCGGCGCGGGGGCGACGCGAGCTGCCTCGACGGCGTGCTCCTCACCCTCGAGAAGATGGCCCACGGCGGCGTGCACGATCAGCTCGGCGGCGGCTTCCACCGCTACTCCGTCGACGAGCGCTGGCAGGTGCCGCACTTCGAGAAGATGCTCTACGACACCGCGCAGCTCCTTCACCTCTACAGCGAGGCCGCGCTCATCGCCCCGAGGCCGCTGTGGCGCGAGGTCGTCGAGCGCGCCGTGGGCTGGGTCGAGCGCGAGATGACCTCGCCCGAGGGGGGCTTCTACGCGGCACAAGACGCCGACAGCGAAGGCGAAGAGGGGCGCTTCTTCGTCTGGCGCCCCGAGGACCTCGACGCCCTGCTCTCGAAGGAAGACGCGGCCCTGCTGAAGGAACACTACGGCGTCGTGCCCGGTGGCAACTTCGAGCACGGCGCCTCGGTGCTCGAAGTGAAGACCGCGCTGGCCCCGGCCGACCGCCCCCGCTTCGAGCGCGCGCGGCAGGCGCTCTTCGAGGCGCGGCGGCAGCGGGTGGCGCCGGGCCTCGACGACAAGATCCTCGCGGGGTGGAACGGCCTGATGATCCGCGGGTTGGCCCTCGCCGCGCGCGTCTTCGAGCGCCCCGACTGGGCACAGCTGGCCACCCGCGCCGCCGACTTCATCGCCACGCGCCTGCGCCGGCCCGACGGGTCGCTCTTCCGCTCGGTGCAGCGCGGCGAGGGCCGCCTCGACGCCGTGTTGGAGGACTACGGCGACGTAGCCTCGGGCCTGGTGGCGCTCTTCCAGTGCACCTTCGAGCCCCGGCACCTCGCGCTCGCCGAGGCCCTGTGCGACTTCGCCGGCCAGCGCTTCTGGGACGACGAGCGAAAGGCCTGGCTCGCGGCCCCGAAGGGCGAGCTGCTGGTGCCCACCTACGCGCTGCACGACAACGCCTTCCCCTCGGGCGCCTCGACCCTCACCGAGGCCCAGCTCGCGCTCGGCACGTTGACCGGTCGCAGCCGGCACCTCGAATGGGCCACCACGTACCTCGAGCGCATGCGCCACGAGCTGCTGCAGAACCCGCTGGGCTTCGGCCACCTGCTCGTCGCCGCCGACCTGCTCGTGGACGGCGCGGCCGACCTCACCCTGGTCGGCACGCGGGAGGCGCTCGCGCCCCTGCTCGCCCGGCTCCAGGCATCCTGGCTGCCCACGGTGTCGGTGCTCCGGCATTTTCAGGGCGACACGGTCCCCGAGGTCACCCGGGAACTGCTCGAGGGTCGCACGGCCCCGGGCGCGTACCTCTGTCAGCACTTCGCCTGCCAGCGCCCGGTGCAGACCGTCGAGGCCCTCGACCGCCTGCTGGGGCCGCTGACCCGACGATCAGGCGCCTGACGCGCGCACGCCCATGCGCCGCCGCAGGGTGGCCACGTGCATGAAGAACATGTGCACCGTTCCCAGCGCGAGCAGGTCGTTGTCCGACAGCGACTGCTTCTGGTGCAGGCGCACGGAGTTCACGAACACGCCGTTCGACGAGCCCACGTCTTCGAGGCTGGCCTGGCCATCGACCCAGTCGATGCGCGCGTGGTGCGTGGACACCGTGGCCTCGTCGATGACCACGTCGCAGTCAGGCGCGCGGCCGAGCAGGAAGCTGTCGCGCTCGCTCATCGGCGGCAGCGTCGCCACCCAGAGATCTTCGAAGTCGAACACGCCCCCGCTGGTCGCCGGCCGGCTCGTGTCGGGCAGCCGCCGCGTCGAGCGCAGGTCGGGCGTGCGCGGCTTTTCGGCCCGGGGTCGCTGCACCAGCACGAAGGGGCCGAGCTGCTGCTCGAGCGCCTTCACGTCGAGGCGAACCGTCAGCTCCTTGAGTTCACGCACGCTCAGCATGGGGTCAGCGTACTGCCTTGGGGCGCGCGGTCGTACGCTCGACCACCACCGAGTCGGCCGGCCGCACCAGCGACCCTGGCGGCACCGACCTCGTGAGCACCGCCCCGGCCATGATCTTCGAGCCGTCGCCGACGTGGATGGGCCCCAGCAAGGTGGCGCCCGGCCCCACGTGCACGTCGCGGCCCAGCGTCGGGGCGCCGGTCTCGCGCGTCTCGGGGTCGATGCCCTCACCGAGGGTCACGTTGTGAAACAGGATGCAGCCCTCGCCCACGGTGGCCCGGTGGCTGAGCACCAGGCCCGTGCCGTGCACGATGGAGATGCCGTTGTGCAGCGTGGCGTTCCAGTGCACCTCGGCCCCGTAGAGGTGGCGGATGAGGCGGCTGGCGACCTGCGGCAGCAGCGGCACCTTCGCGTCGCGCAGCAGCGCCATCGAGCGCATGGCGATCATCATCTGGAACCCGATGCGCGTCACCGCGTCGGCGGGCAGCCGGCTGAGCCCCTGGCCGTCGCCGTGGTACTTGGCGCGGTACCGCTGGTTCGTCTCGTAGTCGGCTCGCACCGAGGTCAAAAACGTCAAGAGCGGGTTCGCCATGCCAGAGGTCTACGCCACCCCGGAAGGACCTTCCAGCCTGCACCCGGGTGTGCCAATGACACCGGGCCATGTCCCTCCGGCTCAGCGTGGTGATCTCGACGTTCAACCGACTCCCCCTGCTCCTCGAGCTGCTCGACGCGCTTGGGCAACAGACGCTGCCGGCCGAGCGTTTCGAGGTGGTGGTGGTCGACGACGGCTCGAAGGTGCCCGCCGCCCCGGCCGTCGAGCGCCGCAAGGACCCCTTCAAGCTCACCATGGTGACCCAGGCCAACGGCGGCGCGGCCGCGGCCCGCGATGCCGGCGTGCGCCGCGCGACCGGCGACGTGGTGGTGATCACCGACGACGACATGCTGGTGCCGCCCGACTTCCTCGCCGAGCACCTCGCGGCCCACCAGGCGGGCCACACCCTGGTGCTGGGGCACATGGTCCCCGACGCCACGGTGCTCGACAAGCCGCTCTTCGAGCGCTTTCACATCGACCAGATCACCCGCTTCGTCGAGCGCTACCGCGACCGGCCCACCGAGGTGCGCGGGGTCATGGTGTGCACCGGCAACGTCTCGTTCCGCCGTGAAGACTACCTGCGCATCGGCGGCTTCGACGTCACCCTCGACCGCTCGGAAGATCGCGACCTCGGGGTGCGCCTGCAGGAAGCCGGCGCCAGGCTGTACTTCGCCGACAAGGCCCGCACCACCAACCGCACCGATCACACCGATCTCTCGGTGTGGATGCGCCGCAACTTCAACTACGGCCTCTGCGACGCGCGCATCAGCCACAAGCACCCCCAGCGCCTCGACGCCGACCCGTGGGACTTCCTGTTCCTGGTCAACCCCGTCTCGCGCCCGCTGCTGCTGGCCGCCGTGGCCGTGCCCCCGCTGGGCTTCGCGCTCTCGCGCGCGGCCTACTCGGTCGCCGAGCTGGTCGATCGCGGCCGCAAGGTGCACCCCCTCTTCGAGCGCGTGGCGCTGGCCGGGGCGACCTTGAGCTACGGGCTCGAGTACTTCCGTGGCGTGCGCAAGGCGTCAGGCTCGCTGCCCCGGGCCGTGCAGGGCCTGGGTCAGCACGCCCTGAAGCGGCTCACCCGGCGCAGCCGCTGACCTGCGGCCTCAGCGCCGCCGGTTCCGCAGGTCGCGCCCGAGGATCAGCAGGAAGCGCGGATCGTTGACCAGGTAGCGCCGCCACAAGCGCCGCGGCTCCTGGCCCAGGCGCCAGGCCCACTCGAGGCCTGCCTTGCGCAGCGGCACCGGGGCCCGCTTCACGTTCCCGGTGAGGAAGTCGAGCCCCGCGCCGATGTTGAGCAGCACCGCGGGCTTCACCCGGTCGACGATGCGCGCGCTGAGCAGCTCCTGCTTGGGCGCCCCGAAGGCCAGGAACACCACGTCGGGCTTCGCCTCGGCGAGCTGCCCGGCGAGGCCGTCGATGACCGCCGCGTCGTCGAGGCGCACGTGCGGGGCCGCGGTGAACACCACCTGGGTGCCCCAGCGCTCCCGCGCCACCTGGGCCGCCTGCTCGGCCACGCCCGGCCCGGCGCCCACCAGCGCCACCCGCCACCCCAGTTGCCCGGCCCGCTCCAGCACCGGCGCCACGAGGTCGGCCCCCGAGACGCGCTCGGGCAACCGCGCCTCGAGCAGCCGCGAGGCCCACACCACCGGCGCGCCGTCGGCGAACGACAGCGCCGCGCGCTGGTAGACCGCCGCGAACTCGGGGTTGTCCTCGGCGAGCACGATGTGGTCGACGTTGGGGGTGACCACGTAGCCCCCCTCGCGGGAGGCGACGAGCCGCTCGAGCGCCACCATCGCCTCGGCGAAGGACAGCACGTCGATGAACACCTTGCCCATGGTCAGGCGTGCGTTGCCCACGTCAGCCCCCTGACTCGACCGTCACGGCGCCGAGGAACTTCTTCTCACCCACCAGCTCGACGGTGCGCTTCGCGTCGGCCGTGTCGGTGACGCCCAGGTGCACCACCAGCAACGCCACGTCGACGGCCAGGGTGACGGGGATGCCCGACTGCGCGGCGATGACCGAGTCGATGGACGCGATGGCCAGGCCACCGGCGCCGATGTGCTGCATCATGTCGACGATCACCTTCGAGACGTCGTTGACGCCCAGGCCCTCGACGCTGAAGAGCTTCGCCTTCTTGCCTCGCACCAGGGTGCTGACTTCGGCCAGGGCGTTGGCCACCATCGAGGCCGACGAGCCCGGCGACGCGGGCACCACCACCATCGAGTGCCACTCGCCCCGCAGGCACGTGAGGAGCTGCTGGTAGAGCTGTTGCTGCGGTGCCACCTTGCTCATGGTCGCGGTTCCCCTTCGCGCGTCGTGCGCACCCACTCGTTCTTCTTCGCGCCCTTCGGCTGCTGAAAGCGGATGACCACCTTCCACGCCAGGTACGCGGGCGCCATTGCCAGGTCGAACAGCCCGCGCAGGCCGGTGTGCGAGTGCAGCCAGCCGGCGCAGACGTACAGGCCCACGCCCGACAGCGAGAGGCCGAAGACCCCACCCGCGACGGCCCCATGGCCGGTGAAGCCCGCCAGCGCCACCGAGGCCACCGCGCCGAAGGCCGCGAAGGCCACCACGCGCGAGAGCGGCGGCACCAGCACGTCCATCGCGAGATCGAACAGCAACAGGCTGCGCGCCTTGATCGCCTCGCGCATCAGCGGCCAGCCGTAGAGGGCGAGCATCTGCGCGCGGCCGTGTTCCCAGCGGTGGCGCTGCGAGCGGGAGGCCTCGCCGCCCGAGACCATCTCCCCGAGCACCTCGGCGTCGAAGGCGTAGGCCACGCGAAAGCCCCGGCGCCCGAGCCGGATGCCGTACTCGAGGTCTTCCACCAGCGAGTAGGCGTCGTGCGGCACTTCACGCAGCAGCGAGGTGCGGAAGCACATGCCGTTGCCGCGCAGGCCCGCCGAGACCTTCAGGCGCTCTCGGCCGATGCTGCGCACCTGGTGGAACATGGCCAGGGCGATGCGCATCAGCCGCGTGCGCCACGAGGCGTTGGGGTTCTGCACGCCGTAGTACGCCTGCACCGCCACCTGGCCTGCCGCGAGGCGCGCCCCGAAGGCCGAGAGCAGGTTGGCCGAGACGAGGGTATCGGCGTCGACCACGACCACCGCGTCGGCCACGCCGGCGCCGAGCACGTGCGTGAAGGCGTGCGCCAGGGCGTAGCCCTTGCCGCGCAGCTCCAGGTTCGTGCGCTCCAGCACCGTGGCCCCGGCCTCCCGCGCCCGGGCGGCCGTGTCGTCGGTGCAGTTGTCGGCCACCACCAACACGTCGAAGAGGGCCTTCGGGTAGTCCACCGCGGACAGGCTCTTGACGGTCTGGGCGATGCCCAGGGCCTCGTTGTGCGCGGGCACCACGAAGGTGAAGCGCAGCGCCGGCGGCGACGGCGGCAGTGGGGCGCGCGGCGTCCACGAGAGCAGCGCCAACACGCCCAGGTACCCGCCCCAGGTGAGCACCGGCACCGCGAGCACGAGCAACGCCAGCTCGGCCACCAACCCCAGGGTGTTCAAGGCGCCTTCACCTGGCTGAGCACGGTGAGGCCGAGCGCCCGCTCGACCTGCCAGGGCTCCACGAGGCGACCCGAGCTCCAGTCGCGCAGGCCGCCCACGAAGAGCCCGGCACACAGCGCGGCCATGAAGGAGATCGCCAGCACCACCGGTACGTTGGGCTTCTCGGGCTTGCGGGGCACCGAGGCGGGGCGCACCACCGAGTAGCGGTACTTGAAGGCCGCGCGCGCGGTGTCCTGCTCGATGCGCGCCGAGTCGATGCGCATCAGGAGTTCTTCGTACTTCGCCGAGGCCACCCGCAGGTTGTTGCGGGCGAAGTCGACCAGCGGGTCATCGGCCAGCTCCGAGGGAGACAGCTCGGCCGTGGACTGGGTGGCGCGGCGCTGGGTGGCGCGCGGGCGCACGGTGGGCTCGACCAGCGAGTCGGGGTCTCGGCCTCCCTTGCGGCGGTATTCCTGCTCGATGCCGTCGATGTCGGCCTTCACCTGCATCATCTGCGGCGAGTCGAGCTTGAGGGCCTCGATGCGCGACATGGTGTCGAGCACCACCGGGTGCTGGTCGGCGTACTGCACCTTCTGCTCCTGGAGCTGGGTGGTGAGCTCGCGCACCCGGCGCCCGCGGAAGTCGTCGAGATCGCCCAGGGCGCGCTTCTTCGAGTTGAGGAGGAACTTGAGCTGCGCGAGTTCCTGCTCGGTGGCCGAGGCGCGCGGCTCCGGCGGGTCGAGGGGCTGGGGCGCGGCTTCGACGGTGGGGACCGGCGCGGCGCCACCGCCCGCGCCCTTGCGTCGCACCTCGCGCACCCGCTCGAGCTCGTGGAGCGCGTCGTCGACCGACTTCTGCACCTGGGAGCCGTGCATCTCGAGAATCGAGAGCGCCTCGCTGATGGCGGTCATCTCGGTCACGTGCCGCGTCTCGAGGAAGTTCTGCTGGGCGGTGTCGACCAGCAGGTAGGCCATCTGCGCGTCATGCCAGGTGATCTCGATGGTCACCGTCTGCTGATCGGTCGAGACCTGCAGCCGCTTCTCCAGCAGCCCCACCATGGCCTCGATCTTCTCTTCCTCGGTCTGCTCCCCCGAGAACAGTCGCGTGACCTGGTCCTTGAACTTGACCACCGCCGGGCGCGTCTCGTCCCAGTTCTTCATCAGGTTCGTCTGGCGGATCAGCGAGACGATGTTGTCGTGGGCGAAGATCAGCTCGCGCGCGGCCCGCGTGGGGTCGTCGGAGCGGAGCGCCGAGCGGGGATTGCCCAGGGCGCGGATGAGCTCGTTGCTGTTGGCCAGGAGCTTCGATTCCGCGTGGTAGGTGCGCGGCAGGAGCACGGCCGCGGCGATGCCCAGCGAGAGCACCAGCGTGAAGGCCATCAGCGACAACCAGCGGTGCCGCCGCACGCCGCGCAACACGAAGCCCGTCACCTGGCTGGCCAGCTTGGTGTCGAAGAGCGCCGGCTCTTCGGGGGCGATCGGGGGCGCGGGGGCGTTCACGGGGTCCCCTCGAGCGCCTCTTCGACGGCGCGCTTCAGCTCGGCCTGGGTGAAGGGCTTCGTGAGGTAGACGCGCACGCCGAGCTCTTCGGCCTGGGCGCGGTCTTCGGGCATCGAGCGGGCGCTGATCATCAAGATCGGCAACCCCTGGAGCGGCGCCGAGCGGTTGACGTGCTCGCACACGTCGTAGCCCGACGACTCGGGCAGCATGAGATCGACGCACAACAGCGAGGGGCGGCTCTCGTCGAGGCGCTTGATCGCGGTGCGACCATCGGCCGCCTGCGTGACGTCGAACCCCAGCCGGGAAAGCGAGGTGACGATCAGCTTCCGGATCTCCGGATCATCGTCCACCACCAACGCCGTCTTCTTCTGCGCACTCACGTTCGCCCCTCACCACGCAAGAGAGTCCATCGCCCGCACCGTCACCGAGACCGATCCCACCGCCTGCACCAGGCCCGGAGCGCCAGTACGGGGCTGCTCGGTCCATAGCACGCGCGCCGTCGCCGAAAGCAGCAACCACGTGGTGGGGACGTAGTTGACCGCGGCGTCGCCCCCCACCAGCCGATCTCCGGCCTGCTCCGCGCGGCCCATGTCCACCGCCAGCGCCCCCGAGGCACCGGCCGATACGACCCACTTCCGGTCGGGCTGCCAGTTGGCCTGCAGGCGCCCCTCGAGGCGCTCGTAGACGAAGCCGGTGAAGCGATCGGCAAAGGGCGCCAGGCGAAGGCTCGCCGCGAAGCCCACCGGTGATCCAGCGACCGACGAACGCCAGCCCAGCGACGCGGCCGCGGCGGGCAGCACCTCGAGGTACGTGCCGGGAATGCCCTGGGTGGCGACCACCACCTCGCGGGTGACCGCCGCGCCGCCGCCGATGGTGAAGGTCATGGTGCGGCTCAGGGCCCGGTCCCACGTCTCGAGCAACTGCACCACCGCCAGCTCCTGGCCGGTGTCGAAGGTCGACGACGCAAAGAGCGCGGTGGTGGTCAGGCCGTCGCGCCGCGTGAGGGGGAAGCGCGCGTGGAGCGAGGCGCTGGGGCCCTGCTGCAGCGGGAGCCCGCCCACCGTGCCCACGGGGCTCCCGGAGATGCTGTAGTTGGCCATGAGCCCGAACGAGACGTCGCGACCGGGCAGCACCTCGAGGCTGCCGGTGGTGACCGAGCGCAGGTAGGGCACGGCGCCCAGCGTCTGCACCTCGCTGACCGCGGTGGGCAGGCTGCCGTCGGGGGCGCGCAACGAGCCGATGTCGGCCAGCCCCCAGGCCCCTTCCTGTTGCAGGAGCAGGGTCGCGTGCCGGAAGCGCTCCGAGTAGGCCACGCGGCCCCGCTGCAGCGGCAGCAACTTCCCGCCCGTCTGTGGCTCGCGCCAGATCAGCGTGGGCGTGTACTGAAAGAGGAACGAGCTGTGCTCGGTGGTCAGCGACAGGTCGCCGACCGGGGCCAGCTCGAGATCGCCGGTGACGCCGGTGCCGGTGTCCCCGGGCAGCGCGGTGCGCCCCCGCGCTTCGAGCCGGGCCGACACGTCGTATTTCACGTCGACCGCCGCGGCCAGCACCGGGAAGAGCAGCACCCCGAGCTGGAGCGCGCGCGTGTTCATATTATTCGGCGACCACCACGTCGCCCGGCTGGAGCGTGAACCGCGACGCGGGGCCCTCACCGCGGGTGAGCGCGTCCCACGTGAAGCGGATGCGCTTGGGCGCTGGCTGGCCGGCGATCTTGCGCAGCACGAAGAGCCCGTCGCGGTGCGCGAAGTCGGTGAGGCCACCCGACGCGGCGAGCGCCTGCAGCACGCCCGAGCCCAGCTCGAGGGTCACCACGCCCGAGCGCACCACCTCGCCCAGCACCGAGACCGTCAGCGGGCGCATCTGCTCCAGCGAGACCGTCACCACCGGGGTGTTGATGAAGTCCTTGAGGCGAATCTGCAGCTCGCTGGCCAGCACCGCGGGCGACTTGCCGGCGACCACCACGTCGTTGACCAGGGGGAGCGACACCTTGCCGTCGGCGCGCACCCGCACCCGGGCCGACATCGCCTCCTGCTGGAAGACCCGGACCTGCAGCTCGTCACCCGGCGAGATCACGTAGTCGGTGGCGTCCGAGATGATCGCGGTGTCGACCTCGATGAACGCGCCGTGGGGCGTGTAGCAACCCAGCGAACAGACACACAGGAGAGCACCACCCAGAAGTCGCGTCATGGTCGAAGGCTCCGCAGGAAAAACACCATCGCCCCGCACGTCACCCCGGGGTTTCCGGGGGCCGGCGGGGCGAGTCGTGCCAGCACTACGTCAGCTCGCGCCGCGGCCGGTCAGCACGACCGGGAAGGTCTTCATGATGAGGCTGATGTCTTTCGTGAAGCTCCAGGTGTCGATGTACTGGAGGTCCATGTACATCCACTGCTCGAAGGAGATCTCGTTGCGGCCGGACACCTGCCAGATGCACGTCAGGCCGGGGCGCACCGAAAGGCGGCGGCGCTGCCAGGGCTCGTACTTCGCCACCTCGTTGGGCACGGGCGGCCGGGGGCCGACCACGCTCATGTCACCGCGCAGCACGTTGATGAGCTGAGGCAACTCGTCGATGGAGAACTTCCGCAAGATGCGCCCGATGGGGGTGATGCGCGGGTCCTTCTTCATCTTGAAGACCGGGCCGTCCATCTCGTTCTGCGCGGCGAGCTTCGCCTTCAGCTCCTCGGCGTTCTCCACCATGGTGCGGAACTTCAGCATCTTGAACGGGCGGCCGTGGAGGCCCACGCGGGTCTGGCGGAAGAGCAACGGGCCACGCGAGGTCAGCCGCACCAGCACCGCGACGCCCACCAGCATGGGGGCCAGCAGCCACAGCGCGACGCCCGACGAGACGATGTCGAAGAGGCGCTTGAAGGCCATCTCCACCGGCTTGGCCTGCACCGACTGGTAGTGCACGTAGCCGTCGTTGATGCCGTGGGTCAGCAGGGGCTGGGCGCGATCGAGGCGGTAGGCGATGGCCGGCGTGGCGAAGGGAACACCGAAGCGCTCGCACACCTTGATGCCCGCCTGGATCTCCTCGGCGTGCGCGGGGTTGGTGGACGAGAAGTACACCTCGGCGCAGGGCACCGAGCGCAGCACCTCGTCGAGCGCGGTGGCGACGCCGAGCACCGGGGCCCGGGGGGTCTTGGCCGGGTGCTCATTGGAGAACCGCACCACCCCCAGGACTTCCTGGCGGCCGCGCTTGCGGAGGTGATCGACGGTGGCCCGGGACAGCGGGCCCGTGCCCACGACGATCACGTCGTCGATGGGGGCCGAGCGCGGCGACATGTTGCGGAACAGCGTCGAGCGGAGCACCAGGGCGGCCGGCCAGAGCACCAGCAGGAAGACGGCCACGTTCGGCAGCCCGGCCGCGGGGAGCAGCAGGCCCATCACCGCGAGCACCGTGGTGACCGCCAACACGAGGATGGAGGTCATCGCGCCGTCGTCGAGAGCCGAGCGATCGCCCGCCCACGGATCGTACTGGCGCAGCGCCATCGCCGTGACCAACCACGTCCCCATCGCCAACACCGCGAAGGTGGTGAGCCCGCCCGACAGCTCGTGGCCCGAGAGGAGCGTGGCTCCGACGGTGGCCAACACGAGCGCGAGAAGATCGACCAGCAGACTGAGGCGAGCGACCGCCCCTGCTGCGATTCTCCCGAAAAGTGAGTTCATGTGGGTTTTTCGTCTCGGTCAGCGGGGAAGTTGCGACTGCACTGAAGAAAAACTCTCTAACACCTACGCACAGCGCACCGCGTCACAACTCGTATCGCAACAAATCAAGCAACTTGCAAATTGACATGTCGCGTTACACACCCGACTTCTGTTCAGGCTGATGTGCAGTATCAAGGCCAGTGTCGGACAAAAGCCCACGTTGTCGCCATACACCTGAAATCACGGGCCCCCGATCCGCGGACTTTACACGTCATGGGCCTGACGCGAGCACCAAGTGGTGCAAACTTTCGCCACCGTGATGGAGCGCCCGAGGGGCACCCCTGTTCAGGCAGCCACGGGCGCCGGGGGCAGGCGCCACGCCTGGTTGCGGGTCGCCAGGCGCCCGATGATGGCCACGGCCGAGGCGACGAAGAAGTCGATGAGCGCACTCTGGGTGCCCATGTCTCCGAAGGCCTGCAGCAGGTAGGTGAGGATGATGCTCAGCGACACGAGCAGCGCGGCGCGCTCGCGCCAGTCGCGGCTGCGCTCGAAGGTCCGGCCCAGGAAGTACAGCGCCACGGCCAGGTACAAGAGCACGCCGGTGAAACCCAGGAGCCCGCCGATCCACAACAACCAGAGGATGGAGTTGTGGCCCACGTGCCCGAAGTTGGACTGGCCGAAGTCGTAGCCGGCGACGTGCTCCTTGAAGGCATGACCGAAGCCCTGGCCGATGATCATGTTCTCCTTCCAGGTGGTCATGATGTTGTAGTTCTCGATGTCTCGCTCGAGGTTGGAGCTCTCTTCTTCGCTGTTCACCTGCGGAGAGAAGATCGAGCGCACCTTCTGCACCGGGGCGAAGAACCTGCCATTGCTTACGTTCCACCCGACCGCGACGTAGGCGAGCACCAGCGGCAGCAGCAGGACCGCGACCCGGGTCACGAAGCGCTTCATCAGGTTCCAGGGGCTGAGCAGGTAGATGGTGCCCATGGCGAGGGCGATCTCCACGTAGGCGATGCGGCGGTCGTTGAGCTTGATCGCCAGGGCGATCACCGGGAGCCACAGCAGGGCCAGCGCCAGCGTGCGCCGCGACGGGTGTTCCCAGAGCATCGCCACCGCGGTCACCGCGGCGGTCACGAAGAGCATGGTGTCCTGGTGACCCGAGGTGAACGGGGGGTCGAGGCCCTGGGGCGTGGCGACCAGGTAGATGAACCACGCCCCGAACCCGGCCTTGATCACGCTGCCCACCACGAGCACGCCGAGCAACTTGGGGAGATCGCGCGGCAGGTCGAGCGCGTACATCAACAGGCTCGCCACCACGGGCAGCAGCAGCAGGCCGCGGAACTGCCACAGCGCCTCGCGGAAGATGCCGCCCCGGGCCAGCCCGCTGAGCACCAACACCCCGATGACGGCCGCCGAGAGCGCCACCGCGGCCTGCAACGGCAGCGGCGCCTGGCCCCGCACCGGGTCGACGTGGGAAGACCGCCGGTCGGCCCACACGCGGCGCACCACCATCACCCCGGCGAGCGCATAGAAGAGGAGCTCGAAGCCGGTGAGCAGCGCGATGTTGGTGAAGAGCAGGCGCCCCACGGCGAAGAGCGGCGAGCGCCACATGCCGGCGTAGGCGCGGCCCGTGGGATCGTCGGCGATGATGCCCACGAAGATGATCGCCAGCAGCGGCCACTTGAGCGGGCGGGTCCACACCAGCCACAGCGCGATGATCGCCAGCGGAGGCAGCACCGAAGGGGCCTGCGCGCCCGAGAGGCCCACGGCCGCGCCCGTGGCCAGCGCCAGGCCGAAGGCCAGCAGCAGCCCCGCGCGCGAGGGCGACGAGAGCAGGCCGCCCGAGCCATGCACCAGGGTCGCGCGCACCGGCAACCCGAGCTCCCGCTCGACCTGGCCACGCGAATAGAGCCGCCCGCTCGAGAGCGCGAGAATGAGCACGCACACCACCGCGGCCAGGGCCGACGAGAAGAGCGCCACCAGCACCCGGGCCGCGAGCGGCAAGCCCTCCGGGTGCTTGGGCCGGGCCGGGGGGGCGAGCACGGTGAAGCGCAGGCTGTTGCTCGAGCGGAACACGTCACCGGCAATGTGCTTCTCTTCGGACTGCACCATCAGCGTCGCGGCGCGCCCACGCTCGTGCTCGAGCTGCTCGAGTTCCCGCTGCACGGTCTGCCACCCGGAGGGGTCCTTGAGCGCGGTCTCGATGCGCTCGGCGCGCAGGGCCATCTGCTTGCGCAGGGCGTCGTACTGGTCGTCGAGCGCCAGGGCGGCCGAGTCGACGAGGCGGGCCTCGCGGCGCACGCGTAGCTGCATCAGTGCGCCCAGCTGGGTCTGCACCAGCGAGAGGGCGACGTCGGGGGACATCCAGTCAGCGGTGAGGCGCACCTTGGGCCCGTCGACCACCACGTCGAGCCGCCGCTCGAGCATCTTCACCAGCACCTCGAGGCGATCCTTGTCGCTCACGGGGCCCAGCACCGCGGCCTGCAGCCGGTCCTTCTGGCGCAGCGCCCAGGGGCGCCCGAGGTCCCACTGGTCGAGCAGCCCGCTGCGCTTGACGAGCGCCACCAGGCTGTCGCGCGACATGAGCAACTCGCGCACCTCCGCGAGTTCCTGGGTCGCCTCGGGCAGCCGGGCCGCGGGGTTGGCGAGGCGGTGCACGGCGACCGGCTCGGCGATGAAGACCAACGCCTCGACGGCATAGTGCTCGGAGACGAGCGACGACGAGGCGACCGCGACGGCCAGCGTGAGCGCCGCGCACACCAGGGCCGCGAGCCGATGGCGCGACCAGGCGACGTGGAAGAACTCGCGCATCACCCCTCACCCCAGCCGCGGGACGATGACCCGCAGCAAGACCACGTAGAAGACGTTGAAGGCCACCACGCCCCAGATGGCGCGCTTGAGGCCGCGCACCGGCCGCGGATCTCGCGAGGCCCTCAAGGGGATGATGACCAGCGCGAGGCACACCGTGAGGAGGATGAGCTTCGTCACGAGAACCTAAGGCGTAGCACGGAACCCGGGCATGGCCGGCGCGCTCACTTCGGGCGCGGCACGGTGAGCTCGATCACCGTGATGGAATAGGGGGGAAGGCGGTAGGCGCTGCCCAGGGGCACCTGGCGGGGGCTGAACCCGCGCGCGTCGCCGATGTAGCTGAAGACGCGCTGGGACACCGCCGGCGTGCAGCCCTGGAGCTTGATGCTCGCCTCGAGCGTCTCCTTCGGCGAGAGGTTCAAGGCCACGAGGGTCACCCGCGAGCCATCCTTGCTGCGCGCGGCGAACAGAGAGGCGTCGGGCTGCGCGGTGGTGGTGGGCATCGACCAGTCGGCGAAGCGGCCGCCGGCGCCGTCGTAGTTCCGGAAGGCGCGGAAGGCCCAGAAGGCCGGGCTCGCGTCGACGGGGTAGGTCCAATACCAGGCGGCGTAGAGCCCCTCCTGGCCGAAGCGCCCGAGGGCCTCGGCGAGGGCCAGGCCACCCGACAGGTGCCGCTCGGCGCCGAAGTTGTACTCGCCGATGGCCAGCTTGAGGCCCGGGTAGTTCTTCTGCACCAGCTCGCGCATGCGGGGGATCAGGCGCACCGGCTCCTTGATCCACGACTCGTCGGTGTACCGGGGGTCCCACAGGGCGCGCGTGGAGCGGATGCGCAGCGCCGCCGACTCGCCGTCGGTCTGCCCCTCGGTGCCCACGCCCATGCCCTGGGCCTGCGGGTAGAAGTGCAGGTCGAGCACGTCGAGCAGCCGCACGCCGGTCTTCTTCTCGTGGGCCGCGAGCTTGCCGAGCCACCACTCGAGCAGGGGCACGTCGCCGTGAGCGCGGCGATCGGGCCGGAGCATGAAGCCCGCCTCGGCGTCGACGGCCGAATAGAAGTAGCCCGGCCAGCCCCACTCGGCGGGGCCGGCGAGCAGCGCGTCGGGGGCGACCTTGCGCACGGCGGAGGCGTACTCCACGGTTCGGGAAAGCTGCTCGTCGTAGCTCAGCGGCGCGGGGTGCACGTCGCGGTGGGTGCTGTGCCAAAGCGCCGGCTCGTTATCGAGGAAGAAGATCTCCGCGGTCTTGCCGCGCACCGCCTCGTAGTCGCGCAGGGTCTTGACCCAGCGGGCAATGAAGTCGGGGGGCGCGGCGATGCTGGTGCGCGCGGGCGGCCCGGGCTTGAGCGGCTTGCCGTCCTTGCCCAGGCCGTTGCCGGCGATGGTGCGGTAGCCGTCGAAGGCCTGCTGCACCGGGTACTCGCTGCGGGGGAAGGAGACGGACTTCGTGTCACGCGCCACCCAGCCGAGCATGGGCAGGGTGACGGCCGAGACGACGTGACGGTCGCGGTTGGCGTCGAGGTAGTTGCGCCAGGTGAAGCCGGGCTCGTCCACGTAGTCGACGTTCTCGAAGAAGTAGTCGAGGCCGGTGTTCCACGCGTTGCCCAGCTCCCAGTTGTAACGGCTGGCCGGGTTGCCGCCCCAGCGACGCGAGGCGGCGTTGAGCTTCCACTGGTGGGTCTCCTTGCCGTCGTGCATCGGGTCGAAGGCGATGCTGTAGATGAGCGGGCTGATCTCCTGCACCGGGGCTTCGCAGTCGACGGCGAAGGCGGCCATGGTGCCCGGCGCGTTGCGCGCGGCCTCGGCCTGGGTGAGCAGCGCGGCGTCGGCGCCGGTGAGGCCCACGAAGTCGATCTCCACCAGGCCCGGCGGGGGCAGCGGCCGCACCGCGCGCAGGCGCACGTGATCGAACTGGGCGAGCGTGGGGTTGAGCTCGGACATCGAGACGTAGATCTCCGACCAGCCGTCGGCGAGGTCGACCCGGTGCTCGGGGCGCAGCATCACGCGGGGGAAGATGTCGGCCTTCTCGGAGTCGAGGTTCAGCTCGAGGAACTCGCTGGCCTGCGGCGTGGTGCGCACGCGCATGGTGAGGCCGCCGAAGAGCCCCTCGAAGCCCGACTTGGCGAGGATCCACCCGCCGTAGTTCCCCATGAGGTGCCGCTCGGGGTCGCCCGACTTGCGGGGCTGGCGCGCGTCCCAGCCGTGGTCTTCCCAGCCCTGCACGCGATCTCCCTTGAAGACCCACGAGGCCACCTCGGGGGTCTTGGTCGTGCGCGTGCCGGCCACGAAGGCCTTCGCCGGGGACGCCGGCTGGGCGTTGCTGCGGCACCCCAGGATCATCACCAACGAGAGGACGAAGGAGAGAGCGCGCACGGCCCGCGATCTAGCTCAGCGGAAGAAGCGGCGCTCGCCGTCTCGATCTTCGGCCCGCAGCGCGCCCTTCTCGACGAGGCCCTGCAGGACATCGAGCGCAAAGGGTGCACCGTCGAGCGTACGTGCATCGATCGCCGCCTCGGCCTCCTCCGCGCTCATGCCGTCTCGAATGACGCCCAGCGCCGCCGTCTCCACGACACTCAACGGCTGGCGCTCCCTGTCCCCAGGCGCCGGGAGGGGAAGCACCGGGCGCGCCTGCTCCACCACCGCGCGCGAGGCGAGCGCCGCAGGCCCGACCTCGAGGCGCAGGCCGCGAACCACCTCGAGCCACGCCTCGCGCACTTCGCTCATGCTGCCGAACCGCGCCGACGGCGCGAGGGCCGTCATCCGCTGCACGAGGGCCGCCAGCGAGGACGGCACCGACGCGGGCAGCGGCCGCACGCCGACCTCGGTGACGAGGCGGATGAGTTCGACGTCTTCGACGTCACCGAAGGCGCGTTGCCCGGCGAGGCATTCCCAGGCGACCACGCCCAGCGAGTACTGGTCGCCGTGGGGCGAGGTGAGCTCGTCCATCAGTTGCTCGGGGGCCGCGTAGGCGAGCTTGCCCCCGCTCTCGCCCTGCCCTCCCAGCGAGGCCACGCCGAAGTCGATCAACTTCACCGAGCCGTCGAGGTCGACGAGCAGGTTGTGAGGGCTCACGTCGCGGTGCACCACCGGGGTCGCGCGGCCGGCCGCGTCTCGGGCGCCATGCGCAGCCATCAAGCCCGACGCGCCCTCGAGCACCACCCGGCACGCGGCCGAGAGGGACACCGGCCCGCGCGCGAGCCACGCGGCGACGTCGAGGCCCTCCACGTGCTCCATGGCGAGGAACCAGCGGCCGTCGACCTCTCCGAAGTCGAACACCCGCACGATGCACGGCGAGTGCAGCCGCGCCAGCACCTGCACCTCGTGGAGGAACCGCTCGACGAACCCGGGCCGCGACGCGAGCCCCGGGAGCACCCGCTTGATCACCACCTGCTGCCCGTCGGCGAGGCGGCGCGCGAGGAAGACCTCGCCCATGCCGCCCGCGCCCAGCCGGCGGCCGAGCTCGTAGGCGCCGAACGCGGTCACCTGACTTCGACCACCGTCATCGAACCGATGAGCGGGGTGATCTCCGCGCTGCTCTCTTCCCCGACGCCCAGCCGCGTGGCGTTGGCCACCGCCTGGCCGAAGGTGGGGTCCATCTGGGTCCACTCGCCGACGAAGGCTTCGACCCACTCGTGCCAGTAGAGGGCGGGCACGCGGTCGTCGTTCTTCAGGTACACGAGGCCGTCCACGCGCTTGGCGGGGATGCCGATGGCGCGCAGCAACGAGACCATGAGCAGCGAGTGCTCGGTGCAGTCGCCCTTCATCAGCGCGAGCACGCCGGTGGCGCTGTCCGACGAGGCGCCGTAGTCCTTGGCGAGGTTCTTGTTCACCCACTCGTTGATCTTCTTCGCCGAGGCCCACGCGTCCTTCTCGTCACCGACGATCTTCTTCGCCAGGGCGATGATCTCCGGGCTGTCGGCCTCGACGGCGATGGTCGACTTCAGGTTCGCGCCGCCGTTGGGGTCGATGAGCGGGCGGGGCTTCAAGATCTTCGGAGGCGCCGAGAGCACGGTGACCTCCACCCGGCCGTCGCCCAGGGACTTCCACTTCTGGCGGTAGGTGGTGTTCCAGAACTTCTCGGAGACGCCCTTGAGCACCATCACGAAGGCCACCGACGCGCTGGCCGGCGGGTCCCTGGGCAGCACCACGCGGGTCAGCCCGAAGACCTCCACGAGGTCCACGCGGCGGGCGACCTCTTCCGACTCGAGGAAGCCCGACATCATCGGGCCGTACTGCACCTCGAGCATGCGGCCCTTCTCGTCGACCCAGGCCTCGGTGGGCACCTTCTCCTTCTCGGACAGCGTGGTGACCTTGCGCAGCTTCGCCTTCACGCCGGCCACGGTGCGCGTCTCGGTGCCGCCGACGGTGGTGGTGATCGAGTACTGCTGGAGATCGGTCGAGTCGGTGATCGTGCCCACGACCTTCGCGTTGCGCTTGAGGGCCACGCGGGCCTGGTCGGCGTCCTCCACCACCTCCTTCGAGGGCGGCAGCAGCTTCACGTCGTTGGGCACGCCGGGCTTCTTGCGGACCACGCGCACGCCGGTAGGCAAGGCGGTGCCCTCGAGGAGCTGTTCGCCGCCGTCGCCGCTCTGTTCCATCACGAACGAGAGCAGCCGCCCGTTGGGTTTCGATTCGTAGACGCGGGTCTCCTTCATCATGCGATCGCTGATGGCGTCGGGGCCGACCTTCGCCTTGAAGTGCAGCTCGGTGACCGCGGTCACGGTGTCCCGGGCCGGCGAGAGCGTGACCTGGCTGTACATGAAGCCGATCTTCTGGCCCTTGAGGTACAGCCCCATGAACTCGCCCTTCTCGGGGCGCGGCACCTTGACGACGTCCGACAGGGGAAGCTCGGCGTGCGCGGCGAACGCCAGGAGCGCCAGCCAGAGGGCGGAAGAGCGAAAGCGGGGCGAAATCACTGGAAACTCCCTTGCAGCACGGGCCGGAGACGCGAAGTCGACAACCCTATGCACCTGATTGTTCGACATGCGACCGCAAAACAGAGGGCGCGGCATCGAAATGCCCGGGTAAGGGCCTGTGGGTTCCCGCGAAGGAGAGACCATGGCGAAGACGCTCCCGAAGAGTGGCACCCCCCGCGACGCGGTGATGCAGCAGCTCAAGGCCCTGCACGCCGACGACGCCAAGTGGAAAGACGGTCGCACCTTCAGCCTGGTGTACTTCGCGGGCGACGAGGTCTCGGCGCTGCTCAAGGACGCCTACTCGGAGTTCATCGCCGAGAACGGCCTCTCGCCGGTCGCCTTCCCCTCGCTGCGGCAGATGGAGTGCGAGGTGGTCTCGATGGCGGCCTCGCTGCTGGGCGGCGATGACGACGTGGCCGGCACCATGACCTCCGGCGGCACCGAGAGCATCATGATGGCCATCAAGACCGCGCGCGAGTGGGGCCGCAAGGTCAAGGGGCTCAAGCGGCCGCACGTCATCGTGCCCGCCTCGGCGCACCCGGCCTTCGACAAGGCGATGCACTACTTCGACGTCGACTACTCGCACGCCCCGCTGCAGGCGGACTTCCGCGTCGACGTGGCGGCGATGGAAGCGCTGATCCGCCCCGAGACGGTGTTGCTGGTGGGCAGCGCGCCGGCCTACCCCCACGGGGTGATCGACGACATCACGGCCATCGCCGGGCTGGCGAAGTCGCTCGGCCTGCTGTGCCACGTCGACGCGTGCCTCGGCGGCTTCTTCCTCCCCTTCGCGCGCATGCTGGGCCGTCCGGTGGCGCCCTTCGACTTCGCGGTCGACGGGGTGACCTCGATGTCGGCCGACCTGCACAAGTACGGCTACGCGGCCAAGGGCGCCTCGGTGGTGCTGTACCGGACGGGGGCGCTGCGGCGTCACCAGTTCTTCACCTACGCGGGGTGGAATGGCGGGCTGTACGCGTCGCCCTCGTTCTGCGGCACGCGGCCCGGCGGGGCCATCGCGGCGGCCTGGGCGGTGATGCACCACCTGGGCGAAGCGGGCTACCTGACGCGGGCCCAGAGCATCATCGACTCGACGAAGGCCATGCAGGCGGGCATCCGCGACATCGCGGGGCTCCACGTGCTGGGCGAGCCGGTGGGCGGGGTGTTCGCCTTCGGCAGCGACAGCCTCAACGTGTACGAGCTGGGCGACGCGATGGACGCGCGCGGGTGGAAGCTCGACCGGCAGATGAGCCCGCCGGCGCTGCACGTGATGGTCACCCCGGCGCACGCGGCGGTCTGGGCGCAGTTCCTCACCGATCTCGCCGAGTGCGCGAAGAGCCTCGCGGCCGGCGAGCCCGCGCCCGACGGCAGCGCCGCGATGTACGGCATGGTCGGCTCGATCCCCGACAAGTCGCAGGTCGACGACTTCCTCGGGGAGTTCCTCGACGGGCTCTTCAACCGGGCGTGAGTCCCCCGGGGTTGCTCGCGGCGATCGTCTTTCTCTCGTTCCTGGTCGAAGCGGCGGCCGGCTTCGGGAGCATGGTCGTGGCCCTCACCCTGGGGGCCATGTGGTTCCCGGTGAACGAGCTGCTGGCGTGGCTGGTACCGGTGAACATGGTGCTCTCGGCCTACCTGGTGGCGCGCGGCTGGGGCTCGATTCGCTGGTCGTTCCTCGCGCGGCGCATGGTGCCGCTGATGGCCCTGGGCCTGGGCCTGGGCACCCTGGTGGCCACGCGCGCGGCCGAGACCAGCTGGCTCAAGCCGGTCTTCGGCGCCTTCGTGATGGCCGTGGCCGCGTGGCAGCTGCAGGGCGCGCTCCAGCCGAACGTCGCCCCGGCCGCCCTGCCCGGCCCGGCGCGCGTCGCCGCGTTGGTGGGGGCCGGGGTCATTCACGGCATCTTCGCCACCGGCGGCCCGCTGGCGGTCTTCGTGTCGGCGCGCGAGCTGACCGACAAGGCGGCCTTCCGCAGCACCCTGTCGATGCTCTGGCTGGTGTTGAATGCGCTGGTGATGCCCCGACTGGTGATGGACGGCGCGGTGAGCGCCGGCACGTTGACCACCAGCGGGTGGATGCTGGGCCCCCTGGCGCTGGGCATCGGTGCCGGCGAGTGGGTGCACCACCGCCTCGACGAGGCGCGCTTTCGGGTGGTGGTGGCCGGGCTGCTGCTGGTGGCAGGCGCGGTGTTGCTCACGCAGTCGCTTCGGGGTGCCTCGTGATCGTGCTGCAAGTGCTGTTCTGCCTGGTGGTCCCCGCCCTTTCCATCTGGGCCGCGGAGCGCTTCAAGGCCGCCAAGGTGCTGGGCCCGGTGGTGCTGGCCTACGGCGCGGGCATCGTGGTGGCCAACGTGCCCGGGCTGCACCTCGACGAGGAACTCGGCACCAGCCTCGCGGGCGGCGCGGTGCTGCTGGCCGTGCCGTTGTTGCTCTTCTCGACCGAGCTGGCGAAGTGGCTGTCATTGGCGCGCGGGCTGTTGATCTCGTTTGCCTGCGCCTGCGTGGCCGCGGTGACGGCCGCGGGCGCGGTGGGCTGGTACTTCCGCGGCTCCACCGACGAGTGGTGGAAGATCGCCGGCATGCTGGTGGGCGTGTACGTCGGCGGCACGGCCAACATGTCTGCCATTGGCTACGCGCTCAAGACCCGGCAGGAGACCTTCGTGGTGCTCAACACCGCCGATCTCATCTGTGGCGGGGCGTACCTGTTCTTCCTGCTCTCGGTGGCCCAGCCGCTGCTGGCGAAGATCCTCAAGCCCTTCAAGGCCGAGGCGCACCACGAAGCCTTCGAGCACCCCGGCGAGACCCTCTCGAAGTGGACGAGGCACCACGTCGTCCCCATGGCCCAGTCGTTCGGCCTGACGGTGGTGATGGCCGCGGGGGCGGTGGGCCTGTCGTTCGGGCTGCTGCAGGAACTGCACATCGGCTTCGTGATGCTCTGCGTCACCACCCTGGGCATCGCCGCGTCGCTCTCGCCGAAGGTGCGGGCGCTCGAGGGCTCGTTCGAGCTGGGGGAGTACGCGCTGCTCATCTTTTGCGCCGCCATGGGCAGCCTGGCCGACGGGAGCAAGCTGACCACCACCAGCCTGATGCTGCTCTCGTTCGTCTTCATCGTGATGGTGAGCGCCGCGGTGATTCACTTCGCCCTGTGCTGGGTGTTCGGCATCGACGTGGACACGGCGATCATCAGCTCCACGGCCACCATCTTCGGCCCACCGTTCATCGGCCCCGTGGCCGCGGCGCTCAAGAACCGCGCGCTCGTCGGGCCGGGGCTGACGCTGGGGCTGGCCGGCATCGCCCTGGGCACGTACCTCGGCCTCGCGACGGCGTGGGTGCTCAAGGCCCTCGCGGGGCTCTAACCCCAGACATCAGGCGCCCTACCGCACAACGTGCAGCGCTGACGTGTGTAGGCACGAAGGGTTTGCGGTTGACGCCACGCGTCGCGAGCCAACCCCGTTGAACCAGATCGCTACGCACCGACGGACGGTTTCGCTCGGAGGGCGAAGCTTCTGCGCAGGTGCGCCTTCATGAACCGGGTCGGCTGGCCCGATCCGTGAATTGGCGCGCCCCGGGTTTGGTGATGCCGGTCTCGCGCCCCCCTGGAGGCACTATGAGTGCAGTCGA
>CAIVGN010000010.1 GCA_903905455.1 uncultured Archangium sp.
GGCCACGCGACCACGGCCGCCTTCGTCGTCACGCACGCCGACGACACGATTGAGAAGAGAACGAGCACCACGCCACGCGGCATGGGTCAGCGGCTTTTCAAGGGGTGTGCCTCGCCTCACCTCTCGAAAGGCGAAGGTTCTGCGCGCGCCACGTCGTCGCGAGGTGCGTGGGCGCGGCGGAGCTCGACGGCACTTTCCGACGCAGCGAACCCGCGACGTTGCGTGGAGGCCCGAGGCCCGCCACCCCGGCGCCGCAGAACGTGCGGCGATTCATGCGCGAGGTGTCGTCAGGACCACCTGACACCGCGAGGCCATCGTCAGCTCGCGCTGACACCGGCGCCGCTCAACTTCGCTGCAGGCCGTGCTTCGACAACAGGTCGTGCAGGTACGTGCGCGCCAGGCCCGAGCCACGGGCCATGTGCGTGACGTTGCCTTCGTACTTCGCGAGCAGGGCCAGCAGGTACTCCCGGGTGAAGGCGTCCACGAGGCGCTCCTTGGCTTCCTTGAAGGGCACCTCCACCGAGGCCGACGCCGGCACGGGCGGCACTTCGCGGGGCGCGCCCGAGGGAGCCGCGGGGTTGAGCACGCTGGTGAGCGACACCTCGTCACTGACCACCGCGCGGGCCACCACGTTGCGCAGCTCGCGCACGTTGCCCGGCCAGTCGTACGACGAGAGCTTGGCGAGCAGCTCGAGATTGAGGTCGAAGGACTCGCGGCCCAGCTGGGTGAGCAGCGCGCGCACCAGGGCAGGAAGGTCTTCGCGGCGCTCGCGCAACGGCGGCACGCGCAGCGCGGCGACGGCGAGGCGGAAGTAGAGGTCGCTGCGGAAACGCCCGGCCTTCACGTCGGCGTCGAGGGGGCGGTTGGTCGCGGCCACGATGCGCACGTCGACGGTGCGGTGCTTGTCTTCGCCCACGCGCTTGACCTGGTGGGCCTCGAGCGCGCGCAGCAACCGCGGCTGCAGCTCGAGCGGCAGCTCCCCGACCTCGTCGAGGAAGAGCGTGCCGCCCTCGGCCTCGAGAAAGGCGCCGGGGCGATCTCCCACCGCGCCGGTGAAGGCGCCGCGGGTATGGCCGAAGAGCTCGCTCTCGATGAGCTGGGGCGCCAGCGCGCCGCAGTCCACCACCACCAGGGGACCGCGCCGCCGGGCGCTGCGGGCGTGGAGCGCGCGGGCGAGGCCCTCTTTCCCGGTGCCCGTCTCGCCCAGGAGGATGACCGGCGTCTCGGTGGGCGCGAGCTTCTCGATGAGGCCGAACACGCGGCGCATCGAGGCGCTGGTGGCCACCAGGCCATCGAGCTCCACCGGGCCCTCGACGTGCTCATCGCGCGCGTCGACGGTGACCGACAGCAGGCTGCGGCCCACGGCGATGACCGCCTGCTGCTCGACGAAGGCAGTGTCGATGCGCGCGCCGCCCAGCAAGGTGCCGTTGGTCGAGCCGAGGTCGCGCAGGAAGACGCCGTCGGCGCGGGGCTCGAGCTCGAGGTGGTTGCGCGAGACCGCGGGGTCATTGAGCCGAAGGTCAACGGTGTCCCCCGAGCCCACCACCGAGCGTGCCCCCAACGGGAGCGTCGCGCCCGCGTCGGGACCCGAGACGACGCGCAGGGTCCACGAGAGGCGCTGCAGGTTGCCGGCGAGGTCGACGCGCAGGCTCGAGGCGCCCAGCCGCTCGGTGCGAAGGTGACGAGGGGGAGCCATCAGCGGCGGGACCGGGCGACGCGAAGAGGAACGAACACGGGGGCACCCTACCCCGGAGAGGCCCGTCGCAGGCACGTGCGCGAGGTGTCAGCTCGACCTGACACTCACGGAGCTCAGTCGCGCAACGCCGCGTCGAGGAAGGCGCGCAGCTCGTACATCTGCTCCGAGCCGATGCCCTGGCCGACGTAGGCCGCGCCGTAGCTGAAGCCGCCGCCGAAGAGCATCACCGCGAGGGTCACCAGCGCGAGCGTGGGGTCGTGTCCCAGCATCAGGCGGCTGGCGACGAAGATGCCCGCGGCCACCGAGAGCAGGCCGAAGAGAAACTGCACCGCCACGAAGATGGTCCACAGCTGCGGGTGCGGGGCGAAGGTGCCGTCGACGCGCGTGCCGCCGTCCTTCCCCGCGTCGAGCTGCACGTCGAGGTGCGGCGTCCAGAAGTGGCGGTGCTCTTCCTTCAGGGTGAGCAGCAGCGTGCGGCGAAACACCGAGCCGCTGACCGGGCCGCCCTGCTCGAGCTGGACCCGGACGCGCTCGATGACGGCGTCAGGGGCCAGGGGGTGCTCGAAGCTGAACCGGGGTCTGGCGCGCGGGCGTTGCATCGAGGCCCGCGAGCATACCGGCTACGGCGCCGGCTGCGTGAGGGTCGCCTGCTGCAACGCGACCTGGGTCTGGGCGAGCACCCGGCCATTCATGGTCGCCGCGGTCTGCAGCGTGACCTCCGTCTTGCACAGCAGCACACCCTCGAAGTGCGAGCCGACGCCGAGCGTGGCCTTGCCGGCGACCTGCCAGAAGATGTTCTTCGCCAGCGCGCCGCCGGCCAGGGTGACGCGGGTGGCCGCGCTGGTGGTGAGGTCGCCCGAGGCCTGGAAGATCCACACGTCGTTCGCGCCGCCGGCGATGGTGACGTCGGTGGGCACGGTGATGGTGCTCGTCCACTTGTAGAGGCCGGGGGCGAGGGTCTTGCCGCCGATGTTGCCAGTGCCCAGTTCGAGGAAGTCGGGCGTGGGGCGGCCGGCGGCATCGGTGTACGCGCCCTCCATGTTGCTCACCGCGGTGGTGAGGTTGCTGGGCGTGGGCACCGCGTAGTTCGCCGCGTAGACCTGGCCCACGACCTGCGTCGCCTTCGAGAAGACGTTGGTGGCGTCAGCGACCAGCGAGAAGCCGGTGACGTAGCTCGCCGCCGCGGGCCCCAGGCCGAGGTCGCCGGTGATGACCGACGCGGGCACCGACGAGATGCCGGTCTTGGCGAGCACCACGAAGCGCCCCGCCGCGCCCAGGTTCACCGCCGCGGGCCCGAGGGCCACCGTGGAGCCGGTGGTGAACTGCCAGGTCACGGCCGAGGCCAGCGGCGTGCCGGCCGCGCTCTTCACCCCGACGCTCAGGGACGCGGTGAGCAGCGTGGCCACGGGGAGGTTGCTGGTCGCGGTGAAGGTAGCCGTCGGGCCCGGGCCCATGGTGATGGCGCCGGGGATCACCGTGGCGCCCTGCTTCACGGTGAAGGTCGCCTCGGTGAGGGTGAGCGCGTCCATCTCCACGTTGAAGGTGGCGCAGACCCTGGTGTTGATGGCCACGCCGAGCGCGTCCGCCAGCGGGCTGCGCGCGGTCACCTCGGGCACGGTGACCACGACTGCGCTGGTGGCGGTGGTGAAGCTCCACGCATGCGCGGTGGCGAGCGCGACGCCGGCCTTCGAGGTGACGCCGCTGGTGAGCTTCGCCGAGTACACCGTGCCCGCAACGAGCGCCTGGGGGACGAAGGTCGCGGTCTTGCCATCAGCGCTCGTGCTCACCGCGCCGGTGACCGGCGTGGTGCCCTGCAGGAGCGTGAAGGTGGCGTCGCTCAACGGCTCCATCTCCAGGTCGAAGACGGCCGACAGCGGCGCGTCGAGGGCCACGTCGGTCGCGAGATCCGCGGGCGAGGTCGAGGTCACCTTCGGCGCGGCGGAGACGGACGCCGCGGGGCCGCACCCGACGAAGGCGAAGGCGGCGACGATCAACGACGTGACGACGGACGAACCACGTGAACCGTGGGTAGGAAAGCGCATGAGCTGCTCCGGGAAAAAGAATCGGGCCGCACGAGGCGACCATCAGTGACCCGGAGCGAGGCTCGCGGCGGGAGGACCGCCCGACAGTAAGGGGCTCGACCTCGCGGTCAAGGAGGGGTCACTCGACCCGAGGGCCAAGCGACCGCCATTGCTCTGCATCTTTGTTTGAGGACGTACGAATTCAGCTCATTCGCCCGCGGGGCGCTCGTACTCGGCGACCACGAGGTGAGCGCCGTCGGCCTTGCGCACCACGCGGTACGAGGTGAGCGCCTCGCGCGGAACGGTGCGCAGGTCCGCGCTCGCGCCCGGGCCGGCCTCGGAGACCTCGAGGCGCCAGCCGTTGGGCCCGAAGAAGACCGACGCCACGGCGCCGCGAGCCACCTGCACCGCGTTCATCGCCAGCTCCGCGAGCGTGAGCGACAGGGTGGTCGCCTCGTCCGGCATGAAGCCCGAGTGCAGCGCGACTTCGTGCACCTCGAAGGCCGCGCCGAGCGCCTGCGCCTTGTTGAAGCAGTCCCACACCTGCGCCTGAGGTGGCAGGGAAGACGACGACGAGAAGGTGCGGCGAAACTCGAGGATGCCCATGGAGCATTCCGACAGAGCGAACCGCGTGCCACCCCGTGACGGTCTGGAAACAGCTGGTTGGTGATTTCAGGTTTGGGGTTCTTCAGAGCTGCATTGCAGATCTGCAAGTTGGGCGGCGGTGTCCAGATCCACTTCGGCCTCCGGCATGGGCACCGGGGTGACGCGGAACGCCTCATGACGCAGCCAGGCCTTCGCGCCCTGGCCATCGGCCAACGCGCGCAACACCTGCGCCGAGGCGGGGTCAAAGCGCGCGGGAACGCCCAGCGCACCGGCATAGAACGCGGCGGCGACCGAGCCCGGGGCGTCGAGCAAAGCGCGGAGGTGGGCACCCGTGACGCGCCATTGATCCGCCAGCAGCACCAGCACCGCGTCGTCACCGGCGGCCTTCGCGCCCGCTCGCAACGACGCACCGGGACCACGTTCCCAGTCGGCGCAGGGCACCAACTCCACGTGCAGGGACGCGACGGCCTCGGCCAACGGCACCGCCCCTTCGACGACGATGATCCGCGCGCAGCCCGCCTCCCGGGCGACGCGGACGGCCCGGGCGATCAGCGTCTCGCCGCGCAGCCGCACCAACTGTTTGGGCTGGCCCAGGCGGGCGCTGCGCCCTGCGGCGGGGATGAGAGCCGTGGTCACGAGCGCGGTTCTACCGCTGGACATCGCGCCGCGCTGCCTTACCCGTGAGCCATGTTCCGATGCGCGTCGTGTGGGGCCTTCAATCGTGTTCCTGAGAATCACCCCGGTGGCGCTCCCACCTGCGGCAAGTGCAAGGCGGCGCTGGACCTGAGCGGCGCGCCCCAGGCGGTGGACGCCGCGGCCTTCGAGCGCACCGTGGCGGGTTCGCCGGTGCCGGTGGTGGTCGACTTCTGGGCGCCGTGGTGTGGGCCGTGTCGCATGGCCGCGCCCATCCTCGAGCAGATCGGCAAGGAGCAGGCGGGCAAGGTGGTGGTGCTCAAGGTGAACACCGACGAGCACCCCCAGCCCTCGGCGAAGATGGGCGTGCGCGGCATCCCCACCTTCATCGTCTTCAAGGACGGCGTGGAGCGTGCGCGTCAGAGCGGCGTGTCGTCAGCCGCCGCCATGAGCCAGTGGGTCTCGCGCAGCGTCTGAAGGCTTCACTCCAGCGACAGGGGCAGCGAGCGCAACCGCTTCCCCGTCAAGGCGAACACCGCGTTGGCCACGGCCGGCGCGATGACCGGCAAGCCGGGCTCGCCCACGCCCGTCGGCGCCGCGTCGTTCTCGCGAATGAAGGTCTCGAGGCGCGGCGTCTCGTCGAGGCGCAGCGGCGCGTAGTCGTGGAAGTTCGACTGCATCACCCGGCCCTTCTCGAAGGTGATGCGCTGCTTGAGCGTCGCGCTCAGCCCGAAGATGGCCGCTGACTCGAGCTGCGCCTTGACGATGTCCGGGTTCACCACCCGCCCGCAGTCGATGGCCATCACCACGCGCTCCACCACGATGGCGCCGTCCTTGATGCGCACCTCCACGGCCGCCGCGGCGTAGCTCTCGAAGCTCTTGTGCACCGCGATGCCGCGCCCCACGCCTTCGGGGGCCGGCGTGGTCCAGCCGATCTTCTCGGCCACCAGCTCGAGCACCCAGCGGTGCCGGTGCTGCGCCATCAACAACCCGCGACGGAACTCGAAGGGGTCCTGCTTCGCGGCGTGGGCCAGCTCGTCGACGAAGCTCTCGGTGGCGAAGGCGGTGTGCGAGTGCCCCACGCTGCGCCAGAACATCACCGGTACGCCCGGTTCCACCGGCACGAAGTCGACGGCGAGGTGCGTGAGCGCGTAGGGCAACGAGTCGACGCCTTCGACCGAGGTGGGGTCGCGCTCGGCGATGGCGCCTTCACCCATCGAGGCGATGAGCCTGCGCATGAAGTGCAAGCCCGAGGGCAACATGGCGCCCACGAAGTCGGGGAGGATGGCCTTGAGCAGGCTCTGCGTCGCCACGCGGTGGTGCCAGGCCACGGGCTTGCCCGCGGCATCGAGCGAGGCGCGCACGCGGTGGGCCGCCGCGGGGCGGTACGGCGAGTGCCGCATGTCGTCCTCGCGGCTCCACACCACCTTCACCGGGCCGCCGATGGCCTTCGAGACCTCCACGGCCTCGAGCACGTAGTCCTGCGCGATGCGTCGCCCGAAGCCGCCGCCCAGCCACGTCTGGTGCACGGTGACGCTGGACTGCGGCACGTCGAGCAACCGGGCCACCTGCTCGGCGGCGACCATCGGCCCCTGCGTCGGCGCCCAGATCTCCACGCTGCCGTCGCGCACCCAGGCGGTCGCGTTCTGCGGCTCCATGGGAGCGTGCGCGAGGTACGGCAAGAAGTACTCGGCCTCGAGGACCGAGCCCGCGCGCCGCAAGGCATCGACGGCATCGCCCACGTTCTTCACCCGCCGGCCACCGTCACCGCGCAGCGCATCGAGCTGCACCTGGTGAAAGGCCACCGAGTCGAAGTTCGAGAGCGGCCCTTCATCCCACTCGACCTTCAGCGCCTGGGCCGCGCGGTGGGCGTGGAAGTACGTCTCGCCCACCACCGCCACGCCCCGCGAGACCGCGACGACGTGCGACACGCCGCCGAGCTTCTTCGCCTCGGCGTCGTCGAAGGACTTCACCGTTCCACCCGGCACCGGGCAGCGCACCAGCACCGCCACCTTCGCCCCGGGCACCTGCACGTCGAGGCCGAACTGCGCCGTCCCCGTGACCTTCAGGTGCGCGTCGACGCGCGGCGTCGGCTTGCCGATGACCTTGAAGTCCTTCTCCCGCGGCGCGACGTGGGGTGCCGACTGGCTCGCGGCGAGCTCGGCCAACGCGCCGTAGCGCAACGTGCGCTGCGTCGGCGGGTGCAGCACCGCGCCGTCCTTCGCCACGCACTCGGCGCGCGGCACGCGCCACGTCTTCACCGCGGCGGAGATCAGCAGCTCGCGGGCCAGCGCCCCGGCCTGGCGATACGGATCCCACGAGGTGGCCGTGGACGTGCTGCCGCCGGTGAGCTGGAAGGACATCTCCGGGTTGTCGTAACGGCGATCGTTGGGCGCGAGCTCGAGCTGCAGAGAAGAGGGCGCGACCTCGAGCTCCTCGGCGAGCAACTGCGCCTGCATGGTGGCGGTGCCCTGGCCCATCTCCACGCGCGAGACGATGAGGTGAATGACGTCGTCAGGGGTGATGCGCAGGAACGCGCTGGGCATGAAGCCCGTGGGCGCGGCCGCGTGCGCGACCTGGGGTGAGAACTCGACGAGCAGCCCGCCACCGACCGCGAGCCCCGCCTGCAGCAAGCCTCTTCGAGAGAGCGTCACTTCGTGGGCTCCCCGGAGATGGCGGCCTTCAAGTCGACGTGCTCGGCCTTCGCGATGTCCGCGGCGCGGTGGATGGCGGCGCGAATGCGCGGGTACGTGCCGCAGCGACAGAGGTTGCCGCTCATCTGGGTGTCGATCTCCTCGTCGGTCGGCGCGGGGTTCTGCGCGAGCATGGAGCTGGCCTGCATCAGCTGCCCCGACTGGCAGTAGCCACACTGCGGCACCGAGAATTCCTTCCACGCGCGCTGGCAGGGGTGCAGTTGATCACCCACCGCGAGGCCCTCGATGGTGCGCACCTGCTGCCCTTCCACCGCGCTGACCGGGAGCACGCAGCTGCGGACCGCCTGCCCATTCAGATGAACGGTGCACGCCCCACACAGGGCCATGCCGCACCCGAACTTGGTGCCGGTGAGCTGCAGCACGTCCCGCAACACCCACAAAAGAGGCATGTCGGCGGGCGCATCAACCTGCCTGGCGACCCCGTTGAGCGTGAACGACACCATGGGCACTGGTCTTTCTTCGAGGGGGGGCTATCGCTGCGGACGAAAGGCACGTAGACAGTGCAAGCCGACTCCTCAAGAGGCGGCAACGGGGTGCCTTTTCGCACCCCGATAACGAAAGCAAATCAAGTCAAATGGCTACTGGTACTGTGAAGTGGTTTAACGATGCGAAGGGTTTCGGTTTCATCAGCCAGGACGGCGGGGGCGACGACGTGTTCTGCCACCACACCGCGATCTCGGCCGACGGCTTCCGCACCCTCGCTGAGGGTCAGAAGGTTGAGTTCGACGTGAACAAGGGTCCCAAGGGCCTGCAGGCGGCGAACGTCCGTATCGCTGGCTGATTCCGACACCTTCGGAACTCCTCTGGGGCCCGGTTCTCGAAAGAGAGCTGGGCCTCAGTCGTTTCGGGCGACCTCGCCCGGCTTCGGTTCGAGCAGCGTGGTGGCGACACCCGACGACTGGAGCAGCGCGCTGAAGTCCGCGACCTCCCCCCGGTAGAACAGCATCGTCTTCGAGAACGCCCCGTGCGCCTGCGCCGGATCGTTGCCCGTGGGCACCCAGTATTTCGGCTGCAGCACCTTGGCGATGGCCAGCGCCCGCTCGGGTGACATCACCAGCGGCAAGCCCATCAACCGCACCGACTGCACCGGCGCCACCAGCGTGTGCACCGGGCCCAGGCGTGCCTTCGCGCGCTTCGCGTCGACCACGTGGGTCTCGAAGTAGAGCCGCTCGCCGTCGGCGGTGAAGACGTAGCCCAGGGAGTTGAGCGTGTAGGGGAAGCCCGGCGCGATGGCCTCGAGCTCCAGCCCCGGCCAGGGCGTGGCCCGCTCGGTGTCGCGCAGCGCGGTGACTTGGGTGAAGCCGAGCTGGCGCACCAGCTTCGCGGCGGTGGGCGTGGCGAACACCGGCACGGACTTCGGGAGCGCCGCGAGGGTCTGCGGGTGGAGGTGATCAGAGAAGTGCGCGGTCAACACCAGCGCGTCCATGGGCAGGTACGTGGTCACGGGCGCAGGCGCGACGCGGCGACGACCGAACAACCAATGCCCCGGAGGCAGGCTCATCTCGTCGGTCAACCACGGGTCGATGAGCAGCCGCTTGCCGCCCTGCTCCAGCGCCCATGATTGGTAGTCGTCGAGTCGTCGCAGCTTCATTCGGAGCACACCTTCGGGTTGTGTTCGCCCTTCAAGCTGCTGCGCCAGGCCTCGAGCACCCGCTGCCCCGAGGGGCCGAAGCCCAAGGACACCACGTTCACGCTCGCCTTGCCGTCGCACACCGGCAGCACCATCGCGTGCAGCGCCGTGGGCCCTTCGAACTCACCGTGCGTCTCGCGGCCGGAGGTCCACGCGAGCTTGGTGGGCGACCACGGGTGCCGCGTGGAGAGCGGGAACCCCTCGGGCGCCAGCTGCGATGACTTGAGGAACCCGTCGAGCAGCGCGTTGACGAAGCCGTCGTCGCCCATGGTGGTCGGAGGCTGGTCGACGAACATCACGAACATCGCCGCGCCCGGGGCCGTCACCGTGAGCACCGCCGCTTCGTTGTCGGCCACCTTGCCGCCCGGCAGCGCCATCGAGAGGCCGAGCTTCGTGTGCACCCACTGCGCGTCGGTCAGCACCCCGTGGCCCGCGCTGCGAAAGGCGACGTCCTGGCTCGGTGGGGGAATGGGGCGACCGGGGTGCGCGGCCGAGGCGTCGAGGTGCGGCGTGCGCGAGATGGTGGTGGCGAGGCGCTCGCGATCCGCGCCCGGGCCTCCGATCACCGCGCCCACCACCCCTTCGCGCGAGGCCACCTTCGTGTCTTCGGGCGAGAGGTTCAGGCACTTGAGCACCGTGCGCACCACCGCGGTGCCCAGCGCCCCCGGGGCCTCGGTGAGGGGGCCGTTCTGGTCCCAGTCCGCCGCCCACGAGAGCGTGCGCCCCACGCGGCGGTAGGAATCGTCGAGGTAGCTGGCTTCGACCCAGTCGATGACCGGCGTGAGCGAACGCCCGTCGGACTGGCACTGCTCGAGGATGGTCCGCAGCAGCAACAGGCCGATGCGCTGCGGCGGATCGGCCAGGGGCTGCAGCGCCGGCGCCGTGCCATCGAGCCAGCGCTGCGGGGCGTAGAGCGCGTCGGTGCGAGTGGGCGGGTGTTCCAGCGCGTGCCGGGCGAGCGAGAGCCCACCCGCCTGGTAGAGGTCGGCCGAGAAGCGCTGCCCGTGGATCCACGGGAAGAGGTGCAGCTCGCGCACCACTGGCGGCGCCTCGAGCACTTTGGGGGACAGCCCGCTCAGCTCGAGCACCTGGGCTGTGCCGGGAAGCCCCAGGGGCAGCCGCGTGCGCTCGACCGCGCGCGGGAGTGGCGTGCCCTGGCGAGCAGCATCGAGGAGCGTGGCGGTGAGCTGTGCGTCGCCTTCGAGCACCGCGCGCTGGGTGATGGATTCTTCGAAGGAGGCGGGCTTCCACGCCGCGACGCCGAGCTCGTCTTGCAGTGCGTGGCCGACCTCGTGCGCCAACGTGAGGAAGCGCAGCCGGGGATCGAGGTCCGTCGGCAGCATGCGGCGGACCACGAGCTGGTGGGTGGTGAGGTCGTAGAAGGCCAGCCGGGGGAGTGGGTGCACTTCGCTCCACCGCGGCGCGAGGGCCGTGTGCAGCGCGGAGACTTCCGTGCCCGTGAAGTCTGCCAGCGCGGCCTCGAGTTCGGCCTGGAGCGCGCGCAGCGGGGGGGCTTGGGTGCGCTCGTATTCGGCGTCGAAGGCCGCGTCGTCGAGGGGGAGGACCTTCACCGCGTGCGTCAGGGGGATGGCACGCGCGGTGGAGGCTTCGGTCGTGAGAGCCGCGAGCTCCGTGTGCCAGGGCGCGGTGGTGAGTACGGGTGGAGCCACGGGCTGCGGGCGCTCGTGCGCGCAGGCGAGGAATAGGAGTGGGAGGAGCGCGGTGCTTCGGGACGACATGGGTCGAGTCTAGCCCTCGGTGTTGGCGTGAACATGCGGGGAGATTTTCGGCGTGGGTGCCGAGTTCGGCCCCTCACCGAAGGCCCTCTCCCCGCTTCGCAGGGCGAGGGAGTCAGGGGGCGACGACGTCGTCGGCCTGATCATCCGCGTCGTCGGTGGAGTCGTCAGACTCGGTGTCTTCCGCCACCTGCGCGTTGATCAACCCCACCACCTTGTTCTTCACCCGCTTGCTCCACAACAAAGCAGTTCGCCATCGCCGTCTCGCCGGCCACGCAGCAGGCGGCGGTCGTGGTGCTCTGCGTCGCGCTCGGGCTGAGTCGGCTCGCGACGACACAGCCGACGACACAGCAACCGACGACGCAGCCGACGACACAGCAGCCGACGACACAGCAACCGACGACGCAGCAACCGACGACGCAGCAACCGACGACGCAGCAACCGACGACGCAGCAACCGACGACGCAGCAACCGACGGCGCAACCTGGTGCAGTGCCCTTCGCCGCCGTGGTCGTCGACGCGGGTGACGTGGCCCCTCCGCCGGACGCCCTCGTCCCTGCCCCGGTCACCAAGCACGTTCGGCCCCCGGCCACCCCGCTCCCGCCACCGAGGCTCTTCGCCGAGCGCGTCGCCGGCCAGACCTGCCCGCGGCGCCACGTGACCGTCGCCCAGGCGCGCGCGAACGTCACCCTGCTCTGCCCGCTCCTCGCCGAGTGGGACATCGTGCGGCTCGCGGGTGGAGGCTCGATGGACGGGCGCGGCTACCAGTGCAAGGTGCACGAGCACGACGCGCGGGAGTTGGGCTTCTCGCTCTGCCAGCAGTGAGCCCCTTCGACGGCGCGTGTCCTGGTGCCGCCCGTGTGCTCAAAGGCGCGTCATGAGCGAACGGCCCCTCGTCGGCGTCGGCGTGTTGGTGATGAAGGACGGGAAGGTGCTGCTGGGGCGGCGCAAGAACGCCCACGGCGCCGGGGAATATGCGTCGCCGGGAGGGCACCTCGAGCACCTCGAGTCTTTCGAAGGCTGCGCGCGACGAGAGGTCAAAGAGGAGACGGGGCTGGAGCTCGGTGACATCGATTTCCTGCGCGTGCTCAACACCACCCAGTACGCGCCTCGCCACTACGTCGACGTCTCCCTGGTGGCGCAGTGGAAGGCCGGGGAACCGCGGGTCCTCGAGCCCGAGAAGGTCGAGCGGTGGGACTGGTACCCCCTCGACGCGCTCCCGTCCCCGCTCTTCGGCATGCTCGACACCTCGTTCGAGGCGTTGCGCAGCGCGCGCCGGTTCTGGGACGCTGCCGCGCGACCGGCTACCCCTGCGGCAGGAGCTCCCGCAACGCCAGGATCAGGGCGTTGGCGTTGAACGGCTTGGCGAGGAAGACCGCGTTTCCTTTGGGGGCCAGGTCGGCGCCATCAGGCACGTAGCCCGACGAGTAGATCACCTTGAGGCCCGGCTTCTCGGCGCACAGGTGCTCGGCCAACCGGCGACCCCCGATGCCCCCGGGCATCACCATGTCGGTCAGCAGCAGCGAGATCTCCTCTCGCTTCGCCGCCCACAGCTTCAGGGCCTCCACCCCGTTGCTCGCCTCGAGCACGTGGTACCCGCGCCCCTCGAGGAGTCGCCGGAACAGGCGGCGAACCTGGTCCTCGTCTTCCACGACCAGCACGGTCTGTGCCGGGTGCGGCCCGGGTTGAACGGCGGCGAGGGACCCCGGGAGCGGCGTCGGACGCGTCTCGGGGGCCAGCAACGGGAGAAAGACGTGGAAGGCCGTCCCCACGCCGACGGTGGACTCCACCTCGATCCACCCCTCGTGCTGCTCCACGATGCCGAACACCGTGGCGAGGCCGAGCCCCGTCCCCTTTCCCACCTCCTTGGTGGTGAAGAAGGGCTCGAAGATGCGCCCCAGGTCGCGAGGTTGGATGCCGGTGCCGGTGTCCCTCACCGTGAGTCGCACGAAGCGTCCCGGCCGCGCCCGGGGGTGGACGCTGGCCTGACGCGGGTCGAGCTTCACCACCTCGGTGCGCACCTCGAGCTCGCCGCCCTGGGGCATGGCGTCGCGCGCGTTGACCGCGAGGTTCACCAGCACCTGCTCCATCATCCCGCTGTCCGCGCGGATGATCGCGCCGCCTGGCGTGAAGTGCTCGGTGAGCTTGATGTGCTCGCCGATCAGTCGACGCAGCATGCGGGTCATGCCCGCGGAGACCTGGTTCAGGTCCACCGTCTCGAGCAACTGCGGCTGGCGCCGGCTGAAGGTCAGCAACTGCCGGGTGAGGTTCGTGGCACGAGAGGCCGCTTCGCTGATCTCGGCCAGCGCGGTGCCCTCGTCGTCGGCGCCCTCGCTGAGCAGCGAGAGGTTGCCCACCATCACCGTGAGCAGGTTGTTGAAGTCGTGGGCCACCCCCGCGGCCAACTGGCCGAACGCGTCCATCTTCTGCGCCAGGCGCACGGACTCCTCCAGGCGCCGGCGCTCGGTCGTGTCCTCGGCGATGCTCAGCTGGTGGGTGATGGCGCCCCGCTGGTCGCGGATGGGCGAGACCAGGATCCGCGCCCAGTAGCTCTCGCCCTCCTTGCGCCGCACCTGCACCTCGGAGCGCCACTCCGTCCCCGCGGCCACCGCCTGGGAAAGCGCCTGCCAGGCTTCGGCCGAGAGCCCACCGTCGCGCAGCGGGTTCCTCCCCAGCACGTCCTCGGGGGCGCACGCGTTGACCTCGAGGTAGCGCCGGTTCACGTACTCGAGCGTGCCGTCGGAACTCCCGATGGAGATGGCCACCGGACACTGCTCAATGGCATGCCACAGCAGTCGCAGTCGCTCTTCGTCGCGCTTTTGCTGGGTGACGTCGAAGGACGTCACCAGGAAGTGCTTCACCCCGCCGATCGTCAACTCGGCCGCCGCCGCCAGGGTCTCCCGCCGTTGCTTCGTCCTGGTGAGGCTCACCAGCTCGACGTTGCTGCTGTGGCCTGCGGCCCGCGCGACGTCGATCAGCTTCGTGCGATCGGTCGGGTTCTCGTAGAGGCCCAGCTCGAGCGCCGTGTGCTCGAGCACCTCTTCGCGCGCGTAGCCAAACAACTGCAGGAAGGTCTCGTTGACGTCCACGATGCGGCCGTCGTCGGCTCGAATGATGAGGCTCGCGGCGGGACTGGATCGGAAGGCCACCAGGAACCGCTCATCGCTGGCGCGCAGCGCCGCCTCGCTGCGCTTGCGTTCCGTGATGTCCAGGTTGACGCCGAGGATGTGCTCCGGCGCGCCCGGCGCGTCGCGGGTCACCTGCCCGCGCCAGCGCACCCAGCGCAGCGCGCCATCGGGTCGAACGACGCGGAACTCGAGGTCGGTGCTCTCGGGCCGGGTCACCGCCGTCGCGAACGCCGCCTGCACCCAGCTGAGATCGTCGGGGTGCATGTGCGCCCAGCAGAAGTCCGCGAGGGTCCCGGCGTAGCCCGGGGGCATGCCCCACAGCTCCGCCACCTCGGGGGACCAGTCGGCCTTCCCGGTGGCCAACTCCATGTCGAAAGTGCCGATGCCCCCGGCCGAGAGCGCCAGTTGCTGCCGCTGCTCGTGGCGGAGCAACGCCGCTTCGGCCGCCCGGCGCTCGGTGACATCGACCACGGTGACGATGACGCACCCGAGCGGTCCGCCCGCCCCCGGACACGCCGAGGCGTACACGGACAGAGCGAGCACCTCGCCTCCCGGGGTGGTGAAGGTGGTCTCCGTCGTCGCCGTGCGGGCACCGGCCCAGAGCGCCGCGAGCAGGTGCCTTGCCCCGAACAGCGTCGGCACCGGGACGACCGGCTTCGCACCTTCCTTCGACGGAGCGTCGGCGTCGGCGCCCACCAGTGCCATCGCGGCGCGGTTCACCTCGACGACCCGTACGCGCTCCGCGCAGCGGGTCATCAACTCGGGCTCGGCCTCCAGGCGCGCGGCCAGCGTGTCGTCGCGAGCCACGCTGCGCTCCACCAGCAACTGCTCGACGCCCGAGAGATCCAGCTCCCAGGTCGGGAGCGGGGCGTACGCGAACAGCGTGCCCGACCGCGACTCGGCTTCACGTGTGTCCATTGGCGTTCCTCGCAGTGCTGGAGACCTCGAGTTCCCGCACGTGCGGCCCTTCGATCTCCACGCCCGCCCCCCCCCGAAGACATCGACTTGCCTCAGCCTCGCACTGTTGGCGGTGCGTTTCACCCCGGCGAGGCGCGATTGATCCGCCGAGGCACGCCGTTGGAGGGGCGGTGGAGACCCGGTCCGAACGCGCGCACGACGGCCTCGAAGACACGCTCCGTGGGCGCAAGAGACTGCGTTTCGTGCGGTCACCAGCGCGGCGCGAGCCACTGCACCACGCGCTCGAGCACCGCCTGCCCCTCGCGCAGCCCCTGCAGGTTGAAGAACCCATGCAGCACGCCGGGCACCTCGTCTGCGCAGGTGTCGACCCCATCGGCCACGAGCTTCTTCGCGTAGGCCCGCCCCTCGTCGCGCAGCACGTCACAGCCCGCGGTCACCACGTAGGCCGGCGCCGCGCCCGACAGCGACGTCGCGCGCAAGGGGGAGCAGCCCGGCTCGCGGCGCCGCGCGTCGTCAGGCACGTACTCGCGGCGGAAGTAACGCATGGTCTCCCGCGAGAGCAGGTGCCCGGTGGCGTAGGCCTCGTACGAGGGCGTCTCCGCCGCGCAGTCCGTCACCGGGTAGAGCAGCACCTGCGCCACCAGCGCGCCCTTGCAGGCGTTCGCCACGCTCGCCGCCAGGCCGCCACCCGCGCTGTCCCCCGCCACCACCACGCGCTGGCCGGCCAGGGCCCGCGTCACCGCGAGGCAGTCGTCGAGGGCTGCCGGGTACCGATGCTCGGGCGCGAGCCGGTAGTCGAGCGAGAGCACCTCGCGCTGCGTCGCCGCCGCCAGCAGGCTCGCCGGGACGTCATGCGATTCGACGTCGCCGATGACCCAACCGCCGCCGTGGAAATAGAGCAGCACGCCCGGCTTCACGCCCTCGGGCACGTAGCGGCGGACCTTCACGCCCGCGAGGGCCTCGTCGTGCACCGCGCGCAGCTTCGGCCGGCGCCCCATGAGGAAGGCCGGGCCGGGCTTGCGCATCATCGCGCGGGCACGCGCCGTCGACACCGTCTCGGTCGCCGGGGAAGCCACCGACGCGAGGGCCGCGATGACGCGGTACTTCAGGGTGAGTTCGCTCAACGATGTCCCCCGTCGTGCGCAGCGGTCGGTGCCATTCGGGTGCTCATCACCCGTCGCTGCGGCGGACGCGATGGGCCGAGTGTAGGGAGCCGCGCGCGGGAACGCCACCCGACGCGGCGAGGCGTGGCCCCCTGGGAGGGGCGCAGCCGCGCGGCGTCGAGCGCCTGAAAACAAGAAGGGCCGCCCCTCGACGAGGAGCGGCACCCAGGGGGACCCCGGGAAGGGACCCCGCGTCACGCGCGGGGCCTCGACCCGGGAGCGCGCGTCAGCCGCGCGGGTAGTCGGTGTAGCCCTCGGGCCCCGGCGTGTAGAAGGACTTGAAGTCAGGCGCGCGCAACTCGCCGCCCGTCTTGAGCTTCGTCACCAGGTCCGGGTTCCCGATGAAGGGCCGGCCGAAGGCGACGAGGTCGCCGTACTTGCCGTCGAGCGCAGCCTCGGCCCGCGCCGCGTCGAAGTTGCCGGCCACGATGAACGTGCCACCGAAGGCCTCGCGCATGCCGCGCAGCAGCGACGACGACGGCTTGGGGGCGCCCATGGACGAGTGATCGACCACGTGCACGTAGACCAGGCCCAGCGTGCGCAGCTCCTTCATCAGCTGCAGGTAGACCGCCTCGGTGTCGCCGTCGGCCACCATGCCGCCGGGACCGCCTGCGGGGCTCAGGCGCAGGCCCACGCGGTCGGCGCCGATGGCGGCCGTCACGCGGCGGGCGATCTCCACCGCGAAGCGGACGCGGCCTTCGACCGAACCACCCCAGCGGTCGGTGCGCTGGTTGGAGGCCACGTTCAGGAACTGCTCGATGAGGTAGCCGTTCGCGCCGTGGAGCTCGACTCCGTCGAAGCCGGCCGCGATGGCGCGCTGCGAGCTGCTGACGTACTCGCTGATGGCCTTCTCGATGTCGGCCTCGGTCATGGCGACCGGCACGGGGTGCGGCTGCATGCCCTTGGCGTCGGTGTACATCTCGCCGGGGGCGGCGAGGGCCGAAGGCGCGAGCACGCGCGCGCCGGCGGGCAGGTTCGCCTCGTGGCCCACGCGGCCGGTGTGCATCAGCTGCACGAAGATGTGCCCGCCGGCGGCGTGCACCGCGTCGGTGACCTTCTTCCACCCGGCCTGCTGGGCGTCGTCGAAGAGGCCGGGAATGCGCGCGTAGCCCAGGCCATCGGGAGAAGGCGAGGTGCCCTCGGTGATGAGCAGGCCCGCGTCGGCGCGCTGCGCGTAGTAGGTGGCGATCAAATCGCCGGGCACGTTCCCGATGGCGCGGCTGCGCGTCATGGGCGCCATCACCACCCGGTTCTTCAGCGTGATCCGGCCCAGCTTGAATTCAGAGAAGAGGAGATCGGTCATGGGCGCCCCTGATGCCCCCTTCCCTGTCCCGGGGCCCGCACTATTCGCGGGACTGACTGTCCTACTGGGTTCGCCCCCGCCTCACGCGGCCCGGGGCAGCTCCTGGAGCGCGTCGAGGATGCGCGGATCGACGGCCCCGAGGAGGCGCGCGTCGACCTCTGCGTCGCTCAGTTCGCCCCGGCGCAGGTAGAAGTGAATGTGGCCCGCGTTGACCGCCTCAGCGACGGCGTCGAGGTCGGCCTCGCCGGTGAGCAGCACCCGCATCGCCAGCGGCGCCAGCAGCCGGGCCTCGTCGTCCACACACAACACGCAATGAAGCGTCATGACCTCACCTCATTGCCGAACTGCTGCTTCGCGAAGTTCTTGAACAGCGGAAGGCGCGCCCCGACCTCCAGCTGCGTGGCCAGCGCCTCGAGCGCGGCGGTGCGGGCGGGCGCGGGCCGGCGCGCGTCGTCTTCGAGGCCCACCGCCAGCGCGAGCACGGTGCGCGTGTCGAGGCCGGCGCTGCCCGTGGGCAGGTCGTGGTGCCAGTTGACGGCGTTGACCACGGTCTGCGGCAGGCCCCACAGGCCCAACAACACCGCGGCGACCTGCGCATGGCTGCAGCCGAAGGCCGCGTGCTCGAGCTCCGACAGGCTGCCCTCGCCGGCCCGGAACGCGCTCAAGATGGGCGCGTAGATGTCGGGGCGGCGCAGGGAGAGCGCGTAGATGCCGAGGTCGGAGAGCAGCGCGGCCTCGCCCACGAGGTTGGTCATGGGCGAGCCCTCGGCGATGAGCCTCGCGAGCCGCGCGCGCTGCAGGCCGCAGCGCTCGAGGTGGGCCATCACCCCCAGCGGGTCGGGGGCGCTGAACACCTCCGACGAGAGCACCAGCTCGCGCACGCGCTCGAAGCCGATGGCGGCCACCGCCTGCTTCATGTTGGTCACCGCGCGCGGCAGGCCGAAGAAGGCCGAGCTGACGAAGCGCAGCACCGAGGTGCACAAGGCGGCGTCTTGCTCGATGACCTCGGCCACCTCCTCGGCCGAAGAGGTCGGGCTGTCGATGAGCGCCGAGACGCGGTGGTACACGCGCGGCCCCACCGGCAGCTTGCCGATGGAGGTGACCAGCCCGCGCACCCGGGGGTCGGCCAGGGTCTCGCCGAGGCAGCAGCATTCTTCGACGGCGGTGAGGATCGCCTCGCCGGTGCTCGGCTTGGACAGGAACTGGTGCGCCACCGAGGCCAGCCGGTGCCCGGTCTTGGAGTCGACCTGCCCCGAGAGCACCAGGCGCACCGTGGTGGGGTGTTGCTTGCGGGTGAACTCGAGCACCGCCTCGCCATCGACGTCGGGCATGCGCGCGTCGGACACCACCGCGTCGAAGCGGTGCTGGCCCAGGACGTCGAGGGCCGCGCGACCTCCCTCGGCGGTCTCGATCTCCCAGCGGTCGCGGAACGGGCGCAGCGCCTTCTTGAGCGCGTTGACCACGCTGGGTTCGTCGTCCACCAGGAGCAGGCGCCTCATGCGGCCACCTTGCGGGCGCCCGGCCCGCCGATGGGCAGCCGCAGCCGGAAGGTGGTGCCCACGCCGACGGTGCTGTCGACCTCCACCTTGCCGCCGTGGGTGAGGGTGATCACGTTGCGCACCAGCGGCAGGCCCTGGCCCGACCCCTTGCCCATGGGCTTGGTGGTGAAGAAGGGCTCGAAGATGCGCGGCTTCACGGCGTCGGGGATGCCGCAGCCGGTGTCCCTGACCTCGATGCACACTTCGCCGCCGGCGGTCTCGGTGCTGACGGTGATCAGGCGCTCCCAGCCGGGGCCCGGCTCCTTCACCGCGCGCTCCTCGATGGCGTGGGCCGCGTTGATCACCAGGTTCAAGATCACCTGGCTCAGGCCGCCCACGTGGCAGGTGACGGGCGGCAGCGGCGAGAGGTGGGTGACGACCTTCGCGATGTGCTTGAGCTCGCCGCGGGCCAGCACCAGGCTGCGCTCGATGGCCCGGTTCAAGTCGGTGGGCTGCATCTCGGGCTTGTCGGGGTGGGCGAACTCCTTGAGCGCGCGCACCAGCTCGGCCACGCGGCGCACGCCGTCCTTCGATTCGCTGAGCGAGCGCGGAACCTCTTCGCGCACGTAGTCGAGGTCGGCCTTGCGGGCGGCCTCGGCGAGCCGGGTGCGCTGCTCGGGGGTGAGCAGGGCGTCCACGGCCGCGAGGTAGCCCATCACGTCCTTCATGCTCTCGGCGACGAACGACAGGTTGTCGCCGATGAACTGCACCGGGGTGTTGATCTCGTGCGCCACGCCCGACGCGAGGTGGCCCACGGCCTCGAGCTTCTGGGCGCTGGCCAGGTCCTGCGCCATGGCCCGTTCCGCGGTGGTGTCGCGGCCGATGGCGAAGATGAGGTGCCGCGCCGGGTCGTAGCTCACGCCCCAGGAGATCCACCGCCAGCTGCCGTCGAGGGCCGCCATGCGCAGCTCGAAGTTCGAGATGCGCCGCTCGGCGCTCTTGAGCGCCCGGGTCGACACCTCGAGCTTCGGCCGGTCGTCGGGGTGGATGAGCTCGGTGGCCTCGGTGCCGGTGAGCAGCCCGGGTTCCCGCCCCAGGATGTGTTCCCAGCCGGGGCTCAGCTGGCAGAAGCGCAGCCGCTCGTCGAGGATGCACAGCAGGTCGGACGAGGTGCGGAAGAACGCGTCGCGCTCGCCCTCGGCCCGGTCGCGGCAGGCGACGTCGAACAGCAGCGCGGCGTGGCGTTCCTCGAGCTCCTTGGCCGTCTCCGCGAGCGCGTGCTCGAGCATTCCGCGCTCGACGTCGAAGTCCCGGTAGGCCTGGCTCACCGTGCTGAAGAGCGGCGCGAGGCCCCCGGCGCAGGGCACCGGGGCGTCCCGAAACGCGCGCTTGAGCTGACGCTTGAGCAGGGGGTGCATCGCGCTACGCGGCCTCGGCGAAGGTGGTGATGGCGATGTAGTGGTTGTGGAGCCGGCAGGGCTGCCCGGACTCCGCGGGGGCGAGCTCGCCATACGAGTAGAAGCCCGCCAACGTGGTGCCTTCGCCCAGCACCTCGCGCACGGCCTCGAGTTCCTCTTCGGTGCGTTGCTTGAGCACCATGCGGCGGCCCACGCAGCTGACGACGAGCGCGAGCGGTGCGCCCTCGAGGAAGGCCGACTTCGCGGCGCCGGTGGCCCCTTCGATGAGCCGCTCGAGGCTGGCGTGCATCATGCGAGCGGTCGAGCCCACGGGGATGTCACCGGCGAAGGTGACGCTGTCGCCCACGTGGTCCACGTCGAGAATGAGGCGCGCCACGGGCGTCCCCTGGGGGGGCTCGATGAGCAGGGGGAAGAGCAGGCCCGAGCGCGGCAGGCCCGCGGCGAAGGGGCCGAGGTAGCGCTTGTAGACGTCGAGCGCCGACTCGCCGTCGAACTGGCGGAGCACCCCGCCGGTCGACGCGGTGACGCGCCGGCTGGGCCCGAAGGGGATCCACCCCCCCAGCGTGCCCGTGCGGACCCGCAACGGCCCATAGAGCCCGAGCACCGAGATGAGGCCGGTCGCGGCCACGCCTTCGTGCACCACCGTGGTCACCGCCAGCGACTCGCCGTCGCCCGCGAGCCCGCCCGAAACGGTCACGCCCGCGGGCAGCCCCGCCACCAGGCCGTCGATGAGCTGCGCGCCGTTGACCCTGGTGCCGTCGCAGAAGACGAGCGCGTGGGTGAGCCCCTCCACCGGGAGCCTGCGCGCCAGCACCTCGCCGAAGACCCGGAGCCCGCCGCCGCCGTCCGCGCAGCCGCTGACGGCGACGTGGTGGACGCGGTCGAACCACACGCTGGTGGCGACGACCGCGTCATCGACGACGCAGGTGCCGTCGATCTGCCCCGCGGTGCTGCAGCCGAAGATGCGATCGCGCGGCACCCCTTCGGCGAGCTGCCCCAGGGCCGGACCGTCCAGCTGCGCGCGGGTCCCGAAGATGAGCACCAGCGAGGGCGGCGTCTGGACCGGGGGAAGGTCGGCCCAGCCCGATTCCTGCGTCCAGGTGCTTCGTAGGGTGCGCATGCGACTGGATCACCGCAGCAAGACCGACGCCAGCCGCTGACGGGGGAACGTGACCCCCCACGCAGGGTGGATCTCGACCATGAGGTCCGTGGCCACCGCGGGCCCGAAGAAACCCTGTGGCAGGCCGAAAGCCCCGTTACCCAAACCACTGCAGGTCACAAGGGGAGCGCGGGTTGAACCCATTCGCCGAGATCGCCGAAGCAGAGTTGCAGGGGCTGACGCCGGCCAGGGCCCGCGAGCTGGTGGTGCGCTGCTTCTACAACGCGCAGAAGGAGACCTTCGCGAGGGCCGCCAAGAGCCTGGGGACCGCGCCCGGCGAGGACGCGATGAAGCGCATGGTGGAGGGCGCCGTGCGGCTGGCGTTTCGCGCGGTGAAGGCCGACTTCGAGCACCCCACCAAGCAGACCCTCGCCCAGGCCGTGACCGAGCTGGCGACGAAGGCCGCGGCCATGGGCACGCCGCCGGACATCATCGCGCATCACAAGGGCCAACTCGGGCGGCTCTTCGCAGCGCTGCCCGACTGACCTGCCGTCGCGTCAGCCGTGAATCGACATGCCGACGATGAACGCCAGCCCGAGGATGAAGCTGGCGATGACCAGGCCCACGGCGGTGTTCTGGTCGACCTCCAGCTCCTTGTGCACGTCGAAGGGCAGGAGCTTGCGCACCACGAAGAAGCCCGCCACGAAGACGAGGATGCCGATGGTCGAGAACAGAAGGGACGCCACGGCGCCCCGGATGAGTGCGTCGGTGTTCATCACTTGCCTCCCATGAAGCCGTCGTGCCAGCTCAAGATGCCACCCGGGGCGCTGCGCACCGAGGTCGGGAGCTCGCCCCGTTCTTCGTCTGGAAACCGGTCCATGCGCAGCGTGTGCAACGCGGCGTAGGCCAGCACCAGGATGCCTCCGAAGTACTTCATGCAGCCCCCTGTCGTTGATCAGTCATCGTCGTCACCCTTGGCGTAGGGGAACGAGCTCACGCCCGGCGACGACTGGAACACCGCGTCGTTCCACTTCGCCGTCTCGAAGCCGTTGGCGCGCAGCGAGTAATACAGCGGCGCGGCGAGCAGCAGCAGCACCAGGAACAACGGGCAGGCCAGCCCCGCCCCGTCGTCGGCCTGCACCCGGATGTCGTAGTCGACGCCGCGGCCCGCCTCGAAGCTGGGGGTGGCGCGCAGCACGTAGGTGCCGGCCTCCACCACGTCGGTGGAGCGCGTCTGGGAATAGCTGCCCTCGCTCCAGCGCTCGCCGTCGTCCGTGCCCGAGTAGTACTCGGACTCGGCGTACACCGCGATGACCTCGTTGGTCTTCTCGTTGACGAGGTCGATGGACACGCCCTGCCAGTTGTTGGAGAGCCCCGGCGCGCTGACCTGCACCTCGAGCGGCACCGACTTCTTGACCTCGAAGGGGTCGCTGAAGCGCTGGGCCTCGGCGCTGGCCGAAGGCGCGCTGGGGGGCACCGAGAAGTGCCCGAGGTAATAGAGCTCCGTGGTGCCCAGCACCGAGAAGAGGATGGCCACCAGCACCAGGGCCCCGGCCCACAACGCGCCCCAGGTCCACGCCTCGCTGGCCTTCTGCGAGTACGGGTTGAGCTGGGCGGGGGCGAGGCCCACGGCGGGAGGGAGCTTCTTCTTGAGCCCGAAGGTCTTCTCGAGGAGCGCGGCCTCGACCATCACCCCGAGGGTGAAGGTGGCCTCGTTGTCGGTGATGTCGATGTTGATGGACCGGGGCGGCGCGACGTACTCGCTGGCCTGGGCCGTCTCGCCGGCGCGCACCTGCCAGTAACACTCGCCGGCCACGTACTCGGTGGTGGCGAACACGGCCTGGTACCCGCGGAAGGTCTGGCCCCCGAGCTTCGCCTGGCGGAACGAGAGCGCCACCTCGCCGGCGGGCGTGGGGGTGAGCCACGTCCAGTGCCCGTTGCTGTGCATCAGCCAGCGGAAGCCCTCGGTGCGGTTCCACAGCAGGTACTCGTCCCACGGGTAGCGGGTGCCCTCGACGTTGCAGCTGCGCACGAGGAAGGCGAGGCAGGTCCACTCCGGCGGCGGGCCCTGCGGCTTGTCGACCGTGGGGTCGTGCAGCTTGCCCACGGCGCCCAGGGGGATGCGGGCCTCGAAGGGGGGCTTCTCGAGCAGCTCGAGGAAGTTGAGCGTGCCGCCCCGCACCTCGAGGAGCGCGCCGCAGTACGGGCAGGCCACGCGCTTGGTGGCGTCGGGGGCCTTCAGGTCGAGGCCGCCGTTGCACTCGGTGCAGCGGGCGTGGCGCAGCGCCTCCTTCTTCGGGGTGGGCTCGAGCTCCAGGGGGTCGAAGCCCAGCGCCTTCAAGGTGGTGAAGGAGCCGACGAAGGCCTCGGTCTCGCCGTCAGCCTCGTCGAGCGAGCAGAAGACCCCCTTGGGGCCGGTGGCGTCGACGTAGAGGTGGTCGCGGTTGAAGGCCGGCAGCTGGCCCTGGGCCGAGAGCGTGCGCGCGCTGTTCTTCTCTTCGACCACGAAGGTCTTGTCGCGCAGGGTGAAGGTGCCCAGCACCTGCAGCGACTCGAGCTTCGGCGCCGCCACGTTGTTCATGGGGAAGAGGAGCTTCCACTCGCCTTCCGATTCGGCGAGCCAGCCCACGCGCTCGTCTTCGAACTGCAGGCACCACTCGTCCCAGGTGCCGGCGGCGTTGGCCTTCTGGAGGCGGCCGGCCACGGTGAAGGGCGTGCCCGAGTAGCGGCCGGTGAGGCCGACCTTGAGCGGCGACTCGGTGTCCATCAGCTCGGCGACCTTGCCCAGCGACTCGAGCTTGAACTCGCCGCGGAAGACGACCGTCTGGCAGTACTCGCAGATCTTGATTTGCCCCGCGCCCGGGCGGAACTCTACAGGGGCACGGCAGGAGGGGCAGTCACCGACCTTCATCGAGCGCGACACTTCATCATTTCCCGGGCAGGTGTGCGACCTTCCACTTCCGATGACCCACTGCCCGTCGTGTGGTTCGAACCTCCCCCCCTCTGCCGTGTCGGAGTCCTTGGGCGCGGCACGGTGCCCGTCGTGTCGCGCGCTGGTGGACCTCGGCGCGTCGCGGGCGCCCTCCGCGGCGAGCGCGGTGACGGTGCCCATCCCCGAGAAGTGGCAGGTCGAGACCGCGCCCCGGGGGCTCACGGTGCGCTGGAGGTGGATCGGCCCGGCGGCCTTCTTCCTCGTGCCCTTCACGCTCTTCTGGAACGGCATCCTCACCTTCGCGGCCATCGGCATCGCGGCGGACAACCCCCAGTACCTGCTGGCGGGCCTCGCGGTGCCGCACGTGTGGGTGGGCGTCGGCCTCGCCTACTACTGCCTCGCGCTCTTCCTCAACGAGACCACGGTGCAGCTCGCCGAGGGCACCTTGACGGTGCGCCACAGCCCCCTCCCGTGGCTCGGCAAGAGGACGCTGACCGCCACCGAGGTGCAGCAGTTCTTCGTCGTGGAGAAGCGCGGCAGCAAGGGTGGCCGGAGCTACGAGCTGTGCGCGATGCTCCGCGACGGCAAGCGGTGCTCGGTGGTCTCGGGGCTCGCCGACGAGGCGCAGGCCCGGTTCCTCGAGGTGCGGCTCGAGCAGGTGCTGGGCCTCGTGGACCAGCGCATCGAAGGTGAATTCCGCCGATGAAGCGGCTGTGGGCCTCGTTGCTGCTCGCCGGCTGCGCCACCACCGGGGGGGCGCTGCGCGAGGCCCAGCGCTGCGACTCGTTCGCCGAGTTCGACGCGCGCACGCGGGAGCAGCTCGACGCGCTCCTCGCCGACGCCCCGGGCGAGGTGCTGGTGAAGGAGGCCTCGCGGCTCAACCTCGCGCGGCGCACCTGCGCCAAGCACACCCTCACCGAGCTGCGCGCCCGGCGCGAGGCGGACGGCATCGAGGCCGTGCAGCGCGAGCTCGACGCGATGACCGCCACCTACCGCCGCGAGGACCTGCGCGCGCTGATGGTCGACGCCCTGGGCGCCGAGGTGGCGCAGCTGGAACCCCTGCTCGAAGAGGCCCGGCAGCGCACCACGCGGGAAGCCGGCGCCAGCCACGCGGGCCAGCGGGACGACGCCGAGCTGGGCAAGCTCCAGGTCGACGCCCCCACGTCCATGGGCCCCGAGCCCGAGCTGCCAGCCACCATGTGTGACGAGCCCACGCCCTGCGCCCAGCTGCGCTGCGTGCAGGAGGCGGACCCCGGGGAAGACGGGAAGCACCTCCAGCGGCCGGCGCGCGCCTGCCTCGACGCGCTGGCCACGCTCGAGCCCCACGCGCGGGCGAACGCGGTGAGCGAGGTGCTGCTGGGGTTGCCCACCGCGCCCAGCCCCACGCGCACCGAGGCGATGACGACGCTCGAGACGCTGCGGCGCCAGCTGTGGCCGGAGGTCGAGGCCGCGGTGAGCGGCAAGCAGCCGGGCCACGCCGCCCAGTTGGCGAACGTGTTGAGGGGGTTGCCGTCACTCCACGCCCGGGTCGAGGCGCTGCGCGACGCGGCCCAGGCCCACCACCTCGCGCGGGCGAAGGCGCTGGAGAAGTTCCCCGACGCCGCGTGGCTGCAGCGCAGGCTGGCGCAGGACTTCGGAGGCCCGGAGGCCCCGGCGCTCGGGAGCGAAGGCACCTGGGCGAACCACCGCTGGCGCTGCGAGGGCGAGCTGCCGGAGCTCCCGCCCCTGCCCGCGGGGCTGTCGGGCTCGGTGATGGCGCGCTGCGAGAAGGCGCCCACGCCCCGGGCGGATCAACCCGGCGAGTCGCTGCGCACCTTCGACCTCGAGAAGGAGATGCGCGGCCAGCGCGTGCTGGGGACGGTGAACCTCGCCTGCGCGGACCGCACCAACAGCTTCGCCCTCTCGGCCGACGACGTGGCCTCGGTGCCCCACGAGGTGGCAAGGCTGGTGGACCTCGCGGTGGGCGCCTGCACCCGCATTCACGGCTTCGCGGCGACGCGCAGTTGTACCGAGCTGAGCTCGAAGGGCCCCGGTGAGTTGATCACCCGCTTCGTGGGCCACGCGCGCTTCACCCACCGCTGGGAGCCGTGCTTCGTGGAGTGGTTGCTGGCCACCGAGGGCACCGCGCCTCCCGCCGTGCCTTGAAGGCTCAACGCAGGCGCCGCGCCGAGCGACTCCCTTCAAGACCGTGAGGGTGATGAGCGCCGACGCACGTCGTTGAC
>CAIVGN010000011.1 GCA_903905455.1 uncultured Archangium sp.
CCGAACCGCCGCCCGTCGCCGAACCACCGCCCGTCGCCGAACCGCCGCCCGTCGCCGAACCACCGCCCGTCGCCGAACCACCGCCCGTCGCCGAGCCACCACCATCACCGCCGCCGGTCGCCGAGCCACCACCCGTCGCCGAGCCGCCACCGGTCGCGCTGCCGCCACCATCGCCGCCGCCCGTCGCGCTGCCGCCGCCCGTCGCCGAGCCGCCGCCGGTCGCGCCGTTCCCGCCACCCGTGGTGCCGCTCCCGCCGCCGAAGATGGAAGGCGTGACGCACTTCTTCTCCGACGAGCACATCTGTCCGATGAACTTGCAGTCGGCGGCGGTGGTGCACTCGGGCTTGGTCGCAGCACCACAACCAGCCAGCACGAAGAGGGCCGCGGAGAACACGGCAAGACGCAGAGCGGTTCGCATCCGGCGCTCCTACCATGAACGCCCCGCGCCTCCCCAGCCGGCGCGCGCGGTCACCGCCTTGAGGGCTGAAAGTCGAGGTGCCCGGTCTGCCAGAGCATGAAGGCGTTAATGTTTGGACTCCCTCATCTCCTGCATGGAGCTCGCCTTCGTCAACCGCACCCAGGAGTTGAAGGAACTCGACGCTCACGCCAGGGAGGGCGGGCTGTTGGTGGTGTTCGGGCGCCGCCGGGTGGGAAAGACCCGGCTCCTCACGCACTGGCTGGGCAGGACCCGGGGGCTCTACAGCCAGGCCATCGAGGCGTCGAAGGAACAACAACTCCAGCAGGTCTTCGACGACGTGCGCCACGGGTTGACCACCACGTTGGTGCCGCGGACCTTCGGAGACCTGCTCGAACTGCTCGACCACGGCCCCCGCGACTTCGTGCTCTGCCTCGACGAGTTGCCGTCTCTGGTGGCGAGCGACCCGTCGTTGCCCAGCGTGCTGCAGCGGTGGGTCGATCACCGCAAGCGGAAGGGCTCGACCCTGGTGCTCAGCGGCTCGAGCACCCGCATGATGAACGACCTCTTTCTGAACCGGGCCGCCCCGCTCTTGGGCCGCGCACGGAAGATCATCGAAGTCGCTCCGATGTCGTACGCCGCCTTCTGCAAGGCGTGTGGCCAGAACCCGGGGTCCCGCGAGGCCTTCGTGCGTTTTGCGTTCGTGGGTGGCGTCCCCAAGTACTGGGAGTCGGTCAGTCGCGGGCAGAGTTCGATCGAACTGGCCGAGGAGTTGTTCTTCGGGTCCTCGCCCGCCCTCGAGTTCGAGCCGTCACGGCTCTTGAAGGATGAGGGGGTCGCAGGACTCTCTGCGCCAGCGGTGCTCGAAGCCGTGGGGCGAGGGGCGCACAAGCCGTCGGAGATCGCGGCCCGGCTGGCGACTCCGCAGACGGGCTTGTCTCGATTGCTGCAGGTGCTGCTCGATGCCCGGTTGCTGACCCGGCAGCTGCCGTTCGGCGAGAGCATGAGGACCACGAAGCGCACGCGGTATTGCCTGGGCGACCCGACGCTCCGGTTCTGGTTCCAGGTGTACTCGCCGCATCGCTCGCGATGGCGCACGTATGGGAAGGCTGAGAAGCAGAAGCTCCTCGAGGACCATGCGTCGACCGTGTTCGAGGACCAGCTGCGCGCTCGGTGGCCCGGGAGTTCCCGGTACTGGGAGGCAGACGTCGAGCTCGACCTGGTCCGTGAGGAGGGGGATGGGCTGGTCGTCAGCGAGGTGAAGTGGGGCGTGCTCTCGAAGGGCGAGCGCGCGTCGGTGGTCGCGAAGCTGGAGGAGCGATTTCGACGAACCGCGCTCGGGCGGAAGTTCGTGAAGGCTCGGTTCGAGGTGCTCGATGCGAGCGAGTTGAGGTCGCTGCGGTAGCAGGTCAGTCGAACTCGAGGCCCAGCGCCGCCAGCCCGCCGAAGCCCGTCGCCGGTCGCCACTCGCCCTGCACGTCGGCGCGGGCGGTGAGCGCCACGCCGCCCAGCACCCCGAGGCGCAGCGAGAGCTGGGCGGCGCCGGTGACGCCGTGCTCGAAGCGGAAGAGGCCGTTGCCCGCTTGTAGCCGCGGCAGGTACCCGCCTTCGAAGCGCACCGCGTTGCCGAACGAGCCGGGCAGTTGCAGTCGGAACGCGAGACCCGCCCGTGGGTACGCCACCGCGCTCGCCAGGAGATCCACCCGCAGGCCCGTGCGCAGCCCCACCGTCGCCATCACGAAGTTCGTGAGCCGGGCATCACCCGCCAGCACCCACAGCCGCTCGCCGCCCAGCGCCACCTCGTGGGCGCGATCGACGAACGCGTAGTCGAGGCCCGCGCCCCAGCCCCATCCGCTGCCGCTCACCGAGCGCGCGCTGAGCAACGTCAAGGCGGCGCGGTGCACCGGCTGGCTCGCAGGCACCAGCTCCACCGAGGCGTCGAGCAGCCGCCACGCGCTTCGGGAGCCGAAGCCGCGCAGGCGTTGATCACCCAACTGCTCGGCCAACGCCGCCGCGCGCAGCCGGAGCACCGGCACGCCCGAGCTCAGCAGGCCCACGCCCACCGCCCCGTGCCCATGCCCGCCTTCCGGAACGGCGCGCGCCATGGTCTCGGCCCCCGACACCAGGAGGGCCTCGTGTTCCTCCGCGCGCGCCCGCTCCAGCTCGGCCTCGGGGAGCGTGGCCACCGCCGAGGCCACCGCGTCGAAGGTGTCCCGCGCCTGCTGCTCTGCTTCGAGGACCGCGAACTCGGCGCCCTCGAGCGGGCGACGCGGGGCCGCGCGCAACAGCGCATCGAGGGCGAGCAACTCGGCGAGCTCGGACTCGGCGCGAAGCCGCGGGCTCGAGGCCTGCTCGGATCTGTGCTGGCGAGCGGCCACCAGTTCGTCGGTGCTCGGGCCCGTCCAGCCGGGCAGCACCGTCGCCCGCTCGGCGTGGATCCGCTCCACGCTCGCGGCGTCGAGCGCGTACCGCTCGATGCGCAGTGACGCGAGCAGCACCCGCGCGCGCCAGGGCTCGTCGCCGGGGGACAACTCCACTTCGAGCGCGCGGTAGGCAGCGCGGCGCTGCGGCGGTTCGCCCTCGAGAGCCTTCGCCGCTTCAAGCAGCGAGGTCGGCGCCCTGGAGAGCAGCGCACGCCGCGCGTCTTCAGCCCGCCGTGCCACCGCGCGGCTCGCGTCATCGACCTCTACCGCGCCCAGCACCGGGGCGAGCCCGTCGAGCACCTGGGTGGGCGTCTCCCACGGCGTCAGCGGTGGCCCGGGCGCGTGCACACCGAGGGCGGGCGCGAGGAGGAAGCGCAGCATGGTCGCGCAGTTCGCCTTGAAGAACCGGTAGTCGATGTAGCCGACGCGCTCCAACTCCCACACGCGCTCCAGCAGGCGCTGGCGCTGGGGCACCGTGAGTTCGAGGGCGAAGCGTCGCAGCGAGCGCTGCTCGAGACCCAGCGCCTCCTGTTGCACGTCGGCCAGCGTGGCGAGCGCGAAGATGCCGCGGAAGCCGCCGCTCAGCCCGCGCGCGACATAGGCACTCGTCGGCTCCAGCGGCGAGACCAGCGCCGCGAGTTGCATCACCTGCACCTCGCCGGGCCCCGTGTCGCGCTCGCGCACGATGCCCAGCAGCAGGTGGCCGAAGAGCGCCTGGGCCGAGGAGGAAGAAGGCGTGGCGAAGATCACCTCGAACTTCGGCAGGTGCGACAGGTCCGCCCACGCCTCGAAGGCAGGGCATCGGTGCCCAGGCCGCCAGGACGGGTCGAGCGCGGCGAGGCGCTCGTCGACGAAGCGTGACTTCGAGGGCTCGCGGCAGCGCAGCCGCTCATCGGGAGCCACTGCGCCAGGGGCCATCGACTCCGCGGGCACGAGGAGCTCTTCGGCGAAGGTCGCGAGATCGAGCGCCGGGCTCTGCAGGCCCTCGCGGCGGCTGAAGGCCCACGGGTACACGAGGAGCGCCCGTTCGCCGTCCCAGCCCGCGAGCCCACGCCACGCGGCGCGGGCGCTCCACCGCAGGCGCTCGTCCCACCTTCGGAGCAACGCGTGCACCACCGCCCGCCGGCGCCACAGCCGCCTGCGCGCCTCACCCGAGAGCTTCCCCAACCGTGACGCTGCGCGCGCGTCGTCCCCTTCCCGGTACGCGTAGAGATGGAGCCGCGTGAGCCCCTCGGTGAACGCCGGGTGCGTGGCATCCCCGAGGCCGAAGGCCGTCGCCTCGGGGTGGAGCTCCACTTCGAGAGGGTGGCCCAGCCCCCGTGCGCCCGGAGGGAGCGCTTCGAGGCCCAGCGAGAGATCCTCGAGCAGCTCGGGCGTCCAGCCGGGAGAAGGCACCAGCACCACGCCACGCGCGGCCAGCGAGGCCCCGTCGACGTCGTCAGCGTGGGCGGCGATGGAGATGAACAGCAGCGCGGCACAGCCCAGGTGCTTCATCGCGGCACGTTCACCGCCGGCACCAGCCGTCGCCCCGACCCAACGCCTCGACCTTGTCGAGGAAGCGGGTCGCCCAGGCAGGGTCCGCGCCGTCGCCCATCAAGGCCACCAACTCCGCGCGGTGCGCCCGCAGCGTCCGGCCCAGCACGAGCGCCGGCACGTCCTGCACCGCCGCGAGCGCAGCGATGACCGGCCCCTCGCCCAGCGCGAGGTCTTGGCGGAGCTGCACCGCGCGGCTGCGCAGGTAGAGCTCGGAGCCGCGGCGCCACAGGGACGACGACGGAGGAGGCGGCGGCATCGTCGCGCACTGGCCCGTCACGCAGCGCTGGCCGGGCTGGCACTGCGCATCGCCCGTGCAGGCCTGGGCGGGCGGCACCACCGGCGGGCCCGACTCGACGGGCGCGGGTACCGGGGGGAGGTCGAGGTGATCGACGCAGCGCCCCTCGCGACACCAGCCCTTGCACTCGCTGTCGTTGGCGCACTCGGCGCCCTGGGCGGCATCGGTCTGCTGCTGCTGCGCCTCGTCGTGCTGGCCCGCGCTGCTCGTCTCGGTGCTGCCCCGAATCGAGGTCTCGGAGGCCACCTCGAAGGTGCTCTGAAAGGTGGCCTGCCACGCATACACGGGCGTCGCGAGCAGCACGAGGAACGCGCTGGCCAACCATCGACGCTGGACGGTGGAGATCAGAGTGGACAGGGTGACACGGGCTGGTCGGCGAGGGCAACGACCGCGTCAGGCACCGTAGAGTGCGCCGCGTGAAGCCCCTTCCCATCATCGACGACGGCGAGCCCCAGGTGGCCCTCGAGCACGGGGTGATCAGCCTCGCGTCTCCCCACCCCTACCAGGCCCTCGGGGCACCCTACGGCGAGGTGAGCCCGTGGGCGCTGCGGCGCTCGGTCGCGCAGAAGCTCCTGGCGGCGCAGGTCGCGCTGGGGGAGCAGCGGCCGGGCTGGCGGCTGCACGTGCTCGACGCGCTGCGGCCAGTGCCGGTGCAGGCCTTCATGGTCGAGTGGACCGACCGACAGCTCGCGCGTGACGAGCCGCGCCTCGACGCGGCAGCCCGCGCCGCCCGCGTGAGGCAGTTCTGGGCGATGCCGAGCGAAGACCCGACGACCCCTCCGCCCCACAGCACCGGCGCGGCCGTCGACGTGACGCTCATCGACGCTGAGGACCGTGAACTCGACATGGGCTCGCCCTTCGATGAGCCGACCCCGCGCTCGTACCCCGACCATTTCGCCGCGGCGACGGACGACGCCGGGCAGCGCGCCCACGGCCATCGGCAGCTGTTGTTCGCGGTGCTGCGCGACGCCGGCTTTCGCCGCCACCCGCGCGAGTGGTGGCACTTCTCGTTCGGGGACCAGGCCTGGGCCGCCGACACCCACGCGCCGGCAGCGCGGTATGGGCGGGCGCCAACGGAGGTCTCGGCGATTTCGATGCGACTTCCGCGGTGAGCCGGGTCTGGGGGGGCATGAGCCCGACCCGAAGCCCCTTGCTGGCGCTGCAGGCGCACGTCGGAGGGACGCCGGTGAAGCTCGCCCACGTGGCGGCCGACTACGCACCCGCGCTCACCGCGGTGGCGCGGCTCCTCACGCGCGCAGCGGCGGCGGGCGCGTGGGAACGCTCGGACGCCCTGCGCCTGCAGATGTTGTCGGACGAATGCGACTCCTGACGAAGGCGACGATCTTCCCGCGCGCGGCGGCCCGCATGCGAGCCTGCGCCCATGAGTGACGAAGCAGATCTCCTCGCGGGTCACGGGCCGATCGAAACGGGCCGCGGCCTGGTGTCGAGCGCGGTGTCGTTCTCGCTCGCGTTGCTCTCGGTGCTCGGCGTGCTCGCGTTCCGGTTCCCCGCGTGGCTCTCGACGCCCGAACTGCGCGCCCGCTACGACGTGACCACGCTGCGCTACGTGCTCTTCGCGGCGATGGTGATCGCCGGCGCGCTGGCCATTCGCAACCTGCTGCTGGGGCGGTACCGCAAGCTGGCGACGGCCGCCTTCGGCTGGGTGGTGCTCGCGCAGGTGCTCGGAGGGCCCGCGGTGAAGGTCGGCGACCTCCCCGAGCACTCGCCGTACATCGGGCTCGACTTCTTTGTGCTCGATCTCCTCGGCTCGTCGCTGATCTTCATCTTCATCGAGAAGCTGCGGCCGCTGCGCAAGGAGCAGCCCATCTTCCGCCCCGAGTGGCAGACCGACCTCGTTCACTTCCTGGTGAACCACCTCGTGGTGGGCCTGACGCTGCTGCTCACCAACCGCGTGGTGCATTCCCTGGGCTGGTTCGGGAACGAGTCGGTGCGCGCGCGCCTCGTCACCCTGCCCTTCCTGGTCTCGCTGTTCCTCGTCTTCCTCTGCGCGGACCTCGTGCAGTACTGGGCGCACCGCGCGTACCACGAGGTGTCCTGGCTCTGGCGCTTCCACGCGGTGCACCACAGCGCCAGGGACATGGACTGGCTGGCCGGCTCGCGGCAGTCGCTGTTCGAGCTGATCGGCACCCGCATCGCGGTGATGACGCCCATCTTCCTGCTCGGCTTTCCACGCGAGGTGATCGACGCGTACATCATCATGGTGGGCTTCCAGGCCGTGTTCGATCACGCCAACGTCAGCGCGGGCCTCGGACCGCTCAAGTACGTCTTCGTCACCCCGAACTTCCACCACTGGCACCACTCGCGCGACACCGAGGCCATCGACAAGAACTACGCCGCGCACTTCGCGTTCCTCGACTACCTCTTCGGCACCGCGGCGAAGGCCGATCGCCCCTGGCCGGATCGCTACGGCGTGGTGGGCGACTACGTGCCCCGGGGCTTCGTGAAGCAACAGCTCTTCCCCTTCCTCGGGTCCACGGCGGATCAAGAGGCACAGCAGGGCGACCACCACACCGCGGCCGGGAAGAAGAAGGAATGAAGCCCGAGACCACCGACGCCCTGCGCGCGGGCCGGGCGCTCTTCAACGCACGGCAGTACTTCGAGGCCCACGAGGTGTGGGAGGTCGCCTGGCGACGCGAAGCGGGGGAGCCGCGCGTGCTCCTGCAGGCGTTGATCATGGTGGCCGCCGGCTGCCACAAGGCCACGGTGAACCAGCCCCGCGGCACGGTGAAGCTGCTCGTCGAGGCGGTGGACAAGCTGGCCCTCGTGCCCGGCCTCGAAGACTTCCGCGCGCAGGTGATGCAGGCGCTCGCCCACGCCGAGCGCTGGAACGCAGGTCAAGGCGAGGCGTTGGTCCCGACGCTGGTGCTCGCGCGCGACTTCTGAGGTCCACCGCGCGAACGGGTCAGTCGACCGAGCTGCTCTCGACCTGCTGACCTTCGGCCCCGCGCACGAAGCGCACCACGCCCCGCGCGCCTTCGCGGTCGCCCAGGGTGACGTGCCCCTGGGCCTCGGCCTCGGCTTGCGCTTCGCGGTACACGACCCGGTCCGCGACGAAGCGCATCGGCGCGCCCTTCGCCTCGACCACCGACGAGACCCGGGACAACTCGGCGACCGCGCCGACCGGGTCCCACTGGAACGCCCGGCCCTCGTAGTGAACGAGCGGGCCTGCCTTCAGCGCGAAGGGCGCTGCGCTCGACACCCGGGCGTCGCGGCTGAACGTCACCTCGGAGCCCCAGAAGTGCCAGGGCCCGACGTCGGCCTCGACCACCCCCGTCGCGCGCGCCGACGTGGTGCGCTGATCGAACTCGAGTCGACCCGTGTGCAACGTGCCCTGTCTCGTCTGGAGCACGGCCCCGGTGGCCAACACCCGGTCGCCGGCGACGGTCATCTCGGTGGCGTCGAGCGTCAGCACCACCTGGTCCTGCTGCCACACCCGCGTGTGAGCCCCGCGCAGGCGGAGCATCTCCCCGGGCCCCGCGGGCCGATCCTCCTGGACCACGCACGCCTGGAGCACCAGCGCGAGCCCCACGAGGCCACGCATCAACGGGCGAACGCGGACTGACAGGCCGGGGTCAACGACCGCGCGAGCGTGCGGCAGACACTGGTGCGGCTGGTCCAGTCCTGGGACGTCGCCCGGGTGCACGGGGCCACGCGGCGGTAACAGTTCAAGATGATGTCCATCTGCGAACGATCGTCCGCCGCGCAGCTCGGAAGCCGCGCCCGGCACGCCCCTTCCGAGAGCAGCGCCGAAGGCACCGTGGCGTCGCTCACCTGGCAATCTCCGACGGCCGCCGCGTACTCGGCGAAGAGCTGGGGGAAGCCGGCACATGAATCACCGCTCGCGGCGCTCACCACCTGCCCGCCGTCGGGGCCCGTGGTGTAGGCCAGCGAGCCGCTGCCCACGCCCCCACCCGTGCCGCCGTTCGCGTTGACGCAGGCGCCGACCACGCACTGCTGCGTCGAACCGCACGCGCTGCAGGCCAGCCCACTGTTGCCACAGGCGAGGGTGCTCGTGCCGCCCTCGCACTGCCCGGTCGCGCTCACGCAACCGGTGATGCAGGTGGGTGAACCCGCGCACGAGACGACGGCGGCCACGACGAGTACCAGGCTGGCGAGGAGGAGCTTTCGCATCGGCGCCTCGTACCTCAGTTTCGGCGCCGCGCAGGGTCACGTCTGCGGTCGACAGCGGCACTGAAGGGAGTCGGTCGGGCAGGACGCTCGGCCCTGGGTGCCCCTGCCCATCAGCATCGCGGCCCGGAGCGAGAGGTGACCGGGGCACTCGCCTTCGGAGCAGGAGACGCGGTGCCCGCGCGGTCCTGCGAGTGCGTCATCAAAATTGACAACCGCTCCGGCCATAACTTGTCGTTGTCAATTTTGATGACGCACCCATGGAGCCTCAGGCCCCCCGCGCGCTGTCGCGACACCCCGGCGGGAAGGCCACGCCCCTGCGCCACGACGGCCTTGTCACCGAAGTGCCGCTCGCTGCGCGCACGACCCGGTGGAGCGTTCGCAACTGGTCCCCGGAACCCGTGACGGTGGTGGCGACTCAAATCGAGGCAACGGCGCTCGACGTACGCTCCACCAGGAGGCGCCGGACCGGCCGGACTCGCCGACCTTCGTCGCTGTGCCCCTGCTGAAGCGCCCACAGCGAGGCCCGAGTGCCCCCCGGGTCATCTTGGCCACCGCGGCGAGAAGTTGAAGGAGCGCTACGGACCTGTAGCCTGCGACGGCGTATGAATGCGTGCGTGGCTCCTCACCATCTCGATCGCGCGCGGGCGGTACTGTTCGGCGCGCGACCGCCCAGCCTCGACGAGCTCCGAAGCTCGTCGTGGAAGGACACGCTGCGCAAGGCGTTCCGCAAGCGCGCGTTCGAGACCCACCCGGATCGAGCGAACGCGTTGGGTCGCTCCGAGGCCACGCTCACCGTCGAGTTCCGCGAGCTGGAGCACGCCTACGAGCTGGTGACCGCGCACCTCTCGGCGCCGGTACCCGTGCCGGAGCCGCTCCAACCTGCGCCGGCTCCCCGCGCGCGACCGTCGCGCTACGCGCCTCCTCCGGCATCACCACCCCGCGCGCGAGCGTCGCGTCGCGCGCCTCCACCTCCTCCTCCGGCATCACCGCCCCGTGCGCGGGCGTCGCGTCACGCGCCTCCTCCGGCGTCGCCTCCCCGCGCCCGGGCTGCCCGCCCCGCGGCCGACGCGGAGCTGTTCTTCAGGGGCCCGATGCCGCGCCGCGAGCTGCGCTTCGCCGAGTTCCTCTACTACTCGGGCGTCGTCTCCTGGCAGCAGCTCGTGGCCGCGATCACCTGGCAGCGGCAACACCGGCCGCGCGTCGGTGAGCTCGCCGTCGCGTGTGGATTGATGACGAAGCAGGAGGTCGCGCAGCTCCTCGGTCAGCGCCTCCGCAACCGGAGCCCGTCGGCCTTCGCCCAGTTTGCCGTCGACGAGGGGCGGATCTCGGCGGCGCAGCGCACGAGGCTCCTCTCGCAGCAGCGCTCGATGCAGCCGCGCATCGGGCAGTACTTCGTGGTGCACGGCCTGATCAGCGCCGACCAGCTCGAGCACCTGCTCCACTGCGTCAAGCAGATGAACGCCGCGCTCGAGGTGAACGAAGCGAGCCGCGTGCGCGCCCGTCGCTGACGCATCGGGGTGGCGGCCGCGCGGTGTTCTCGATTCAGGTGGGGCACACCGGGCGGTAGCCTGCGGCCGTGCGCCTGACCCTCGAGTCCGCGTTGCCGCGCTTCCCCGAAGCGTCTCCCTTCCGCGCGGCCTTCACCGCGCTCACCGCGCCCGACGGCCACGGCGGCACTCAAGCCCCTGCACCGGCCGTACTGGGAAGAGCCCCGGCCGCTGCCCGAAGCCCTCGCGGCCCTGGAGGCGGTGCTCGGCCTCGACTTCCCTCCTCCCGCGAACCGCTTCGAGCTCGGCCCGGGCCTGGTCCTCTTCACGCTCCTCGGCTCGGCGCACCGGCCACTGCTCGACCTCGTGGAGACGCGCTACGCGAGCGCCCCCGAAACGTTGCGGGTCGACCTGCTCACGCTCGTCGCCTCGGCCGGAACGGCGCGCGGCGCGGCCCTGCTGCTCGCGCTCCTCGAGGCAAAGGGCTGGCCCGACCCACTCCACGGGCGCTTCTTCACGGAGCTGAGTCGCAACCTTCCCCACGCCGAGCTGTTGTTCCCCGCGTTGATGGACGTGCCCGACGGGCCGCTGCTCGACGTCGGCGACCTCGCCTTGAGGGCCCTGCGCTCGGGCACGCTGACCGCGACGCGCTTCGCCTCCGGCGCCTCCGGAGCAGGCGTCGCCGCGCGCATCGGCCGCATGCTCGCGGCTCGGCCCGACGTGGCGGCCAACGACCCCGAGGAATTGCCCAACCTCGATGACCAGCTCCGCCTCGCGCTCGACTTCGCGGGCTTCGTGGGCTTCGTGGGCGGCCGTGACGCCGGGCCGCCGCTGCGCGCGACGCTGGCGCTGCCCGAGCTGCGCCTCGTGCTCTTCGCGGTGATGTCGCTCGTGCGGCGCGGCGAAGAGGTGCCCGCGGCGCTCTTCGCGCGCCTCGGCGCCGACGACTCGCTGCGCACCACGCTCTACGGGCTGCTCAAGCCGCTGGGGGCCTCGGCGCGCATCCCGCCCGAGTTCCGCACCCGCGACGCCTTCGCGGCCGCCGACATGGCGCAGTGGCTCGCGCACCCCCACGAGCTCGGCCTCCCCCCCGCGGAGCTCGAGGCGATGGCGGGCCGCGCGTGCTCTCCGTGTGGCGCTTCCGCGCCGAGCCCGGCGCCACGTGGATGGCCTCCGTCAGTGGGCCGTACCCGGCGAACCCGCCCGAGGGCCCCTTGAGCGGGGAGTCGACGTTCTCGAGGTTCGAGGCGTGGACCGCGCACGACGCCGAGGGACACGCGAAGGCGGTGCTGGAGACGCTCGGTTCGTGGGCGCGCACGGTCTGAGAGTTGATCCGCGAAGGACCCTGCCGCGCGGGTGACGCCTTACACCTGCGCAGGCTCAGGCGGTGGTGAAGGGCACCAACTCACCGTCGCCGAACACCTCGAGGTAGTTCCCCAGCACCCCGCCGCAGGCCTCGCGCGCCTGGCAGGCTTCGCAGCGGGAGGGGTAGGTGGGCACGCGCTCCAGCGCCACCTGCGCGTCCTCACAGCCGTCGGGCAGGCCGAGATCGTAGAGGTTGAGCGGCCGGCCCTCGCCGCTCGCGGTCTTCACCTCCACGCGCCTCGACGTCTTCGGGAGTTGGCAGGGAGGAAAGCCGTGCCGGAAGTGTTCGGGGTGGCTGGCGATGAGCGGCTGGAGCTCGGTGAACGAGGCCATGTCGCCCACGATGTTCCGTTCGCCCTGGCGGTTCGAGCGCAGCATGCCCACGCGCAGCACCAGGCCGAGGTCGTCGCGTGCAAACGCGATCAACTCGCCCAGGTGCGGGAGCGTGCTCTTGAGCGCGATGGTGTGGAGCTGGACGTGCGGGCGACCCAGGTCGCGCAGGTTCGAGAGGGCCCGCATCAGGCCGTCGAACGAGCCGGGCTTGCGGGTGATGGCGTCATGCACCGCCGCGGTGGTCCCGTAGAGTGGCAGGTCGACCTGGGTGAGCGCGCTGCGGGCGGCGCCCTCGGCGAAGGCGCGGTCACCGATGAGCTGCCCGGGCGACTGGGCCACGATGCGCGTGTAGCCGGCCTCCCGGCACGCCTCGAAGAGCTCGAGGATGCGCGGGTAGCGGAGCACGTCGTTGCCGCCGAAGTCGATGGTGCTCGCCCCCAGCTCGCGGCCGCGGGAGATCTGGTGGCGCAGGTCGTCGAACTGCCACTCCTCGCCCGAGGGCCGGAGGTGGATGTTCACGCGATCCACCGTGGGACAGAACGTGCAGTTCATCTCGCAGGCCTGGCTGACGACGATGACCAGGTTGTGGGCCCGGGTGCCGCGGGCCAGCAGCATCGTCATCGACTCGTCGAACAGGTCGCGATGCCACGCGCGCTCGTTCACCTTCTGGAGCTTGAGCGCCGGGCCAGCGGGTCGCGGCGCCCGCGGGGGCACGTCGAACTCGAGCGAGCCCGGGTCGATGCTCGCCAGCCGCTGGAGGCTCCAGGTCAGCGTCGCGTTCTGGGCCGACTCGAGCTGTGGATCGCGCGGCCCGCGCAGGTAGACGACGTTGAAGCTCGGCAGCCGCACGAAGGCCGGCGCCGACGGGTCACGGTTGGAGAAGCGCAGGCGGATGGCCCGGCCCTCGACCGCCAGCATGAGGTCCACGGAGGCCTCGTCGAGCACCGCCTCCAGGCCCTCGACCCGGAAGCGCGCCGGAGGAAGCCGCGTGAGGCCTCCGCGCGTGACCATCGCCTCGAGCAGGCCCCTGTTCCGCTCGAAGACCGACGGCTCCGCGTTTCCAGTCATGGGCGGGCAAAGTACACCGTCCCCGGCCTGCGCCGAGGTGGTTGTAAGGCACACGCACGAATCCTCACCGACGAACGCCCGGAGCCCTCTACGCTGAGCGGTTCATGCAGTGGTTCGTTCGGTCATTCGGCGTCTGTCTCATGGTGCTGTGGGCCCTGCGCGGGGGCCAGGCGTGGGCGCAAGAACGGGGCTTCCAGCTCGATCGCTACGACGGGCCCTCGGCCTCGAGCTCGCTGCTGCTGCTGGAGCGACCGACGTACTCGGGCACCAGCTTCGGCGCCGCGGGCATCACCCTGGGCTACGCGCACCGCCCGCTGGTCCCGCGGCTCCTGACCGGTCGCGGGAACCTCGAGCCCCTCGTGCTGCACTCGCTGGTGGGCACCGTGGTGCTCTCGGGCTCGCTGTTCGACCGCGTGTTGATCAGCGCCAGCCTCCCGGTGTCCCTGCTCGAGCTGGGCACGCCGGAGCTGGTGAGCCAGGTCGGCCCGCTGCAGACCGTGGGCATCGGAGACCCGCGCGTGGGTCTCATGGTGCGGCTCGCCGGCCAGGCGGATCGCGACGGCATCTCGCTGCACCTGGGCTCCGAGGTGTGGATCCCCATCGGCGCGCAGGCCACGCACCAGGGCGACGCCACCTTTCGCGTCATGCCGCGCGTGGTCCTCGCGGGCGCGTTCCTCGACGTGGGCCGGTGGACGCTCGACGGCGCCTTCCTCTTCCGCCCGTACGCCTCGTTTGGACCTCCAGCGCTGGGCATGACCGCGGCATCAGAAGCGCGCGTCGGTCTCGCGCTGGGCGTGGCCCTGGCCGACGAACGCTTCACCCTGGGCCCCGAGGCGCGCTTCGCCATGCAGGTCGTGGGCGACAACGCCTTCGCCGTCAACGGCATGAACCTCGAGGTGCTCGGTAGCGCGCAGTACCTCATCGCCGACACCTTCCGCGTGGGCATCGCCGGTGGCTCGGCCTTCTTCGGCGCCGCGGGCACGCCCGACGCGCGCGGCCTGGTGCGGCTGGTCTGGGCGCCGCGACGCAACCCCACGCCGAAGCGCCCGAGCGTCGAAGAGCTCGCCCGCGAGGCCGACGCGAATGATCCCGACGGCGACGGCATCGCCACCGCCGACGATCGCTGCCCCTACGAGCCCGAGACCGTCAACGGCGTGCGCGACGCCGATGGGTGCCCCGAGTTCGAGCTGAAGCAGGGCTCGCCGCTGGCGCGGGTGCTGGCCAACGTGGTGCGCGTGCCGAGCGGGGTCGCGGCCCCGGACGCAGGCGTGGTCGCTCCGGCCAACGTGGTGCGCGCGCCGAGCGGGGTCGCGGCCCCGGACGCGGGCGTGGTCACCCCGGTCGAGGTGGTGCGCGCGCCCGAGGTGGTCGCTTCGCCCGACGCGGGGACCGAGCGCATGCTCGCCCTCATCACCGTCGACTCCGATGGAGACGGCGTGCCCGACGAGGCCGACCGCTGCCCCGTCGCGCGCGAAGATCTCGACGGCTTCGAAGACGACGACGGCTGCCCCGAGGCCGACAACGACGAAGACGGCGTGGCCGACGCGACCGACACCTGCCCGATGGAAGGCGAGACCCGCAACGGCCTCGATGACAGCGACGGCTGCCCCGACATGGCGCCCGACGCCGACTTAGATGGCGTGGCCGACGGGGTCGATCGCTGCCCCTTCGAGCCCGAGAACCTCGACGGCGTGCGCGACGAAGATGGCTGTCCCGAGCACCCCGTCGCCCAGTCCGTGGCGCTGGCGAAGCTGCTCTCGACCCCGCCGGTGACGGCCCTGCTGACGCCGCTCGTGTCCACGTCGGCCCCCGAAGCGTCGCAGCCCCTCGACAGCGACAGCGACGGGGTCACCGACGACGCCGATCGCTGCCCCGTCACCGCCGAGGATCGCGACGGCTTCGAAGACGAAGACGGCTGCCCTGAGCTCGATGACGACGAGGACGGCATCGCCGACGCCCAGGACAAGTGCCCGCTCGCCGCGGAGACCGTCAACGGGTGGAAGGACGACGACGGCTGCCCCGACGAGCACCAGGACGTCGATGGCGACGGCGTCGAATACGAGGTCGACCGGTGCCCCCTCGAGCCCGGCAACGCGTCCGACGGGTGTCCCCACGCGGCCCTGCCCGCGCTGGCCCTCGAGGGCTTCCCCGGCGCGGCGCCGGTGCCGGCTTCGAGCAGCCCCACGCCGGAAGCCGCGGCGCCCTCCACCGCAGACTTCGATCGCGACGGCACGCCTGACGAGGCCGACGCCTGCCCGATGAGCGCCGAGGATCGCGACGACTTCGAGGACGAAGACGGCTGCCCCGAGCCCGACGACGACCACGACGGCATCGAAGACGCGAAGGACAAGTGCCCGCTGGTCGCCGAGACCATCAACGGCATCAAGGACACCGATGGCTGCCCCGACGTCGGAGAGGGCGCGGTCACGATTGAGCAGCACGCCGTGGTGATCAAGGGCGTGGTGCGCTTCCAGACCGGCTCGGCGAACCTGCAGCCCGCGTCGCTCCCGTTGCTGTTGCAGGTGGCGAGCACGCTGCGCGCGGCCTCGACGCTGTCCATCGAGATCCAGGGCCACACCGACGACGTGGGCAACGCGGCCCAGAACATCCGCCTCTCGAAGCGCCGCGCCGAGACGATTCGCGGCGTGCTCATCAAGGCCGGTGTCGCGCCCACCCGCCTCATCGCCACGGGCTTCGGCCCCACGCGTCCCCTGGCGAGCAACAAGACGCCCAAGGGGCGCGACCAGAACCGCAGAGTGGAATTCTTGATCCTCGGAGAGTCGAAATGAACGCGACGGGTAAGGCGCTGGTGCTCCTGGGTGGGCTGGTCGCTGGCAGTGCGCAGGCAGCCGATCGCTGCGGCGGGGTGAAGCTCGAGGCGGGCCACGTGCAACTCGGCAAGCCGCTCACCGAGGCGTGGGTCAAGACGCCCGATGGGCAGGGGTGCCTGTCGGACGTCGTCAAGGAGATCGAGCGCCACCGCCTGGTGCGCGCGCTCACCGTCGCCGCCCTGGTGTCCGACGCGGATCGCGCCAGCGGAAAGGGCCTGACCGCCGCCAAGGCCATCGCCGCCGCGCTCGTGGAGGCGGGCATGCCGAAGAACCGGGTGTTCGGGCTCGCCCCCGCGCCGCAGCGCACCGACGAACTGGGCATCTCGCTGCGCTACGTCGAGCGCGCGCCGGAAGACGTGGTGGCCCGGGTGGCGGCCTCGGGGGGCGCGGTGTTCCTCGGGTCCGACGAGGCCTCGCTCAAGCCCGCCGAGCCGGGCATGCCGGTGCTGGTCAACGAACTGGTGAAGACCGGCCCCAACGCGAAGGTCACCATCCACCTCAAGGACGGCAGCGGCATCGAAGTGAAGCCCGAGTCGTTGATCAAGATGGCGGTGCTGCAGATCACCGCCAGCGATCGCCAGGTGAAGATCGAAGTGCTCAGCGGCGGCCTCACCGCCGACGTGCGCAAGGCCACCCAGCAGTCGCACTTCGAGGCCTCGAGCCGCGTGGCCGTCGCCTCGGTGCGCGGCACGATGTTCCGCTTCGGCGTGGACGAAGAGGGCGGCGCCCGGCTCGAGACGCTCGAGGGCGTGGTGGCCATGGGCTCGGCGACGGACCCCAACGCCAAGCCCGTCGACGTGCCCGCAGGACGTGGCGCCACCGTCAACGCCGCGGGCGTGACCTCCGCCCCTTCGGTGCTGCCCGAAGCGCCGCGCGTGACCGCCCCGCTCAAGGGCGCGCTGGGCGCCGACGCGCGCCTCGAGTGGCAGGCCGTGGACAACGCCGCGACCTACAAGGTCGAGGTGGCCCGCGACGCCGACTTCCTCGTGGAGGCGAAGTCCGTGAGCGCCGCCGAAGCCACGCTCTCGTGGCCCGAGGCGCTGGCGAAGGGCAAGTGGTTCTGGCGCGTCTCCGGCATCGACGCGCAGGGCTTCACCGGCCCCACGTCGAAGGTCTACGCCTTCACGGCGGCTGGGAAGTGAAGCCGGCGCCGCGCCCCCGCATCGACGTCGCCACCCTCGCGCTCCTCGGCGCCGCGGTGGTGGCGTGGTTCGCGCACGGCACGGCCGCGGTGGCCTCGCTCGCGCAGGGCCTCGGCGTGGGGCTGCCGCTGCTCTCGCTGCTGGGGCGCATGGTGGCGGGGCTGCTCGCCGCGGCGGGCCTCTTCCGGCTCCGCGCGCTGCTGGGGCAGTTGGTGGGCGGCGTGCTCCGGTGGGTCGACGCCGTCGAGGCGCGGCTGGCGAAGCGGCCCCCGGTGCAGGCGCGGCTGCTGCTCGCGTCGCTCACCGCGCTGGTCGTCGGCGGCCTCACGGTGGCGACGTTCGAGCGCACCAAGCTCGGGGGCTACCTCGAGACCCGCGCGCTGGACCTCCTGTTCCACCTCCGCTTCCCCGAGCGCTCGCAGGTCGAGCTGGCCACCAACAGCGCGCTCGTCTCGGCGCGCAAGCAGGACGACGTGGTGGTGCTCGCGCTCGACGACGAGACCATCGCGCACCTCGGCTGGCCCCTGCCCCGCATCGCCTACGCGCAGCTGATCGACGCCGTCGCCGCGGCCCACACCGCGAGCCTCACCTTCGACGTCTCGCTCGTCGACCCGAGCCGCGAACACCCGGAGTGGGACGAAGCCATCGGCGCCGCGACGCGCCGCGCGGGAAACGTCGCCTATACCTTCGCGGTCGCGCGCACCGCCGGCGACTCGCGGCCCGAGCTCTCACCTGCGGCCCTGCGCGCGCTCGACGCGAACTCCATTCCCTGGCACGAGTCGGCCGAGGGGCTGCCCGAGTACAGCGAGCTGGTGGGGGGTGACGCCGCGCCGCTGCCCACCATCGACGCCGTGGCCGAGAACGCGCAGGCCGTGGCCATGGCCAACGTGATGCTCGACGGCAGCGACGACGTCCTGCGGCACTCGTTGCTGGTGGTCCGCCTGGGCAAGCGGCTGTTGCCCTCGTTGTCCCTGCGGCTCGCGGCCCAGGCCCTCGGCGTGCCGCTCGCGGCGGTGCGCGTGTTCCCCGGATCGCACGTCGACCTCGGGGGCAAGCGCCAGGTGCCCATGGACGCCATGGGCCGCACGCTGGTGCGCTACCAGGGGCGTCACGACGCGCGCGGTGACGGCCCGTTCCGCTACGTGTCCATCTGGTCGCTGCTGCGCGCCGACGCCATGGTCACCCTCACCGGCAACCCCATGGGAGACGACCAGCGCTTCGTGCTCGACGAGGAGACGAAGGTGACGCGCGACGGGGTGACGGTCTCCATGGCCGAGCTCGACGCGGCGCTGCTGCAACCCGGCGCGGTCATCTCCGGCAAGGCGCGGTATTCGACCGACCCGGGCCGCCTGCTGGAGCTCGAGCTGAACACCAGCGCCACGGGCGCCACCGAGCCCGACTTCGAGCTGATCGACGAGCACACCCTGCGCTTCACCACGGCGCGCCTGGGCTCGATGACGAGGCACCGGGGCGACCTGTCGGCGCTCGCCGGCAAGCACGTCTTCGTGGGCTCGACGGCGATCGCCGCGGCCGACCTGCGCAACAGCCCCCTGGGGGAGATCCCCGGCGTCGAGCACCACGCGACGATGTTCGCGAACCTGCTGCACGACGACTTCTTCCTCCCTTCGCCCCGCTGGGCCGACGTGTTGCTGGTGCTGCTCGCGGCCTTCGTGGCGGGGCTCATCGGCGTCACCGCGTCGGCGGAGGTGGGGCTGCTGCTCACCGGCGTGCTGGCGCTGGGCACCCTGACCGGCTCGTTCCTCCTCTTCTCGTCGGGCCGCGCGGTGCCGGTGGTGGGCCCAATGGTCGCGCTGGGCGCCACGTGGCTGGTGTGCCTCTTCATGGGCGCCCGCTCGGCCCGCAACGCGCGCGCCCGCGCCGAGCAGGACCGCGAGTTCGTGCGCCAGACCTTCGGCCGCTACTTGACCGAGCAGGTGGTGCAGCAGTTGCTGGACTCACCCGACGGCCTGCGGCTGGGCGGCAAGCGCGAGTTCGTCACCATCATGATGACCGATCTCCGCGGCTTCACCAGCATGTGCGGATCGATGGAGCCGGAGAACGTGGTGAAGCTGCTCAACCACTACCTCGAGGCGATGACGCGGATCATCGCGCGCTACGGCGGCACCATCGACGAGTTCATCGGCGACGCGATCCTCGTGGTGTTCGGCGCGCCGGTGTCGCTCGACCACGCCGAGGCCCGCGCGGTGGCCTGCGCCATCGAGATGCTCAACGCCATGCCCGAGACCAACCGCTGGAACGTCGCCCAGGGCCTGCCTGCCGTGGAGATGGGCATCGGCGTGCACAGCGGCGAGGTGGTGCTGGGGAACATCGGCTCGGAGCTGCGCGCGAAGTACGGCATCGTCGGCTCGACCATCAACCTCACCTCCCGCGTCGAGTCGTTCACCGTCGGCGGCCAGGTGCTCATCTCGCAGGCCACGCAAGAGCGCTGCGGTGACCTGGTTCGGCTGGGGGCCTCGCAGGTCGTCTCGCCCAAGGGCGTGAAGGGCACGCTCACCATCTACGAAGCGCTCGGGGTCACCGCGCCCTTCGAGGTCACGCTGCAGTCGGTGGCCGAGGCCTTGAGCCCGCCGCGCAGGCCCGTGGTGCTGCGCTACGGACTGGTGAAGGGCAAGCAGGTCGCCGAGCTCTCTCACGTGGCGCACGTCGAGGCGCTCTCGGAACTGGGCCTCGAGCTGCGCGTGGACGAGCCGCTGGCGACGCTCAACGATCTCCAGATGCGGGTGGTCGACGGTGACGCGCTGCGGACCGGAGACCTGTACGGCAAGGTGCTCAAGACCGAGGTGCGGCCTGGCGTGGTGTACCTGCGCCTGACCTCGGTGCCGCCGGAGCTGAAGGCCTTCCTCGAAGCGGCGCGGGGTGCCGCCGAACACCCTGCCCCCGTGATGACCGAATCTCCGCTGGTGTCGACATGAACAGACTACTGCTTCTCCTCTCGGCGCTCGCGTTGTCGGGCTGCCCGCTGCTCTTCCCGGCCCCCCCCGATTGCGCCGACGGAAAGGTCGACGGCCGCGAGACCGACGTCGACTGCGGAGGCGCGGACTGCGCGTCCTGCGCCGACGACCGGGTGTGCCTGGCAGACGGCGACTGCGGCAGCGGCGTGTGCACGCTCAACCACTGCACCGGGGCCACCTGCGCCGACGCGGTCCGCAACGGCGGCGAAGTCGACGTCGACTGCGGCGGGCCCTGCGCTCCCTGCGCCGCGTCCTCGTGCACCAACGGCGCGCGCGACGGCGCCGAGACCGACGTCGACTGCGGCGGCCCCGCGTGCGGCCCGTGCGGAGCCAACGCCACCTGCGTGCGCGACGTCGATTGCCGGGGCAGCGTGTGCAGCGACGGCCACTGCCAGGCCGGCTGCGGCGCGTCGTTGCTCGCGTGCAACCAGGCCTGCGTCGATCCCCAGGTCGACCCCTCGCACTGCGGCACCTGCGGGAACACCTGCACCGGCGGGCGCGCCTGCGTCGCCGGCCAATGCACCCTCAGTTGCTCCGGCGGCACCCGCGAATGTGGCGCGGCCTGCGTCGACCCGGGCTCGAACCCGGCGCACTGCGGCGGCTGCAACCAGCCGTGCGGAGGCGGGGAGATCTGCGTCGGCGGCATGTGCGTCTTCCCGTGCCTGCCGGGCGAGGTGCCCTGCAACGGCGCCTGCGTGTCCCTCGAGCGCGACGGCCTGAACTGCGGCGGCTGCAACCAACCGTGCGGCGCAGGCACCTCGTGCGTGGGAGGCCAGTGCCTCGCGGTCTGCGCGGGGCCTTTCTCCCTGTGCCTCAACCCCGATGCCGGCGCCCCGGTGTGCGTCGACGACCGCAACGACCCGGGCAACTGCGGCGGGTGCGGCGTGTCGTGCAATGGCCTGCCCCACGCGGCCGGCGCGTGCGTGAACGCCGGCTGCGCGCTGGGCGGGTGTCAACCCGGCTTCGACAACTGCAACGGCACGGTGCTCGACGGGTGCGAGGCCGAACTCTCCGTCGACCCCCTCCACTGCGGCCTCTGCAGCCAGGCGTGCGGCCCCACCGAGTCGTGCACCTTCGGGCGCTGCTGCGGACCGGTCCCCGTCGGGACGTACCAGGCGACCTGCACCAACTGCGAAGCGTGCAACGGCGTGCTCACCTGCATGTGTGAAGACTCGATGCAGATCCCCCGGCCGGCGAGCTTCCCGCTCGGGGCGTGCGGCACCAACATCACCAACTGCAACGGGATCCTCCTATGCAACGGCTGCTGAGCCTCGGGGCGGTGGTGGTGCTCTTCGCGGGCTGCGCGACGCAGTCACCGACGTGCAGCGATGGCGTGCGCAACGGGGAAGAGAGCGACGTCGACTGTGGCGGCTCGAGCTGCGCGCCTTGCGAGTTGATGCACGCGTGCCTCACCCACGAGGACTGCCAGAGCGCGCGCTGCGCGTTGCACCTGTGCGCCGGAGGTACCTGCCAGGACGGGCGCCGCAACGGTGACGAGTCGGCCGTGGACTGCGGCGGGAGCTGTGGCCCGTGCGGCGAAGGGGCCCCCTGCGCGCAGGCCACCGACTGCGTGAGCGGCGTGTGCACCGCGAGCGTCTGCGCGGCCCCCAGCTGCGGGGATCAACGCGTGAACGGCACCGAGACCGGCGTCGATTGTGGCGGCGGCGCCTGTGCCCCCTGCGCGCTCGGTGACGGGTGCCTCAGGAACACCGACTGTGTCTCCGGGGCCTGCCGCGATGGTGCGTGTGGCAACGGCGGAGGGGGAGGCTGCGCAGCACCGCTGCTCACCTGCGGCGCCCAGTGCATCGACCCGCGCTTCGACCCGTTGCACTGCGGCGACTGCGCCACCAGCTGTGCCCCCGACGCGCGCTGCGTGGGCGGGTCCTGCACCGTCGCCTGCCCCATGGGCACGGCCCGCTGCGGCCCGGCCTGCGTCGACACCTCGCTCGACGTGCTGAACTGCGGAACCTGTGGCCACGGGTGCAACCTCGGCGAGCGCTGCGTCGCGGGCGGGTGCACGTTGGTGTGTGGCCCGGGGCTCACCGCGTGCGGCGGGGAGTGCGTGCGGCTCACCACCGACTCCGGGCACTGCGGCGGCTGCGGCCAACCGTGCGCGCTCGGGGAGGTGTGCTCCGCGGGCCAGTGCGCGCTCTCGTGCGCGGCTCCGCTGCTGACCTGCAACGCGGGCACGGTGTGCGCGGATCAACGCTTCGACCCGGACCACTGCGGCGGCTGCAACCAGCCCTGCCCGCCCGTGGCGCACGCGAGCCCCGTGTGCCTCGAGGGGTTCTGCGGGCGCAGCCAGTGCGACCCCGGCTTCGCCGACTGCAACGGCAACCCCGCCGACGGGTGCGAGGTCACCTTGGCGACCGACCTCCACCACTGCGGCGCCTGCTTCCACGACTGCGGCCTCGGCGGGAGCTGCGGCCTGGGCCTGTGTCAGTAGGCGCGACGGCCTGCCTGCGCAGGTGAGGTCATGCTCGCCCTCCCTCGCGGTGGTTCGACTTTCCGTCGACACGCTCGCGCAGGGGAGGCGGGCGGCGCCTACGCTGGGAGCTGTCCTGCGATCCCACCTCCTCCTGCTGCTCGCGCTGCTGCCACACCTCGGGGCGGCCCAGCAGCTCTCGGCTGCGTTCGCGCTGGAGTCGCCGGTGGTGGGCCCGGCGGGTGGCGAGCAGGAGGCCCCGGCCGTGGCGTGGACGGGCACCGAATTTTTCGTGGCCTGGTAGCGCGAGGGCGACGTGGTGGCTGCGCGCGTGAGCGAGAGCGGGGCGTTGCTCGATGCTTCGCCGATGATCCTCGCCGCGACCGCGGAGCTCGACCGCGCGCCGAGGGTGGTCGGTGGTCCCCCTGGTGAAGCGCTGGTCACGTGGGAAGCCTTCAGCGAGCCGTGGGGGAACTTCCGGGCGCTCGGGCGCTTCGTGGGCGACGGTGACGCGGGTGACGCAGGTGACGCGGGCAATCCAGATGCAGGCGACGCCAGCAGCTCCGACGGCGGCGGTGCCCAGGGTCCGGTTCGCACCTACGGCGTCGGGTGCACGGGCGCCGAGGCTGATGGACTCTGCGCGCTGGGCCTCCTCGTCCTCGCGAGGCGTCGCACGTCGCGGGTGGCCCTGGGTGGGCGCGGCGCGCCTGCTGGACTTCGCCGGCGACCCGACTGAGGCGTTGCCCGGGGTGCACGCCCGCGGTCACCCCTGCGGCCCGGCCCGCGTCATCGAGCCCGCTTCAGGCCGACCAGCCGACGCGGTTCCGGCCCGCGCGCTTGGCGGCGTAGAGCGCCTCGTCGGCGCGGTGCATGAAAGCCTCGATGGTCTCGGGCGCGCGGTAGAGCGTGCCGCCCATGGTGGTGGTGATGCGGATGCCCTGCTCGTTGCCCGGGTGGGCGAAGGCGCCGATGGCCGCGCGCAACGCCTCGGCCGGGAACCGCGCCGTCTCCTCGGTCACGTCCGCGAGCAGCACCATGAACTCATCGCCCCCGATGCGGCACGCGAGGTCGGTCTTGCGGGTCTTCTCGCGGAGGATCTTCCCCACCTCGCGCAGCACGAAGTCGCCGGCCGCGTGACCGAGCGTGTCGTTGACCGGCTTGAAATGGTCGAGGTCGATGGCCAGCAGCGCGAGCCCACTGCCCAGGGCCCGCGCCCGGTCGATGAACACCGGGAGTTCGGCGTCGAAGGCGCGCCGGTTCGAGAGCCCGGTGAGGCCGTCGGTGCGCGCGGTCTCTTCTTCCTGGCTCAGGCGGCGGGCGGTGAAGTCGAGGCGCTTGATGGTGTCTTGCAGCTCGGTGTTGCGGCGGCGGAGGCTGGCGACGAGGTTGCGCTCGGTGTCCACGAGGAACACGCAGGCGCGGCGCAGCAGCGTGCAGATGGCGCCCGGGTGGCTGATCATCAGCGCCGCCATGCCGGCCTGGTCGAGCGCGCGCAACTGCACGGGCGTGGTGGCCACGAGGGTCGCGCTGCGGCGATGGCCGGGGTTGATGAAGGACAGCTCGCCGAAGTAGCTGCCGGGGCCGTAGGTGCGCACCGTGGCACCGCCGTGAATGCGCGCTTCCGCCTCGCCCTCGAGCAGGAAGTACACCGTCTCACCCGCGTCCCCCTCGGCGAAGATGATCTCGTTCGCGGCGCAGGTGCGCGTGGTGCCGGCGCCCAGCAGCGCCTCCACGTCGTCGGCGACGAAGGCGTACAGCGCGGAATCAGGGGGGAAGTTCGAAGGCATGGAGGGCGCACTGTACCTGCGGGAGGTCGCCGAGGCGCCTGATCAGGAGGGTCAAACGCCGTCGCTCGGTCACGGCCGACTCGCGGTAGCGGCCGACTCGTTTTGCACCGGGCACGCTGTTGCTATCTACGGCTTGCATCCGGACGATCCCCACGCCCGGTTTCCCCTGCACGCAGTCACCATGGGCCGAAAGACCTGACTCCATGAAGATGAACTCGAGCGTCATTTCGCAGAACACCAAGCCCAGCATGCCCAAGGGCTCACCGACGCAGACGCTGGCCACCGAGAACCTGCCCAGCGGCCCCGGCACCGGCGCCGCGCAAGGAGGCCCCGCGGGGATGGCCACCGACAAGATCACCCTGCGCTCGAGCTCCGCGGTCACGCCCCAGGAGGGCCCGGCCGGGCTCTCGGGCCAGTTTGACGGAGGCATGGCGGCCCAGGCCTCGGCGAAGGTCAAAGAGCAGATCCTCTCCATGGCCCAGCAGGCGGTGAGCACCCAGGCCAACCAGGAACCGCACAAGGCTCTCTCGCTGCTGCAGTGACGGGCGGTCGGTCGTCAGCCCCTGGGTTGACACTCGTTTTCGAGGAGCGCGAGCGTCTTCCGGAAGTCCTCGGCCTCAGCGATTCGCGTGAGTTCGAACTCGCCGTGGTGCGTGCGCACGGCGTTCTCGATCTCCTCGAGCGAGACGCGAAAGAACTCCTTCCGCTCGTTCATGCGGTTCATGCGCCTGGCCTGGAAGCTCCTGTGGAGCGCGTTTTCGAGCGCCGGCGCGTCCTGGGTGCTGATGATGGCGTGCACGTCGAACTCGAAGGGCACGGAGGCGTCTCCGAGTTCGTCGATGCGATCTTGAGGGACCAGGCGGCGCGTCATCCCGACCTTGAAGACGTTCTCTCCGAATGAGCCCACGTTGGAGATGACATAGACGTGTCCGGCCTTGGTGAGTTGGGCCTGCGAGATGGCACGCTCACGCGCCTGAACGTCGGCCAACTTCAGCTCGAGTTCGGCGATCTTCGCGGCCAACTTGTCGTGCTGGGCACCCTTGGCGAGCAGTACTTCCTGCCGCGCCTTCTGGAGCGCCTCTTCGCAGCGTCGCTCTTCGCGTTCCGCCTCGACCTTGGCCCGCTCGAGTTCCCGCCGCGCGACTTCCTCCTCGCGCATCTGCTCGCGAATTCGCTTCTGCTCCTCCTTCTCCTGCTGGAGCTTTTCCTCGTACTCGTAGGCGAGGTGAAGCTCCTCGAGCTTGAGCGCCACGTAGCCACGCGCGAGGCGACAGCGCTGGATCTCCACCATGCCGTCGATGGCCTCGGCGGCCTTCTCGATGCGGGCCTCCATGGCCTTCACGTTCTTGTACGAGACCTTTGCCACCGACGCATCGCACTCTCCGTTGAAGGCGCGGAGCATCAGTTTCAGGGTCTGGTTGATCTGCTTGCGGCCCTCGACCTTGCTGCCATTCACCAGCCATTCCTGCGCGCAGGTGGCGGCGAGCTTGTCCTTCAGCATCGCCTTCTGCTGATCGCGAATGTGCCCGAGCCGTGCCTCGTACTGCTCGATGGATGAGAAATCGTAGATCGACTTGTAGAACCCGGAGGAACGAAGGACAGCCTCCTCTTCGAGCGCCTGGTGCTCGGAGGTCAGCCTCTCGATTTCTGCCTGGAGCCGGCGCGATTCCGCCTCTGCATCGCCGCGAACGCGGGCTGCTTCGCTGCGCGCGACGCGGACCTCCGCCTCGAGGCGTTGCTTCTCGGCCTCGAGATCCAGCACGGGCCGGAAGCGCTCCTCGAGCTTCTGGTTCGCCTTGCGTGCCCGATGCCAGAGCACCGCGAACACCACGCCCAGTGCAGCGCCCATCACCACCACGATGTCCAATGCGACCACGAAGCCCCCTCGCGCGTGCGTAGGCAGGTTGCGATGCCACCCTGCCTCGGCACACCGTCCCCCTGAGGTGTGTCAGCCAAGGTCAGACTCCGAGAGCCACATCGCGCGCGGGCGAGGGTCGAGCGAGGACCTCCGGTGTCACACCCGCACGTCATGGTGCCCCCGCACGCAAGGCAACTCGGTTGGAGGGGGCGACGGCATGGGGCGACGAGGTCTGGGAGTGGTGGGACTGACGTTGGTGCTGAGCGGTTGCGCGACGGTCAATGAGCAGCGCATCACGCACCTCGGGGAGGCGCGACAGACGGAGACCTTCGGAGGCTTCGACGCGAAGGAGAACACCGTGTCCCTCGAGGCGAGGAAGGGCCGCGTGGTGCTCAGCTACTCGACGGGCTCGACGTGCTTCACCGACGTCACCACCACCACGCCGCGCACCATCGAGGTGGTCCGCACCGGCACCGGGGGCGCCGTCGCACGGGCCGTGACCGGCGCCCTCCTGGGTGGCGGCACCCTGGTGGGGCTGGGGCTGTACGGCGCGGAGAATGGGAGACCGGCCAACACCGATCTCACGGCGACTGAGTGGCGGACCGGCAGCTTCGTCACCGTGGGCATCGGCGTGGGCACCGCCACGGTGCTCGGCGTGGTGGCCCTCGTCGAGGCCGCGCACGGCGCTGACTCCGTGGAGCCCGCCCCACCTCTCGTCGAGACTCGCCACGCCACCCGTCGTTGCGAGCCCCAGGGCATCGCCGAGCGCAAACTCGAACTGGTGTCCTTTGACGGCACCCGAACGCCGGTCACCACCTTGACGACCGGTCGGGCCTTCGTTCCCACCGACGTCGCGGCTTCGTGGCTCGCCGCCGACCTGCCGCGGGTCATCGACGTCGACCTCGCCCAGACCTACCGCCCGAAGTGGACGGAGCCAGTGCTCGAGCTGCTCGCGCAGCACCTCGACACCGCGGGGGCCTGGCAACTGTACTTGCGCGAGTTCCCCCAGGGCCCACGCGCGGCCGGCGCCCGCCGTCGGGTGGGCGAACTCGAGGGCTCCGCGAGGTTCGCCGCGGCCGGCCGCGCCCTCGACGAGAAGGAGCTCGAGCGCGCACGCTCCCTCTTCGACGAAGGGGTGAATTCCGGAGCGAGCGACGAGCCGCTGCGCGTGCGCCTGGTCGCCGCCGAGGAAGCAGTGAAGGCTGCGGAACAGGAGCGCCAACGACAGCGGGACGCACAGTGGGGGCCGTTCTCGGAGTTTCGGGCGCGCGCGAAGAACCGCGATCTCGTCGGGCTGCTGCGCCAACTCGGTGCCTCGTTGCAGCGCCGCGCGAAGATGCAGGAACTCGCCGACCGGGAGCGACACAAGAACGACGACGCCGCACGCGAGGAGGACGTTCAGGTGCTCGCGTACTTCCCGGAAGTGAGCGGGCAGTTCACGTACTTGAAGGCGCTCGACCACGACCATGGGGAGGCGCTGTTCATGGCCAACGATGGCGCCTTCGTGATGCGCCTGAGCCCCGGCGACTCGTTCTCGGCGTACCCCGGGCAGTTGGTAAGGCTCACCATGCACAACCGCGGAGAGCGGATGCTCATGACCACGGGCAAGCGACTGCCGGTCTTCATTTCCGGCGCCTCGCCCACGCACGTGCGCCGCATTCCCGGCTTCGTCCCCAACCGCACCAGGGAACGGGCGCTCGAGAAGCGCATCGAGGCCGAGCTCACGGCGAGCCTCGCGCTGATGCGCCGCCAGGCCGGCGCCAAGGAGGGGGAAAGCGAAGGGATGCTGCTCCGTTTTCCGGCGGTGCAACTGAGCTGGAGCGACAACGGCGACGCCACCGCCGAGCTGCGCGACGAGGAGGGCCACATCCCCTACTGCATCGAACTGGGTCACCCGTGTAGCGGGGCGATGGCCGAGTCCGTGAGCCTCGAGCAACTCCTGGAGGGCAAGTGAAGGGGCCCCTGGTGGTCATCGGGATGCTCAGCGTGGCGCTCGGGGTGACGCTCACGCTGCTGGTCCAGCGCGCGCCCGCCGCTGCGCTCGCCGTCGGCGGCGTCGACGTGGCCTCCACTTCGCGCGAGGCGGCCTGCACCTGTGACGGGGGCGAATGCGTGCAGGGCCGCTGCGTGATGTCGGGCGCGTGCTCCCGAGACTCCGACTGCGACGATGGCCTGCCTTGCACGGCCGAGTGGTGCGTCGCCGGGGCGTGCACCGGTGGCCACCGGTCCGGGGCGTGCGAACTCAAGGACGCCGACGCCGGGGTCTGCGAGTTCGGGTTCTGCGAACGCCCCACGGGGTCGGGGTGTGTCACCGATCTCGACTGTGCACCGAGCGCCAACGCCTGCCTCGAGCGCGCCTGCCTCTCGGGCGCATGCACGCAGGGCTCGCGGGCCCCGGGCAGCGACTGCGCGACCGCCCTGGGCCGCCCCGGAACGTGCGACCAGGGCGCGTGTCTCGCCAGCCCCGACAGCGAGCGCCGACTGCGCTTCACCCTGCCGACGGCCGAGGTGACCAAGCTCGAACGAGACCTCGAAACGCGGCTCGCGAACAACCTGCGCTACGACATGAAGGCGGTGCTCGTGGCGCTCCATGGGGGTGGCTACAACCTCGTGCTCCACAACCGCCGCTCGCGGGCCGAGGTGCGCGGCCTGTGCGACCCGTCGTTCGTGGCCTTCGACCTCGCGGACTACACCGCGGCGACGAACTGGAAGTCAGCCCACTTGCAGGTGTGGCTCGAGCCCGACCGCGCCGGCTGGTCCGTCCCCACGCGCGGCAGCCGCTTCGCCGTCGACCAGGGCCGGGCCGACAGCGCGCTGGGCGCGTTCGGCGTCGTCAACGTGCGCACCTTTCGCCTCTGGCTCGAGCGCGCCTTCATACCGCTCGATGACGCGCCGTCCTCACGCACTCCGAGGTCGGACCTCGAGGCCCCACACGTGGTGCCACCGCTCCCGCCGAAGCCCGACGCTGGGCCGACCACGGTGGGATTCGTCGACGCTGGCCCGCCTCCCGCGCTCTCGGGGCGCCAGGCGCTCTCCCGGGCGTGGGATGCGTTCGGTGACGGTCGCATGGAAGAGGCCCGGAGGCTGGTGCGCGTGGCGCGGGCTCAAGGCGCCAGAGACTCCGAACTCGAAGACCTGCTCACCCCGTGAGCCTTCAGCGCCGTGCGTACGCCTGGAACAACCCGCCCCACGGCGTCTCGCGCAGCCACTTCTCGTACACCGGCTTGTCCACGAACGGCCACCGGTAGAGGTCGTGGTAGCTCTCGGAGCCCGCGACGAAGAGGTGCAGCAGCGGCGTGTGGAAGAAGAGCTTCTGCAGCCGCTTGAGCGGGCCGAACCACAACACGTCGCCCACGCGTGACGCGCCGTTGTCCCCCACCGAGAAGTGCCAGTTCTCGGTGCGCGCGACCTCCACGTCATCGCCCACCAGCTCGATCTCGCGCACGTCGGCCACGCCCAGCCCGTCTTCGTGCGCCACGCGCAGGTACTCGAGCGACATGGGGTCGAAGCCCATCAGCTTCGCCGCCACCGCGTCGATGGCCACCTGGTCGCTCGAGGCGAGCATCACGTTCTTGATGACGGGGATCATCGTGCGCGGCCCCGGCCCGTTGCCCGCGGTGGTGCCGTCCATCACCGCGAAGAGCCCGGAGTGGATCTCCTTCTGGATCGCCAGCAGGTCCACCAGCGTCTGGTGGATCCACGAGTGGGTGTAGTGCCGGCGCGTGTTGAGCAGCCCGCCGAAGGCGTTCTTCATGGCCCCGGTGGTCGTGGTGTAGATGTGACACTTCACCGTCGGCAGGTGGACGATGTTCTTCCCGAAGAAGAAGTCCGGCACCTGGATGCCCTCGGGGAAGATTTGATCGAGCACGTGCATGCGTGCCTTCGGCCGGTGCGTCACCCACGTCATGTCCTCGTCCTTGAAGTTGTAGCGGACGGGGATCTCGTACTTCTTGAAGAGGGGAAGGTAGTGGTTGAGGTCTTCGCCCTTGAAGGCGTCGGTCACCACCGTCTTGTTCTGCACGCAGACCTGGTCGGTGAAGCCGCTCTTCTGGAGCGCGAGGATGGTGCCCTCGAGCTGCCACGGCGTGGTGTTCGCCCCGGGGAAGGGGAAGTGCCAGCTGATGTTGTCCTTGAGGATGGTGGTGGCGCGCGGGTCCAGCGCCTCCTTCAGGCCCGCCAGCGCACACAGCCGCGCCGTGTCCTCGAGCACCGTCTGCGGCGTCGTCCTCACCAGGGCTACCCGTGCCTTCGTCATGCGCGCGAGGGTGCCACTGCGCCCCCGGCCCGTCAGCAACCACGGATGAGGCCGCAGAACCTGCGCGACGCGAGTACAAGGCGTCGCGTGACTCAACGACGTTTCCCCTGGGTGTGGGTGCTCGGCCTGAGCGGCGTGGTGGGGCTCGCGGTGCTCATCGGCGGCTACCTGTACGCGATGCGCAGCGTGGTGCAGGCCTACTACCTGGGCGAGTACCAGCCGACGGCGCTGACCGCGGCCGACCTGGGCGAGCCTCCCGCGGCGCACCGGCTGACGGACGTACCGTGGTTCAGCGAGGCCACGCCCGTGGACCAGTCGGTGAGCCTGCGCATGCTCGCCGCGCAGCAGGGCCACCTCGTGCCGCGCAGCACCGTCGACTTCCTCATGGGCTTCACCTGGGGCGCGATGCCGGTGCCGGGGCACATCGCGTTCTTCCCCGGGCAAGACCCGGAGTCGGGCTTCCTGCGCGCCGCGCCTCAGCTGGGCCTCACGCGCCGCTACCTCACCACCGACGCGGGCGACGACTTCGTGCGCGCGCTGCGCACCTTCCTCTCGAAGGGCCGCGCGGTGCGGGTGATGGTCGACCAGGCGATGCTCCTCGAGCAGACCGGCCTCGAGCCGCGCAGCCTGGTGCTCGTGGGCTACGACGCCACCGGCTTCGAGTACTACGAGCCGACCTGCGACGACCCGAAGCGCTGCGAGCCGGGAGAACGCGCACCGGGCACCGCGGGGCTCCCGGTGAAGACCGAGCGGCTGCGCCTCGCCGTGGAGACCCTCGCCCTCGCCAACCAGTACCCGTGGAAGTACCAGCTGCTGGTGCTCGAGCCCGCGACGCAGCTGCCTGCGCTCGAAGCCACGTTGGCTCGCAACGCCCGCGCGCTCATCGGGGCGAAGACCGCCGGCCCGCCCTCGGGGGCCTTCGCGGTGCGCGCCGTCGCTGACGCGTTGGAGAAGCATGGTGACGGCGTGCTCTCGCCCCAGCTGGTGCGCGGGGCGAAGGTGGCCGCGCAGGTGCGCCTCGACGACGCGGCCGCGCTGCTGGACCTCTTCCCCGGGCACGGCGAGCTGGCGAAGGGCGCCGAGTCGCTCGAGCAGGCGGCAGCGCACTACGAGGCGGCGGCGAAGGCCCTCGAGGTGAAGGACCTCACGCGGGCGCAGCAGGCCCTGCGTGAGGCCGCGAGCGCCGACACCGAGGCCGGGCAAGCGCTCGTGTTGAGCGCCGCCGACGGCGGGTGAAGCTCAGACCCAGGTATCGGGGATGACGCTGCGGTCGAGCGCCTTGAACGCGGCGAGCGTGGGAGCCAGCTGCGCCGCGGCGTCAGGCACCGGCGTGGTGGCCGCGAGCCTGGTCTCGAACTGGGTGATGGCCGCGAGGGCCTGCGCGCGGGTCAGCGACTTGAAGTCGGGCTTGGGCATGCCCAGCGCCTGGAACCCCTTGTCGAGCTTGAGCGCGTAGGCCTCGGCGAAGCGCTTGCTCACCACGGGGAAGAAGAGGAGCCGGATGGTCTGGTCGCGCACACCCTCGAGCTGCGCGCGCTCGGCCGGCGGCGTGGCCGGGTTCTGGATGAGGCGCTGCGTGGCGCTGTAGAAGTCGCGCACCGCGCCGGTCTGCGGGTTCTCGATGGTCGCCTGGCCCGAGAGCGCCGCCTGGAAGTCGCCCTGTCCGCGCTGCTGCTGGGCCCGGAGGTCGTCGAGGCTCGCCGGGGGACGGCCGTCCTGGAAACCGTGCGCCTTCGTCCACACGGTGACGTTCTCGCCCTTGCGCATGCCCTCGAAAATCTTCCGGTCGATGTCTTCGCGGGTGCCGCGGGTCGCCTGCTCCCAGCCCTTCTGGTGCGCGGTGGCGCCGGACGACGCGCCGGGGGACGAGCCGTCGTAGGCCATGAGCGTCTTCGCGTTGGGGAAGATGGCCTGGTACTTGTCCATGAAGGACTGCCCACCCGAGTAGCAACCGGCGATGAGCAGGTCTTCGACGGTGCGCGCGCCCCGGGGCATGGCCTCGGCGAGCTTGCCCACCGTGGGCCAATCGAGGTGGCCGTTGTTCTCGCCGTACACGCCGTAGCCGACGTGGTGGCCCGAGAGCACGAGGCGGGAAGGCGCCTGCCCACCGCGCTCGGCCTGGGCCCAGACCTGGGCGACCTGCGCCAGCTCGTCACGCGCGTCGGAGCCCGCGTTCAAGAGCACGTCGGCGATCTTCTGCGTCTGCTCGCCGGGCAGCCCCAGCGTGAGGGCGAACGACTTCGCGCCTTCAGGGGTGGTGAGGTCGTGCGTGGTGGCCACGCCGCGCGCGTCCTTCGTGGTGATGGTGTCGTCCTTCGCGGCGTCCTTGATGACCGCGACGTTCACCCCGCGGGCCTTCATGGTGTCCGACTCGAAGGTCGAGCGGTGCGCCTCCGAGTTGTTCATCGCGACGAAGAGCACCTGGTCATTCGACTTCGGCTTCCAACCGGCATCGGGCGCGGCGGCCGGGGTGCTCGCCGCCGGCGGCGTGGGGGTCGACGTGGTGGGCGTGGTGACCGGGCGCGGGCCGTTGGGGGCGTCGGAGCGGATGGGCATGGGGCGGCACCGTAGCGGAGCCGCGTGCGGAGATCGACTGCACGACACGCAACCCTTGCTGCCGGGGCCGCAGAATGCGTCCGCCAGCACGCGGGGACTGCCCCCTCATCTTGATGGAATACCGCGCGGCCCCGGGCATCCAGCCACTTCAAGGGCCCGCATTCCGTCTGTCCCGGGCCGGTCCATGAACTGCAGTGGCAGGGCCCCATGAACGGCTACATCCAGGACCTCGAAGCGGTGACGCTCGACAACGACGCCTTTCGCCACGTCATCTACACCGCGAAGCACTCGCAGCTGGTGGTGATGGCGCTGCGGCCCGGCGAGGAGCTGGGCATGGAGATCCACGAGGTCGACCAGTTCTTCCGCATCGAAAACGGCACTGGCGAGGTGGTGCTCGACGGGGTGCACACGCCCATCAAGTTCGGCTTCGGGGTGCTGGTCCCCGCGGGCACCCGGCACAACATCCTCAACACCGGCAAGGTGCCGCTCAAGCTCTACACCGTGTACGCGCCGCCCCATCACCGCGACGGCGTGGTGCACCTCACGCGGGTGCAGGCCGGGCGAGACCTCGAGGACTTCGACGGCAAGACCTCCGAGATGCCGCCCTGAGAGGCCGAGCGGCTACTTCACCAGCTCCTCGTAGTACTTCTTGTTCTGGTCCTTGTAGCGGTCGGGCGCGCCCTGCTTCATCGCGTCCATCACGTCCTTGCGGAACTCGCGGGGCGCGGCGTTGGGGTCCTCATCGGGGATGGTGACCTTCTCGTCCTTGTTGCTGTGGCCGCTGCCCCGGCTCTTCATGGGGAGCGGGATGCCACCCTTGCCCTGCCCGTTGCCGGCCTGCTCGAGCGCCTGCTGGATGCCCTGGAGGGCCTGCATCGCGCCCTGCTGCTCGCCGTAACCGCGGCTGGCGTCCTTGCCCTGCAACTTCTCGCCGGCGCCCTGCATGCGCTGCCCGGCCTGCTCCATCTGCTGCTGCGCCTCTTCGTTGAAGATGGGCGCGCGCTGGTCGATGGACTCCATCTGCTGCTGGAGCTGCTCGGCCTGCTGCTGGAGCTGCTTCTGCTGCCGCGCCAGCTCGTTCATCTGGCCCCGGTCCTGCTCGGACATCTGCTGGCCGGGCTGGGGGAAGAGGTCGCGGAGCTTCTGCGCCACCTCCTCGGCCTTCTTCGCGTCGCGGGCGAGCTTGTCGGCGGCCTGGCGTGACTCGCGGCGGGCCTCGGGCGGGTTCTGGAACTGCTCCTCGAGGCGGCGCTGCTCGCTGGCCAGCTGCGACATCTGCCGGGCCTTCTCTTCCATGCGGTCGGCGGCCTCGGAGGCGAGATCGAAGTCGTTGGCCTCGAGCGACTGGGCCACGTTCTCGCGCGACTGCATGGCGTCCTTCTGCACGTCTTCGAAGCGGAAGCCGAAGCGGTTGCCGTCGAGCTGCTTCCAGCTCTTGTCGAGGTCCTCGAGCTTGTCCTTGAGCTCGCGCTTGAGGGCCTCGCCCTGCTTGGCGATGCGCTCCTTCTGCTGCGCGCGGTACTTGTCGCGCAGGGCCCGGGTCTTGTCCGAGACCTGCGACTGCTTCTGCACGGCCTCGTCGAGGTTCTGCTGGAACTGCTGGAACTGGCGCGCGAGCTCGGGGTCCATCTGCTGGTCGGCCTTGTCGCCGGCCTCGTCGAGCTTCTCGAGGAAGTCGTCCATCTCCATGGCGAGCTCCTGCATCTTCTTGAGCGCCTCCTCGGCCTTGCCGTCCTTGACCAGCTGCTCGACCTCGTCGAGCGACGACTCGAGGCTGAACTCCTCCTGCATCTGCTGGAGCGCGTCGGCGTTCATGAAGTCATCGTGAAGCCCGCGGGTCATCTCGGCCATGCGCTGCTGCAGCTCGAGCATGCGCTGCTTGAGGGCCTGCATCTGCTCCAGCAGGGCCTGCTGCGTGGTGGAGTCCCTGGTGCGGCTGAACTCGTCGAGCAGGCGCGTGAGGTCCTTGCGGTCTTCGCGCAGCTGCTGGGCGAGCTCGCGAATGGCGTCGAGCTTGGCGCGGTCGAGCAGCGCCTCGAGGTACAGCACGTTCTTCTCCGCGTGCTGGATGTCGGTGCCGATGGCCCCCGCGAGGCGCTTCTGCAGCTCGAGGGTGTAGCTGCCGTTGCGCGCGTCGACGAGCTGGGCCTTGCCGGTGGCGCTGGCGAGCCGCCCGGTGAGGCGCAGGAGGAACTGGCGGCTGGCGGTGACCTGGGCCACGTCGCGGCCCAGCTCGGCGCTCACGTTGACCAGCGCGGACACCAGCTCGCCGGGAGGGTCGCGGTCTTCATCGAGGGCCTGCACCAGCGCGGTGAAGTCGGCGGAGAGCACCAGGCCTCGCTCGTCGATGGCCTTGCCCGAGACGGCGGCGTCGATGGGCGTGGGGCTGGGGCGGTCGGGGGCTTCCATGCGGTCCGCGAGGTGGTCGACGAGGCGGCCCCACAGGGCCTCGGCCTTGGCGAGCGCTTCGCGCCGGTGCTCGGCGGCGCTGTAGAGCTTGAGCCGCAGCACCGCGGAGATGCCCTTCTTCGGGCCCTTGACCGCGTCGTTGTCGGTGGCCTCGAGGTAGTAGCTGACGCCCTGCCCCGGCTTGAGCGCCAGGGCCCCGAGGTCCCACGCGTAGCTGCCGCGGGTGGTGCGCCCGTCGTCGGGCTTGAGCGAGAGGCGCTTCGCCGCGCCGCCTTCGGGGGTGAAGACGAGCTCGAGGGCCGAGAGGCCGTAGTCGTCGGTGGCGTCGAACTTGAGCGTCACCCCCTGCTTCTTGGGGTCGAGCTCGAGGCCGTCGAGGGGCGCGGTGATGCGGGCCTGGGGCGGTTGATCCGCCTCGACGGTGATGGATTGATCCGGTCCCTCGGCCACCACCTTCGAGCCGTCGAGGAAGGCCACGTGGTACTGGCCGCTCTCCTTGACCACGAAGGAGCCGGAGAGCTCGCGGCGCTCGACGCGCAGCGGCACGCGGGTGCCCTCGGGGCCGAAGATCAACGTGGCGCCCTCGAGGTCGCGGTCGGCCCGGGTCTTGAGCGTGACCTCGGTGCCCGCGGGCGCGCTGACGTCGCCGGTGCTCGAGGGGATGGTGCGCACCTCGAGGCCGGTGTGCACGGGGTAGCGGTAGGTGAGCTCCACGTCGCCGGTGATGGGCTGGCGGCGCATCGGCTCCCCGGCCTCCGCGGGCAACAGGGCGAGCGCGAGGCCGGCGCGCAGGGTGGCGCCCTTCCACACCAGCAACGCCAGCACCACGAAGACCGTGGCCACCAGGGTCATCGCCGCGCGCTGCGTGGGGCGCTGGTCGATGAGCTTGCCCACCGAGAGCCGCGCGGCCTTCGCGTCGACGTCGCGGAGGAACGCCCGGGCCAGGTCGAGCGAGAAGTCCTCGCGGGTGCCCAGGGCCTTCGAGAGCTCCACGGCGGCCAGCAGGTCGAGGTTCAGCTCGGGCAACTGCGCGGCGAGCATCTTCGCGGTGCGCGCGTCGTCTCCGACTCTTCGTCGCGGGAGCACCACGGCGAAGAGCACCAGGGTCCCGGCGGACAGCACGGCGCCGCTGATCAACACCGCGAGGCCGGGACGCACCGCGAAAGCCGCCAGCCACGAGCCTCCAATAAGGAACACCAGGAGGAGCGCCACCGACAACAGCACACCCTGGGCCTGGAGCGCCCGGGCCTGGGCCACGCGCACCTCGGACAGCAGGCGCAACGCCCTGCCATCAGAGGGCGAAGGGCGTGCCGGCGCGGGAGGCGGCGGGGAGACGGGCGAGGCGGAGGGGGCGGACGGCTCGAACACGCGGTGGTTCTAACCGGAACACCGGGCGACTTCTCACTGTTCCGGGGGCGGGCGCGACTCGTGGGGCTCGGCGGTGACCTCGGCCGGCCCAGTGATTCAGCGGGTGATCCGTTGGCATGGGACGTGATCAATGACGACCCATGCGAACCACACGATTCGTCGTCCTGGGGAGCCTCACCACGGCCACCGCGCTTTGCTTCATGGCGTCGTGGGAGGCAGCACAAGACTTCGAGACGCGGTCGTGTGAGCAGGGGCCGCTGGGCATCAGCGCGTTGGTGACGCCGCCGCGCGCGCGCATCGAGCCGACCCTCACCATCGAGCCGCCGTCGCAGAGCCTGGAGAGCGAGTCCATGGAGTTCGAAGGGTTGGAGTTCCCGCCCGCACAGCCCCCGGCGCCGGTCGCGCACCGGCGGCCGCGCGTGATGGCCTCCGTCGCCCCGGCCCTCGACCCGACCCTCACGGAGCCGGGAGACGCGGTGCGCGCGGCGCTGCGCCTGAAGCGCCCGGCACTCGAGCATTGCTACGAAGAAGAGCTCAAGAAGCAGGCGGCCTTCGACGGCTTCGTGGTGGTGGCCATCAGCGTCGCGGCCAACGGTACGGTGCTCGGGGCCTCGGTCGAAGAGGCAGGCCGGCGCGACGCGCGCGTGGGGGCGTGCATCGTGGCCCAGCTCAAGCGGCTCAAGCTCCCCCCGCTGACCGAGGAGGCGGACCTGCAGATCCCCATCCGGCTCCAGTCGAAACAATTGGCGACGCGCGAGTAGACTGTGAGCCGTCCCGCGGTGCCCGCGGCCCGGAGCACAGGAGGTCACATGGGCTGCGACGTCGTCACCGGCGCCACCGGTCATCTGGGGAACGTCTTGATCCACGAGCTGCGTCGCCAGGGCCGCGAGGTCCGCGCCGTGATCCAGCCCGGGGATGACGGTGACGGTCTCGAAGGGCTGGACCTGCAGCGCGTCGAGGCCGACGTGCGCGACGTGGACGCCATGACCCGGGCCGTCACCGGCGCCGAGCGGGTGTTCCACCTCGCGGGCATCGTGAGCATCACCCGGGCCCAGCGCCAGCGCATGCACGACGTCAACGTGGGCGGCACGCGGGCGGTGCTCGCCGCCTGCCGCGCGCAGGGGGTGCAGCGCCTGGTGCACATGGGCTCGGTGCACGCGCTGACCGAGCCCGCGCACGGTGTGCTCGACGAGACGTCCGGCTTCGACCCGCGCCTCGCCGCGGGCCTGTACGGCAAGACGAAGGCCGAGGCCTGCGCCGAGGTGCAGCGGGCCGCCCGCGCGGGCGAGGTCGACGCGGTGCTGGTGCTGCCCACCGGCGTGGTGGGGCCCTTCGACGTGAGGCTCTCGGAAGTGGGGCAACTGTTGCTCGACCTCGAGGCCGGCAAGGTGCCCTTTCTCCTCGCCGGCGGCCACGACTGGGTCGACGTGCGCGACGTCGCCCGGGGCACGCTGCTCGCCGCCCAGCTGGGCCGCACCGGCGAGGCCTACCTCCTGGGCTCCGAGCGCCTGACCCTGCGCGAGCTGGCGACGGTGGTGCACGAGGAGACGGGCGCGCGGGTGCCCGCGGTGTTGCCCATGTGGCTGGCGACCACGCTCGCCGTGCCCGTTTCCTGGAGCGAGACCTTCACCCGGCGGCGCGCGCTGTTGACGCCCTACGCGGTGCACGCGCTGAGCGTGCCCTTCACCGTCAGCCACGAGAAGGCCACCCGCGAGCTGGGCTTCTCGCCGGGGCCGGTGCGCCCGGCGCTGCGGGACGCCCTGCGCTGGCTCCACGAGAACGCCGCCGGGCGACGCGTGCCGGGCCCCGGGAGAACCCTGCGCCCCGCCGTCACTCCTCGACGCGCTGGAGCGTCGGCACCTTGAGCGCGCCCAGGCCGTTGGCCTGCGCCGTGCCCTCGGCCGTCGCCTTCTCGCCCGAGAGAATCACCTGCACCGCGTCGCGGCTGGCCAGCAGCTTCGCCGCCGCCGCCACCTGAGAGAGAGTCACTGCGCGCAGCTCGGCGACCTCGGTGGTCGACGGCGCTCCTTGCGCGCGCACCACCGCCTGGCGCCACGCCTCGACGATGCCCTCGAGGTCGTCCTGCGCGGTCTCCCGCTCGGAGACCAACATCGCGCGCGCGTGCTCCAGCTCGTCGCTCGTCGGCGGGTTCGCCCCGAAGCTGGCGAAGGCCTCGAGCATCAGCCGGGTCGCGGTGGCCGTCTCCGTCGAGCGCACGCGGGTGCAGATGGACAGGGCCCGCGCCGCGCGCAGCTCGAAGACCTGGGTGTTCACCGAGTAGGTGAGGCCGAACTCCTCGCGCAGGGTGTTGCTGATGCGCAGCTCGCCGAGCACGTCGACCGCCAGCTGGGCTACCGCGGGCGTGCCCGGCACATCGGTCAGCGGGCGCGTGAGGCACACCAGCGTGTTGCGCGACGGCTTGCGCGGCAGGAACACCACGCCCCTGCGGCGGGTGACCTGTGGCGGCTTCACGAAGGCCTTCGCCGCGGGGGTGGCCTTCCAGTCCCCGAAGGATCGCTCGGCCCAGCGGAACACCTCGTCGCGCTGCACGTCGCCGGCCACCAGCAGCGTGGTGCCCACCGGGGTGAGGAGCTCGGCCTGCCGCTCGACGATCTCCTCCAGGCCGAGGCGCGAGAGGCTCGCCGCCGTGCCGTAGATGGACCGGGCGTAGGGGTGGTCCGCGCCGAAGGCGAGCTGCGCGAGGTACTGGCCGAGCACGGTGCCGTCGGTGAGTTCCATCTCGTTGAGGGCGTCCACGGCCGCCTGGCTGCGGTCCTGGAACGACTCGTCGCCGTGGCGCCGCTTCGTGCCCAGCGCGTCGAGCTCGCGCAGCACCGCGTCGGTGTCCCGCGCGTGAGCGTCGATGCCCAGCCAGGCCACGTCGGGCGCGACGTCGAAGCGCAGCCGCCAGCCCCGGGCCATCGACAGGTAGCGGGCCGACTTCTCCTGCATCACCACCGGGCGCCCGTCGGCGTCGTGGGCGTCGAAGCGGTCTCCCAGCAGCGCCAGCGCGAAGTACGTCGCCCCGGCGCGCTCGTCGGTCTCCGTCGCGCTGCCGTTGGAGAAGAAGAGCCGGGTGCGCACCAGCCGCGCGCGGTGGTCTTCCACCACCACCACCTTGAGCCCGTTGCGCAGCGTGCGCGTGGCCGCCTCGGGGCGGGTGCGGGGCAGCGGCTCGAGAGGCCCGGGCACCGGGGCCGGCACCCAGGTCACGGGCGGCGCCGCGACGACCTTCGCCGCGTCGGGCCAGGGCCCGGGGGTGGCACAGCCGGCGACGAGCCACAGCAGGGCGAGGCGCTTCACGGCGACACCTTGCGGGGCAGGGGCCGCGTGGGCCGCGAGAGCACCGTGACCCGCGTGCCGCGCAGCGCCGACCCGGTGATGGCCTGGATCCGGTCTGGCGTCAGCGCCCAGTGCCGCTCGGCCGCAGTGAGGTCGTGCAGCGGCTCGTGGGGCAGGCACTCCTGGAGCACCAGCATCGAGGCGAGGCCCTCGTTGGTGTGCAGCCGCGCCATCAACTCCCGGTCCCACGCCAGCAGCGTCGCGGCCACGATGTCCTTGGGCATCACCGCCCGCGAGAGGTAACGGAAGACGACCTCCGCGTTGCCCGAGGCCTCGAGCTTGTCGAGCGCGTGGGGCATGGTCACCTCGAGGGTGAACACCCCGCCCCCGGTGAACTCCAGGTACGAGGCGCTGACGTCCATGCCCACGAAGCCGTCGGTGTAGATGGTCAACAGCAGCGAGCCGAAGGCCAGCGCCTCCGAGACCTCCGTCATCGGGCCCGAGAGGGTCCAGGCCAGGGTCACCTTCGGGCGGCGGCCCAGCTCCTCGGTGACCGACACGCGCACGTCGGGGGCCTGGCCGGGCACCGCGAAGGGCTTGGTGTCCGCCTGGCCGGGGGGCAGCGCGCCGAAGGCCTTCTCCACCCACGCGCGGGCCACCACCTTGTCGAAGTTCCCGACCACCACCAGCACGCCGTTGGCCGGCACGAAGTGGGTGCGCGCGAAGCCGAGCACGTCGGCGACGGTCAGCGCGTTGATCTCGTCACGCCCGCCGATGACCCCGCTGCGCAGCGGGTGCCCCTCGGGGAACAGCGAGCGCATCACCGCCACCGCGTTGCCGCCGTAGGGGCTGTCGTCGATGCGGTGCACCCGCTCCTGGGCCACGATGCGCTGGTGCCGGCGCAGGCCCGCCTCGGTCACCGTGGCGTACACCGAGCCAAGGCGATCGGCGTTGGCCCACAGCGCCAGCGGCAGCTCCTCCGGCGGCACGGTGACGCGGAAGCTGAGCCGGTCGAGGGTGGTGAAGGCGTTGAAGCCCGTGGCCCCACGGCGCTCGAGCAGCCCGCGGTAGTCCGTCTCGGGCGTGGGCCCGCTGCTGAAGACGTGCTCGGTGAGGTGCGCGAGGCCCGCCTTGCCCGCCGGCTGGTGCAGCGCGCCGGCGGCGAAGCTCAGGTCCACCAGCACCGCGTTGGTGCGCGGGTCGGGGCTGAGCAGCACCACCAGCCCGTTGGAGGTGACGAAGCGCTCGAACTGCGGCGTGAGGTCCGCCGCGCTCGACGCCCGGGGCACGACCTGGACCTCCTGCGCGCCCGCCGCCACCGCCACCACGCCGCACGTCACCACCAACCACCGCGCCACCCGCATCAAGGCCCCCTTCGATGGAAATCGACGGGTACCATGGCAAAGCCCCCCCACGCTTCCCAGCGCAGCGTGCGAAGGCCAGGCCGGGAGGCTCAGTACGTCTCGGGAGCGTGGTTCATGCCGTGGCAGCTCAACCGGCAGCTGCCCGTGCCCACCGTGCCTCCGGGGGCCCACGTGGGCTGCCCGGTGCCGCCGGCGCCCACGATGTTGGGCGAGAAGTTCACCCCGCGCGTGTAGGTGGCGTTGCCCGACCACGGCGCGCCGCGGGTGCCGTGGGTGTTGTAGTGGCACTCGCGGCAGATGGCGTTCCCCTGGCCCGCGCCGGCCACGCTGATGTCCTGGCCGCCGCTGCCCTTGCCGCTGATCGAGCGCAGGTGGAAGCCGTGGAAGCGGAACGCGGTGTCGGTGCGCGCCGTGGTGCCCGTCGTCCCGAAGGGGCCCGACGCGTGACACACGAGGCACAGGGTGAAGTCGTTGACCGTGTAGGCCTCGGCCTTGGGCTTCAGGTCCTTGCGGTAGGGCGCGCGCAGCATGGCGTTGGAGAAGGCCGCGTTGCCCCCCGAGGCGCTCGAGCCGTGCGGGCCCCTGGGCACCGCCCCGGTGTAGCCCGCGACCAGCGACACGGTGCGCGGGAGGTCGTCGTTGCTGTGACAGTCGGCGCAGGTCAGCACCGTGGTGGGCGAGAGGTGCGGCAGGCCCGTGCCGCCATCGAGGCTCCCGGCCATCTGCGCGCTGGTGTTCTTGCCCACGCCTTCCACCGGGTGCATCGACTCGTTGGCCGGGTTGAGCACGCGCGCGAGGTCGGTCTGGCCTGCGGGCGCCGTGGTCCAGGACGAGTGGCACTTGAAGCACAGCTCGTATTCCTTCACCGCCGTGGTGTCGGTGGCCGGCACCAGGGTGAACGAGGGCGCCGCGCCCGCCACGCCGTTGGTCACCCGCACCCGGCTGGTGCCCGTCAGCGGCCCCGCGGCCGTGCCGGCATGGGGGTTGTGGCAGTCGACGCACTCGGCGTGGCGCTTGCCGGTGCCGAAGGCCGTCGCCGCGCTCTCGCCCACGAGGTGCACGCCGGTCACCGTGGCCACCGGGTGCGCGGCGCGCTTGGCGAGCTCGGCGCTGATGTTCGTCGAAGCCGGGCCGGTGGCGTCGTGGCAGCCCAGGCACGCGGCTTCCTCGCGGAAGCGCTCGAGGTTGGAGATCAACCCCTGCGCGTCGCGGGCCCCGTGCGGGGTGTGGCAGTTGAGGCACTTGCCGGCGTCGGTCGCCGGGCGCGCCACCGGTGTGGGGCCCGGCCAGTACATGTTCGCCGAGGTGGCGTGGCTGCTCGACGCGTAGGCCGTCTGCCCCGCGTAGAACTGCCCCGCGCCCGTCGCCGCGTGGCAGGTGAAGCACAGGGTGTTGTTGTTCACCGTGAAGAGCACCGGTGAGCTGAGCACCGGCGTCTGCCGCTCGGGGTGGCACTGCAGGCAGTGGCCCCGGGGCACGCCCGAGAGCCGGTTGACGCCGGCCGTGACGTTGCCGTGGGCGGTGAGGTGGAACACGAGGTCGCCTGCCCGGGCCGTCGTGGCCAGGGCGAGCACGGCCCCCAGGGCGCAGGTCTTCAGTACTGGTGGCAGGCGTTGCATTCGAGGCTCACGTGATCAGGGCGGAAGGGGTGACCGTTCACCACCGCGGTTTGAGACTTGTGACAGGACACGCTGGTGCAGGTCTTCGTCGCCTGGTTGTAGCTGGCGGTGCCCAGGGACTGCGGCTTGCCCGCGGAGCTCACCGCGTCCACGGCGTCGAACACCACGTCGGGGCGGCCGTTGACGTGCTGCGCCCAGCCCACGATGGGTACCGGCCCGTAGGTCGACAACCCGCCGGTGCGCCCGGTGGCGTTGGCCGCGGTCACCGTCTGGTAGTGGCAGGTGCGGCACGGGAGCGGCGAGTCGTTGTGGTTGAAGGCGTGGCCGCTCTCGAGGCCCGAGGCGCCGAGCGACGAGTGGCTCTGGCCCACGCCGGCCTTCACCGCGGGGTCGGCGGTGCGCAGCGGCAGGCCGTGGCAGGCCCCGCAGCCCGTGCCCACCCCGCCCCAGGTCACCGGCTGGTAGGCCCGGCCCACGTCGAGCGCGAAGGTCGGGTAGGTGATGGGGTAGCCCGCGAAGCTGAAGTCGACGCCCGGCTGGGGCACCGCGCCCGGCGTGGAATACGAGGGGCCCGAGTGGCAGTACACGCTCGAGCAGGTGCCCTTGGTGTACTGGATGCCGCCGTCGTCGGTGAAGAGCGTCGCGCCCGGCGTGTACACGGCCAGCGGCGAGCGCAGCTTGAGCGAGCCCGGGGGCGCGGTGGGGTTGTAGAGCTCGATCTCCGCGCGCCCGCCGTTCATGTGCTTGGCCGGGTCCATGGGGTGGCAGTTGCCGCAGCCAAACGCGTAGCCCGTGGTGGAGTTGACCGAGGCCGCCGTCGAGAGGCTCCCGTAGGTCGGCGTGCCGTTGGCGCCCACGTGCAGCGCGTGGGTGCCAGTGGCCGGGGGCACGGCGTGGCAGGAGCCGCAGGTCACCTGCGCCTCGACCGTGCCGTTGATGTGCAGGTTCGGGTCGACGAAGGCGCGGGCCGCGTTCACCACCGCGCCGTGGCAGCTGGAGCACTGCGCGTTCTGCGGGTGCGGCGCCGGGGGCGGCAGGCCGTGGCAGGTGCCGCACTGCGCCTGGGTGCCGTTGACCGTGGTCCAGCTGGGCACGCGGTTGGTGCCGCCGTCCATCGTCTGGCCATGGCAGTAGTTGGCGCAGCTGGTGCCGTTCCACGTCGGCAGGGCGCCGCGCGATTGGGCAGTGGAGCCGTAGTGCACCTCGGCCGGCGAGGGGTCGATGTGGCCCGGGTCGTCGCGCAGCGTGGGCACCACGTGGCAATCGTCGCAGGTGACCTCCGCGTGCCACCCCGAGACCCCGAGGTGCGAGCGGTGCGCGCCGACGGTGCGGGCCGACGTGGCGGTGTTGCCTTGCGTGTCCTTCGGGGGGGCCGAAGAGGTCGCGTCGCCGTGGCACGAGTTGCAGCCCACCGCGAGGTCGAGCACGCCGTCGATGTGCTTCTGGGGCTGGACGTGGATGTCCAGGTGGCAGTTCGTGCACACCGGGTTCTGCGGGTGCGGCGCGGGGGGCGGGTTGCCGTGGCAGGTGCCGCAGGCCGCTTCACCGCCGTCGACCACCGTCCACCGCGGGAGCACGTTGCTGCCGCCGTCGAGGGTCTGGCCGTGGCAGTAGTTCGAGCAGGTGGCGCCGCTCCACGAGGGCGCCGCGCCGTGGGCCGAGGCGATGGGCCCGAAGTTCAGCTCGGCCGGCGAGGTGTCGAGGTGGCCGGGATCGGACACGGCGCCGGGCACGGTGTGGCAGTCGGTGCACAACACCGGCGCGCGCCAGTTCGAGGCCTGGAGATGCGAGCGGTGCGCGCCGACGGTGCGGACCGTGGTCGCGGTGTTGCCCGCGGTGTCCGAAGGAGGCGCCGCGGAGGTGGCGTCGCCGTGGCACGAGGTGCAGGTGAGGCTGACCTGCAGCTGGCCGTCGACGTGCCGCTGCGGCTGCGCGGTGACGTCGTAGTGGCAGGTGGCGCAGTTGGCCTTCTGCGGGTGCGGCAGCGGCGGCGGCAGGCCGTGGCACGAGCCGCAGCTCGCCTGGCCACCGTCGACGGCCGTCCACGTGGGCGTGGCGTTGGTGCCGCCGCCCAGCGTCTGCCCGTGGCAGTAGGTGGCGCAGCTCACGCCGTCGAAGGTGGAGTTGACGTTGGCCGCGTTGGCCACCGCGTCGAAGGTGAGCTCCGCGGGGGTGGTGTCGACGTGCGCGAGGTCGCCGGTCACCGGCACCACGTGACACGAGGCGCACTGCATCGGCGCGCGCCAGGTCGAGGTCGCGAGGTGCTGCCGGTGCGCGCCCACGCCCACCGCGGTGGTCACGGTGTTGCCGCTGGTGTCCCGGGGCGGGGCCGACGAGGTCACGTCACCGTGGCATGAGCTGCAGCCCGTCTTCACGTCGAGCACGCCGTCGATGTGGCGCTGCGGCGTGAGGGTGATGTCGAGGTGGCAGGTGGCGCACTGCGCGTTCTGCGGGTGCGGCGCGGGCGGCGGGTTGCCGTGGCAGGTGCCGCACGCGGCCTGGGTGCCGTTGACCATGGTCCAGCTGGGCGTCTTGTTGCTGCCGCTGGGGAGCGTCTGGCCGTGGCAGTACGTGCCGCAGGTGGTGCCGTTGAAGCTCGAGGTGACGGCGCCCGCGTTGGCCACGCCGGTGAAGGTCAGCTCCGCCGGCGCAGGGTCGATGTGGCCCGCCTGGCCGGTGGTGGTGGGCACCACGTGGCAGGTGACGCACTGGATTTCCGAGTGCCAGGCCGACGGCCCGAGGTGCGCGCGGTGGGCGCCGACGGTGCGCGCAGTGGTGGCGCTGTTGCCGGCCGTGTCCTTCGGGGGCGCGGACGAGAGCGCGTCGCCGTGGCACGAGCTGCAGGTGGTCGAGACGTCGAGCACGCCGTCGATGTGCTTCTGCGGCTGGGCGGTGATGTCGATGTGACAGGTGGCGCACTGCGCGTTCTGCGGGTGCGGGAGCGCCGGCGGGTTGCCGTGGCAGGTCCCGCAGGCCGCCTGGGTGCCGTCGACGGTGGTCCAGCTGGGGGTCTTGTTGGTGCCGCTGGCGAGCGTCTGCCCGTGACAATAGGTGCCGCAGCTCGTCCCGTTGAAGCTCGAGGTGACGGCGCCCGCGTTGGCCACGCCGGTGAAGAGGACCTCGGCAGGCGCGAGGTCGATGTGGCCCACGTCACCCACGGTGGTGGGCACGGTGTGACAGGTCGCGCACGGCACCTCGGCGTGCCAGGTCGACGGCCCGAGGTGGCTGCGGTGCGCCCCGACGGTGCGGGCCGTGGTGGCGGTGTTGCCGGCCGTGTCCTGCGGGGGCGCGGCCGAGGTCGCGTCGCCGTGACACGACTTGCAGTCGGTGCGCACGTCGAGGGTGCCGTTGATGTGCCGCTCCGGCTCGGTGAAGACGTCGAGGTGGCAGGTCTCGCATTGGCCGTTCTGCGGGTGCGGCAGCGGCGGCGGCAGGCCGTGGCACTGGTAGCAGGTCACCGAGCGCCCGGTGGTCCAGTCGGGCTGCCTGGTCGTGCCGCCCCCGAGCGTCTGCCCATGGCAGTAGGTGGTGCAGGTCGCGCCGTTGAAGTCCGAAGCGACGTTGCCGGCGTTGGCCACCGCGCCGAAGGTCAGCTCCGCGGGCGACGGGTCGATGTGCCCGGGGTCCCCGACGGCCGTGGGCACGCGGTGACAGTCTTCGCACAGCAGCGTGCGGCGCCAGGTCGAGGCGCCCAGGTGCTTCTGGTGCGCGCCCACGGTGCGGGTGCTGCGCGCGGTGTTGCCCATGGTGTCTTGCGGAGGCGCGGCGTTGGCCATGCTCCCGTGACAGCTCGAGCAGGTGAAGAACCCGGCGTCGGGCTCGAACAACCCGGCGTCGGCCACGCCGGCGTCGACCTCGGGGAGCCCCGCGTCGAAGACCCCGGCGTCCAAGCCTGCGTCAGCGAGGCCCGCGTCGAAGCCCGCGTCGAACGGCCCGGCGTCCGGCAGCCCGGCGTCCACCACCACCTCGGCGCCACCGTCACCCTGGCCCATGGCCGTGCCGCCGTCGTCGCCGACCTCGAGGCCCCCGTCTTCGGCGCCCACCGGGCCACCACAATTGCAACCCGACCATGCAGCCAGGATCAATGCGCCCAGCAAGCTCCGGGAGGTATTCGCGTGGCTCATGCTGAAGTCGAACGCTATTAGAGGATGTCAACGACGGCAAGCCACAACACTCGAGTGTGGTGCGCCTCGGCGTCGGCCGTTGACCCCCCTCGCGCCCCATCGACCAGGCGCCTTCGCGGCTTTTTTTCAACGCACAAAATGCGCGCGCACGGCCTCGGGCGTCACCGGCCCGAAGTGACCGACGAACACCAACTGCGCCGCCGGGGCGAGCTCCGTGAGGAGCTTCATCACCCCGCGCTGGTTGTCCTCGAGGTCGCACATGAAGAAGTGCGTCTCGGCGCTCGAGCCGACGATGCCGCCGCGCAGCAGGTCGCCCACCAGCACCACGTCACCCACGGTCACCACCAGCGAGCCGCTGGTGTGCCCCGGCAGCAGCGTGGCCTTCGCGTCGATGCCGGTCAGCTCCTTCAAGTCGAGCGCGCCGTTGACCAGCACGTCGGACGTCGAGCCGGTGTAGGTCGCGTCCTGGTCCTTGCGGGCGCGCAGGTTGGCGATGAGGCCGGTAGGGCACAGCTTCTCGTTGCGGCCCGCGGTGAACATGCCCTCGTCGCCCATGCCCACCACCACCGGCACCCCGAAGCGGGTGTGGAAGTAGCGCGCCCCGCCCGCGTGGTCCGCGTGGCCGTGGCTGACGATGACCGCCTTCAACTTCGCCGGGTCGACGCCGGCCGCGCGCACGTCGGCTTCGAGCTGCGGCGCGTTCTTCTCGTAGCCGCTGTCGAAGAGGAACGCGTTCCCGTCCTGCATGACGAGGTGCACGTTGGTCGAGTCGTGGGCGAAGGTGCGGATCTCCAGGCCCCCGCGCACGAAGCGGGCCGGCGCCGAACACGCACACAACGAGAGCACAGCGAACGCGAGCCACTTCATGGGAACTCCCCTGGTTCGAACGTCGCCACGGGGGTCGACGCGCTGCACGACAACTCCGAGAGCACCTGCTTCACGCGGCCCAGGGTGACGTCGGTGGCCACCGCCACGCAGGCGTCGGCGCAACCACCCGGGGGCCGCGGCTTCAGGCTGGGCCCGTCGAAGAACTCGACCGCGTCCGTTCGCACGCGCACCACCACCGCCGCCCGGCCGCACCCCCAGCGCTGCCGGGAATACGCCTGCGCCGCGAGGTGCGGGGCGTAGGGCGCGAGGTACGGCTGCGGGGCCCCGAACGCGCGCAGGTCGAACTGCTTCGCGGCGATGGCCAGGTCGGTGGCGGCCATGGCGGCGTCGAGCGGGTTGGAGATGGGCCGCGCGCACAGGGTCGGCTTCGGCGCCGGGAGCGCCGGGCAGTACGCGGCGAGGCACGCCTTCATCGCCTCCGGCGCGGGCTCCTTCGACGCGAGCGCCTTGCAGGCCGGGTCGACCAGGGTGCCGAGGCACGCCGACACCATGCCCGTGAACTCCGCGGCCGCGATGGACGGGCTGTGGGCCTGGGCCCCGTCGAGCACGTCGATGGCCTTCCCGCACGCCACCGACTCTTCGAGGCGCACGCCCGCAGGCGCCTTCG
>CAIVGN010000012.1 GCA_903905455.1 uncultured Archangium sp.
GGTGAACTTGAGCGCGTTCGACACCAGGTTGAGCAGCACCTGCCGCGTGGCCTCGAGGTCGGCGAACACCGCCGGCGGCGCCGTGCCCTCGTCGTACTCGAGGACGAGCTCCTTCGCCGCGGCCACCGGCGCGAGCAGCGCGCGCACCCCGTCCACCACGTCGCCGGGACGGAACGCCGTGCTCAGCAGCGTGCGGCCCCCGGCTTCGATCTTCGAGTAGTCGAGGATGTCGTTGATGATGGTGAGCAGCGCCGCGCCGCTCTCGCGAATGGTCGTCAGGCGCCGCGCCTGCAGCTCGTCGCGCGGCCCCTCGGCCAGCAGCAGCTCGCTCATGCCGATGACCCCGTTCATCGGGGTGCGCAGCTCGTGGCTCATGGTGGCCAGGAACTCGCCCTGCACCTTCACCGCGCGCTGGGCCACGTCGTGGGCCGCCCGCAGCTCCTCTTCGCGCTGCTTGAGCTCGGTGATGTCCACGAAGGAGGTCACCACCGCCCAGGCCCGCTCGGCGCCGGGCTCGATCAGCGGCTCGCTGTTGATCCGCACCCACCGCCGGCCCGCCGGGTTCTCCACCCCCATCACCACGTCGTGCACGCCGTGGCCGGTGCGCAGCGCGACCATCGAGGGGTACTGCTCGCGCGGCAACGTCCTGCCGTCTTCGGCCAGGCCTGCCCAGTGCGTCTTGTTCGGGGTGCGCAGCTGCTCGGCGGAGGTCCCCAGGATTCGCTCGGCGCCCTCGTTGTTCCAGATGATGGCCCCGTCCGGGCCCTGCATCACCACCCCGTCGTGCATGGTGCTGACGATGGCGCGCATGCGCTCTTCCGACCGGCGCAGCTGCCCCAGCGCCGACTGGAGCTCGTGCGTCTTGCGCCGCCCCTCGAGCAAGACCTCCGCCTGCCGGGCCAGCGTGCCCAGGGCGTCGAGCTGCGTGGCGGTCAGGGTGCGCGGCCGGCGATCGATGACGCACAGGGTGCCCACCGGCAACCGGGCCTCGCCCACCAACAGCGGGAAGCCCGCGTAGAACACGACGCCCAGGGCCCCGGTGACCAGCGGGTTGTCGGCGAAGCGCGCGTCGGCCCGGGCGTCTTCGACGATGAACGGGCCCTCGTGGTGGAGGATGGCGTGGGCGCAGAACGAGAGGTCGCGCGGGGTCTGCCGCTCGGTGACGCCCACCCGGGCCTTGAACCACTGCCGCGTGTCCGACACGAGGCTCACCAGGGACACCGGCACCTCGAGCAGCGTGGCCACCAGGCGCACCAGCCCGTCGAAGTCCGGCTCCGCGGCCGAGTCCAGCACCCGGCACGCGGCCAGCGCATCGAGGCGCTCGGTCTCCTTCGGGTGCAGGGGCGCGATGAGCATCGGGTGGACTCAATGCCTAACGGTCGGTGGCGCCGCTTCACCCCTTCATCTTCGAGGGTCGGACGAGAACCGGGGTGTGCCTCGACGACAACACGCAGTTTCTGCCGGGGCTGGGCCATACTGCCGCCGATGCCGCACATCGTCTTCGTGGCCCCGCATTTTCTCGAGAACACCACCCGCTACGCCAGCGCCTTCGCCCAGCTGGAAGGGGTGAAGCTGTCGTTGATCAGCGAAGACCCCGACCGCGCCATTCCCGCGGAGCTCAAGCAGCGCATCGCCGGGCACCACCAGGTGCGCAGCGTCAGCGACCCCACGCAGCTGGTGCTCGCCCTGACCGGCCTCTCGCGGCGCGTGGGGCCCGTGGACCGGCTGACCGGCGCCCTGGAGCAGCTGCAGATGCCCATGGCCGAGGCAAGGCAGCGGGCCGACGTGCCCGGCATGCGCCCGGACATCGCCCGGCGCTTCCGCGACAAGGACCTGATGAAGCAGGTGCTGCGCCGCGCGGGCGTGCCCGTGGCCGCCAGCCAGTTGGTACCCTCGCTCGACGCCCTGCGCGCCTTCATCGACAGCGTGGGCTACCCGGTCATCGTCAAGCCCCAGGCCGGCGTCGGCTCGCGGGCCACGCACCGCATCGAATCGGAGGGCGACCTCGCGGCGCTGGTGCAGCTGGGCCTCGAGCCCACGCCGCAGCGGCCCCTGCAGGCCGAGCAGTTCATCCGCGCCCGCGAGTTCACCTGCGAGACGGTCTCCATCCACGGCAAGGCCGTGTGGCGCTCGGGCACCCGCTACTTCCCCACGCCACTCGAGGTGCTGGAGAAGCCCTGGGTGCAGTACTGCGTGCTGCTGCCCAGGGAGGTCGAGGCCCCGTGGACCGACTTCGCCGCCATCAACGGCGCCGCCCTCGAGGCCCTCTTCGGTGACAAGCCGCAGGTGACCGGCACCGCGTTGACCCACATGGAGTGGTTCCTCGCCGACGGCCCGAAGATGTACGTCAACGAGGTCGGGGCGCGGCCGCCGGGCGTGCAGATCATGCCCATGATGGGGCTGACCCACGGGGTGGACATGATCTCCAAGTGGGCCGAGCTGATCAGCTTCGACCGCTTCACCCCGCTGGAGCGCAAGTGGGCAGCCGGCGCGGCGTTCTTCCGCGGCCAGGGCCCGGGCGACACCGTGGTCGAGGTGCGCGGCCTCGAGGAGGCGGTGGCGAAGGTGGGCAGCGCGCTCGTCGAGCTGCGCGCGCCGAAGGTGGGCCAGCCCAAGGGCAGCGGCTACGAGGGCGAGGGCACGGCGCTGGTGAAGCACGCCACCACCGAGGGCGTGAAGCAGGCGCTGCTGACGCTCATCGAGACGGTGCAGGTGCGCTACGGCTGAAGGCGGCGCGGCTCAGGGCTGCTCGAGGCCGTACTCGCGCAGCTTGCGGTAGAGCGTGGTGCGCCCGATGCCCAGTTGCTGGGCCGCGAGGCTGCGGTTGCCGCGGCAGCGCTCGAGGGCGGCGATGATCAACAGCCGCTCGTTCTGCTCCAGGGTCTGCGCCGGCGCGCGCGGCGTCGGTGTCGGGGCCGGGCCGCGTGGCGCGCTGAGCCGGGGCCGGGGCACGCTCGCGGGCGACTCCAGCGGGGTCTCGGGCGGCGGCGGGGTGGTGCGCCGGGGCAGGTCTTCGAGGGTGATCTCCACGCCGTCACAGGCCACCAGGGCGCGCTGCACCGCGTTCTCCAGCTCGCGCACGTTGCCCGGCCAGGCGTAGCGATCCAGGGAGGCGAGGGCGTCGGCGGCGAAGCGCGGGCGCTTGTTGATCAACCGCGGCCCGTGGGTGGCGACGAAGTGTTCGGCGAGGGTCAACGGGTCACCCGGGCGCTCGCGCAGCGGGGGCGTCTCCAGCTCGTAGACCACGATGCGGAAGAAGAGGTCGTCGCGGAAGCTGCCCTTGCGCACGGCCTCGGCGAGGTCGCGGTGGGTGGCGGTGAGCAGGCGGAAATCCACGGCCACCTCCTGCAGGCCGCCGACGCGCTGCACGGTGCGCTCCTGGAGCACGCGCAGCAGCGCCGCCTGGGCACCGGGGCTCAGCTCGGCCACCTCGTCGAGGAAGAGGGTGCCGCCGTCGACGGCCTCGAAGCGCCCCAGCTTGCGGGCCACCGCGCCGGTGAAGGCGCCCTTCTCGTGGCCGAAGAGCTCGCTCTCCTGCAGCCCCTCGGGGAGCGCCGCGCAGTTGAGGGTGACGAAGGGCCGCTCGCGCCGGCCGCTGTTCTCGTGAATGGCCCGGGCCACCAGCTCCTTGCCGGTGCCGCTCTCGCCGTGAATGTGCACGGTGACGTCGGTGGCCGCGACGCGCTCGATCTGCCGCACCAGGGCCTGCATGCGTGGCGAGGTGCCGATGAGCCCGGGGAAGCCCTTCGACTCGTGCTCTCGCTCGAGCTGCGCCACCCGCACCGCCAGGGCGTACTTCTCGACGCCGTTGGCCACCGAGGTGAAGAGCTTGGCGGGCTCCACGGGCTTGGTGAGGAAGTCGTAGGCCCCGCGGCGGAGGATGTTGACCACCCGTTCCACCTCGCGCTCCATGGTGAGCACGATGACCGGGAGGTGGCGGTACAGCAGGGTGATGCGCTCGAGGGTCTTCTCGCCGCCCAGGCCGGGCATCTGCAGGTCGAGCAGCACGCACGAGGGGTTGGCCTCCTGCAGCGCCGCGAGGCAGTCCTCTCCGCGCTCGAAGCAGCTCACCGCCCAGCCCTCGGCGCGCAGCAGTTCGGCCACCAGCGCGCTCAAGTGCGGGTCGTCGTCGACGAGGAAGATCAGGCCCCGCTGCGTGGAGATCATCGCGCCTCCCCCCCGGCCCGCTCGAGGCGGTGCAGGAGCGCGCGCCCGGCAGCGGCGAGGCCGTCGCCCCGCAGCAGCGCGTCGCGCACCTCGAGGGCCGACTGCATCACCTCGGACAGCTCGTAGGTGCCGCTGGTGCCGGCGAGTTGGTGGAGCGCCGCGCGCAGCGCCTGCTGGCCCGACGGCGTGCCGGCCTCGGCGAGGAGCCTCGCGAAGCGGGGTCGCTCGGTCGCCAGGTGCTGGCAGTAGCGCGCGCGCAGGGCGGCGAGTTTATCCGGCTGTGGCGGGGCCGTACCGGGAGGCGCGCGCTGCGCCACCACCGTCTCGATGGTCAGCTGGAGCGTGTGCAGCGAGCAGGGCTTGACCAGCAGCGCGTCGACGAAGGGCGAGAGCTCGACGCGGGCGTCGATGGCCGAGAGCACGATGAAGGGCACCGCGGGGGCGAGGGCACGCAGGTCGCGCGCGAACTCGAAGCCCGACATGCCGGGCATGGTGAGGTCGCTGAGCACCACGCCCACCGGCGCCAGGGTGGGCCACGCGGCGAGTGCTTCCCGGGGGTCGGTGAAGGTGGTGACCGCGGCGCCCAGCGCGTTGCCCAGCGTCGCCGACAACAGCCTCAGGATCGTCGGATCATCGTCGACGATGACGACGTGGAAAGGCACTGGGAAGAGTTAATGCCCCGACGCGGGCCTCGCCACGTGGAGGCGCGGCTCAGGTGGTCTGCGCACCCACCGGGCGCAGCGCGGGGTTCCTCCGGGCGCGCAGGGAGCGGAGGTACTCGGGCACGCCGCACAGGGTGGCCTCGAGCTCCAGGGCCGAGAGGCGCTCGCGGTCGACGAAGCGGCGCAGCTCGAGGCGCGGGGTGCGGGCGTCGTTGAGGCCGGGCTTGCGGGTGACGGCGGTGGAGACGCCCAGGCGGGGCAGCCAGTCGAGCTGCTCCGGCCGGTACTCGCCTTCGGGGAAGCTGAGGTGCTTGAGCGAGCGCGGCGAGGCGCGCCGGAGGTGGGCGCGGTTCAGGTCGAGCTCCGCGGACAGCTGGGCCTCCGTGGGGGGCATGCGGCGGCGGTGCGTGTGGAGCTGCACGTCCACCCCGCGGGCGGCCAGCGTGCCGAGGGCGTCGTAGTCGGCGCTCTGCAGCGCCGCGGAGCCGAGGTCTTCGCCCAGGGCCTCGGCCAGGGCGGTGACGAGGTGCGTGCGCTCGACGAGGTTGAGCGAGGGGCCCAGGGCGCGCAGCTTCGCCAGGGCCTCCTGGCGCTGGGCCTCGGTGGAGAGGTCCAGGGTGCCGGCGCGGGGATCGACGGGGGCCAGGTCGACGGGGGCCTGGCGACCCGTCTGCCCGGCGCGCCACAGCAGCCAGCCCACGGCGACCTCGTAGACGGGCCAGAAGGGGCGCCGCGTGGAGTCGGTGGCCACGTAGAGGGTCGCGGGGAAGCCCGCGCGGGACAGCGCGTCGGCCATGGGCCCGGCGCTGCTCGCCCAGCCGCCGTCGATGGTGAGCACCACGGGCAGCGCCGGGAGCGTGCCCCGGGCGAGCCGGTCCATGGCCTCGTCCAGGGGCAGCACCGTCGCGCCCATGTGCGCGAGCAGCTCGAGGCGCCGGGCGAAGGTCTGCGGCCGGAGGAACGTGGCGTCGTCGTACTCGTGCTCGTCGGAGCTCGACAGGCCCTGCCAGGCGATGATCCGCAACTTGCCCGCGGACCAGCGGCGCGCCAGCCAGAAGACGCCGAAGAACTTCAGCACGGCCAGGAAGAGCCGGCGGCCGAGGACGCCCAGGACCGGCAGGTGCTTGTGGAGGGAGCTGTTGGTCTCGAGCGGGTGTTCCATTGCGCGCACGGGTTGCAGGCGCCGTACCCGGTCCTTTCGAGGGATCCGTGTACCGGAGCGGAACACCAGGGTGTTCCAGTGTTCCGCCGTGGCACAGAACGTTCCGGGCGCGTGCTCGGGGCGAAGGGCCAAAAATCCCCGGGAAGCGCGGGTGGTGAGGCGCTTCTCCTCCCTGCCCGACCCGATCAGCCTCGCGGCTCCAACGCTTCGTGACGGGGTGCCGCGCGCTTCGGAGCCGGGGGGCCCCGAGGCCCTGCGAGTGCGTCATCAAAATTGACAACGCCAAGTTTCAACCGCGGCAGTTGTCAACTTTGATGACGGACTTCGCGACCCGCGCGCCCCCGGGAGCCGCCTTTCCCGAAGTCTGCACCTCCGGGTCAACGGCGCGCCGGGCCCGGGGGGCTGCACGCGAGGAGCAGGGCCTCCAGACCCCAGCCCGGCCGCGCTCCGCCAGGGGCTTTTCCCGTCCTCAGTACACGAGCACCACGCGGCCGGGCTGGCCGTCGCTGGTGGTGAGGCCGCCGACGCCGTGGGCGCCACCGGTGCCTGCGGAGGCCGCCTCGAGGGCGTTGCCGGCCGCCTGGTCGACGCCGGCCACCAATGAAGTCGAGGTGGCGCCGACGGCGGTGTAGCTCGAGCCGCCGCCGCCCCCGCCGGAGCAGTAGGTCCAGATGAAGCCGGCGCCGCCACCGCCGAAGTAGCCCGCGCCGCCGCCACCACCGCCGCCGTTGCCCTGGCCGCCGCCCTGTTGCCAGGCCGTGGCGCCGACGCCGGTGTCGCAGGTGCCGTTGACGCCTGTGGCGCGGCCGCCGGCGCGCGCGGTGCCCGGTTGGCCCACGCACTTGTTGGGGGAGCTGCCCGTGGAGGTGCCGCCGAGGCCGCCGGCGGTGGAGGTGCCGCCCTGGCCGCCCGTGGCCGCGGTGCAGTACGGGGAGATCATCGCGGTGAAGTTCTGACCGGCCTGGCCGGCGAAGGCACCGCCCGCGCCACCGCGGCCGCCAGCGTTGGCCGTGCACGCCGAGCAGCCATCGCTGCCGCCGCCACCACCACCGGCGGCGATGAGCAGGGGGGTGGTGCCGCGCAGCACCGCGCTGGCGCCGGCGCCGTTGCCCGGGGCGTGACCGCCCTCGGCCACCTGGAGCTCGAGGGTCTCGCCGGGGGTGACCGCGAGCGTGGCGCGCGCGAAGGCTCCTCCACCGCCGGTCGCGCCCTGCTGCACGCCGCCGGCGCCGCCACCGCCCCAGGCCTTCACGGTGACCGAGGAGACCCCGGCCGGAACGACCCAGGGAAACGAACCGGGCGTGGCGAAGACGGTGCCGGCATCGGCCGGGCCGGCGTCAGGGCTGCCCGCGTCCACCGGGCCGGCGTCGACGACCCCGGAGTCCACGATTCCCGCGTCGACCACGCCCGCGTCGACGCCGGCGGCGGCGGTGCACTGCTGGGTCGCCGGCACGCAGGAGCCACCACAGATGGTGGTGTTCGCCTGGTACTCGCAGCGGTTGCCCACGCAGGTGCCGTGCGCCTGGTAGCTGATCAACACCGCGCTCGAGGCGCAGTAGTTGGCCGGGGGCGCGTTGCACTCCACGCACACCAGCCGGGGAATGCCCTGGCCGGTGACGGTGAGCGCCACGTCTTCGTCGTTGCTGGAGTTGTTGACCAGGTGCACCACGCCGTCGCGGGTCCCCTCGGTGGAGGGGGCGAAGGTGACGTCCAGGGAGACGCGGTCGCCGGCGCTGATCTCCACCACGGCCGGGTTGCCCGCGAAGTCGACGCTGTTCGAGGTCGAGGCCTGGAGCACCAGGGTGCTCTTGCCGGTGTTGCGCACCTGCACGGGCAGGGTGACCGTCAAGCCCGTGGGCACGGGCCCGAAGTCGAGGGCCAGGGGCTGCACGTCGATGACGGGGTCCGTGGCCGAGAGGCCGCCGCGGTCACACGAGGTCGACAGCACGAGGGTCAGCAGGAGGGAGGCGCGCATGAGGGAGCCGGTCCTACGCGAAGTCGGGTCAGAACTCGCGGGCGGCGTCGATGATCTCGTCGAAGGTCTCGTCGTCCACGCGGCAGGCCCGGGCCAGGGTGCCCACGGCCTCCATGATGTCTTCGCGGGCGTCGGTGTCGAAGACGTGCCCGTGCTGGCCGTGGAGGCGGTTGAAGGCGCGCACCAGGGCAGTGAGCTGCCGGGTCGCCTGCTTCGAGGTGCGGCCCTGGAGCGTGGTCACCGCGTCGCGCAGCAGGGCCTCGGCGGCGGTGATCACCTTCACCGGGGCGGCACCCTTCCACGCGGCGAAGAACCGCTTCTTCTTCAGCGCGGCCACGCCGAGCACCTCGACTTCTTCCTGGGCGCGGCCCTGGGCGTTCAAGGCGGCGGCGAACGAGGCGAACTGCCGGCGCTCCTGCGAGGCGTCTTCGGCGAGGAGCGCGGCGCGGGCGTGGTCCCAGCGCCACTGGTCCTTCGCGTCGCGCAGCAGCGCGTCCCAGGCGGTGAGCGGGAGCACCTGGTCGGCCAGCGCCTTCGTCTTGACGGCGATCTTCAGCCAGGGCGCGGGGTGCAGCACGCGGGCGCGCTCCACGGGCCGCACCGCCACGTACCCCAGCAGGCGCAGGGCCGGCGGGGCCTCGGTGGCCACCCAGCCTCCGAGCATCGGCCGGTTCCAGGCGCGCTGGGTCAGCGGCTGCACCTCGAAGAGCGCGGCGCTGCGGGGCACGCGCACCAGCCGGGGGCCGGCGTAGCGGGTGGCCACCACGCAGCGGGTAGCGTCGTGGGCCTCGACGACGCGCAGCAGCAGGTCCACGCCCGGCGCGACCTCCAACGCGAACACGTCTCCGACCTCGGGCAGCGACACGGCGGGGCTGCAAATCCGGAAAGGCGGGAGGGGTCAAGCGCGCCCCTCGAAGCCGGAGACAAATCGCCCCGCCCGTGTCATGCACCGGCGCCGCCTTCGAACCACTTCCCAGGAGTCACGCATGCAGACCAAGAGCCTGCTGTTCGCCGTCACCGTGTTCGCCTTCGCTGGTTGCCAGGACGACCTCACCGAGGAGAAGGGCCGCTTCGAGACCTCGAGCAAGGACTGGGCGGCGAAGATCGAGAAGATCAAGAAGGGCCACACGGAACTGGTGGCGAAGGCGAAGGACTTCGTGGTGCCGGCGGGTGAAGCCGAGCTGGCCGCCGCCAAGGCCGCGGTCGACGCGTCGGTCAAGACGGGCACCGAGGCGCTCACCGACGCCGAGCACCACCTGGCCGAGGCGAAGACGGTGCTCGACGGGGCGATCGCCAAGGACAAGAAGATCCCCGTGGAGCTGGCGCTCAGCGCGCAGCGCGCGGAGGTCGACGGGGCCATCGCCAAGGCGCAGTCCCAGGTGGACGCGGCGAACGAGGCCCTGGACCTGCTGAGCAAGAAGATCCAGCTGGTGAAGGCGACCGGCGAGGCCACCCGGTCGCGCATCGCGGCGTGGGCGGGCGAAGTGAAGAAGAAGGGCGGCCTGGTGGCCATCGACGACCTGGTGTTCAACGCCGACGCCATCGACGCCGAGAAGTCGCGCGTGGCGCTGATCAGCCTGGTGGCGACGCTCAAGTCGTGCGCCGAGCTGAAGGTGGACCTGACGGTCACCGCGCTGGGCGAGGCGGCCGACCTGGGCACCAAGCGCGCCGAGGCGCTCAAGACGTACCTCACGGTCAACGGCGTGGACGGGGCCGTGTTCGCGAAGGTCGTGGGCTCGGCGGTGAAGGAAGGCGAAGAGAAGGTCGCCGTCGCCGTCAGCACGCCCTGCAAGTAAGCGACTCCAGCCTCACCGCAGCAACCGAAAGCCGACGCCGCGCACGGTCTTCAGTTCGAAGCCGGCGCCGTCGGCTTTCAACTTTTTCTTCAGGGCGCTGACGAAGTTGTCCACGGTGTGGGTGTCGACCACGACGTCGCCCCACACCGCGTCGAGGATGTCCTCGCGCCTGGCCACCGTGTCGCCGGCGCGCAAGAGGAACACGAGGAGGTCGAACTCCTTGCGGGTGAGCTCCACGGGGCCGGCGGGCCCGGTCACGGAGCGGGCGGCCTCGTCGACCTCGAAGGGCCCCAGGGCGTGGCGGGTGGCCAGGGGCGCGCCGCGGCGGGCCAGCGCGGCGACGCGGGCCAGCAGCTCGCGCAGGCGGTACGGCTTGGCGAGGTAGTCGTCGGCGCCGGCCTGGAAGCCCTTCACCAGGTCGTCTTCGAGGGTGCGCGCGGTGAGCATGAGCACGCGCGCGGTGTGGCCCTCGCGGCGCAGGGTCCGGCACAGGGCGTAGCCGTCGCCGTCGGGGAGCATGAGGTCGAGCACGATGACCTCGAAGCGGGCCTGGGCGAGGGCCCGCGTGGCCTCGGCGACGGTGGCGGCGGCGGTGACCTCGTAGCCTTCGTCAGCGAGGTTGTCGGTGACGGCGAGCCGCAGGCTGGAGTCGTCTTCCACCACCAATACGCGGGTCGCCATCGGTGGTGGCGAGTGTAGCCCTCAGCGGCCGGCGGGCGTGATGCTGCCGTTGTCGTCTTCGCGCTGCTCGGTGGAGTTGCGGGTCTTGAGGGTGCCCAGGAGGCGGTCGACCCAGCGGTGGCTGATGCCGAAGTTGGTGTCGATGTCGGCGAAGTGGTGGGACATGTGGTGCGCGCGCATGGTGCGTTCCCAGGCGTTGATGGGGCGGCGGAAGTGCGTCGACCAGTGCATGAAGTCGTAGAAGAGGTAGCCGGCGAGGAAGCCGGTGAACCAGGGCACGGTGAGCGCGGGGCGGTCGACCAGCCACAGCAGGCTGCCCACCAGCGAGGCCAGCGAGATGCTCACGGCCAGCGGCATCACCAGGCGCTGCGGGTCGTCGGGGAAGTTGTGGTGGAAGCCGTGCGCGATGTCGTGGAAGCGGCGGCTGATGGGGCCGATGCCCTGCCAGTGGAAGAGCTTCTTGTGCACGAAGTACTCGGCGGCCTGCCAGGTGGCGAAGCCTAAGGGGGCCATGGCCACGAGCTGGAGCGCCGTGGAGGTGCCCGAGAGCAGGGCCCAGGTGGGCAGGGCGAGCACGATGGGCACCCAGAGGAGGAAGGGGGCCGCGGGGTGGACCTTGGAGAAGAACTCGAGGAAGTCGCTGTCGAACATGCGGCCACGCTGGTTGCGAACGAAGGTCTTCATGGGCCGCGGGTGGTGTCACGGGGTTGAGGTGGCGGCCTTGATGGAGATCAAGGCGGGCTTCGACGGGAGGTTTTCGTCTCCTGCGGTCGGCTGAGGGCGTTTCGTTGTTCGGGTGCCGGGGTTCGCCCCAATCCCTTCCTTTCCCCCCGGGGAAAGGGGACCGCTCGGCCGCGGGGGCCAGACGGGATCCAGAGTCGAATGGGGCAAGGCCTCGATTTGCAGGACCGACCGCAGCGCAGGACCCCCACGCTTCTTCTCGATGGTCTTGGCATGCGCCGGATCAACCGCCCAGGCAGCTACATCTGACTTCCAACAGTTGCTGCCGAAGGGCAGCGGCAGCCGTTCGATGCGGCTGCTTCAGCGCCCCGCGTCGCCACTCACCGAAACCGAAACGGCGTGGGCATCGCGAGCCCCTGGTCCGTCACGTGGAACCCGAACTGGAACCGGATGAACCCCTGCTCGATCAACGCCTCGGGCGGGTTGGCGAACGGCGCCGCCTTCTCGAACGCGCTCATCGCCTCGGCGTCGAGCTCGTCGATGCCGCAGCTCTGCGCCACGAAGAGGTCCGCGATGGAGCCGTCGGGCCGCAACGCCACGTGCATCACCGTGATGCGCGTCGCCGCGCCGATGGTCTTGTTCCGTTGCCGCAGCCGCCCGTTGGGGTCCCACCGCGCGCTCACCGCCTGCTTCACCCGGTTGAAGAACGCCGCGAACTTCCACTCCCGGGTGTTGAGGTACGTGCCGTCACCCGCCGGCAACGCGTCGAGCGCGTCGTTCGGCGCCCCGCCCCCCTCCGAGGTGTCCGTCCCGCTCGCCTGGCTCCCTGCCTCGGTGCCCACCGGTCCCCGCGGTTGATCCTCCGCGTTGCTGCCGCTCACCGTCTGCGGGAGCAGCGACGGCACCGGCAACTTCCGCCCCAGCATGCTCTCGCTCAGGTTGATGCCCGAGGGCGGCGGCGCCGAAGACGACGGCACCACGCCCTTCGCCGAGGGCTGCGCCTCCGGGTGCAGCTGGTTCTTCGGCGTCGCCCGGCTCCACTTCTGGGTCTGCTCGCGCGCCCGCGTCTCCCGGGCGACCGCGTTGTCCGTCGTCGCCAGGTACTTCGCGTCTTCCGACCGGCGGTTGTTGCCCGGCGCCACGTCGACCACCTGCCCCTGCGGGTGCAACGGCGCCGGCCGCTCGAGCGGGTTGGCCGACCGCGCGCCGCGGTTCGCCTGCCACTGCCGCGAGTCGAGGCTGCGCAGGCTGATGGGCCGCTTCTCCGCCGGCTTGGGCGGCGCCGGCTTCGAGGTCAGCGACGAATACGCGATGAACAGCGCGAGCCCCACGCCGTGCGCCGCGAGCGACAGCGGCAGCAGGGCAAAGGCGAGCCAGCGTCGCCGGGGGACCTCGCGGGGGGGCTGGAGCAACGACGGCACCCCCGTCGTCTACCGGACCCCGATGCAATGCACCACCCGGTGGGACGTGTGGGTGACGTTCAGGGGCGCCGGGCGCGCCTGCGCATCCACACCAGCGCCGCGAAGAGCAGCGGCTCCACCCCGCCAAACCCCGTGCAGCCGCAGCCAGTGGCCGGCTTCGGCGCGACCGTCACGTGCACCGTCGCGTGAGCCACCGCCCCCTGCGCATCGCGCACGTAGAGCACCACCGCCAGGCGCTCCGCCTGCCCCACCACCGGCGCAGTCACCGACGGCGTCGCGGTGTCCGCGCCCGAGAACGTGAGCCGCGAGCCCGCTTCTTCCTGTTGCCAGGCGAAGGTGAGCGCGCCGCCCTCGGGGTCCCGGGAGCCCGAGCCGTCGAGCTGCACGACCTCGCCGCTGAACACCGTGACGTCCGTCCCGGGGTCGGCCACGGGGCCCTCGTTGGCCCCGCGCACCACCACGCTCACCTGGGCCGGCGCGCTGCGCAGGTCCCCGTCGGACGCCACCAACTCGAACGACACCGACGTGTTCGTGGTCACCACCGGCGCCCGGAAGTCGGGCGTCGCGAGCGTGGGGCCCGAGAGCACCACCGGGGGCCCACCGGTCTGCGTCCACTGCACGGTGGTGGGGTCTGCGTCGGGGTCGACCACGAAGCTGCTCAAGGTCACCACCTCGCCCGACGCCACGAAGCCCGTGGCGAAGGCCTGCGCCGACGGAGCCCGGTTCACCTGGCGCACCCGCACCCGCACCGTGGAGGTGCTCGGGGCTTGCCCGTCGCTCGCGCGCAGCTCGAACTCCAGCGTGGCGTCGGCGCTCACCTCGGGCGCCACGGCGCTCAACGTCGCCACCTGCGCGGAGCCCAGCACCGCCGCCGGTCCCGAGACCTGGCGCCACTGGAGCGTGAGCGCGTCTGCATCGGCGTCGCTCGCGGTGCCCGGCAGGGTGAAGGGCGCGCGCTCGTCGACCGCGAGGTCCACGCCCGCGCTCACCACCGGCGCCCGGTTCACCTGCCGCACCAACACCTCGACCTCGTCGGCCAGCACCGAGTCGAGCAGGCCGTCGTTCACCCGCAGCGAGAAGCGCAGGGGTTGATCCACCGTCACCTCGGGCGCGGTGAAGGCGCCGTTGATCAACGTGACCGAAGGTCCGCCGACCTGGGTCCAGGTGCTGATCAGCGCATCACCCTCGGGGTCCGTCGAGGCCGCGGACGACAGCGTCACCGGGACGCGCTCGTCGACGCCGAAGTCCGGCCCGGCGTGGGCGAGGGGCGGGTGGTTGGCGCACAGGCCCACGTCGTTTCCCGTGCTGGGAAAGGGCGTGTTGGTGAGGCCGGTGAACACGAAGTCGTCGACGTCCCAGCCGGCGCCGCTCGTGGCCTCGTCGGAGCCGATGCGCAGGCGCACCCGCACGGTCTGCCCCTGGTAGGTGGTGCCGAGGTCGACGGTGGTGGTGAGGAACGCCGGGTAGCCGGGGCTGTTGCCCACCCAGGCGGCGCGGCCTCCGAGGGGGTTGTTCGAGGTGGTGATCAGCGTGCCGGTGTAGCCCGGGGTCGCGGACCCGCCGAGGTCGACCCAGGTGACGCCGTCGTCGGTGGTCAGCTCCAGCACCGCGCCGTCGTAGGCGGCGATGGCCGGCGTGGTGGCGTACTCGAAGGACCAGCGGTTGGAGAACGAGAAGCGGACCGGGGCCGTGCCCAGCACCAGCGGCGGGCTCTCGAGGCGGAGATCTCCCCGCGAGCCCGGGTCGGGGCCCACGAAGCGGTGGCTCAGCGGGTCGAGGGCCACGCGCGCCCAGGGGGCCCGGTTGGGCAGGGTGGTGTCGGAGGTGAAGCGCCACGGCCCCGTCGGCGCCTCCACGTCATCGCTGGCGAGCGCGGCGGGCACGGCGTCCTGGGCCGCGGTGAAGGACACCGCCTGGGTGCGCGGCCCGGGCACCGAGAGCGTCGGGTCGTCGATGTCCAGGGTGAAGCCCAGGGCGGCCCGGGTGACGAAGGTGTCGGGCAGCTTCACCACCGTCTCCACCGTCGCGACCTGGAAGGGCTCGAGGGCCGGGACGGCGAGCGTGACGGGCGTGAGGGTGGCGCCGGTGACGGCCACGGTGGTGCCGGTGAGCGTGGTGAAGCCGGTGTTCTTGAGCGTCACGCGCAGGTGGCCGCGCTCGCCCACGTCGAGCACCCCGTCGGTGTCGCAGGAGCGCACGTCGTCCACGAGGGTGGCGCTGACGAACTCCACCCCGGTGCCGGTGCTGAAGTCTTCGACCACCGGCGAGTTGGTGGTGCTCGCCCGCGGGGGCGACACCGCGAGGAAGCCGGCGCCACGCCGCGCGAAGGCCTGGGCGAAGAGGCGGAAGTCAGCGAGGTCTTCCGCGGCGGTGACCGCGAGCAGCGCGTCACGGGCCTCGGTCAGCGTGGGGTCGGCGGGCGTCAGCTTCAGCGCGGCCACGAGGTGGCGCTCCATGCGGTCTCGCGCCTGGGCGAAGGTGAGCCGCGGCGTCGCGCGCAGCAGCGCCACGTAGCTCTCCCAGAGCATCGTGGTCCACACCTCGCCGGTGTTGTGCGCCTCGGCATTGCGGTTGCCGTTGGCGTTGGTGGGCACCGCGGGCAGGGGCTGCCCGTTGGCCACGTGGCGGAAGGTGAGGGCGTTCTTCGTGAAGTCCACCGAGTACGGCACGCGGCGAATGCCGAAGTAGGGGTTGTTGCTGTCCCAGGTGGCCAGCGCGTAGGTGCCCGAGAAGTTCGCGTTGGCGGCGCGCAGCGCGTCGCTCTCCTCGGTGGTCAGCAGCAGCGCCACGAAGTCGCTCCAGCCTTCGCCCAGGCCGTCGGCCATGGTGGTGCCCAGGCCCGGAACGAGGCGGCTGCTCAGGTAGTGGCCCCACTCGTGCGCCACCACGGTGTTGTCGAGGGTGCCATCACGGTTGGGCAACGAGGTGCGCATCATCCGCGTGTTGATCAGCCCTCCGGCGAGGGCGGCCTTGAGGGCGTTGCCTTCCGCGAGGGTGATCATCATGGCGGGCACGGTGATGGCCGTGGTGATGGTGGCGTCCTCGCCCATGGAGTTCGCGGCGGCGGCGCTGTTGTTGACGATGATCACCCCCACGGCGCCAGCGACCTGCGCGTTGAGCGCCTTGCGCTTGAAGGTGCAGGTGCCGCGGTCGAGCAGCACCACCTTGCCGGCCACCGCGTTGATCAGCGACTCGCAGCCGTCGCCCGTGGTGCCGGCGCCGTCGCTGCCCACCGCCGCGGCCGCGGTGAGGTCGAAGGTCGCGGGCCCGAAGGCGGCGACGGCGCCCGCCGTGTCGACAGGCACGGTCGCGGCCTGCACCCTCGACGTGCCGGTGATGGTCCAGTTGAACATCTGCATGCGCGGCGCGGCGCCGTCCTCGGGCGTCGACATGTTGGCGTTATTGAGGCCGGCGCTGTCCTGGGCCTCGGCGTTGATCGCGTCTCCCTCCACGCCGCCACGCCCGAAGTTGAGCGCCTGCGCGTTGCCCGCCGCCTCGTTGAAGCCCTGGTCGTAGAGCCAGTCGTGCAGGAAGTTCACCGTGTAGAACAGCTGCGCGAGGCCGGCGTTGCGCTGCGTCGCGCCGCTGGGATCGAAGGCCACGTCGTAGGTGTCGCCGAACAGCGCGGCCCCGGTGGAGGCCCCGCGCACGTCCCCGGCGGAGAACCCGTCGGGCAGGGAGAGGTCGGCATAGGCGTCGGCGTTGTTGCCGGTGGTCGCGGTGGCCCCGGCGCCGAGCCACGGGTCGTTGGTCGAGAGCCCCGCGTTCGAGAGGGTGATCAGCGAGGGCGCGACGAAGGGCAGGGTGGTGGCGTCGGCGAGGCCGGTGGGGTGCGGGGTGGACACGCCGGAGGGCCCATCGAGTGGCCGCCGGGTCACCGGGTCGGCCCACACGCGCCAGCTGTCGGCCTTCGTCAACGAGCGGCGCCAGAGCACGCGGCCGTCGAGCGCCGAGACCACGGTCCCCACCAGCGCGGAGCTGGTGCTGTGCGCGTCGCTGACCTCCAACTCCAGGGACCAGCCGGGCACCAGCTCGCCGCCGTCCACGTCGGGGAAGAGCACCTGGCGCGCGCGGGCGAGGCTGACGTGCTGCGCTTCGAGGCCCGGCGCGGCGAAGCGCAGGGCTCCTGCGGCGTCGGACCCGAGCAGCTGGAACTGGGCGCCGTCGACACGGGTCCCGAAGGCGCCCTCCATGGCGACGGCCAGCGCCGTGGGGGCGGTGAGCTTGAAGTCGGGGCGCCGCAGGGGGAGCGACGAGAACGCGCCGCTCAACGCCACCAGATCGAGGCGCCGGGTCAGCAGCACGTTGAGCCGCTCGTGGAACACCGGGTGTCCGGCCACGCGGTGCTCGAACCGGGCGATGACGCCACCCCGGCCGGTGTCGTGCACGTCGATCAACGGCGACTCGGCGAGCGTGCCCGGCGCGAGGCGGTACATCGGCGCGAAGGTGAAGAGCGCGCGGCGGGCGACCTGCTCGGCGGTCAGGCCCTGGGCGCGGAGGTCGGGCGCCTGGGCGAGCCGCTCGGCGAAGAAGAAGGTGGGCACGCCGAGCCGGGGCTCGGTGCTGGTGATCCGGCCCCGGGCCGCGAGGTTGGTCGCGTCGACCGGGCGGACGAGCGGTGAGGCGAGGAACACGTCGACATCGCTGAAGGCCAGCGCGGTGAAGGAGACGAGGGTCGCGGCGAGCAGCGTCGCACGGTGGCGCGTGGTCAAGGCGAAGACATAGCTGAGTCACGCCCACAAAGGCCCTGGGGACCGCGGGGGGGGGCACGGTGTGAGTGCGTTGCTCGTCGCCGACAGCCCCTCGCCACGAGCCGCTGTTGACGTCGGCGTGCGGGCTTCGATGACACTGACGGACTTCTGGCGCATGGGGACGACACCAGAAGTCCGTCAGTGTTGCGAAATCGAGACGTGGCGCGGTGAGGGGCCCACACGGGACGCGCATGGCCTCCGCACCCAGCCCTCCCACGCACCCCAGTGCTGTTTCTTGCCGACGCCGGTCACGCGATGACTCACGCTCGGAGATGCGCGGGACCTGCGGGGGTCTCCCGGTGCGTCATCAAAGTTGACAACGTCCAGTTTCAACCGCAGCGGTTGTCAATTCTGATGACGCGTTGCGGAACCCCTGCACCCTCCGCGCACCCCTCGCCAGAGATGCGCGCGCCCGAGGTCGAGGGGCCCGCACGCGATGGGCACGGCCCGGGCCCCTTGCATGCCCGCCACCCTGCAGGCCGCTGTTCACCCCGCGCGAGGCAACCGCAGCTCGAAGGTGCTCCCTTGATCCGACGACGCGCAGATCCGCAGCGTGCCCCCGTGGAGTTCCGCGATGCGCCGGGCGAGCGCCAACCCCAGCCCCGAGCCGCCCGTCTTCCGCGCCGTGGGCAACCGGTGGAACGCCTCGAACACCCGCTCCCGGGCGTCGAGGGGAATCCCCGGGCCGTTGTCGGAGAACGAGACCACCACCCCGTCCCCCGCGAGCTGCGCGCGCACTTCGAACACCACGGGCCGCCGCGCGCCGTACTTCCACGCGTTGCGCAGCAAATTGAGCACCAGCACGCGCATCAACTCCGGGTCGACGTTCACCGCGAAGGTCAGCTCCGAGCACCGCACCTCGACCTCGGTGTCCACCGCGAGCTGGGCGTCTTCCCGGAGCCACGCCTCGAGCGTCGCGAGCGGCAGCACCTCGCGCTTCGGCTCCAGGCGCCCCGACTCGAGGCGGTTGAAGGACAAGATGTTGTCCACGAGGAAGGTGAGGCCATCGGCCGCGGCCACCAGGCGATGCGGGTAATCCTTCGCGGGCCCGTCGCCCGGCAGCTTGCGCTCCAGCGTCTCGGCCATCACGCGGATCGCCGCCAGCGGCGTGCGCAGTTCGTGGCTCACGGTGGAGATGAACTCCCGCTGCAGCGCCAGCGTCTCGGCCCGGCGTCGCTCGGCGAGGCGCGCCAGCAGCACCACCGAGAGGCCGAGCAGCGCCGTGAGCGCCAGCAGCACCGTCTTCCAGGTCCACGCGCGGATCAGCGCGACCTCGGCCGCATCGAGCCGGGGGCTGATCAACCGCAACCCCGGCAACGGCCTGCGCTCCACCACGGCCACCGAGTCACCACCCTCGAGCGTCGCCCGCTGGAGCAACTGTGCCTCCACCCGGGCCACCACCTCGTCCAGCTTCACCTCGGCGCCGCGCACGTCGGCCCCGCGCCGCACCACCAGCCACGCCCCCTGCAGCGAGGGCGCCTCGCCCGCTTCGACCGGCACCACCCGCCCCTGCAGCCCGCGCTGGCA
>CAIVGN010000013.1 GCA_903905455.1 uncultured Archangium sp.
GGTGGGTGGCGGGCCTCACAGACCGATGGACTCCGAAGGTCGAAGACCCCGAACAGCGCGCCCGATTTCGATTTGGTGTGCAGGCCTGGCTCATCGCGTGGCCCATGGGGGTGGTGTGGACGGTGCTGTCGGCGATGCAGGGCCTGTGGGTGCAGAGCGCGCTCAACGGGGTGATGGTGGTGGCGGGGCCCATCGTGGTGAGCGGGCTCAAGCGCACCGCCTCGTTGTCGCCCTGGTTCCAGATCACCATGGGCTGCGCGCTGCTGCTCTACGGCCCGGGCATGTTGGGTCAGAGCCCCTTCGACGAGACGGGGATGTTCTTCTCGGTGATCATCCCCCTGGTGGCGGGGTTCATCTTCGGTGGCCTGAGCGCGCTGCGCTGGACGCTGGGGGCGGCGGTGGTGACGGTGGGGAGCCTGCTGCTGGCCCACGCGGGCTACACGCTGCACGCGGTCGACCCCACGCCGCTGCTCACCAAGTCGCTCAACATCGTCAGCACCCTGGCCATGACCGCGCTGTTCGCCGCGAGCTTCCACACCGTGCGCCGCGACGCGCTGGCCAGGGCCCAGGCCGCGGTCCAGGCCAAGGGCCTCTTCCTCGCGTCGATCAGCCACGAGATCCGCACGCCGATGAACGGGGTGCTGGGCATGACCGAGGTGATGCTCAGCGAAGCGAAAGACCCGGCCTCGCGCGAGCAACTCGAGGTCATTCACCGCAGCGGGCAGTTGCTGGTCTCGTTGATCAACGACCTGCTCGACTTCACCAAGCTCGAGGCACAGCGGCTCAAGCTCGAGGACACCGACTTCGATCTCCACGCGGTGCTCAACGACGTGGGCGGGCTCTTCGCGCCGATGGCCCGCGAGCGCGGGGTGACCTTCGAGGTCAAGACCGCGGAGGGCCTGGGCGGCGCGCGCCGGGGTGACTCGCTGCGGCTGCGCCAGGTGCTCTTCAACCTGGTGAGCAACGCGCTCAAGTTCACCGAGAAGGGCGGGGTCACGCTGAGCGTGAAGCCGGGCCTGGGTGAGCAGCTCGAGTTCAGCGTGCAGGACACCGGCATCGGCATCTCGCCCGAGGTGCAGTCACGGCTCTTCTCGGTCTTCGAGCAGGCCGACGCCTCGACCACGCGGCGCTTCGGCGGCACGGGCCTGGGCCTGGCGCTGGCCCGCCAGCTCGTCGAGTTGATGGGCGGCGTGCTCTCGGTGGAGTCGCAGGAGGGCGCGGGCTCGCGGTTCTTCTTCGTGGTGCCGCTCGCGGTGGGCAAGGTCACGAGGCCTCGCCTCTTCACGCCCCCGATGTCGCCTGGGGCGGCGGCGCTGCGGGTGCTGGTGGTCGACGACAACCCCATCAACCTGAAGGTCGCGACCAGCCTGGTGCTCAAGGCGGGTCACCAGGTCTCCGCCGTCGCCTCGGGCGCCGAGGCGGTGGCGTCGGCGAGCGCCAACGAGTACCTCGTGGTGCTCATGGACTGCCACATGCCCACCATGGATGGCTTCGAGGCCACCCGGCGCATTCGCGCGCTGCCTGCGCCCTACGGCACCGTGCCGATCATCGCGCTGACCGCCTCGACGAGTGACGACGATCTCGCGGCCTGCCGCATCTCGGGCATGAACGAGGTGCTGGCCAAGCCGGTCTCGCTGATCACGATCCAGGAGCTGCTGGCGAACCTGCGCCGGGAACGCCAGGGGCGCCGCGCGTCGTGACGCACCCCTTCAAGCTCGTGGCGTTCTGGTGCTGGTACCGGGGCGAACGGTTCCACGGTTACCAGCAGCAGCAGGGTGACCACCGCACGGTGCAGGGCGAAATGCTGCGCGCGTTTCCCCAGGCGGGCCTCTCGCGAAAGCCGGTGGTGGCCGGGCGCACCGACAAGGGCGTCAGCGCGCGCATGCAGGTGTTGAGCGCGCGCGTGGAGCGCGAGTTCGAGTTGACGGAGTTGGTGACGCGGCTCAACGGCCTGCTGCCCGACGACGTGCGGGTGCACCTGGCGCGCGAGGTGAAGCGGGGGTTTCACGCCGCGTGGAGCGCGAACGCCAAGGAGTATCGGTACGTGCTGACGCGCGAGGAGGCCGGCGACCTGGTGGTGCTGCGAGAACTCGCGGCGCTGGTGCCGGGCACGCGCAACTACCGGGCGTTCCACTTCAAGAGCAGCGAAGA
>CAIVGN010000014.1 GCA_903905455.1 uncultured Archangium sp.
CAGACATTCACCTCGAAGCACGGGCCAACGTCGGAGTACTGAGCGAAATCGGCGCACGGCCGGATGGCGGCGCGGAGGACTGGTGCGCGGCGGCCGGCGGAGCGCGCGAGGCAGACATGTGGAGTGACGGTGCTTCGAGGGCCTACCGCTGGGCGATCCGAGTCGAACGCGGCCTAAAGTGATTCCCAACCACCGCCGCGCGCCTTTCGTCGGCAGCCGGGCTTGAGTTCACTTCTCGCGTCGTCGCCCAGCAGCTCGCACGGGTTGAACCAGTGCTCCTTCCGCCAGGACATCTTCGGTGGTGCGAGGTCGCCCTCGAACTCCGGGTTGTCCGGGCAACGCCAGTTCCAGAGCGCCCATCGTTCCGGAGGCTGCTCGAACCAGAGCACCTCCTTGATCCCCGCGTTGCAGTTGGTCGCGACCACCACCACCGGAGCAGGCAACCCGACTGGGTTTCGCACCCGCACCACCAGGTCGTGGTGGAACTCACCCTGCTGCCAGTGGTCGAGCACGTCGTACGGCCCGAACTCGAGCGTCAGCGCATCGAGGAACGGCCCGAGGCCAGACGGCGTCTGCAGCGAAGCCAGCGCGGACATGTCTGGAATGTAGCCCGCGTGGTGACGCGTCACCAAATGCACCCAGGCGCGCACCACCTCCCGCGGACCGACTACCTCGACGCCAGGAAGCTCGCGGGCACCGGCTGGCTGCACTGAAAGCCCACGCCCAGCGGCAACTTCGAGCACGGCGCGCCGGCCTCGAAGAACAAGGTCGGGCTCATCAACGCGTCCGACTCCATCGCCTCGGAGGTCCCGGCCACCGCGAGGGACGGCACCGGAGACTCGACGCGGCCCACCAGCACCAGCAACGCCGCCGCGGCCGCCATGGCCACCAGCGCGCGCGGCCACCGTCGCGGCGCCTCGAGCCCACTGCGTGACGCCACGCCCGCCCACAGGTGCGCGACCTCGTCACGACCCGCCCGCTGACGGAACATCGCCGTCTCGCTCTCGAGCCAGTTGAGCTCGTGCCGGCACAACGCACAGTGCTGCGCGTGGGCCCTCAACTCGGTGGCCAGCGCGACCGGCGCTTCCCCCGTCGCGACTGCTTCAAGCTGCTGCGTTCGACCGCATCGGCTCATGGGCGTTCTCCCGTGAGGTGAGGCAAGAGGTGCGCGCGCAGCTTGAGCCGCGCGCGATGAATCTCGTTCTTCACGGTGGCCAGCGACCAGCCCAGCGCCGCGGCGATTTCTTCGTAGGCCAGCCCGTGGTCGAGGCGCATCAACAGCGCCGCCCGCCGGTTCGCAGAGAGCACCGAGAGCGCCTCGGTGAAGTGTTTCTCCAGCTCCGCATCGAGCAGCACCGACTCGGGGTTGGGAGAGGGGATCACCGCGTCGGGCACGTCGTCCTCTTCCTCGAGCACGTCATGCTGCCGCACCCGCCGCGCCTCGAAGGCCACGTTGCGCGCGATGCCCAGCAGCCACGGCTTGAAGCGATCGTGATCCGTCAGCTTCACCAACTGCGCGTGCGCCCGGGCGAAGGTCTCCTGCGTCGCGTCGTCGGCCAGGTCGGACTGCCGCAGCAGGTCGCGCAGGAACCGCCGCACCGCCACCACGTGCCGCTCGAAGAGCGCCTTGAACGCCGCCGACTCCCCCGCCTGGGCACGACGCACCAGCGCCTCGTCGGGCGTCTCGGGGGTGATGGGCTGGGTTCGCTTGAGGAGCTGAAGCACGGCAGTCACACCATGCGCCTCGGGGGGTTCGAGTTTCAACCCGATCTCAAGCGACCGGAATTACGAGTGGTTGCGGGCGATCAGCGCGACCAGAGTTCGCTGAGCGAGAGTTCGAAGGCTTCGAACGGCTCCGCGCGCACCAACGCCTCGTGGGCGAACGTCGTCATCAGTCGGTAGGTGCGACCGTCGAGCCGAAGCACCTCGAGGGTCTGGGCTTCCGGGTCGATGAACCAGACATGGGCGACGCCCTGCGCGGCGTACTGCGGCAGCTTCACCGAGCGATCGACCGAGGCGGTGGCCGGAGACAACACCTCACACAGCCAGTCCGGCGCCACGGAGAGCGAGGGGCCATCGGGCAACTCCGGCAGGCGTTCGCGCCGCCAACCCGCCAGGTCAGGGACCAGCACGTCGCGGCCCAGGTGCAGCTCGGGCTCAAAGAGGAAGAGCCAACCGCCCGGCCCGCCGCGACCCCGGTCGAAGGGGCCCACGAGTTCGAAACTCAGCATCGTGGCTGAACGCGCGTGGGCCGTCCGCGGACGGGGGTGGGTGTAGAGGGTGCCCTCGACGAGCTCCGCGACCAGGTGCGGGTCGACCTTCAGCAGGTCTTCGTAGGTCGCCTCTTTCCACGCGGGAGCAGCCACGAGGTGGAGCCTAGCGCGACGAGAGAAAGGTCGCAGGCCCCTGCACTTCAGGCGCTTTGAGTCACGACCCGGCGGCCTCGAGCAGGAACGCGGCGAGCGCCTGGGCGCGGCTCACGAGCGTCTCCACCTCGAGGTACTCGTCGGGCGTGTGGAAGAAGCGCCCGCGCGGCCCCAGCGCATCGATGGTGGGGATGCCCATGGCCGCCGCCGTGTTGCCGTCGCTGCCCCCACCCTGCCGCGGGGCCTCGTCGGACCCCAACCCATGCGCGTGGGCGCACGCGGCGTAGCGCCGCACCAGGGCCTGCGTGCCGGCCTGCTTCTCCATGGGCGCGCGGCCGGGGCCCTGCTCGACCTTCACGCCCAGGTCCTTCGTCGCCGCGTGGAGCTCCGTCCACAATGCGTCGGCCAGGGCCTTCGTGGGGAAGCGCAGGTCGAGCTCGGCCTTCGCGTCGGCGGGCACGGTGTTCTTCGAAGTGCCTCCGCTGATGACGCCCACGTTCACGGTGACGCCCGTCTCGCGGCTGCTCAACTGCTGCGCGCGATCGACGAAGCGGGAGAGTGACCAGATGGCGTTCTCGCCTTCCCAGTACGCGTTGCCGGCGTGCGCGGCCTTGCCCTTCGCCAGCGCCGTCGCGGAGCCCGTGCCCTTGCGCTCGGTGACGATGGCGTCGTTGGCGCGACCCGACTCGAAGACCAGCGCGGCCTGGCTGCCGGCGATGACGTTCCGAATGAGCGGCGCCCCTTCCGGCGAGCCGACCTCTTCATCGGCGACGATCACCAGGCGC
>CAIVGN010000015.1 GCA_903905455.1 uncultured Archangium sp.
AACATCATCGACATCGACTCGTACAAGCTCGGTGGTTCGCTGACCACCGGCGGCGTCGGTTCGACCCCCTCCATCACTCTCGAGCCCGGCGTCCCCACGGCCCCCGCGGCCCCTGGCGTCGTCCTCGGCTCCAACGGCGCGTTCGTCGCCATGGCCGCTGGCACCGTCGACAACGACAGCGCCGACGACATCTGGGCGCTCGGCGGCGGCGTGACCCTCACGGTCGCGGCGACCACCTGCTCGGACTCGCAGAACGGTCCCGGCGGCATCGCGGTCAACACGTACAACGACGTCTCCTGCCCGTAATCGGCATCAGGTAGTAGAAGCGGGCGTCCGGGGCACAACCCGGGCGCCCGCGTCGTTTTTTACCGAGGTGAGTCTCACGATGAAGAAACGGTCTCTGCTGGTGGCCGTAGTGGGCGCGGTGCTGGTCGCAGTCACGATCACCCCCCCCGATGGTACCCGCTACTTCGCGCAGGCGATCCCGCCCAACCCGCTGCCCATCCGGGTGCTGGGGCGCTCGCACCTCTCGCTGATCACCGACCTGTTCTGGGCCCGGGCGATCGGCGTGGCCATCAACCTCAAGGTTCCCGCCGACGGGCACACGCTGCTCTCGTGGTGCAGCCTGGTGACCGACCTCGACCCGCAGTTCATCTGGCCCTACATCTTCGGGGGGCTGCTGGCGCCGATGTCGTCGAGCACCGCCAACTACAACGTCGAAGAAGCCAACGCCTTGATGAAGCGGGGCATGGAGAACATCCCCGGCGACTACCGGCTGGCGCTCTACCTCTCGTTCAACCAGCTGCACCTCGAGCACGACACGCGCGGCGCCGCCCAGACGCTGCGCCGCGGGGCCCTCAACCCGGGCGCGCCGCTGTTCATGGCCCAGCTGGCCACGCGGCTGCTGGCGCAGAACGACGACTTCGCCGCGGCCGGCGCCTTCGCCGAGCAGCTCGAGGAGAACGCCACCGACCCCGAGGTGCGCGAGGTGTTCGCCAGGCGCCGCCTGGAGATCGAACGCGACCGCCGCCTGGTGATGCTGCAGAAGGCCGCCGAGGCCTTCAAGGCCGCCCGCGGCCAGCCCCCGCAGACGCTGATGCAGCTGCTCTCCGAGGGCTTCCTCACGGAGCTGCCCGAAGACCCGCTGGGAGGCCAGTTCACCCTCGCCCCCGACGGGACCGTCGTGTCGCCTTCGGGCGCGCGGCTCGAAGCCCACTTCCAAGCCGAGGATCGCTGACATGCACCCCGCGGTCGAATGTGAAGGTCTCTCCAAGACGTACCGGGTGGGCTTCCTGGGCCGCAAGGTCAAGGCGCTGCTGCCCATCGACTTCCAGGTGAACCCCGGCGAGGTGTTCGGGCTCATCGGCCCCAACGGCGCCGGCAAGTCCACCACCATCAAGGTGCTGCTCAACCTGGTGATGCCCACCACCGGCAAGGCGCGGCTCTTCGGCAAGGACGTCCACGATCCGCGCTCCCGCGAGTCCCTGGGCTACGTGCCCGAGGCGCCGGTGCCCTACGAGCACCTCTCGGGCCTCGAGTACCTCCAGCTGCAGGCGGGCCTCGCGGGGCTGACCGCGGCGGACGCGAAGGGCGAGGTCACCCGGGTGCTGGACCGCGTGGACATGACGCGCCACGCGAAGCTGCGCATCCGCCAGTACTCCAAGGGCATGACCCAGCGGGTGATGCTCGCCGGCGCGCTCATCGGCAAGCCGAAGCTGGTCATCCTCGACGAGCCCACCTCGGGCCTCGACCCGCTGGGGCGGCGCCTGGTGCGCGACCTCATCCTCGAGCTGCGGCGCGACGGGGCGGCGGTGCTCTTCTGCACGCACATCATGTCCGACGTGGAGATGCTCTGTGACCGGGTGGCCCTGCTCATCGGCGGGTCCATCCACAAGTGCGGCCCCATCTCCGAGCTGGTGGCCGACACCCGCACCCACGAGGTGGTGGTGGACCACGCCACGAAGGAGCAGGTGCTGGCGCTGCTGAAGCCCGACGACGTGGCGCGGCTGGAGGTGGTGGCGCAGCGGGTGCTGTTCCACGTGGCGGACACGCGGCTGCAGGACGTGCTCAAGGCGCTGCTCAACGGGGGCCTGACGGTGACGCGCATCCAGTCGGAGCGCATCCCGCTCGAAGAGACCTTCATGGCGGCGCTGCGCACGTCGAACCAACCCGGAGGCCTGGAATGAAGCAGCTCGGCGTGCTCGCCCTCGCGGGCTTTCGCGAGGCCATCCGCAACCGGGTCACCGTGGTGGTGGCGGTCTTCGCCCTGGTGCTCATCGCGCTGACGACGGTGGTGATGAACCTCACGGTCTTCTCGCTGGACCGGGTGGTGACGGACTTCGGCCTGGGGGTGATGAGCCTGTTGATGATCAGCCTCGCCATCTTCATGTCGGTGGGCATGCTCAACCGCGAGCTCGAGCGGCGCACGGTGTTCCTCATCGTGTCGCGGCCCCTGTCGCGCTCGAAGTTCATCGTGGCCCGCTACGTGGGCATCATGGTCACCCTGACCATGCTGCTGGCGGCGATGTCCGCGGTGTACGCCACGCAGATCTGGTTCTTCGACGTGCCGCTGCACAACAGCATGCCGGCGGCCATCGGCGGGCTGTGGTGCCAGCTGCTGCTGCTCTCGGCCATGGGGGTCTTCTTCTCCTCCATGAGCGGGCCCATCACCGCGGCCATCTGCGTGGTGGGGCTCTACCTCGTGGGCCAGTGGACGGCGGATCTCCACGTCATCGCGGTGAAGCTGGGCCCGGTGACGGGGGCCATCGCCCGGGCCGGGTACTACGTGCTGCCCAACTTCGCGCGCATGGACTTCAAGCCCCAGGCCGCGGCGGGCATGTCGGTGACCCTGGGCGAGTTCGTCGACGGGCTGGGCACCTCGGTGGGCTGGAGCCTGCTGTTCATCGTGGGCGCGACGCTCCTCTTCCAGCGCCGGGACTTCAAGTGACACGCAGCCGCCTGGCCGCCTTGGCCGGCCTCGTCGTGTTGACGGTGCTCGCCTACCTGCCGAGCCTCACCAGCCCCTTCACCCACTACGACGACTCGCTCTACGTCTGGGACAACCTGGTGCGCATGGAGCCGCCGGGCTGGGAGGGGCTCAAGCTCCAGTTCAACAGCGACCGCGCGTGGTCCGGCGACTTCGTCGAGTTCTTCCCGCTGCGCGACAGCGTGTACTGGGGGCTGTACCAGGCCTTCGAGCTGAACCCGCTGCCCTACCACCTGGTCAGCCTCGTCTTTCACCTCTGCGCCTCGCTGCTGATCTGGCTCTTCTTCACGCAGCTGAAGTTCTCGCCCCGCGCGGCCTGGCTGGGGGCGCTGCTCTTCGCGCTGCACCCGGTGCACATCGAGTCGGTGGTGTGGATCTCCGGGTTGAAGGACCCGATGTTCACCACCTTCATGATGCTCGGGCTGACCTCGTATGCCAGCTACCGCGAGCGCCCCACGGGGTGGAAGTACGCGCTGGTCTTCGTGGGCCTGGTCTGCGGGTTCCTCGTGAAGTCCCTGACCATTGCCATGCCGGTGATCATGCTGGCCATGGACCTCTTCCTCGGGGTGCGGGCCAAGTGGTCCACCATCGCCGCGCGGCTCGCCGGGCCCTTCATCGCCTCGGGGCTGTTCTTCCTGATGATCCTCGGCATCGGGCGCGCCAACCACATCATCGCCAGGCCGCACGGCGGCTCGTGGCTCTCGCACCTGGTGCTCACCTCGTGGGCGCAGGTGAAGTACCTCAAGCAGGCGCTGCTCCCCACCTCGTACCGGTTGATCTACTGCTTCGAGCCGCCGGTGGGCCTGCGGGACTGGCGGCTGTGGGTGGCCTTCGCGGTCTTCGCCGCGGTGCTGGCCCTGGTGTGGCGCTGGCGACGCGAGCCGCTGCGGCTCTTCCTCCTGGCCTTCTACGTGGTGGCCATGTTGCCGGTCTCGAACCTCGTGCCCTTCCCGGCGATCATGGCGGATCGCTACCTCTACGCGCCGACCATCGGCACCTGCGGGCTGCTGGCGCTGCTGGCCGACAAGCTGACCGCGCGGGGCTTCGCGTCGGTCATCGCCGCCGTGGCCCTGGCGCTGACGGCGTCCACGGCCACCCGCGCCTGGGTGTGGCAAGACGAAGAGTCGCTGTGGGAAGAGCCCGACCTCGACCCGGCCTGCGTGGTGGACACGTCGTACCCCGCGGCCCAGTCCCACATCCTGCGCTTCTTCACGACCAAGGACCGGGTCGAAGGGCTGCTGGCCCTCGAGCGCGCGATGGTGACGCCGGGCATGACCGGGGTGGACCAGAAGATGGTCTGCGCCACCGTCATCGGCGCGGCCCGCGAGGCGCAAGACCTGGGCGGGGCCGAGCGCGCGGTGACCTGGGCCAAGCTGGCCACCACCATGTGCACCAACTATGCGGCGGCCTGGAACGCGGCCATGGTGGTCAACCTCCACAAGAAGCCGGAGCTCGCGGCGGGCGCGGCCACCAAGGCCTGGCGGCTGCAGAAGAACCCCGAGACCGAGGTGCTGATGTGGCTCACCCGGCTCGAGGCGGGCGACCCCCGGGCGATGGTGGACGTCTTGCGGCTCTCCAAGCGCAACGACCGCCGGGTCTGCGAGAAGATCGCCCAGTTCGCCAGCGACGCGCCCACCCTCGCCCCGGCGCTGGGTGAGGCCAACTTCAACTGCACCGCGGTGCTCGCGGCGCCCCCTCCGCAGTGAAGACCCCGGCCGCGGCGCTGTTCCTCGCGTTGACGGTCGCGGTGCTCTCGCCCGTGCTGGCGGGCCACACCCAGTTCTTCTACCGGGACGTCACGCGGCAGTACCAACCGCTGCAGGCCCAGCTCGACACGGCCTTCGCCCAGCGCGAGTGGCCGGCGTGGAACGCGAGCACCCAGAGCGGCGTGCCCCTGCTCGCGAACCTCCACGCGGGGGCGCTGGCGCCGTGGGCCCCGCTGTTCCGCGCGCTCGACTTTCACCGGGCCTACGCGCTGACGGTGGCGCTGGCCTGGGCGCTGTTCATGGCGGGCCTCTACCGCTTCTTGCGCGGCCACCTCGGGGTGACGCCGAGCCTCCTGGGCGGGCTCGCCGGGGGCCTGTCGGGCGTGGTGCTGGGGGCGACGAGCTACCTGCCCTTCCTCGCCGGCGTGGCGTGCCTGCCGTGGCAGTTGGTGGCCCTGCGCCAGGAAGACCGCTTCACCCGCGTGGCCTCGCTGGCGCTGCTCTTCAGCCTGCAGTTGCTGACGGGCGACCCGTCGACGGCGTTGATGGGCGGCCTCGCCTGCCTGCTCGCCGGCGGCCTCGAGGGCCGGCGCCACACCGTGGGCACGCTGGCGCTGGCGAGCGTCACCGCCCTGGGCCTGAGCGCGCTGCAGCTGCTCCCCGCGTGGACGCTCTACGAAGAGAGCGCCCGGGCCCAGGCGTCGCTCGACACGCGGCTGGCCTGGTCGTTTCACCCCGCGCGCGCGCTGGAGTGGGTGGTGCGCCTGCCCTTTGGCCAGCTGCTCGAGGCGCCGTACTTCACCCGCTTCGAGCTGGCCGCCGGGCCCGATGGGCAGCCCTTCCTGCTGGAGCACGGCTGGGGCGTGATGGCGGTGCTGCTGCTGGGGGCGGCGCTGACGCACCGGGGGCCGCTGCGGCGCCTCGGCGTCGCGCTCGTGGGCCTGGGCTTCTTCCTCTCGCTGGGCAAGCACCTCGGGCCGCTGCAGCAGCTCTTCGCCTGGCCGCCGCTCTCGCTGTTCCGCTTCCCCGAGCGCTTCGCAGCGCTCACCTCGCTGGGCGCGGCGCTGCTCACGGCCCACGGCGCGCAGGCCCTGATGGCGAACTACCGGCTGCGCCTGCGCTGGGCCCTGGGCTGGCTGGGACTCTCGGCGCTGCTCGCGGCGGGCGCGCTGCTGGGCGACGACACGGCGCGCGCGGCGATGGTGTTCACCGCGGGCCTGGTGGGCCTCGCGGGCGTGGCCGCGCTCTCGGTGGTGGGCACGCGCTGGGCCTGGGTGCTGGTGGTGTTGACCGTCGGCGCGCTCGACGGGGTGCGGGCCGTCTCGGCCTCGGTGCTCACCCTGCCCGCCGAGCCGCTGCCCGCGACCTCGGCCCTGCCCGGCGCGAGCACGCACCGGCTGTGGCGCGAAAATGCACCGCTGCGCTCGCTGGAGCGCCCCGTGCGCGGACGCGACGGCTTCGCCCAGGAGCGGCGGCAGCTCCACGCCACCTTCGCCAGCGCCACCCCGGGGCTGCACGGCGTCGACGAGCTGGGTGGCTTCAGCCCGGTGGTGTTGCGGCGCTGGCAGCGGGTGCTCCAGCACGGCGCCCAGCGGCCCGAGCTGCTCGCGCGGCTCTTCGACGTGGGCTGGTTCGTCTCCACGCGGGCCCGCGGCGCGGCGATCCCGGGCTGGCGGCCGGTGGCGGCGCTCGCCGACGAGACCTTCCTCTACGAGACGAAGGCCTGCGGGGGGCGCGCGTGGACGGTGGGCGCGGCCGTCGACGTGGCGGACACCGACGGCGCCTTGCAGCAGCTGGCGAGCCCCGGCTTCGACCCGGCCACCACGGCGACGCGCGAGGGCGCAGGTGAGGCGCTGCCGCCACTCGCCCTCACGCCCGTGGAGCTGGCGCCGCGGGTGCGGGCCTCGGAGCTGACCCTGCGGGTGACCCCGGCGGCGCAGTGGGCGCTGGTGGTGGTGAGCGAGACCTGGGCGCCGGGCTGGCGCGCGTGGGTCGACGGTGAGGAGCGCCCGGTGGAGCTGCTCGACGGCACGCTGCTGGGCGTGGCCGTGCCGCCGGGTGGCCAGGCGGTGGTGCTGCGCTACGAGGAGCCGCTGGCGATGACCGGCCTCGCGCTGTCGGCGGCGACGGCCCTGGGCCTCGCGTTGGCCTTCTTGCGACGGCGCGGTGCGAAGTGAGCCCCGTGGCGACCGCCCGGGTGCCCCGCTGGCTCGACGCCGCGTCGCTGCTGGCGCTGTTCGCCGCGCTGCTGGCCGCCACCTGGAGGCGCTGGCCCGACGCGCTGGTGGACGTGTGGCGCAACCTCTACATCCCCTGGCGGTTGAGCGAAGGCGCGCTGCTCTACGTGGACGTGACCGACTGGTACGGCCCGCTGCCCTCGTTGATCAACGGCGCGGCCTTCTCGCGCTTCGGCCCGGGCCTCGACGTGCTGGTGGCCGTCAACGTGGCGGTGGCGCTGGGCTGCCTGTTCACGCTGCGCGACGTGCTGCGGCGCGTGGGAGATGCCGCCTCGGCGTGGGTGGGCAGCGCGGTCTTCGTGCTCGTCTTCTGCTTCGGGCAGTACTCGCAGCTGGGCAACTACAACTTCATGACGCCCTACGTGGTGCAGGCCACCTGGGGCTTCCTCGGCGTGCTGCTGACGCTCGACGGGGTGCTGGCCAACGCCACGCAGGACAGCGCCCGGGGCTGGTTGCTGGCGGGCGCGGGCCTCGCGGTGGCGTGGCTCTCGAAGGCCGAGACGTTGCTCGCGGCGGCGGTGGTGGTGCTGGCGTGGTGCGCGCTGCGGCGGCGGTTGCCGGCGCTCCGCTTCGGGGTGGGCTTCGCGGCGGTGGGCGCGCCCGTCGCGCTCCTGCTCATGGCCGAGGGCGGCGTGGGCTACGGCCTGCGCGCCTTCAACCAGGTCATCGCCTTCACCCTTTCGCCCGACGTCCGCGCCACGCTGGCGACGGTGCCCATCTTCAGCACCGACCTCGGCACCAACGCGCCGCTCGACAACGCGCTGTCGCATCTCGGCGCCGGCGGGCTGCTGCTGACCGTGGTGGCGTTGCTCGCCCTCGCGCCGCGCGCGTGGGCCCGCTCCCGGCCCGTCACCGGGCTGCTGGGGCTCGCGTTGGGCCTGGCGGTGGTGGGCCTGACCGACTGGCTGCGCATCGGCCGCGCGCTCTTGCTGCCGACGCTCGGGCTGGCGGGCCTGTCGACCCTGCTGTCGCTGCGGGGCAAGGAAAAGTGGGTGCCGCTCTCGCTCTTCTCGCTGACCGCGGCGGCGATGCTCGCGCGCATGGCGCTCAACGTGCGCGTCTTCCACTACGGCTTCACCATGGCGGTGCTGGCGACGATGGTGGCGGTGCACCTGCTGGTCTTCGAGGCGCCCCGGTGGAGGCTCGCGGCCGGGGCGCTCCCCTCGCCGGGCCTGGTGGGCGCGGCGGCGGTGCTGGTGCTCGCGGGCAGCGCGCGGCTGACGTGGCACTCGCTGCAGGTGCACGCCACGAAGACGGTGGCAGTGGGCCACGGACGCGACGCCATCACCGCGTTCCCCCCGGAGCAGCAGCGGCACCCGGCGCAGGTCAACGAGATGCTCGCCGCGGTGGAGAAGTACGCGCCCGACGCGAAGACGCTGGTGGCCTTCCCCGACAGCGCGGCCGTCAGCTACCTCTCGCGGCGGCCCAGCCCCATCCCGGAGTTCGAGTTCAACCCGGTCTCGCTGGGCTTCTCCGGGGTGGACGGGGTGCTGGAACGGCTGACGGCACACCCGCCCGACGTGGTGCTGGTGGGCAGCTACGACCTGCGCTCGCACGGCGCGCCCTTCTTCGGCGCCACCGACGAGAGCGGCCGGGCGCTCGCGGTGTGGGTGCGCGCGAACTACGTGACGGTAGCCTCGGGGCCGCCGGGGCCGTTCTCGGTGAGCGGCCACCTGTGGAACCTGCTCGCGCGGCGCCCGGTGAAGGAGCCTCCCCCGTGAAGACCCGCCTGCCCGCGGTGACCGTGCTGTTGCTCGCGCTCTTCGCCCGCCTCTCGCGCGCGCTGGCGCTGTACCAGGGCACGGAGTTGGTGCCCCTCGACGGCGACTCGGTGCGGCACCTGTGGCGCATGCAGGAGGCCGCCCGCAATGGCCTGCGCGTCTCGACCTTCGACCCGTGGGTGAACTGGCCGTACGGGGCCTTCGAGCCGTGGGCCCCGGGCTTCGACGTGGTGGGCGCGGCGTTGATGGCGCTCTTCGGCGGGGCCGAGAGCCCGGCGGGCCAACTCGCGGCCTGCGCGCTGCCGGTGCTGCTGGGCGTGGGCCTCGTGGCGTTGACGGCGAAGGCGGCGCAGCGGCTGGGCTTGGGGCCCCCCGTGGCCTGGAGCGCGGCCCTGGTGGTGGCCTTCGCGCCGCAGCTGGTCGTCTCGTCGCTGCTGGGCCGCACGGACCACCACGTGTGGGAAGCGGTCACCCTGCTGGCGCTCGCGGTGTGGGTGGTGGCGCCGGTGGCCGACGAGGCGCGCGCGCGGCTGCGCTTCGAGTTGCTCGGCGCGGTGCTGGTGTTCCTGGCGATGTGGGGCTTCGACGGTGCGCCGCTCTACGTGGCGTTGCTCACCATCGCCCTTTCCTTCGCGGTGCTCGCGCAGCCCACGCCGCGGGTGCTGGGCTCGGGCGCGCTGGCGCTGGGCCTCGGTGGCCTGGGCAGCGCGCTGGCCTACGTGCCGGTGCTGCTGCAGCACCACGAGCTGCTGACCTTCAAGCGCCCCTCGCTGCTGCAGCCGGCGCTGGTGGAGGTCGCGGCGGTGGGCCTGTGGCTGGTGGTGCTCGCCTCGCGCCGCGCGGGGCCGACGCTGACCCGCCGGTTGCTGGCGCTGCTGGGGGTGGGCGTGGTGCTCGTCGCGGGGGTGCTGGTGGTGGGGCCGCTGCGGCACCAGCTCTTCGCGGGCCTCGAGGAGTGGCTGGCGAAGAAGGACCCGTGGCTCGCCTCGGTGGCGGAGTTCGAGCCGATGCTCGCGGCGCCCCATGGCTTCGGGCGGCTGCGCCAGAGCTTCGGCCTGTGGGTGTGGGTGGCCCCGGTGCTCTTCCCGGTGAGCGCGTGGCTGCTGGTGCGCGCGCGCGGGCTGCGCGGCGTGCAGTGGGTCTTCCTCGCGGCGATGACCGCGCTGCTCACGCTGCTGCAGATGCGCTTCGGGCGCGTGGCCATCCCCTTCGTGGCGCTGACGTGCGTGGCCGGCCTCGAGTTGCTGGCCCAGCGGTGGAAGTCTTCGCGGGCGTGGCTGGTGGCGCCGGTGCTGGTGCTCGTCGCCTCAGGCCTCGACGGGCGGGCCCGGGAGTTCCTGGTGATGAAGGCGCCCGAGGGACAGAAGCCCATCGTGGAGCTCTCCCTGGCGCTGCGGAACCTCGAGCCGCAGCACGCGGGCCTGGGGGTGCTGGCGAACTGGGAAGACGGGCACTTCGTCGAGGCCATCGGCCACCACCCGGTGCTGGTCAACGGCTTCGGGAGCTACTCCTCCCCCGAGGGCTACGAGCTGAGCCGCACCTATTGGAGCGGCAGCCTCGAGGAGCTGGAGCGCAGCTTCGAGGCGCGGAAGCTGGGCTGGTGGATCGACGGCGCGCAGAACTTCCTGGGCCGCAAGTTGGGCGAGCGCGCGCTCTTCGTCGAGCGCAACGGGCAGCCGACGCTCGAGGGGCGCACGGTGCGCGAGTGGCCGTTGGCGGCGAGCCTGTTCGGGGGCTCGGGTGACGTGAAGCGCAAGGTGCCGCACCTGGCGCACTTCTGGCCGCGCGCGGCGAGCACCAGCGCGACGGTGGACATCGGGGTGAAGCTGCCCGACCTGTGGCTCTTCGAGCACGTGCAGGGCGCGGTGGTGGAAGGCCCGGCGACGCCGCAGAGCGTGGTGAGCGCGACCCTGCAGCTCGGAGGCCGGCTCCCCTACACCGCGTGGACGGTGACCGACGCCGCGGGCCACTTCGCGCTGCGGCTGCCCATCCCCACGGGCCTCGCGTCCGGCCGGGGCCTCGCGACGAGCGACGCGTGGACGCTCACGGTCGATGGCGTCACGAGGCCGGTGGCCGTCACCGAAGACGACGTCCGCCAGGCGCACACCCTCGCCCTCGCCCCCGCCCGGGCTGCAGGGAACTGACTACTTCTTCGCCGCGCCCTTCCCGAGCGCGGGCACGCCCAGGCCCGCGGGCACTTCGATCTCCACCACCCCGGGCCTCCCGCCGCGCAGCACCTCGTAGCGGATCAACTCCCCGGGCTTGAGCGCGCGCAGCACCAGGGCCACCCTGGTGGTCTCCACCGCGGGCACGCCGTTGACGCTGAGAATCAAGTCGCCGCCGAGCTGCACGCGGTTCCCGCCCACCTCGGCCAGCACCCCGCCCCCGCGCAGGCCCGCCTTCGCCGCGGCGGTCTCGGGGCGCACGGTCTCCACGAGGAAGCCGGCCTCGACGGGCCAGTTGAAGAGCTCGGCGACGTCACGGGGAATGAAGCGCAACCCCACGCCGATGTACGGCAACGCCTCGTCGAACAGCCGCTGGCGCACGGTGTTGCTGGGCACGACGAAGTTGAGGCCCACGCTGCCGCCGCTCTGCGAGAGCATGAAGCTGGCGATGCCCACCACCTCGCCCTTCTCATTGAAGAGCGGCCCGCCGGAGTTGCCCTGGTTGATGGGCACGTCGGTCTGCACCAGTTGCCGGGGCATCAACCCGCGGCGCTCGTTGGCCCGCAGCGCGCTCACCACGCCGGCCGTCAACGAGTGCTCGAGTCCGTAGGGCGCGCCGATGGCGAACAGCCGCTGCCCGGGCTTGAGCGCGGCCGAATCTCCGAGCGTGGCCACCACCGGCTTCGGGGGCAGGGCCTCGACCTTGAGCAGCGCGATGTCTTCGGTGCGCGAGAGCGAGACCACCTTCGCGGAGGCCTTGAAGCCGCCCGGCCAGTGCACCTCGACGGCGTCGGCGCTCTCGACGACGTGGGCCGCGGTGACCACGAAGCCGTCACCGTGCACCAGCACGCCGGAGCCGGTGACGATGCTCACGGCCATCACCGCGCCGCTCTCACCCTCGGTGAAGGTCCTGGTGCCCACGCGCACCGTGACCACGGACGGGTCCACCTTGACGAACAGCTCTTCGAGCGGGGCAGCGGTGAGCAGCGACAGGAGCGCGAGGCTGAGCATGGCGCTCATGTTGCGAAACCCACCGCGCGCAGGCGAGCGAATTGCTCAGGGGGCGAGCACGAGGGGCTTGTAGACGCGCCTGGGGAAGAGGAACTGCTGGAACTCGAGGCCGCGCCGCACCCGGTACTCGAGGATGGGGCGATCATCGACCAGCGGGGCGAAGCCCTTGATCACCTCGTCCACCCCGGCCTCGTCGGTGACGTAGAGGTCCTCCATCAGGCGCTCCGAGAAGAAGTTGATGTTCGTCTCGCCCAGGTCTTCGAGGAGCGCCGGGTCGGAGAACAGCTTCTGAATGCGCCCGCGGCTGATGCGGATGGGCGAGCGGCTGCCCAGCACGTGGAACGCCTGGTAGCTCACCGCGCGGAACACCGCGACGTAGGGGAACACCGAGCGGAACGCGGCCAGCGTGGCCTCGTAGTCCCCGGCCAGTCCCGAGAGCATCCACGCCTCGACCACGCCCTGGTCCGAGAGCCGGTCGGACATCAGCTGGTAGAACTCCTTCGACTGGATGTTGCCCAGGCCCACGGACCACACCGGCGGCGCGGGGTCGATGGTGATCATGTCGTAGCGATGCGGGGTCAAGAGCAGGAAGTTGCGCCCGTCGTTGATGGTGATGTGCCCGCGCGGGTTGTCGAAGGTCTTCTCGGGGCGCTCCTGGTGAATGCGCGCCAGCTCGGGGATGGCGCCGTTGATGTCCACCACGTCGACGTCGATGCCGTGGGCCAGGGCCGCCCGGAAGGTGTTGCCCACGCCGAAGCAGATGACCAGCGCGCGCCTGGGGTCGGGCACCGCCAGCAGCGGCAGGTGCGCCATGAGCTTCGTCTCGTTGGTGTCGAAGGCCACCAGCGTCGACGCGTTGACCTGGATGCGGAAGCGCGAGTCACCGGGCTCCTGGCCCTTCTCGGTGGCCTCGTAGAGCACCACCGTGGAGTCGGCGCCCTCGACGTAGGCACGCTCCTTCGACCAGGCGGGGAACTCGCGCTTCGCCTCGGCGGTCATGGCGCGGTGGTAGACGTCGAGGTTCTGCGGCACCAACGCAAGGCTCAGCGCCACGAGGCCGAGGGTCGCCCCGCGCTGCTTGCCCGAAGACGTCGCCCAGCCATGGGCGAGCAGCAGCAACGCCACGGCCAGCTGCAGCCCCACCGCCACCATCACGGTGGACGTGGTGCCGATGCGGGGGATGAGGAAGAACGGCGCCGCCACCCCGCCCACCACCGTGCCCACGGTGTTGAGCGCGTAGAAGCCGCCCAGCTGCGTGCCGATGCGCCGCTCGTCCCGCACCAGCACGCGCACGATGACCGGGAACGCCGCGCCCATGAGAATGGACGCCGGCAACATCACCCCGGCCATCACGATGAGGTCCACCAGGCCCGGCTGGAACTCGCCGCTGCTGGAGAGGATCTCGAGGCTGCCCAGGCCCGCGAGCGCCGCCAGGGCTGCCCCCGCGAAGAGCGCCGCAGCCAGCGTCGTGGGCTGCTTCGAGCGGTCCGCGACGCGCGAGATGGCCGCGCCTCCGATGGCGAAGCCCAGCAACACGATGAAGAGGTTGGTGCTGATGATCAGCACGCCCGACTGCAGGAAGCCCAGCAGCAGCCGCGTCCAGCTCATCTCCAGCACCAGCGAGCAGAAGCCCGAAAAGAAGAAGGCCAGCGCCGGCACGAAGAGCGCGCTGCGCGACAGGCCCTGCGCGGGCGTCGCCGCGGCCACCACGTCTGGCTCGGTGTCCGCCGTGGGGAACGTGCCCAGCCACAGCGCCAGCCCGGCGACCACCACGTTGATGCCCGCGGCGAGGTGCGTGGTGCCCGAGAGGCCCAGCGTCTCGATGAGCAGGTAGCCGGTCAGCAGCGTGCCCAGGGCCGCGCCCAGGGTGTTCACGAAGTAGAGCGCGCCCACCTGCTCACCCACGCGCCCCAGGTGCCGCACCACGAAGCGCACCATCACCGGCAGCGTGCCGCCGATGAGGAAGCAGGGCACCCCCAGCCACAGCAACACGATGAGCACCCGCGTCAGCAGCGTGCCCTCGAGGGCCGTGGAGTCGATCCACGCGCGGGCCATGCGCTCGCGCACCCCGTCGGTCAGGTCGAGCACCACCGCGCAGGCCCCGATGCCCAGCTCGAGCACCGCGTACAACACCAGCGGTCTCTTCGTGCGATCCGCCACGCGCCCCAGCACCGCCGCGCCCACCGCGAGCCCGGCCATGAACGTCGAGACCACCACGCTCATCGAATACGTGGTGCCCCCGAGGATGAGGCTGAACTTCCGGATCCACACCGTCTGGTAGATCAGCGACGCCATGCCCGAGATGAAGAAGAGGCCGAAGAGTACGGGGCCCGCCAGCGCTCGACGGGGGCCACCTGCGGGGGTCTCGGGGGAGGTCGTCACCCGCGCCGCCTGTAGCTGCTGCGGCCCCCAGATTCCACCGCCGACGAGCTAAGAGGGCGCCATGAACCAACGGGTCATCGTCATCACGGGTGCGAGCGGCGGTATCGGCGAAGAGCTGGCGAAGCAGGTCTTCGCCGCGGGCGGCAAGCCGGTGCTCGTGGCGCGGCGCGCCGAGGCGCTGGCCCAGGTCTCGGCGGCCTGCGGCGGGGCCCTGGGGATCGCGGCCGACGTCACGAAGCGCAGCGAGGTCGAGCGCGTGGTGCGCGAGACGCTCGTCAAAGAAGGCCGCATCGACGTCTGGGTGAACAACGTGGGGCGGGGCATCTCCCGGGCCCCCTCGCAGCTCACCGACGAGGACCTCGACGAGATGATGCTGATCAACGTGAAGAGCGCGCTCTACGGCATGCAGGCCGTGCTGCCCCACTTCAAGGAGCGCGGCGACGGCCACCTGATCAACGTCTCGTCGATGCTCGGCCGCGTGCCCTTCGCCCTGCCCCGCGCGGCCTACAGCGGCAGCAAACATTTCCTCAACGCGCTCACCGCGAACTTCCGCGCCGAGGTGCAGGCCACGCACCCGCGCATCATGGTCTCGCTCTTCTCGCCGGGCGCCGTGGCCACCGACTTCGGAAAGAACGCGCTCCACGGAGGCCAGGACAACCGCGCGCTCCCCAACGTGCAGGACCCGGCCGAGGTGGCGGCGGTGATGGTGCAGTTGATCAAGGAACCGAAGCCCGACGTGTACAGCCGGCCGGGCTTCCGCGAGACCGTGGTCGACTACTTCGCCAGGCTGTAGTCGTCGCGCGGACTCATGGGGGCGGAGGTCGAGCTCGAGCGCTTCGAACGGGGGCACGCGCGCACCTACTTCACCACGCCCTGGTCATCGAGCACCGCCGCGCCCACCGCGAAGGCGAAGGCGTCCACCGTCGCCAGCTCTTCCCACCGCGCCACCTCGAGCACGTCGAGCGCGTGGTGGGTCTCGATGATCACCGTGGGGATGGCGGAGGCGCGCAGGAAGTACACCCGCTTCTTCATCGGCCGCGTGTCGATCCACCCCGAGGGCTCGTGGTCGTCGTGCCGGTACAGGTCCCCGTAGTCGATGCCCGAGTAGGCCGGGAAGCCTGCCTCCCGCAGCCGCGTGCCCACCGCGCGCCCGAGCTTCTCGCGCGCGGAGAAGGCCGGGCCCTCGTCGTTCCACAACACCGCGATGCCCGGCGCGTCGGGGTTGCGCCAGCAGGTGCCCCCGTCCGCCCCGGGGAAGCCGTGGGCCTCGCCCCGCGCGTCGGAGTGCAGGCTGATGATCACGTCCGCGCGCCACGCCTCGGCCGCCGCAATGCGCGCCTGGTACCGGGGGAAGTCGGTGGTGCGCGACAGCTTCACCTCGAAGCGCCCGGTCGCCGCCAACACGAAGGCCAGGTGCTGGGCCACGCGCAGGGTGTGGTCTTGCTCGGCCTGGCAGGAGCAGCCGTGGTTGCCCTCGTTGTCCGGGGCGCCGTGCCCGGCGTCGACGAAGACGCGGATCTTGTGGGCCGGGGTGCTCGGGAGCTGGGGCGCGTGGAGCGTGGCGTCGGGGGCGGGCCAGGCGGCGGGGACCAGCGCGACCAGGAGGCTGAGCAGCACGGAGGGAGAACATCATGAAGCGGGGGAAAGTTCCGGGGAGGTTCGGCGGTCGTCGCTGGTGCCAGGCCCGGCCCCTCACCCCGGCCCTCTCCCCGCTGGCGCAGGGCGAGGGAGAGGGTGTGCTAGAGCGCGGCCGTGTCGCAGCGCTGGCTCTTCTCTCGCCCCGTCGACCTCGCCGCCTTCGCGGGCACGGCGGTGCTGTCCTTCGCGCTCGCCCAGGCACTGCCAGCCACCGACACCCCACCCTGGGCCTGGCTCGTCTTCGTCGTGCTCCTCGACGTGGCCCACGTGTGGTCCACCCTCTTCCGCGTGTACCTCGACGGAGAGGAGCTCAAGCGCCGCCCCCTGCTCTACGCCTCGGCCCCGCTCGTCGCCTATGCCCTCGGCGTCGCGGCCCACGCGTATTCCAGCGAGCTGTTCTGGACGCTCCTCGCCTACGTCGCCGCGTGGCACTTCGTGCGCCAGCAGGTGGGGTGGATGGTGCTCTACGGCCGACGCGCCGGGTGCCCGGACCTGGAGCTCCACTTCGACCGCGCGGTGATGCTCACCACGACCCTGGGCCCCGTGGTGTGGTGGCACGCCAACCTGCCGCTCCACTTCTGGTGGTTCCGCGAGGGTGACTTCGTCGAAGGCCTCCCCACCTGGGTGGGCACCGCGGCGCTCGCGGTGCACTTCGCCGCCCTGGCGCTGTGGCTCGCGCAGGCCCTCCTCTTCAAGCGCTTCCACGCGGGCAAGACCTTGCTGGTGTTCGCCACCTGGCTGAGCTGGTTCGGCGGCATCGTGCTGGCCAAGAGCGACCTGGCGTTCACGGTGATGAACGTCTCGCTCCACGCCGTGCCCTACCTGGTGCTGCTCTACACCTACGCGAAGGGTCGCCACGCCGAGCACGGCTACGGCCGGCTGGGAACCCTGGTCCTGCGGTGGGGCGCCGCGGGGTTCCTGCTGCTGCTGTGGGCCATCGCCTTCGTCGAGGAGTTCGCCTGGGACCGGCTCGTGTGGCGCGACCACCCGATGTTCTTCGGCGCCGGCGGCCCGGAGCTGGGCAGCGCGCTGCTGGCGCTGGTGGTGCCGCTGCTCTCGCTGCCCCAGACGACGCACTACCTGCTGGACGGCTTCGTGTGGCGCACCCGGAGCGATCCACAGCTCGCCGTCCGCCTCGGATGGAAACCCCGCGTCGCGTGACTGGGCGCGGGCTCCAGGGGCCGTTACAGTCGCGCCGCCGTGAGCCCCCCTTCCAAGCCCCTCGTGCTCTACGTCGAAGATGACGCCGACACCTTTCGGTTGGCCCAGCTGCGGCTCGAGACCCGCTACGAGGTGATCAACGCGGCGAATG
>CAIVGN010000016.1 GCA_903905455.1 uncultured Archangium sp.
CACGATGCCCGCCAGCTCGGCCTTCAGGTGGAGCGCGTTGGCGCTGCGCGGGGGCAGGCGCGCCACGAGGCCCTCGAGCACCGCGATGGCCTCGGCGGGCTTGCCGCGCTGGACGTAGAGGTCGCACAGCGTGCGTTGGGCACTCACCACCTCGAGGGTGTCAGGCCCCCGAAGCGCGAGCAGCGAGGTGCAGAGCCGCACCAGGGCGTGCTCGGCCGCGGGCCAGTCCTGCATGGCGACGCAGACGTTGACCAGGGCCATCGCCGCGTCGGTGCGCACCTGCGCCACGTCGAGCTCGGCGACGGCGAGGTTCCAGGCCGCTTCGCAGTCGGCGCGCGCGCGGTCGAAGGCGCCGGTGCGGGCGGCGGAGAGGCCCTTTTCCAGCAGGCGCGCGACGCGCTCTTCGGGGGTCTTGAACAGGAAGCCCATGGCCTGGCATCCGAACTCGGCGCGCGTCCCCGGGCAAGTTGTCGGCCTGCGAACTCAGCGACCCGCGCGGGCCTTGCGGGGGGCGTAGTCGCGCTTCACCCCGTCGAGCCGCCGCTGGACCTGGCGCGTCGTGGCCGCGGTGACCCCGACGTCCTTCGCGGTCGCCGCGAAGGCGTCGACGGCGCGCTCGACCTTGCGGAGGGCCGCTTCGGCCACGGGCGCGCTCAGGGCTGCGGACTTCGCCAGCGCCAGGAGGTGAGCGCGGGTCGGCTTCAGGGCCTCGCCCATGAGCGAGGTGCTGTGAAACCCGCCGGGCCCGCTCGAGGGCGTGAGGTCGAAGGCCGGCGACAGCGTCCACTCGCCACGCGCGTCCATGAGGTAGGCGACGTTGTGCGCGTGATCATCGCGGTTGCAGGCGAGCACGTTGAACGCGGCCCGGCGAAACGCCTCGAGCACCTGGGTTCGGTCGCGCGTGAGCGAGAAGGTCGCCGCCAGCACGCCCTGGTAGTCGAGCGAGGGCAGCCGGTGGCTTTCGTGCAACAGGCCTCCGATGGTGTGCATGTGCACCCGGTGGTTGCCGACGCGGTCGAAGCGGCGCACGCCGAAGGCCCGGCGCTTCCCGTCGAGGGCGAAGAGCCGCGTCACCGGCACGTCGAGGCCCGCCTTGCGCGCGAGCTGCGCGTAGGTTTCCTCGAGCAGCCCCATGTCCTTCGGGTCGTCGCCGGCCGCGAACTTGATCAGCCAGTGCTCGAAGCCCGGGGGAATCTGCGTGGCGCCGGCGACCATGGTGTCGTCCGGGCCGACGCCCACCACCACCTTGGGCCGCGCGCCGCCGGGTGAACCACCGGCCAGCTCGAGCGCGGGCAATACCTTGCTGACGCGACCCTCGAAGATCTTCAGTGACTCGTGCTCGACCTGGCGGAGGCTCAACGCAAGGGCCTCGTTGTCGGGCCCGCCCTCCGCCGGGTGGAAGGTGAGCGCCCCCATCCCACGGTCTCCGAGCGCCCGCAGCCAGGTCAGCACCGAGACGCGTTCGGGGTCGAGGCCCGCGGCGCGCATGCGTCGGTGCATGAGCACCAGGCCCCACCCGCCCGGGAGCGAGTCGTGGAACAGCCCGTAGAGCCCATGGAACTCCCGCGGGCCCTCGTCGAAGACCCCGGGCGCGAGCGGCAGCTTGAACGGCGAGAGCTCGAGGCCCGACTCGAGAAACAGGGGGTCGTACTGGAAGTGAACGCGGCGCTCGGCGTCGAGCAACCGCCCCACGAGCCGAGAACCGGTGGCCGTCGAGAGGCGGACGTCGACGTCCATGCTCATCGCGACGCGCTCCGGCCTCGCTGGCGCTTCGTCTGTCTCGCTTCGATCTCCGCCAGGGAGTTCGCCCGCGGTGGCTGCAGCAGGGTGTCGAAGGCGTCGAGCGCCCGCATCGCCGAAGCGATCATCACCAGGCGCTCGAGGGAGATCTTCCCCGTACGCTCGAAGAGCCGCAGCGTGGGCAAGGCGACACCGGCGCGCCTGGCGAGCTCCGCCTGCGTCCACCCCAGCCCGAGCCGGACCGACCGCGCGCGCCCGGCGAGGGCCTGGCAGACCTCGGTCGGGCTTTGAAGAACTGACATCATGGTGTCACTTATAGCCAGAATATGGCCATAAGTGACACCCGGATATCAGCTCACAGGCAGGTGCCGAAGGACGTGCCCGTCGCCGGGTTGCACGTGGTGCCCCCGGTGCAGGTGGGCACGCCCGCGTCGCCGTTGCACAGCTGGACGCACTTCAGGCCGGCGCCGCTGACGTTGAAGCACGCCGAGCCGGGGACGCACTCCGAGGGGGCGCCGAGGATGGTGTTGCACGCCCCGCCGACCGCGATGCTGCCTGCCGTGGTGCAGACCGTGATGGCCGAGGTGCCACCGATGGTCGGCAGGCAGCTCTTGGTCGAGTCAGCGCACGCCGCGCCGAAGAGCTGGCAGGGCAGGAGGGGGTCGGGGCCGTAGCAGACGCCGAAGTCGACGCCCGAGGCCGCGGTGCACGAGCCCGAGAGACAGCTCGGGGCGCCGCCGTCACGGTTGCAGAACTGCGTGCATTGCTTGTTGCTGCCGCCGGGGATGACGACGTTGAGGCAGATGTTGCCCTTCTTGCACTCGGGCGGGTCACCCAGGATGTTGTTGCAGTTGCCGTCGGTGGCGATGGTCCCCGGCGTCGCGCACACCGCCGTGGTGCCGCTGCCCGTGGGGTAGCAGCCCTTCGCGCTGTCTGCGCACGCCGCGCCGAGCGGGGCACAGGACGTCGTGCCACCGCCACCGCCCGTGGCGCTCCCGCCACCGCTCCCACCGCCCGTGCTGCCACCGGTGCCCCCTCCGGTGCCGGCATCGACGCCCGAGGGCGTGCCGCACGCGAGGAACAGGGACAGGACGACGAGGGCGGTGCTGAGGCGAGCGAACAAGGAGACTCCGTTGAGGAAGGTGAGCCCCGCGCCCAGCGCAGGGGCCCGTGGATTTAGCAGTGGCCCCGCGGTTGGCCAGCGAACGGCCCCGCCGCAAATGCTGCGCTGAGCCGTTTGCGCCCGCTGGTGGATCATCGCGGCATGCGCCGAGCGAGCCTGGCTCTCGTGGTCCTCTTCACCTGCCGAGCGATGGCGGCAGATTGGTACGTCACTCCCGGCGGCGATGACGCGGCGGCGGGCACGCAGGCCGCGCCCTTCGCGACGCTCACGCGGGGGCTCGCACGTTCCGCCAGCGGAGACCGGGTGTTGCTCGAGCGAGGCCATACCCACGCCGCCGCCGGGGTGAGCGTGCCTTCGGGCCGCACCCTCGCGGCGTATGGCACCGGCGCAGGCCCCGTCCTCACCGCGTCGACGCCGGTGAGCTTCACCGGCACGTGGAGCCAGGACGCGCGCGTGCGCACCGTGGCGGTGGGCAGCAAGGTGCTCGCGCTCTACGTCGACGGCCGCTTCGTCCCCCTGGCGCGCTACCCGAACACCGGCTTCCTGCGCATCGACAACGACGACAGCCCTGATCAGATCATCGACGCCGAGCTCGCCAGCCGCCCCGGTGTGGCCGCGGGAAGGTGGACCGGCGCGCAGGTGCGGTGGCGCCGCTGGAGTTGGTGGTGGGAGACGCGGACCATCACCGCGCACGCGCAGGTCACCACGCTCGACCTCGGCGCCGGGGGCCGCTTCCAGGACCCGTTCTCCGACCCGGGCTCGGGCTACTTCATCGACGACGACCTCGACGAACTCGACGCCCCCGGCGAGTGGTTCTGGGGTGGCGGAACGCTCTACGCATTCCCTCCCACCTGGGCCACGGCGCAGAGCGTGTACGAGGTGGTCACCAGCACCGACGGCGTGAAGAGCGCGGGTGCGACGTTCAGCGGGGTCCAGTTCCAGCGCTTCGCGGGCACCGCGCTCGAGCTCGACGGCCCGAGCACCATCGAAGACTGCACCTTCGCGCAGCTCGAGACGAACGCCGTCGACTTCACCTGGAACGCGCAGCCCTTCACCATTCGCGGCTCGACCTTTCGTGACGTGCGCAACGTGGCCATCTCCGGCTGGGCCGACCCCGCGGGCGCGGGTGGCTCGCTCATCGAGCGCAACACCTTCACCCGCATCGGCATGGAGCGCGGCTACGGAGGCAGCGGCTCGTGGCACGCGGCAGGCATCGTGCTGGGCCGGCTCAAGGCGGGCGTGGTGCGGCTCAACCGCTTCGTCGACGTGGGCTACGCGGGCGTGCTGCTGGGCAGCGATGGGCAGACGGTGGAGCGCAACGTGCTGGTGCGCACCATGGGCACGCTCAACGACGGCGCGGCCATCTACACCAACTGCAACGCGTCCATCATTCGCGAGAACCTCATCCTCGACACCATCGGCGACCTCGAGACCTCGCACGAGTGGTTCCCCCTGGGCAACGGCATCTGGCCCGAGTTCCTCTCGAACTTTCACGACACGCGCATCGAGGACAACACCATCGCCGGGAGCAACGGGCTGGGCATCATGTTGCCCAACAACTTCACCTGCACCGTCACCGGCAACGTGGCCTTCGACAACCGCACCGGTGGGCTGGGGCTCTCGGGCAACACCAACGATGACCAGGCGCACACCCTCGCGCGCAACACGCTGGCCGCGGTGCTCCCCTCGCGGCGCCTCGTCCGGCCGGAGAACCTCACGCACTGGTGGTTGCCGCCGTACCCCGCGCCGACGCCCATCGCGCTCTCCTTCGAGGCGGGCGTCGACTACGGCTCGATGACCGACACCACGTTCATCGCCCCGGCGAGCAACGCGCACGTCATTCGCGAGGGGAACAACGACTTCGACACGCTCGCCGCGTGGACCGCCGCCGCGCCGAGCTGGGCGAGCGCCACCGGCAGCAGCGTGGTGCGCAAGAACGCGGTGCTGCTCTTCAACGACACCGAGGCCGCGGTGGAGATGACCGTGCCCGCGGGGACGTGGACGAGGCCCGGCGGCGCGGCCGTGGGCGTCAGCGTGCACCTCGAGCCGTTCCGCAGCGTGGTGCTGGTGACCGACGGCGCCGTCGCGGCCACGCCTCCGTACTACGCCGCCTCGGGCATCGACTGGCGCGCGGCCGAGCCGGGCCTCGCGGTCACGGGCGGAGGCAGTGGCGCGACGGGTGGTGGGAGCGCTGCGACGGGTGGCGGCAGTGGCTCGGTCGACGCCGGTACGCAGACCGCGGACGGTGGCTCGATGACGACGACCACGGGCTCGTGCGGCTGCACCAGCCTCGAGGGGCTGGGCGCGCTGGCGGTGCTGCTCTCGTGGTTGCGGCGGCCGACGTCTGCGCGGCGGGCGACGCACCGGTAGCGGTGAGGTTTGGCTGCGCCTGAGCCTCGAGGCTACGGGCAGGGACTGCGCGGCACGTCCGCCCAGCCGCTCACCCCGTTGACCTCGAAGTGCAGGCGCAAGAGTGAGGTCTGACCCAGCGGCGCCTCGTCGATGAAGACGAAGCCTCCGTCGATGGGGTCGTGCAAGGTGTCGAGGCGGGAGCCGGTGAGCAGGTCCGGACCATTGAACGAGGCCTGGTCCGGAGGGCCCCTCCCGTCGACGTAATCTCGACGGGAGACGATCGGCAATCGCTGGCCTGCCGTGATGCCCCCGTCGTCATCGGACACCAGCAGCAGGTACGCCGAGCGCCCCAACTCGCGTCGTTGCGCGAGGGCCGTGCAGTCGTTGCGCGGACCATCGGTGACCCACACGCCCAGTCGATTCGGCGCTCCCCGGGACCCCGCACGCGCAGAGGAAGACGCCGATGAAGGAGGCACGCAGCACAGAGGGCGACGGGGTGTTCACGGAGGCGAGACGCAGCCCCTCCAAACTGTCGCATCGCGAGCTGCTGAAGGGCGGCTCCGCAGAGAGAGGTTCATTCCGGTGGAGCTTCGGGGCCGCTGGTGCCTTGTTCTGCCTCCATGCCCACCTTCGAACTCCAGCACACGCAACTCCCCGGCTTCGCGAAGACCTGGCCCGATGAGGTCGCGCGCATCATCTCCGAGCGGCTCGAGTCGGAGATCGACGCCGGCGATGTGCGCACCATCGTGCTGTCCATCGTCCGCGGCACGCAGCGCGTCGGGGTGTGGCTGAAGCTCGAGTGGGACAACTACCCTGATGCCGAAGACACCGCCTCGGCCGTCGGCTTCCTCTCGCTCGCCCCCTGGCTGGACCAGGTCGACGCGGTGTCGCGAGGGGAGCTCAAGCTGGCGGCGCCCACGGGGTGGGCCCCGCACGTCCCGCTCCACTTCGAAGGCCCCGAGAAGGACGGTGCCTTCAAGGCTTGCTGGCTCGAGCTGCACCGCGCGCTGACCGCCACGGCCATCGAGGTCGGCACGCAGCAGCTCGCGACGCGCTTCAGGCAGCCCGTCGGGCTCTTCGTGTCCATGTCGGGCACCGAGGCGCGGCTGGTGGCTTTCTGTGACCCCGTCGGTGGCCCCCTGTGGCCCCTCCAGGAGCTCCGCCGCGAGCACGGCTTCAGCAGCGTGTATCCCCAGGCCTCGCTCGGCCCCGCGGGCATCACCATCTTCTATCCAAAGGGGGAAGGTTCCGACGAAGGTGGCGCGCCCTGCATCCGCCGGCGCCCGCTGGCGTCCATCGAGCGCGCGACGGTCGACGACGACGAGCTGCACCTCCACTTCGAAGGCGAGCCGTTCCCCATTCGGTTCAGCGCCGGGCACACCAAGGAAGAGATGGGCGGCCCCGACAGGAAGGACGTCACCGCGGCGCTGCGGGACTGCGTGAGCGCGGCGGGCAAGCTCTCGACCGGCGAGGTGCGCGTCGAGCTGCCTCGAAGCCCCGAGGCGTTCGTCGCGGCCCTCGAGGCCCAGGGTGAAGAAGAGGACGGCTGGCTCAAGCAGCTCATCGCCACGCACGGCGCGCAGGCCGTCAGCGCGTTGATCAACGGCGTGCATCTTGGTGAGAAGCGCCTCGCCGAGCTGCACCAGAAGATGGCCTCGCTCGCCAGCGACGTCGAGGCCTGGGCGCTCGTCGTCGAGCACTTCCGCCACGTCGCGGGCGAGGAGCGCGCGGACTGGGGTTGGATGGAGACGCGCGCGCTCGTGGCGCTCGGTCGCTGGGACGAGGTGCTCGCGCCGCAGCGCGTGGTCGAGGACCAGCCCGGCAAGAAGAAGGAGAAGAAGCCGAGCCCGGAGAAGGCGCTCGCGCTCTTCACGCGGGGTGACGAAGCGGCCGCCCGCGCCGAGCTCGACGACAGCACCGACGGTGACGTGCTGGCCGTGCGCGCGTTGATCGAAGTGGAGCGGTCCCCGGAGGCTGCGCGGTCACTGATTACCCGCGCCCTCGCCGACGGCATCCGCGCTCACCTCGAACTCCACGTGAAGGCACACCCGGTGCTGGGCCAGGTGCTGCGGGAACACGAGGCCTTCGAGGCGTCGCTCGTCGCCAGCCGGGCCGCCGTCGCCGCGCTCACGCCTTCGACCCTCGACATCACCCAACAGGCCAGCCTCACTGCTGCTCCTGCGCGCAGCCTCTTCGCCGCGGCGTTCTCCGAGGAGGGGGACGGGAAGTTCAGGGTCGCGCTGCGCCGGGCCGAGGGGTGGCTCGCCGTCGAGAGCGACACGCGCGTGGTCGAGCTCCGCCCGGGGCAGGTGCCGGTGGTGCTGTGGGAAGGGGAGGGCATCGAGGCCGTCGTCGAGGTGCCCGGCGGGCTCGTGGTCACCACCCAGCGCGCCCTGGTGTTGCTCGATGCGCGAGGCGTGCCGCAGGCCGAGTTGCTCAGCCCGTTGCGCTTTCAGGACCCGCTCGTGGCCCACGGCTCACTCGTCGCCTGCGGCTTTGGCGACACGCTGCGGCTGGCGCGCGTCGAGGGCGGCACCGTGACGTGGTGCGGCGCCATCAAGGTCAACGAGCGGCAGCACGTCCACTCCATCGGCTTCACCAGCGCCACGCAGTTACTCGCGGCCTCGAGTGACGGCCTGGTACTCATCGACACCTCCGACGTGATGCACCCGCGCGCGACGGCCCGCGTCGAGGGGCAGTTCGAGATCCTCGACACGTGGGCAGGCCACGCGTTGCTCAAGCGCGACTCGGGTGCGCAGTTGCTCGACGTCACGGCGATGAAGGGCCTGTGGCACCTCGCGCTCGGTCATTCTCCCTCGGTCGCCCAGTCCACCGACGGGCGCGTCGCGCTCGCGTGGCGTGGGGAGGTGGTGCTCGTGGATCCGAAGACCCTCGCCACCGAGCGGTGCCTCCTGCAGGGCTCCGACGGCTCGGCCCTCGATGACACCCTCGCGGTGCGGGTCGAGCCGAACCGCGTCGTCGCCTTCACCAAGCAGGAGGGGCTGATGTCCCTCGAGCCGGTCGCGCTCGACGTGGGCGCGCTCGAGCAGGAGATCGCCGCCAGCCTGCTGAAGGTGCGTGGGTGGGCAGACGAGCACTTCGCGAAGTGGCTCGACGGGGGCGTGCCCGTGCCCGGTGGCGAGGAAGAGGAGGACGCGGAGGACTCAGTCGCGGAGACCGAGCCCTTCGGCGGCGCGCTCGGGCGGTGGGTCGGGCCTGTCGCCTCCCTCTACCCGCAGGGTCCGCGGTCGGTGGTCAACACCTCCAGCGATGGCTGCGTCGAGCTGCGCTTCGAGCGCAAGGACGCTCCACGCGCGAAGCGGGGTGAGAATGAAGACGACCGGGCGAAGGCTGCGAGGCGCCTGGCCGAGACCGTGCAGCACACCCGCGAGTTGCTCGCCCGCACGCTCCGTGAAGAGGCCCTGCGCAGCATTCTCCGAGAAACCGCGGCGAAGGTCGCGGGGCGCGCCCCGGTGCGTGACTTCGTGCTCGGGCTCTCGTGCGACGGGCTCACCATTCTCGACGTGCTCACCGGCGGCGGCGCGACGCCTCCCTTCCGCGAGGTGGTCAAGCCGCCGCCCGCGCGCAGCCTGCGCCAGCAGATGGGGCGCAACTGGTACCGCTCGGTCGACGCGTGGACGCAACGCGCGCGTCGTGACGCCGCCTTCCGCGCCGAGGTGCTCGAGCTGCTCGCCGAGGGAGAACTGGAGGCCGCAGACCGCGTGGCCTCGGGGTTGCTCGACGTAGACCTCGAGGGCTGCGCGCAGGCGTGGCTCGCGGCCGCGGAGGTGGACCTGCCCTTCGCGCTCGATGGCCTGCTGCTGCTGGCCGGGCGAGGCCACGCCGAGGGGACGGCGCGGTTGCTCACGCTCATCGACGACGAGGACACCGACCTCTCCCTGCCCGCGCGGCGCGTGCTGGGCCGCCTCGACGAAGACGCCGCGATCGACCTGGTGCGCGGTTGCCTGGAGGGGCTCGAGGACGACGGCGACGACCAGGTGCCCACGCGCACCCTGGCGGCGTTGTCCGACGCGCGGCTGGTGCAGTTGAAGGACGCGCTGCTTGCCGCGAAGGAGGTGCTCGCGCGGCCCGACGCGCTCCTCGTGCCGCTGGTGCGCGCTGGCTGGGTGCCCGACGCGAAGACGCTGCAGGAAGGTCACCAGCTGCGGCTGCAAGACGACGACTTCATGGGCGACCTCTTCGGCGACGAGGAGCCCGACCCGACCGCCACCGCCGTGCGCCTGCACCTCGCGCGGCAGGTGGCCGAGAACGCGGGCCGCGAGGGTCCGCTGTGGCCCGTCGACGCGCCCGTGGAGAAGTCGAAGCTCGGAACGCAGCGCTTCCTCTCGGTGGCCTGGCCGCTGTGGGAACGCAGCGGCGCGCTGGCCCGCGTCTTCGAGGTCGCGCCTGCGCGGGCCGCGAAGTCCCTCCCGGCCGAGGGGCAGAAGTACGGCCCCGACGCGTGGCTCGCGTTGCAGGTGCTGCACCAGGCGCTGCTGCGCGGTCACGAGGGTGCCGGCGCGCTCGCCACGGCGTTGGAGGTGGCCTCGTTGCCCGCGGACGCCCGGGCGCAGGCGATGCAGTTGGCGCGCGCGTCGCGGCTCCAGTTCGGCTGGGCGCTCAGCAAGCAGGCGCGCTTCGCCGAGGCGCGCAAGGTGGCCGACGCGGCCGTCGCCGACGCCCCCGACGATGGGCAGACGTTGTTCTTCGAGGCGCGGCTGTGCTGGCTCGAGAAGAACGACCCGCGCGCGGCCATGCCCCGCATCGAGGCGGGCCTGCTGCGCGCCACCGACGGCGTGGGCCGGTCCCGGCTGCTCAACCTCTACGGCGCCGCGTACGACGCGCTCCACGAGGTCCCGAAGGCGCTCGAGTGGTTCCACAAGGCGCTGCTGATCAGCGACGCGCAGGGCGTGGACCACGACACCGGGCAGAAGCGGGGCGACGCGGCCATGACGCACGCCATCCTCTCGAACATCGCCGAGTCCCACTGGAAGCTGGGGCAGCCCGTCGAGGCGCGGCAGTTCGCCGAGCAGGCGTCACGGCGGGGTTCGACGACCGACATCGTCAAGACCATCCTCGCGGAGGCGAAGGCGTAGGCGCGGCCTGACCCCTCAAGGGGCTGCGGGCGCGACGTGCTCCGTGTAGCCGGGGTCGCGGTGGTTGAAGTCGGGGTTGTGCGCGTCCCAGCACTCGTGCCCGCAGAAAATCAACTGCAGGCGCTTGCGGTTGCAGGTGGACACGGTGCACTTCACGTAGGCGCCGCCGAAGGGGATGGGCTTCTTGCAGATGTTGCACTTGCCCCAGTTGCCGGTCTCGACCGTCATGGCTGGACGCTACTCCATGCGCTGACGCCTCAGAACCGCGCCTGGAGATACAGCTGGCCCCGCACGGTGAGTTGGTCGGCCTTGCCGGAGTACGAGAGGTTGCGGTGGCGCTGGTGAAGCGCTTGGTGGCCCTCGTGCCCCCGCGGGGACTGCACCTCACCTGCTTCCACTTCAGTCTTCGCGCCCAACGCACGCCTGCGCGCGTCCGTCATGCTGGCTCCCCGCAGGCGCCCGTCGTCACCACGGAGAGGGCGCCTCGGGCCATCGTCGGCGTCGCCTCGGACGGCAAGGGCGCATGGTCCAGCGACGACGACGGCTCGAACTGGACGCGCGCCTCGAACTTCCCAGCGGGAAACGGCCTGCTGTACCTCGCCTCAGGCGACCTCAGCGCCTGCCCGTGACAGGCCCGCGACGGTGCGCTGCAGTTCGACGAACCGAAGCTCCGTCAGCTCCCCGCTGGGCACGAGCGCGTCCACGAGACGACCTCGAGGACTGTGTAGTTCCAACCGACGTGCAGAGTCCCGCCCGGTTGCCGGGCGTGAGCTGCTTCTGACCAGCGTGGAGGTGCCCGCTGCGAAGCCGCGTCGCGCCCTCGTCTTGCGGGCGCTCGGCCTGACGGAGCCAGTCCTCATGGTCGACTGGAGCAATCGCGTTTCAGCGAAGAGCTGCCCGTTGCTGCTGCTTCCGCAGCGTCTCCAGGCCGTCGAGGAGCAGGTCGAGGCCCAGCTCGAGCTGGTGCAGGCCGCTCTGCCGCCCGGCGATGACCTCCTGCGACATGCCATTGAGCCACGGGAAGTGCTCCACCGGGATCAGCGGCAGGAACTGCTTCGCCGCCGACGCGTACTCGGTGGAATCGATCGGGAAGTTCAGCGCCTGGAAGGTGAAGCCGTAGGTGTACGCGTCGAGCGCGTTCCACGCGTGGTCGGCCAGGGCGTAGGGGAAGCCCCCTTGGACCAGCACCCCGATGGTCTGGTCCACGTAGCGCAGCATGCGGGGCCCGATGTTGAGCCGGGAGACGAACAGCATCGTCGCCCACGGGTGCCGCATCAGCACCGTGTGCGCTGATTGAGCCCGCCTTCGCATCGCCGCTCTCCAGTCACCGCCCGCCACCGGGAGATCGATCTCGCTGACCACCAACTCCACGAGCCCATCGAGGATCTGCTCCTTGTTGGTCACGTGGTTGTAGAGCGACATCGCCTCGACCTTCAGCGCCTGCGCGAGGTTGCGCATGGAGAGCGCGTCCAGCCCGTCCTTGTCCGCCAACTGCAGCGCCGCGCTCATCACGCGCTCCGGCGTCAGCGGCGCCCTCTTCCTGGGCTTCGACTTCATACATACAGCGTAAGCCATGCTTGACAGGACTGCCATGCTGACGTTACTTACGGCGTAAGTCGACCAGCGCATGGTCGCCAGCCAAGGGGTCCGCCATGTCGCTTTACGAGCTGTTCAGGTCGAAGGGTCCCAGTGGCTTTGGCTACGGCTCCACCGCCGAGCAGGTGACCGAAGGGGTGTCGCTCGGGGGGAAGACCTTCCTCGTCACGGGCTGCAACTCGGGCCTGGGCCAGGAGGTGCTGAGGGTCGTCGCGCTGCGGGGCGGCCGCGTCGTGGGCACGGCGAGGACGCAGGAGAAGGCGAAGGCGGCCTGCGACGGGGTGACGGGCCAGACGGTGCCGCTGGCGTGCGAGCTGTCGGACCCCACGAGCGTGAAGGCGTGCGTGGCGGAGGTGAAGCGCCTGGGCCTGAGGCTCGACGGCATCATCTGCAACGCCGGCATCATGGGGGTCCAGACCGAGCAGTGCTTCGGCTACGAGAAGCAGTTCTTCACCAACCACATCGGCCACTTCATCCTCGTCACCGGGTTGCTCGAGCAGCTCATCGACACGGGCCGCGTGGTGATGCTCAGCAGCGACGCGCACACGATGGCGCCGAAGGACGGCATCCAGTTCGACGACCTGGCCGGCACCGCGGGCCAGGCCGACATGAGCAGCTATGGCCACTCGAAGCTGGCCAACCTGCTCTTCGCCAGGGAGCTCGCGCGCCGCTTCGCCGGAACGGGGAAGACCGCCAACGCAGTGCACCCTGGCGTCATCCACACCAACCTGGGCCGGCATACGAACCGGGTCTTCATGTTCTTCTTCGGCCTGCTGGGGCCGCTGGTGCTCAAGAGCGTGCAGCAGGGCGCTGCGACTGCGGTCTACGTCGCCACCCACCCCTCGGTCGCGACGCGCTCCGGCGAGTACTTCGCCGACTGCAACGTCGCGAAGGCCAGCGCCATCGCGGGTGACGCGGTGATGGCGAAGCGGCTCTGGGACGTCTCGGAGCAGATCGTCGCCGGCCTTCCCCACTGACCTCGTTCCTCCCTTCACCCCACAGGAGCTCCCATGCAGGCCATCGTTCATCGCACCTACGGTCCTCCCGATCTCCTGACCCTCGAAGAGATTGAACGACCCGTGCCCGGTGACGACGAGGTGCTCGTCCGGGTGCACGCCGCCGCGGCCAGCGTCGCCGACGTGCACATCATCACCGGCACGCCCTACCTCATCCGCCTCAGCCCCTTCGGTGGCCTGCCGGGGCCCAGGCACCGGGTGCCCGGCGCGGCGATGGCCGGCACGGTGGAGGCGGTCGGCGCGAAGGTGACCAGCCTGCGCCCCGGCGACGAGGTCTTCGGCCAGGCCACCACCGGCGCGTTCGCGGAGTACCTCGTCATGCCGGCGAAGCTGCTGGCGCCCAGGCCGACCAACCTGTCGTTCGAGGAAGCGGCGCTGGTGCCCTGGGGCGCCACGGCGCTGCAGGGCCTGCGCGTCGCCGGGCTGAAGGCGGGCCAGCGGCTGCTCGTCAACGGCGCCTCGGGCGGGGTGGGCACCTGGACGGTGCAGATCGCCAAGTCGATGGGAGCCCACGTCACCGCGGTCTGCAGCACGCGCAACGTGGAGTTGGTGCGTTCGCTCGGCGCTGACGAGGTCATCGACTACACGAAGGACGACTTCCTGCAGGGCGGGCCTCGCTTCGAGGTGATGATGGACCTCGTGGGGAACCACCCGCTCTCAGCGTGTCGCAGCGTGCTCACGCAGACCGGCACCTACCTCCCCTGCTCCGGCGGAGGCGGTGACTGGGTCGGCCCCATGTTCCGCATCCTCATGGGCCTCTTCAGCTCGCTGTTCAGCACGAGGAAGTTCAAGACCTTCGTCATGACGCCGAACCAGGAAGACCTCCTCTTCCTCAAGGGGCTCGTCGAGTCCGGCCAGGCCACGCCCATCGTGGAGCGAGCCTGGCCGCTGCGCGAGGCTGCCCAGGCGCTGCACCACGTCGCGCAGGGACACTCGCGGGGACAGACCGTGCTCAAGGTCTGATCATCGCTTCGAGTCGATCGAGCTGGTCCGAAGGGCGGTCGGCGACGGACCCCGGCCTCCACCAGTGCCAGCGCAAGCGAAGTCGGTTGAGCAACGGCGCGAGCGCGGATTCCGCATGACCCGCAGGGGACCTCCGGTCGCGCGCGGCACCTGACGTGTTGGCCGGGTCCCTGCTCTGTCGGTCGCCATGAAAACTCTCTTCAGGGTGCTGGTGGCGGTCCTCTCGGGGTGTGGCACGCAGAGCCTGGGCTACAGCGCCGTCAACAGCAGCGCGAAGGTCAACGCGACCAGCACCTCCGCGTGGTCCTGCTCGGCGACCTCGCGGCTGATGACGGGCAACGGCCTTCCCGACCACGACGTCACGGGCGGCTCGTTCGCCACGCCCATCTCGGCGCAGAACCTCTCGGTCACCTTCACGCGCGCGCCGACGGTCTCTGCAGACAAGGTCACCAGGCCGCCGCCCGCAGCTCGAGCTGGAGCCCCGAGGCCAGGGGCAGCTCGACCCCGACGAAGAGATCCGGCCGCACCTCGTTCAGGTTGATCAGGTTGTTGAGCACCGTCTTGAAGCGCCCGCTGACGAAGAGCGAGCCGGCCTGGGTGGCGACCTCCGCCGTCAGCACCGGCACGAAGACGTCGCCGAGCGGGGGCAGTCCCCAGGCGTTGGCCCAATCAAAGCTCGGCAGGCGCGTGGTGGCGTTGAAGGGCCGGGCCCTGGGCTTCTCACTGCACGCGGACACGGCCGTGCACGGCTTCGACAGGGTGGGGCAGCAGCGGCTGTGTGGCTACGGCGCGCGCGGGCCCGCGTTGGAGTTGACGGCGGTGGCGCTGGTGAAGCGGCTGGTGGCCCTCGTGCCCCGGCGGGGACTGCACCTCACCTGCTTCCACTTCAGTCTTCGCGCCCAACGCACGCCTGCGCGGGTCCGTCATGCTGGCTCCCCCGCGGGCGCCCGTCGTCACCACGGAGAGGGCGCCTCCGGCCATCGTCAAGCGTGCCCGGCTCGACTGGGCCACCGCGCTGGCCCGCACCTTCGGCGCCGACTGACGAGGCGCAAGTCGATCGCCTGAAGGTCTCGACTCCGCAGGCCCCGGTGTCCCTCGTGTTCCGCATCGTCGAGAAGCTCTGAGTCAGCCCTCGGTGCGAACCCAGTTCGCGAAGGCCTCGACCAACGCGGGTGGGTTCGCGGCTTCGTTCTGCAGCGCGATCTTCTCGTAGTACTCGAGCTCGTGAATCAGCACCGGCACGGGGCGGCCCAGAATGCGGGTGATCTCGCCGCTCGCGTGGAGCTCCTTCACCACCTGCACCGCGACGCCCACGAACTCGTCCGTCAGGGCTTCGTCCAGCTTCAGCGTGGCTTCGAAGTCTCGATCCTGATCCTCGTCGGAGTACCAGATGCCACGCACCGTGGCCCAGGCCTGCCGAAGTGACGCGCCGAGGGTGTCGGAGCGTTCGCCGCACACCTCGACCAGCGAGTTCTGCAGCCAGAACGCGAAGTTCCACCGCGCCTCGTTGGGGCCTGAGGCCCGCGGGGTGCACTCCGCCACCTGTCGCTCGGTATTGAAGCCCACCGTGATGCTCGGCCTGCGCGGGTCATCGTCGAGGTCCTGAACCCAGAGCGAGATGACGTAGAGGTCAGCGCGATCGTCGGCCGAAATGGAGCTGAGCGCTTTGATCAGCTCGCAGCGCAGGTGCGTGGACAGCTTCATGGTCTGCCGCATTGTTGCCTCGAATGCATGAAACCACGAGGAAACCAGTGGCTTCTCGCACTTGAGGAAGGCGACTCGAGAGGGTGACCCGGACCGGCGCTGCAGCGAGTCACGTGAGTCACCTTCTTCGCGGCGAGGGGCCTGTTCGCGGCGAGCAAAGCTGCTCGCGACTTTCAACGACTGCTTCCCTGTTTGCTGTTGTCGTCACACGACACCGCCAGAACGGATTCTACAAAAACGGGGTTGGAGACACTTTTTGCAGAATCCGTTGCGCGGCAGAATCCGGCGGTGTGGCTCGAAGCGGTGTTGCTCAGTGGTCGGCTCGCGTGGCGTCGAAATCCGCGTGGTGCAGGGCGACCTCCTCGAAGTCGATGCCGATGTGCTCGCCGTGAAGCACGCGCAGGGCTTTCACTCGTCTGACGGGCTGGTCGCCAGCCGCCTCGAAGCCAAGGGCGTCTCGCGCCGCACCTTCGAGGCCGAGGCCAACGAAGGTCGCTTCTCTCCGACGCAGGGAGCGCTCGTCGCGCGCGAGGTATTGTTCGTCGGCACCGTGCCTTAGAGCTCGTTCGGGTACCACGACGTGCGCCGCTTCGCGTCTCGCATCCTCGAGTTGCTGCAGACGCGCGGTACGCCGGTGCGCACCCTGGCGCTGACGGTGCACGGCGCGAACTGTGGCCTCGACGAAGGCGAGTCGGTGTTGGCGCTCGCTGGCGGGCTCATCGACGGTGTTCAGCGAGGTGCGTGCCCGGGCTCGCTGCAGAAGATCACCATCGTCGAGAAGCGTGAGGGGCGGGCTTAGCGGCTCCAGCAGACGTTGATGGTGAAGCTCACCGGGCTCTCGGGCGTGACGCTCTCCGGTGGTGCGTTTCGGGTCGAGCGTCCCGCAGGTGCGGCCCCGGTGGCGCCGTCACTGCCGACGCACGGCGTGAAGGCCGTCGGTCAGAAGCAACGCACGCCTGTGCGCGTCCGTCATGCTGGCTCCCCCGCCGGCGCCCGTCGTCACCACGGACATGGCGCCTCGGGCCGTCGTCAAGCGTCCGCGGCTCGACTGGGCCACCGCGCTGGTCCGCACCTTCGGTGTCGACGTGTGGCGGTGTCCCTGTGGTGGCACGCGCCGCGTGAGGGCCGTCGTCACCCACCACGCCACGGCCGAGGCCATCTTGCGCTCCATGGGGCTGCTGCCGCCGCGCACGCCCACGCCGCTGGCCCACTCGCCGCCTCAGCTCTCGCTGGGACTGTGACGCCTGGGGGTCTGCGTGTCCCGACAGGCACGGCACGCCTGCGCCCACACCCTCGGAATCCGCCCTCCGGGCCCGCTCCAGAGATGCAGGGAACTTCCCGTCCTCCTCGCTGCGCGCCCCTGTCCTCAGGCTCATGCCCCGAGCCCCTCCCGGGCTTCGTAGGGTTGTTCTTCCTCTACTTCGACAATGAATTCGACGCAGAGCGGAAGCCCGCCGAGTTGCTCACCTTCGCGCTGATCAGCGAGGGGCAGCAGGTCGGTGAGCTCGTCACCGGCAGCGGCTACACCACCGAGCTCCTCTCGCGCGCCGTGGGTCCGCTGGGGGTGGTGTACGGGCAGAACCCGCGCCGCGCGCTCACCCGGGGCAGCGAGGCCACGCTGCAGGAACGCGTGCAGCGGCTCTTCAACGTGGTGCGCCTCGACCGGGCCCTCGACGACCCGTTCCCGATGCACCTGTCGAACACCCTCGACCTCGTGCTGAGCAACGCGACGTACCATGACGCCGCGTGGCTCGGCGCCGACCGCGCCCGGCTCAACCACGCCGTGCTCCGGGCGCTCAAGCCGGGCGGGCGGTACGTGGTGTGCGACTCCGCGGCGGGCGAAGGGCGCGGTGACCTCGACGCCCTCACTGCGCACCGCATCGAAGAGCGCACCGTGCGCGAAGAGGTGCTGCGCGCCGGCTTTCGCTTCGACGCCGACGCCGGCGACCTGTGCGACTGGAATGGCTCACCCATCGGCAAGGCCGAGAAGCCCGAGGCGCACGACCGCTTCTGCCTGCGCTTCGTCCGCCCGCACGAGCCGTAGGGCGCCAGTCGCGCCGCGGTGTTCCTCGCGATGGTGAACTGGCATACGGGGGCCCATGCGTGCCTCCACCGTCCTGACCGTCAGCGCGTTCCTCGCATGCACCGGGTGCGGGCCGCGCTCACCCGACCTTGAGCCAGACGCCGGTGTCCCGGAGGTCGAGGACGCCGGCGTCTACGTGCCGACCGACGTGTCCGCGCGCTGGGTGAGCCCGAAGGGTGGCTTCTTCTTCCTGGTTCAGGGCGACCGCGTCTGGAGGACCTTCCTGCAGAACGACCCTCCCCAGGGGTGGGAGCTGGCCCCCCAGCGCTTCGAGCTCGTCGATGCCCCCACGTCGGGCGTGATGACGCTCGACCGTATCGACGGTGGCGTGGCCATTGGCGTCAAGGGCACGGTGACCCGCTGGAAGGGCGCGGCCGACAGCGTCTTTCAGTTCGAGCTCTGCCGAAGCCAGAAGGAGATGGACGTCACCGTGGCGTGCACCGGCAGCATCCTCTCGACGGGCAAGGGCAACGCCGATCTCACCGTCTACTTCGGCAACTACTTCGCCGATGGCGGCACCAGCGCCTGCTACGGCACCTCGTCAGACGTCTACGAGCGCACGCTCTCGCAGAGCCCGGGCGGTACGATCCACGTCGTTGGCCGGATCGCCGAGACCTGCCAGTTGATCACCTTCACCGCGAGTGCGGGCGTAGGGCCCTTCAGCAGCACGGAGCTGCGCGGGTCTGCGGCCATCGACGTGTCGGTCAGGATCACGGCGCGCTGAAAGACGGACACGCCGCGCACGCGAGGAGGAAGTCCCTGCAGCACCGTCGGCGGCAGGCGCCGGGGAGCCCGCCTGGTTCGAGGCCCGCGCGCACTCCCGTGCAAAGTCAGCCCTCGAGCCGGTCGAGCATGAGCTGGGCGCCGTCGACGCAGTCGCTCCCCTTCGGGCTCCAGCCCGCAGCGAGGACGAGCGGTGGGCTGTTGGACCAGGGCGATGCCGCCACCACCACCCGCGCGCGACATCATCGAGCCGCCCGCGGTGACTGCCCCTTCGACCTCGGTGGAGCCCACCGCTCCGACCACCAACCCCAGCACCAGTGCGATCATGCGCGGGCGCATCGCACAAGTGGCGCTCTTGCGGGCGGCTGATCAGCTCCGCGCCTTGAGGAACGCCTCCAGGCGATCGAACGCCTGGGTGAGCACCTGCTCCGGCGGCAGGAACACCACCCGGAAGTGCCGCGTGCCCGGCTTCTGCCCGAAGCCCTCGCCGTGCACGAAGAGCACGCCCGTCTCGCGCACCAGCTCGAGCACGAAGGCCTCGTCACCGCCGGCCCATTCGCGGGTCAGCGACGGCATCGCGTAGAACGCCCCCTGCGGCTCCACCACCGACACCCCGGGCATGGCGTTCAGCCGGGACACCATCAAGTCGCGGCGCGACCGGAGCTTGGCCATCACCTCGGGCACGTGGTTCTGCGGCCCCTCGAGCGCGGGCTTCACCGCGTAGTGGAACGGCCCCGGGCCACACAGGCGCGCGTCGGCGAGGCGCTGCACCGCGGCCGCCACGTCCTTGAGCAGCTTCGGGGTGTGAATCGCCAGCCAGCCCACGCGCCAGCCCGGCACGAGGTACGCCTTCGACAGCCCGTTGAGGGTGATCAACGGCACGTCATCCGCCACCGTCGCCGTGGGCACGTGGGTGCCGCTGAACAGCAGGCGGTCGTAGATCTCATCCGAGATGACCACCAGCCCGTGACGCCGCGCCACGTCGAGCACGCCGGCCAGCTGCGCGCGGGTGGCGACGGCGCCGGTGGGGTTGTTGGGGTTGCACACCACGATGGCCTTGGTGCGCTTGGTGATGCTCGCCTCCATGGCCTCGGCGTCGATGGCCCAGCCCCGCGACTCGTCGAGGTAGTACGGCACCGCGGTGGCCTGCAGCCGGGCGGCGATGGCGTTGTAGAGCGGGTAGCCGGGGCTCGGCAGCAGCACCTCGTCACCGGCCTCGAGCAGCGCGGTCAGCACCAGGTCGAGCGCCTCGCTGACGCCGGAGGTGATGAACACGTCTTCGGGCCGCACCGCCGGCTGCATCGACGCGGCGACGGCTTCCCGGGCCTCGCGCAACCCGGCCGAGGCCACGTACTGGTTCTTCCCGTCGCGCAGGGCCTTGACCACCGCTTCCACCAGGTGGGGCGGGGTGGCGAAGTCGAAGCGCAGCGGGTCTCCGATGTTGCACGGCAGGATCTTCATGCCGGTGGCCTCGAGGCGCGCGGCCTCGGCGGCGATGTTGCGGATGGCGTACTTCACGTTGGCGATGTGCCGGGCAGGTTGGACCATGGGGGGGAGCTTCCTAGCAGAGCCGTTCACACTCCTCTCCAATTGGAGCGTCGGTGCGATAGGTTCCCGCCCCAACATGCCCAACCCCACCGCAACGTTTGAGACGTCGCTCGGCAACTTCACCGTCGAGCTCTTCCAGGACCAGATGCCGCTGACCGCCGGCAACTTCATCAAGCTCGCCCAGAGCGGCTTCTATGACGGCCTGCACTTCCACCGCGTCATCAAGAACTTCATGGTGCAATTCGGGTGCCCGAACTCGAAGGACCCCATGAGCCCCCGCGCGGGCCAGGGTGGTCCCCCGAGCGGCAACATCAAGGACGAGTTCACCGCGAAGATCTCCAACGAGCCGATGACGCTCTCCATGGCGAACACCGGCCGGCCCGACTCGGGTGGCAGCCAGTTCTTCATCAACGCGGTGCACAACAGCTTCCTCGACTGGTTCTCGCCCGGCCAGTCGCGGCACCCGGTCTTCGGGAAGGTCACCGACGGCCAGGACATCGTGAAGAAGATCGAGACCACCCCCACGGACGGTGACGATCGCCCCCGCACGCCGGTGAAGGTCATCAAGGTCACCATCAACGCGTGACGTACCGCGCGGCGCACGCGCGCAGCGTGTTGTCGTGGATCTCGAGCACCTTCGGGATGCTGCCGTCGGGCTGCTGCTGGTAGCCCCCGGCGAGGTTCCACGCGACGGGCACCGCGCGCGCCGCCAGTGACTGGAACACCACCTCGTCCCGCTCGTGCAGCTGCCTCGTGGTGAGCCAGCCGCCGAGCGGGTCGTCGCGGTGCGGGTCGGCCCCCGCCTGGTAGAGCACCACGTCGCAGTCGGACAGCGCGTCGAGCACCCCGGGGAGCCACGCGAAGAACGCCTCCGCGTCACGCGGCCGGTGGAAGTGTTTCCCCGCGGTGAAGTGCCGCACCCACGACGACGCGCCCAGGTGCCCGATGATGGCGTCGGTGCCGTCGCCCTCGTGGTGGTCGCAGTCCAGGATGCCAATGCGCCGCGCCCCTTCCGCGCGCAGCGTGGCCGCCGTCACCATCAGCCCGTTGAAGGTGCAGAAGCCCGCGGGCTGCTCCCAGCGCGCGTGGTGAAAACCCGAGCACGGTGCCACCGCCACGCCCCCGTGCTTCCAGGCGTGCCGCGCCGCCGCGCACATGGCCCCGCTGGTGAAGGGCAACGACGCCGCCACCTCGGGTGAGCGGTTGCCGAAGCCGTTCTGCAGGCGCCCCTCCAGCACCCCCCGCACGAAGTCCGCGTCGTGGGCGAGGCTCAACTGCTCCACGCTCACCGCCGCCGGCGCGTGCACCTCCAAGGGCAGCCCCAGCGCCTGCCACGAGGCCACCACCTGCTTCGGCTTGGCGGCGCTCGGCGAGTACGAGCGGGAGTCGGCGACCATCTGCGGCGTGAAGAACACGGGGATTGTTTTCATGCGCCCACAGTGTCGTGTTCGGGCCTGACCAGAAATGCAGGGAATTGCAGGAAGCCTGACGATGGAGTCAGGTGTGCCCATGGCGCGCTTCTCCCTGCAGGGCTTGTCGTTGGACCGGCTGCGCTCGTTCCTCGAGGTGGCGGACGCCGGGGGCCACGCAGCGGCGGCGCCGGGCAACCCCGGGCGGCAGAGCCAGCTGAGCCGGCAGCTGGGCGAGCTGGAGACCGCCCTGGGCCAGGTGCTCTTCGTGCGCCGGGGGCGGCGCCTGGAGATCACCCCGGCCGGGACCGCCCTGGCGCGGGTGGTGCGCGAGCTCGACCAGGGGCTCCATGACGTCGCCGCGGCCGAGCGGGGCCCGGCGCGGGTGCGCCTGGGCGCCGGGGACAGCGTGCTGCAGTGGCTGGTGTTGCCCAGGCTCCCGAAGCTGCTCCCGGCGCTGGAAGGGGTGGAGCTGGAGCTGGGCGCGCTGGACTCCGACGGCGTGGCCGCGGCGCTCCAGGACGGGCGCATCGACCTGGGCCTGCTGCGCGCCAGCGAGGCCACCCCGGAGCTCAAGGCGGCGCGCCTGGGGCGGGTGAGCTACGCGGTGTTCAGCGCGGTGGGCCGGGGCAAGCTGCCGCTGGCCGCGCCGACCTCCGAGCGGGGCCTGGGCGCGGCCCTCGCGTCCATGGGCCCCCTGGGCCTGCGCTGCGAGACCTTCCCCCAGGTGGCCCAGGCGGTGCGCTCCGGGGCCTTCGCCGGCGTGCTGCCCACCTTTGCCCGGGGCCAGTTCCCGGCCGCCGAGTTCCGCGCCCAGGCCCTCCCCGCCCTCGACGCGGTGGGAACGCCGCTGCTGCTCGCCTGGCGTCCGCGCACGGTGGAGCTGCGGCCGCAGGTGAAGCGGTTGGCGCTGGCGCTGCGCGCGTGTGGTGACGGGCTGCGTTGAACCGTCCGGAGCGCTCGACATCGACTTGCCTTCGGCGACGGCCCCGTTAGATCGGGGAACTTGGAGGCGGGGATCCACACTTCAGGCGTCCGGGGGCGCTACGCGCGGTTGGCGGCGTGGCTGACGCCCCAGCTCGCGACCGAAGACCTCACGGACCGCGCCGGCTTCCTGGTGGACATCTGGCTCTTCTCCTTCGGGGCCTTCACCTGCTTCCTGCCGCTCAACCTCGCCAGCGGCATGTGGGGCCAGGTGGTGCTCACCGGCGTGTTGTTCGCGGTGGGGGCGCCGCTGCTGGCGCGCTTTCGCCACGCCACGCGCATCGAGGGCACCGCGCAGCTCACGCTCGCCGCCTTCACCTCGAGCTTCGGCGTGGCGTCCATCCTGCAGACGCCGGTGGACTACAGCAACCTGGCCGCGATGGTGCTGGTGCCGGTGATGGCCGCGTACCTGCTGCCGAAGGCCGGCGGTTGGTGGATCCTCTCCGCCTCGCTCACCGTGGCCCTGGTGGTGACCCTGGCGCAGCTCGGCTTCACGGTGCCGGTGACCGACGCCGCCCCGCCGCTGAGCGTGGTGTTCAACCTGGCCACGGTGCTCACCGCCGCCTGGCTCTTCATGCGACGCACGGTGCACATGCGCGAGCGCTCCTTCGCCCGCATGCGGGAAGCCGACCGGGCCAAGAGCGTGTTCCTCGCCACCATCAGCCACGAGATCCGCACGCCCATGAACGGGGTGCTGGGCATGGCCGAGGTGATGCTCAGCGACCCCCTGCCGCCCGAGCAGCGCGAGCGCCTCGAGGTGGTGCAGCGCAGCGGCAAGGTGATGGTGCGCCTGCTCGACGACCTGCTCGACGTGATCAAGCTCGAGACGGGGAAGCTGGAGATCTCCCGGGCCCCCTTCTCGCTCGAGACCACGCTGCGCGACGTGGCGGCCCTGGCCACCTCGCTGGGGGAACAGAAGGGGCTGGTGGTCGAGTATGCCCCCGCCGCCGACCTGCCCCGCGAGGTCGAGGGCGATGGCCACCGGCTCTCCCAGGTGCTGATCAACCTCGTCTCGAACGCGGTGAAGTTCACCGCGGCGGGCGCGGTCACCCTGCGCGTCACCCGCGGTGAGGGTGCGCTGGTGCACTTCCAGGTCAGCGACACCGGCCTGGGCATCGCCCCGGAGGTGCTGCCGCGCCTCTTCACGCTCTTCCACCAGGCCGATGGCTCCACCACCCGCCGCTTCGGGGGCACGGGCCTGGGCCTCGCGCTCTCGCAGCAACTGGTCACGCTCATGGGCGGGCGCATCGCGGTGGCCTCGTTGGCCGGCGAGGGCAGCGTGTTCTCGTTCTCGTTGCGGCTGCCCGCCGCGGTGGTCGAGGCCGCACCCGCGGGCGCGCGCCCCCAGGGCCTCGTGCCGCGGTTGCCGGTGCTGGTGGTCGACGACAACCCGGTGAACCTGCGGGTGGTGAGCGCGCTGGTGCAGCGCTCGGGCTTCACCGTGGTCAGCGCCACCAACGGGCTTGAGGCCGTCGCGGCCGCCACCGCCTCCCCGTTCTGCCTCGTGCTGATGGACCTCCACATGCCCGAGATGGACGGCCTGGAGGCGGCGGCCCTCATTCGCGCGATGCCGGCGCCCGTCGGGCTGACCCCCATCGTCGCGGTCACCGCGTCGTCCGGCGCCGATGAGCTCGCGGCCTGCCGCCAGGCGGGCATGAACGAGTGCCTCAGCAAGCCCATCAACCCGGCGGCGCTGCACAAGGTGTTGCGCACGCTGGCGACCCGGGCCGAACCGCCGCAACCCTGACCCCAGGCGCCGGGGCCTTCAGCCCTGGGCTACCGGCTGCAGCTCGAACCAGAAGCCGCTGCCCTGGCCCAGCACGCTGTCCACGCCGATGCGCCCGCCGTGGGCCTCCACCGCCAGCTTGCAGAACGTCAGGCCGAGGCCCGTCGAGTTCCGCCGGCCCTCGCGCTGGGCGACGACCTGGAAGAACTTGTCGAAGACCTTCTCGCGGTCCTCGGGGGCGAGGCCCGGGCCGTTGTCCTGGATCAGCACCCTCAGCCCGTCGCCGGCCCGGCTGATGCTGGCGGCGATGGTGCCGGTGTTGCGGTTGGTGAACTTGAGCGCGTTGCCGATGAGGTTCTGCACCACGCGGCCGATGAGGTGCGCGTCGCACGAGAACGGCGCGAGGTCCGGGGGGGCGTCGAAGGTGAGCGTGCGGTGCGCCCTGACGGCGCTGAACTTGTCGAGCTCGGCCTGCACCAGCGCGGCGAGGTCGACGGGCGAGCGCTGCAGCGGCATCTCGGACGTCTCCATCTTGCTGACGTCGAGCACGCCGCTGACCATCTCCACCAGCACCCGGGTGGACTGCACCGAGTCGGCGAGGGCCTCGCTCGCGTCTTCGGACAAGGGAGTGCCCTGCACGAAGACGAGGTTGCTGAGCATCACCGACAGCGGCGAGCGCATGTCGTGCACCAGCATGTGCACCAGGCCGTCGCGCAGCTCTTCGAGCTCCCGCAGCTTGTCGTGGGCCTGCTGCAACGCGCGCTTCTGGTTGCGCAGCTGCAGGTGGGTCCGCACCCGCGCGGTGACCTCCTCGAACTGGAAGGGCTTGGTCACGTAGTCGACGCCGCCGGCGACGAAGGCCCGCACCTTGGCCGAGGCGTCCGAGAGCGCGCTGATGAAGATGATGGGGATGTCCTTGATGGCCGGATCCGCCTTGAACCGCTCACAGGCCTCGAAGCCGTTCATCTCGGGCATGTTGATGTCGAGCAGGATGAGGTCGGGCGGGTTGCGGGCGGCCGCGCTGAGGGCCAGCAGCGCCCGGGGGAAGACCTGCACCCGGTAGCCGTCTTCGCGCAGCACGCTCTCGAGCAGGCGAAGGTTGTCCGGGGTGTCGTCCACCACCATCACCGTGGGCCGATGCTCGTCCTTGTTCATCTCAGGTCTCTCCCCGTCGCAGCCAGCGGTCGAGCGTCTCGTATTCGTACTGTTCGGCCAGGGCCGCCAGCGGCCGGGCGGCGCGCGGCTCGACCTGGCCCACCTGGCCCAGCTGCTGCGCGAGGCCGGCCATGTCGCCCTCCGCGATGGCCGCGCGCATCGCCTCCACCAGGGACGGGGGCAGGGCCCGCAGCGCGGCCGCCAACTCGGGCCCCGGTTCCCGGGCGGGGATGGGGGTGGCCGAGTGCGTGTAGCGCAGCCCCAGGGCCCGCTCGAGCTCACTGAGAATGGCCTCCGGCAGGAAGGGCTTGCGCACGTAGGCGTGGACCCCCAGCGCGAGGGCGTTCGCCTCGTCGTCGGCGGTGATGCTGGCCGACACGGCGATGATCGGCGTCGCCCGGCCGGCCTCGGTGGCCTTGAGCCGGCGGATCGCCTCGAAGCCATCCATGCCGGGCATGCGCAGGTCCATGAGCACGGCGTGCGGTGACCAGCGCTCGGCCAGCTCGAGGGCCTGGGCCCCGCTGCTGGCCTCGAGCACCTCGAAGCGCGCCTCCTTGAGCAGCGCGCCGAGCAGGGCCCGGTTGTCGGTGACGTCGTCCACCACCAGCACCCGCACCGTGTCCGTGCCCGGGGCCAGGCCCAGCGCCCCCCGCCGGCCCGGGGCCCGTGCGGAGGCCCCACGGTCGACGTCTTCGAGCGACACCGCGAAGCGGAAGCAGCTGCCCTCGCCGGGCTCGCTGGTCACGGTCAGCGTGCCGCCCATGAGCTCCACGAAGTTGCGGCTGATGGCCAGGCCCAGCCCCGTGCCTCCGAGAGCGGCGCCGCGCTGGCCCTGCTGGAAGGGTGTGAAGAGCCGCCCCAGGTCTTCCGGGCCGATGCCCACGCCCGAGTCGCACACCTCGGCCACGAAGCGCAGCGCGGCCTGGCCCACGACGTCGGCCGCCGCGGCGGGCTCGGTGCGCACCCGCACGGTGACGTAGCCGCGCTCGGTGAACTTGATGGCGTTGCCCAGCAGGTTCACCAGCACCTGCCGCAGCTTGCCCTCGTCGCCGAGCACCTGTCCCAGGTGGTGCGAGCCGCGGTCGACCACCAGGGACAGGCCCCGGGCCTCGGCCGAGGGCCGGAACATGGTCTCGAGGTCGTCCAGCAGCGCGCGCAGCGAGAAGCGCGCCGGCCGCAGCACGGCCTCGCCCGACTCGATGCGCGACATCTCGAGGATGTCGTTGAGCAGCCCCATCAGGTGCCGGCCGCTGCGCAGGATGGTCTGCACGTGCTCGGCCTGCCGGGGCACCAGCGAGGCGTCGAGGCCCAGCATCTGGGCGAAGCCCAGGATGGCGTGCATCGGGGTGCGGATCTCGTGGCTCATGTTCGCCAGGAACTGCGTCTTGGCCCGGTTGGCCTGGTCCTTCTCGTGCGCGAGGCGGTTCGCGTTCTCGGTGGCCAGGCGCAGGTCGCGGTGCTGCTCCACGCGCACCAGGGTCATGCCCAGGTGGTCCGCCAGGAAGCGCAGCAGCGCCTGGTCTTCGGCCGACCACGCGCGCGGCTCGTGCACCGAGTCGAAGCGCAGGAAGCCCAGCGCCTGGTCACCCACCACCACCGGCAGCATCAACACCGAGCGGATCCCCAGCGCTTCCAGGGCGGCCCGCTCGCTGGACCAGGCCGCCGGGAGCTGCTGCACGTCGGCAATGGACATCGCGGCCGCGGAGCCCACGAATTTCTTCCACGCGGGGACGCGCGGGGTGGGCTGGGCCTGGAGCACCTGCTTGCGCGGGGCGACGCCGGGGGCACACCACTCGTGGGTGTTGTCCACGGTGTCCATCGAGGGCGCGTACCGAAAGAGCTGGGCGCGGTCGACGTGGGCGAACGATCCGATGCGGCGGAGCACCTCGTCGAACATCGCGTCGAGGTTGCCGGAGTCGGCCCGCAGCAGGTCAGAGGAGGTGCTCATCAGGAGCTCCTCGAAGGCGAGGCGCCGGTAGAGCTGGGTCTCGGTGGTCTTCTGCGCGGTGATGTCCTGGTGGGTGCCGAACATCAGCAGCGGCTTGCCTTCAGCGGTCCAGGTGGCGACCTGGCCGCGGTCGAGCACCCAGACCCAGTGCCCGTCGCGGTGCTTCATGCGCGCCTCGCACGCGTAGTACTCGAGCTCGCCCGCGAAGTGCCGCTGCAGCAGCGCGGCGCTCGCCGCGAGGTCGTCGGGGTGGGTGAGGCGCGTCCGCGTCTCCAGGGAGATGGGCGCCAGCTCGGCGAGCGTGTAGCCGAGCACCTCGGCCCAGCGCTCGTTGAAGACGGTCTCCTGGGTCTGCACGTTCCACTCCCACGTGCCGACGTTCATGCCGCCGATGATGGCGCTGAGCCGCGCACGCTCTCGCTCGAGCGCGCGGTGGGTCTCCTGCATCAGGTCGAGTTCTTCGGGCGAAAGCACGCGGCGTGGACCTCGAGGCGCCTCCCCGGGTGGGGCGAGCGGCGTCGATCCGTGTTTCAGCACAGGGCGTGCCCCCGTGCCTCACCGAAGCTACCGGGCAGGTCCCGCGGGGTGGGTCAGTGTACCGACTCGGGCGCCGCGGCCTCCTCGGCCATCGCCACCAGGCGGATGAGCTTGCGGCCGATGCTCGGGTCGAAGGGCTTGGTCTCGTAGTCGAAAGCGCCCAGCTCCAGGCAGGTGCGGCGGGTGAACTGGTCTTCCACCCCCGAGAGCACCACCACCTTGATGTCCCGGGTCTCGGGGTCGCGCTTGAGGCTGGCCAGCAGGTCCCGGCCGTCCACCTTCTGGCGCAGGTCGAGCAGGATGAGGTCGGGGTGAACGCGCTTGGCGAGCGCCACCACCTCGGATTCGGTGTCCTCGGTCACCTCGAAGCCCGCGTGCCGCGCGAAGCGGCTGAGGGCGGTCACGAGGTTCGCGTCGTCGTCGGAGATCAGGATCTTGGGTTCGAGGGAAGACATGCCCGCCTGATTTGCAAGGCGTGCGCCGTCGGGCCCCGAGCGGAAATCAGGGAGGCCCGCGTTATCCGGCGGGGTGAGGTCGCCGCGCGGGGGTAGCCCTGACCCGGCGCTGCGCGGGATCGTCGCCGTCGACCTCGATTCGAGCGGGCGGTACTTTTCTTCGCTCGACGGCGGCGCGCTTCACCCGGTCGGGGGGGCGACCCGGCTGATCAGGTGCGGGGGCTTCCGCGCCCGCGAAGGTGCATGCGAGGCTGGGCGCCACGTGTCGCTCTCCCTCACGTTGTTGGCGGTGGTGCTCGGAGCCGACCCCGGCGCCTGTCCGCGCGAGCTCTTCCGCATCGAGCGCAGCAAGAACGCGAACGTGGTGCTCTACGAGGTGACGCCGGGCGAGGCCACGGTGCTCGACCGCGACGCGCCGGTGACCGCGTCGTGGCTGCTGCTGGCGAGCAGCGGCAAGCGCGAGCCGCTCACCTTCTTCGAGAAGCTGTTCGCCTATGGCTTCGAGGTGCAGGTCTCGAAGGTGGCGGACAGCGCGACGTTGACGCTCAAGGCCCTCAAGGCGCGGGCCATCCGGGTCTCGCGGCGCGAGCAGTGCCCGGTGGCGACCACCACCGTCGGCGGCGCGGAGGCGGTGCTGCAGCGGGTCTACGTGGCGACCGACGAGGGCGGGGCGGTGCCGGGGGTGAAGTACGTCGAGCTCATCGGGGTCGACGTGGTGACGGGCGAGGCCCGGACGGAGCGCGTGGTGCCGCCGCGCTGAGCGCTTTGGACTTCGCCCCGCAGACGTGGTGAGGCGCGGCGCATGAAGGAAAAGCACATTCGCGTACGCATCGAGCAGTGCCTCGCGCTGGCCAAGGCGTCGAACTGCCCGCGCCGGAAGTTCGGCGCCCTGCTGCTGGACCCCGAGCGCAACGTGGTGCTGATGGACGGCTACAACGGCGGCCCGCGCGGCGGCGGCGAGCTGTGCGGCGGCGACACCTGCCTGCGCGACGACCTGAAGGTCCCCTCGGGCACGCGCCTGGAGATCGGCTGCCACCACGCCGAGATGAACGTCATCTGCAACTGCGCGGCGTCGGGCGTGGCCACCAAGGGCGCGTGGCTGGTGGTCACCGGCGAGCCGTGCCTCATGTGCGCCAAGCTGATGCACCACGCGGGGCTGACCCGCATCATCGTGGTGGGCGGCGGCTACGCGGGCGAGAACGGCCTCCAGTACCTGGCGGCCCACGGGGTCACGGTGCAGACCGTCGAGGGGCCGCAAGACCCCCGGCTGGCGGCGGCCGTCACCGGCTCCTAACGCCTCGCTTCGCCCCGGGCCCAGGCCCCGGCGTCGGCCGCGAGCAGCTCGTAGGCGCGGGCCAGCGCGGCGACGTCGGCGGGGTCGATGCGCTGGCCCGCCTTCTGGCGCTCGTGGAGCCGCAGCGCGCGCTCGTACACCCCCTCGCCGCCCAGCTGCCGCGCGAGGCCCTTGATGGAATGCACCGCGCGCCGGGCCCCGTCTTCGTCATTGGCCTGGAGCGCCTGCGTGAGCTGGCCCAGGAGCTCGCGCACGTCGCGCGTCGAGAGCTCCACCAGCTGCCGCGCGATGGCCTCGTTGCCCCCCAGCCGGGTGGTCAACAGCACCGGGTCGAAGTGGTCGGGCGCGGTCGCCAGGGGCAGCCACTTCGAGATGACCGCCACCAGCTGCGTGAGGTCCACCGGCTTGGTGAGCACCCCGTCCATGCCCGCGGCCAGGCAGCGCTGCCGGTCTTCGGCGTAGGCGTCGGCGGTGAAGGCGATGATCGGCACCCGCGGGCGGCCCAGCACGCGCTCCCAGTCCCGGATGCGCTCGGTGGCCTCGACGCCGTCCACGCCGGGCATCTGCAGGTCCATCAGCACCACGTCGAAGGCCCCGCCGCCGGTGATCGCCGCCACGCCCTGGGCCCCGTCCACGGCGAGCGTCACGCCCAGCCCCAGCTCGACGAGCAGCTGCTCGACGACCGCCCGGTTGGTGCGGTTGTCTTCCACCACCAGCACCCGGCCCTGCAGCCGCGGCGACGCGGGTGACGGTGCCGCGGCGGGGCGCGCGGGCGCGACGGCTGGCCTCGCGGGGGCGCGCTCGAGCTTCACCCGGAACCAGAAGCGGGCGCCCTGGCCCGGCTGGCTCTCGACGCCCACCTCGCCGTCCATCAACTGCGCCAGCGACTTCACGATCGACAGCCCCAGCCCGCTGCCCCCGAAGCCGCGCGTGGACGAGCTGTCCACCTGCGAGAAGGTCTTGAAGAGCAGCGACTGCTTGTCCAGGGGCACGCCGACGCCGGTGTCCTGCACCGAGAACTCGACCAGCGCGCGGCCGCCCTCGAAGCCGAGCTCCCGGCCCTCGACGGTCACCTGGCCGCTGGGCGTGAACTTGAGCGCGTTGCCCACGAAGTTCGAGAGCATCTGGCGCAGCCGCAGCGCGTCGCCCAGGTAGGCCTGGGCCGGGGGCACCCAGCGCCCGCTGAGCCCCAGGCCCTTGGTGGCAGCCTCCTCGGCGAAGAGCTTCTGGCTCTGGGCGATGAGCTGCGCGGGGTCGACGAAGCCGGGCTTGAGCTCGAGCTTGCCGGCCTCGACCCGCGAGATGTCGAGGATGTCGTTGAGCAGCGTGAGCAGCGCCTCGCCCGACTCGTAGATGGTCTGGGCGAAGCCGAGGCGGTCGGCGTCGCCCAGGCTGGGCTTTCGCAGCATCTGCGCCATGCCCAGGATGCCGTTCATCGGCGTGCGCAGCTCGTGGCTCATCGTCGCCAGGAAGCGGCTCTTGGCCACGTTGGCCTGCTCTGCGGCGATCATCGCCTCGTGGAGCGCCGCCGTCTGCTCTTCGACCCGGCGCTGCACCAGCGCGGTCTTTCCGGTGGTGGCCAGCAGCAGCACCTGCAGCAGGGTCACGAAGAGCAGGCCCGCGAGGCTCAGGACCCACGCTCGCCACGGGCGGTGCGCCTGGCTCCAGGTCGCCGTGGGGCGCGCGGTGAGGGTCCAGCTCCGGTCGAGCATGCTCAGCGTGGTCTGCCACGCGAGGTGGAGGTCGGGCGCGGCGCCGGCCGGCTGGGACTCGTAGAGCAGGCCCTGGCCGTCGGGCGCGCTCGCGTCGCGCAGCTCGAAGCGCAGGTCCTGGGGCAGGGCGCCGACGGCCAGCCGCACCGTCTCGCCCACCTTGAGCACGCCGACCGCGAAGCCCATCAGCGTGGGGGGGCCCGACCCGCCAAAGGCGCCGCGGTAGGCCGGGTTGAGCGTGAGCACCCCGATGCGCTGCTGGTCTTGAACCAGGGTCAGCGGCGCGGTCACCGCCGGCCGTCGCTGCCGCGTCGCCCGGGCGATGGCGTCGGCCCGGGTGGGCTCGGAGTTGATGTCGAAGCCCAGGGCGGCGCGGTTGCCCTCGAGCGGGGCGATGAAGGTGACCGGCACGTAGGCCGCCCGCGGCGCCGCCGGCACCAGGGCGCGCTGCCCTTCGCGCTGCGTGATGCGGAACGGGGTGCCGGCCCCGCGGGCGGACCTCGCCGCCTCGAACGGTGCGCGCTCGGCGTCGGCCACCACCGCGTTGAAGCTCAACGCCGAGATGTCGGGGTTGTCCTCCAGGGTCTTGCGCGTGAAGTACTCGAACTCCCGTTCGCCGACCTCGGGGGTCACCTCCAGCAGCCGCCGCAGCGACGCCAGCACCTCGGCGTAGGCGTTGAAGCGCTGCTGCAGCCGCTGCGCGAACACCTCGCCCTCGTGCTCCACCAGCTCGCGCTGCTGGTCGAACTCGAGCCGCGAGGCCACGAGGAAGCCCACCGTCACCAGCGAGAGGCTGACCAGCATCAGCACGCCGATGACCGGGAGGCTCGAGCGCCAGCGCGGGCTCTCCCGGTGGATCACCGCCACCGCCAGCGGGGCAAAGACCAGCACCCCGAAGGTGTCGCCGGCCCACCACGTCCACCAGGTGGTCCACGCCTCGCCCGGCGCCAGCATCCCGGTGGCCCACAGCGCCGCCACGGCCACGCTCGCGGAGACGACGCAGGCCAGCGGGCCGCCGAGCGCGAGGAAGAGGGTGATGTCGCGCTCGGCGTCGAGGCGCCGCACCTGCTCCCCGAGGTACCGGCGAATGAGCGCCGCGCCGATCAGGGCCTGGGCCGTGGCCCCCATGGCGATGGCCAGGGCCAGCGCCACGCTCCCGGGCCCGAGGTGGCCGTGCCACAGCGTCTGGGCGAGGTTGAGGCTGGCCGAGCCCAACCACACGGCCGCGGCGAGGCGCCGACGCGAAGCCTCGAGCAGGAGGGCCAGCGCCAGGCCCGCGGCCGGGAACACCGGGCTGGCGTAGCCGGGGGGGATCGCGAGCTGCAGCCCGAGCGCGCCCAGCACGGCATAGCCGAGGGTCGCGGCCAGGAAGACGCGGGGGGTGACGGTGGAGGGGCTCATGCGGGCGCTGCGCTGCATGCTACCGCGTCAGGGGCCGCCGGCGCCGGCCAGCACGCGGCTCGCCGGCGGCAACGGCGCCTCGGCCCGGGCCTGGTCGTCGTCGTCCAGCCAGCGCACGTGGCCGCCGTCGAGGTCGTAGATGCCGCGCAAGCTGCGCAGGTGCCCCGCTTCGACCAGCTCGCGGATGAGCGGGCTGCGCTCGATGACCTCGCCGGCGGTCACGTTGGCCTCGGCACCCTGGTGCACCAGCGCGTCGCCGGGACCACGCGCGGCGCGTCGGTCGCGGCGAGCGTGCCCAGGGCCTGCACACACACCAGCACCGACGAGAGTCGCTTCATGGACTGCCTCCGCGCGCGGCACTCAGCAAGGAGCGCACCGGGTGCAAGCGGTGGATCTCCTGCCTGCCGGGGCGGGGTGTTTCTGCCGAGCGGGTCGGTTCGCACGCCGGCGCCGAGGCCCCGGCCTGGTCGGGCGCGGTGGGTGTGGGTGGGAGTTTCCCGCGGGCCGTGCTCCGTGCGGGCTCGATGCGTGACGGGACTCGAGTCGAGGACGCGGTGGGGCCGGCGCTGACGAGCCTGGGCGCGCAGCTGGGGGGGGTGGTGCCCGCCTTCGCTCGCGTGCAGTGGCGCCGGGGCGTCGTCACCTTGACCACCGCGGAGGGCCGCGTGACGGGGTCGCTGACCGCGCCGCGCACGTTGGTGTGCGCGCTGCCGCGGAGATCGGCCCCGGTGCTGGGGCTGACGGTGTGGCGCCCGGAGCCTGGGGCCCGCGACGCGGTGTGGCGCGCGCTGCAACTCGACGGCGCGGCCCACGACGGCGGGCTCACGCTGGCCCGCACGCTGCGTGACGCGGGCGCGCAGGAAGAGGCGCAGCTGGCGTGGTCCGCCGCCGACTCGCTGCTCACCACCGAGGACGAGGGCGGGTTCTTCCCCCGCTGGCCCGGCGCGGCCCGGGTGCTGGCCGGCAGCTCGGCGTCGGCGCCGAGCCTGGTGGAAAAGCTGCTGCCGTACCTGAAGTCGAAGTCGAGCCTCGAGGCGTGTCTCGCCAGTGAGGGCGTGGCCTGGAACGTCGGCGACGCGCTCTTCGACCTCGCGCAGCGGCCGGTGCAGCCCGCGCGCGCCGCGAAGCTCACGCGGAACCTCGAGCTGCTCCTGCCGAAGCTCGAAGGCAGCAAGGCGCCCGCGGTGAAGGAGGAGGCGCACCTGCTGCGCTGGCCATACATGCTGGCCCGCGACCTCCACGGCTGACGACCCGGCCGGCGGAAAAAAACCGCGCTCGAAGCGCCCCCTTTAGGCACCTCGAGCGCGTCGTTCCCCCACGACTGCTTTTACTTGGAGCTGCCGACCAGGCCGAAGACCGCGGTCACGCCGCGCTCGGCGTTCGCCTGGCTGGCGTAGAGCTCGCTGCGGCCAATGACCGCGCCGTTGAGCGCCTTGAGCACGAAGTAGCTCTGGCCGTCGGCCGCCGCGCGGATCTCGTAGCGGGTCAGCTGCGCGCCGTTGCTCTTGACCGAGGCCACGCCGTTCGCCGCGCTCGCCCTGGTGGTGTAGCCCTGCGACTGGAGCACGATCTGCCCGTTGTTCGCCTTGAGGTGGAAGTAGTACTTCCCGTCGAGCCCCTTGAAGGTCTCGAAGCGCGTGTCGCCCTGGGTCGCCAGGCCCGACGAGATGATGTTCTTCACGACCTTCTGCACCGAGGCCGCGCCGCGCTCGGCGTTGGCCACCGAGGCGTACATCTCGCTCATGCCGATGAGGGCGCCGTTGGCCGCGGCGAGCACGAAGTAGTGGCTGCCGTCGCTGGCCTCACGCTGCAGGTAGCGCATCGTGTCCTGGCCGTTGACCTTCACCGACTCGATGCCACCCTGGGCGCCGGCCGCCGTCGCGTAGCCCTGGCTGGCGAGGACCTTCTCGCCGTTGCCCGCGAGGAGGTGGAAGTAGTGCTGCCCGTCCTTGCCCACGAAGGTCTCGAAGCGGCCGGTCGTCGCCGCGAGCTCCGACTGCGCGTCCATGGTGGTGTCGAACTCGCCGTCGACCATCGCGTCGGCCGGGCCACAGGCGGTGAAAGCGAGGGCGAGCATCAGGAGCGAGGTGCGGAGGGTGGTCATGGTCGGGCTCTTTTCGAGTGAAGCGAGGATGCAGACCCCGTTTGCACCCTGCGTGCCGGGGGACACTGCTCCGTAAGCCCATGGACTCAGGCGGACCCTGACGGGGAGTTGTTGCGCTGGTGCAACAAGGGTCACTAGAATACAACGGATGATGCGGAGAATGGTGCTCGTGGTGGTGGGCTGGCTGGCGGGCTGTGCCACGGGGGAGCGGGGCGCCCCGGGCGTGGAGGGGCCGCCGCGGGCGGAGGTCTTCGTGCTGCGCCCCACGCCCATCCTCCCGGGCCAGTCGAGCGGCTTCGCGGTGCCCGGCGGGCCGTGGGAAGGGCAGCCGGTGCAGGGGTTCTCGGGCCTCACCCTGGACCTCGACGGGGGCTTGCTGGGCATCACCGACAACGGCTTCGGGGCGCTGGTGAACTCCGGCGACTTCTACCCGCGCGTGTATCGGCTGGCGCTGCGTGATGGGGCGCTGCGCGCCGAGCCGTTCTTCCGGTTCGCGGGTGCACCAGGGCCGCTGACCGGCGCCGACGTGGACCCGGAGTCGTTGGTCCGCGCGCCCGACGGCACCTTCTGGGTGGGCGAGGAGTTCGGCCCTTCGCTGCTGCACGTCGACCGCGGCGGGGTGGTGCTGGCACAGTACCGCGTGCCGGAAGAAGACGGCGGGTGGCTCCGCTCGCCCGACGCGCCCGAGCTCGCGGGCCTGCTGCGCACCATGCTCACGCTGCGGCGCACCACGGGCACCGGCATCGTCTCGCCGGCCGAGGCGATGCTCACCCGCGACGTCGTGGAGCAACTGCACCGGGCGGGCTTTCGCGTGGTGCCGTGGACGGTGAACGAGCCTTCGCGCATGCGCGAGCTGGTGGGCCTCGGGGTCGATGGGTTGATCAGCGATCGCCCCGACCTCGCGCTCGCCCTCGACGCCGGGGTGGAGGTGCAGGGTCACCGCGGCGCGCGGGGCTTGCGACCGGAGAGCACCTTGCCGGCCTTCGAGGCGGCTCTCTCATTGGGGACGCCGACGCTGGAGTTCGACCTGAGCCTCATCGCCGACGGGGGCGTGGTCATCTGGCACGACCCGCGGCTGGAGGCGCCGAAGTGCACCGGCCCGGGCGATGCGGGCCTGGAGTTGGCTACCGCGACGCTCGACCAGGTGCAGGCCTTCGCGTGCGACGGGCTGCTGGCGGCGCGGTTCCCCGCCCAGCGCCGCGAGGTGGGACCGGTCACCGCGGCCTTCGTCGTCGCCGGCCACGCGCCAGGCGCCTGGGCCCCGCTCACGCTGCGGACCCTGCTCGACTTCCTCGAGTTCTGGGGCGCGCTTCACCCGGCCGCGACGCCGCCGCGGCTCAACGTCGAGACCAAGGGCCACCACCCGGGCGACGTGCTGCAGCTGCGAAGGCACCTGCTGGCCACGCTCACGGGCACGCCCTGGCAGGCGCGCGCCACGTTGCAGAGCTTCGACTTCGAGAGCCTCGGCCGCGGGCCGGTGCCGACGGTGGCCCTCCTCGAGGGCACGGCGAGCGCGGTGACCGCGAACGTGGGGCGCAGCAGTGGCTTCGAGAACCTGGGGCTCTCGGCCGACGGCGGCACGCTGTACGCGATGCTCGAGAAGCCCCTCGACGCCTCGCGCGAGCTGCGCGCCTATGGCTTCGACCTCGGAACCCAGGCGTTCACCGGGGTGGCCTTCCGCTTTCCCCTCGACCCGCGCGCCGTGGCGGTGGGCGACGTGACGATGGTGAGCGCGACCACCGGGCTGGCGTTGGAGCGCGACGACTCGGAGGGAAAGGCCGACGGGTACAAGCGGTTGATCGCCTTCGAGCTGCCACCCGTGCGCGGCGGCGTGGTGACGCGGCACGAGGTCGCTGACCTGCTGCACCTCACCCTGCGCGACGGGGGCGCCTTCAGCTTCCCCTTCTGGACCATCGAGGGGCTGACGCGCCTGCCCGACGGACGCCTCGCCATCGTGGCCGACAACAACTTCCCCTTTGGCCGCGCGAGGCACCCCGACAGCGGCGTGCCCGACGAGACCGAGCTGCTGCTGCTGGAGCTGCGCTGATGGACGCGAGCCTCGACACCGACCTGCAGCTCCACTCGGCCGACATGGAGGCCGTGGCGCGCCGCCTGGTGGAGCACGCCTGCACGCGCACCCAGACACGCAACGGCGCGGTGTTCCTCTGGGACGCGAAGGCGAAGGGGCTGACCGTCGACTTCCACATGGTCGAGGGCGTCATCGTGACGCTGCCCGGTACCGGCTCGGTGCTCAAGCCGCGCCGTGACGGCCGGGCCAACGGCATCGCCGTGAGCTGCTTCGAGAGCGGCAACCCGTACCTCTGCAACGACACCGCGCAAGACCCGAACTACGCGCGCTACTTCCTCGACGTGTCGGCGGTGCTCGCGGTGCCCATCCCGTGGCAGGGCAAGCCCATCGGGGTGCTCACCGTCTCGAGCCAGAGGACCGAGGCCTTCGACTATTCGCACGTGCAGCAGCTCGAGGAGATCGCCTCCGCGTCGGCCAAGTACCTGCGCCGGGCGTCGCTGGCGCGGCAGACGAAGGCCGACGGGCGCCCGTTCGTCATCAAGGGCCTCTCACCGGCGTGGCACGAGGTGGAGCGCAAGCTGGAGCAGGTCTCGGCCACCGACGTGCCGGTGCTGGTGACGGGAGAGAGCGGCACCGGCAAGGACCTCGTGTCGCGGGCGATTCACTTCAACAGCAAGCGCGCGGGCAAGCCCTTCGTCACCGTGAACTGCGCGGCGATCCCCGAGACGATGCTCGAGAGCGTGCTCTTCGGGCACGTGAAGGGCGCGTTCACCGGGGCCTCGTTCGACAAGGTGGGCGAGTTCCAGAAGGCCGACGGGGGGACGTTGTTCCTCGACGAGCTCGGGGAGCTGCCGTTGATGCTCCAGGCCAAGGTGCTGCGGGCCATCGAGCAGGGCGAGGTGTCGCCGCTGGGCAGCAACGGCGCCCCGGGGCGGGTGGACGTGCGGTTCATCTGCGCCACGAACCGGGACCTCCCGGCGATGGTGAAGGAGGGGAAGTTCCGCGACGACCTCTACTTCCGCGTGGGGGTGATCAGCGTCGAACTGCCCGCGCTGCGCACGTACAAGGACAACCTGCCCATCCTCGCGCAGGTGTTCCTGCAGCAGGCGGCGCAGCGACATGGGCGCAAGGTGAGCGCGCTGAGCAAGGAGGCGATGGCCGTGCTCCTGGCGTGGGACTTCCCCGGCAACGTGCGCGAGCTGAAGAACGCGCTGGAGCACGCGGTGGTGATGGCCCGCGGCGACACCGTGCTGCCCGAGGACTTGCCCAGGGTGATGCGGGGCGCGGCGGTGAAGGCAGAGGCGAAGGTGAGCGCGGCTCCGCAGACGCTCGCGGCCTTGCGCGAGCTGTGGCTGGGGCCGCTGGAGAAGAAGTACCTCCTCGAGTTGCTCGACGCGCACGAGGGGAAGGTGGAGGCCGCCGCGAAGGTCGCGGGCATCAACCGGGTGACCCTGTATCGGCTCATGCAGAAACATGGGCTGACGGTGCAGCGGAGGGTGAAGGGGTAGGGGCGGTGAAGGCAAAGGCCAAAGCCATGGGGAACAAGGGCGTGGTGTGAGGCCAGCGCCGTGCTCGGGTTGATCAGCCCCTCGGCCCCACCGCGTCGGTGACGGGTGGGTGCAGGCTTCGTCTCGGGCCATGCACTCTGACGGACTCGGTGGTGGTGCGCACCCCCACGGAGTCCGTCAGTGTTGCTGAATCGAGACGCCGCGCCTTCGAGGGGCTCGCACGTGAGGGGCACGGCCGACGACCCGCGAACGACCGCCACCCTTCCAGCTGCCGTTCACCTCGGAGCCCCCCCGCGCGCCGCCACGCAGCACCTTTCCCCTCACCCTGGAGTAGCGTCCTGCGCCCGTGGACATCCGCCGTCTCAAGGAACAGGCCTCCCGTCTCAGCGCTGACGGGCGCTACGAGCGCGCCGAGGTGCTCTACCGGCAGATGCTCACCCTGCTGCCCCGCGACGCCAACCTCTGGCTGCGTCACGCCGAGCTCCTCAAGCGCCTCGACCGCATCGACCCGTCCATCACCAGCTACCGCATGGCCGCCCAGTTGCTCATGGACGCCGGCCACTCCGGCCGCGCCATCGCCTGTCTCAAGATGGCCCTCGCGCTCAAGCCCGACGACATCGACCTCGTGACCGACATCATCCGCTTCGAGCTCCGCGAGCGACAACACGAGCGCGAGCACCCCGAGCCCCAGCCCGAGCCGCTGCCTCCCGAGTCCACCGCCGAACCCGAGGCGCCGCCCGCGCTGCTCGCGCTCCCGATGTTCGTCTCCAGCGACTCGCGCATCACCTCGCTGATCCCCGAACTCCACGAGCCCATCCCCGAGCCGCGCCCCAGCGCCCCCCGCATTCCCCTCGAGGTCGACTCGCCCCTCCAGCGCTGGCCGCAGGTGCGCCGCGTGTCCGACACCGAGGTCGCCATCAAGGCCTCCCCCTTCGCCCACTGGGTCGTGGTCACCGCCGCGTCGAACCTCGACGTGCGCTTCTTCGAGCAATACCCGGTGAGCGAAGACGCCCTGTGGCTCGAAGAACCCTCGCGCTGATCAGGAGCCGTCCCCATGGGCCTCGACTTCGATGCTTGGTACGGCGGCTCGTATGACCCGGAGCCCTCCGGCCCGGTCGCTCCCGTGCCCCTCGCGGAAGGCGGCGCGCTCGCGACCCTCTTCGATTGGGTCCGGCCCCAGTGGGACACCACCTATCGCCAGGACCACCGCGTGCCCGGTGACGCCCTGGTCCTCGGCCGGTTTCTGCCCGCGCACCGCGGCCACGCGCTGTTGATCGCCCGCGCCGCGGCCCACGTGCAGGGCAAGGTGCACCTCGGCGTCGCGGGCACGACCGGCGACTTCATCCCGCCCAGCGCCCGCTCCACCGCCGTCTTCCAGCTCGTGCCCCGGGAACATCGCGGCGATGCGCTGCAGTGCATCGACGTCGGCGCCGGCCCCGTGGGCGCAGGAGACGCGTTCTGGGCTCCGTGGCTCGCGTGGTTCCGAGCCCAGCCGAAGCTCGCCGCCTGCCGCACCCTCGTCGCCGGCGACCCGAACGCGCGCCGCTTCGCGGAGTTGCTGGGGCTCTCGTTCCTGCTCGTCGACCGCTCCGAGCTGCCGCTCAGCGCGTCGATGATCCGCGCCGACCCGTGGAAGCACTGGGAGGACATCGCCCCCAACCTCCGCTCGTACTTCACCCGCACCGTGGCCCTCGTCGGTCCCGAAGGTGCGGGGAAGTCGACCCTCGGCAAGGCCCTGGGCGCGCACTACCGCACCTCGCTCGCCACCGAGTACCTGCCGCGCTGGTGCAGGACCATGGGCGTCGACGTGCCCTCGGTGCAGCAGCTCGCCGGCGAGGTGCTCGAGGGCCAACTCGGCAGCCTCCGCCAGGCCCGCGTCAGCGCCCGCGGCTTCTGCTTCGCCGACACCGAGTCGCTCTCGCTGTCGCTGTGGTCGAAGCGCCTCCACGGCGTGCCGGGAACCTGGGACGCCGCGCCGCCTTCGCTCACGCTGCTCCTCGAGGACGCCGCGCCGTGGCTCGGGCGGAAGGACCGCGACGAACCTCAGCAGCGCCTCGCCTTCTTCGAGGCACTTCGGCGCGAATGGAGTGCCCGCGCGTGGCCCTTCGTCGTCGTGGGTGGGCCCCGGGAAGCGCGCTTCGGCCAGGCCATCACCGCCATCGACGCATGGGTGAAGCAACGCCCCGCCGCCGTGCGGTGAGCTCAGCTCGGCCCTGCACCCCGCACGCGCATCACGAGAGAAGAGAACCCCCGCGTGACTGACGAACTCAGCGCCACGCACGGCCCCAGCTGCGGCCGGGGAATCGCGGCGAAGGCCTGGAGCGTGTCCATCAGTTGCTGCCGCGCGAGCTCCGCTCCGAAGCACGCATGTGGTCCCGCACCGAACGCGAGATGCGGGTTGGGGCGGCGAGCCAGGTCCACCTCGTCGGGCCGCGCGAACACCGCCGGGTCCCGGTTCACGGCGGGAAAGAACACCGCCACCCGTGCGCCCGCATCGAGGGCCACGTCTCCCAGTCGCGTGGGCGTGGTCACCTCGCGCACGAAGCGGATCAGCGGGCTGGTGAAGCGCAGCAACTCGTCGACGGCCTCGGGGCTCGGGTCGAACGGCAGGTCGCGGCGGATCAACACCTCGAGCGCGAGGACGATGGCCATCGCCGTCGACTCATGGCCGGTCTGCGCCAGCAACCGCTGGAGGTACTGCTGGTCTCCCGGCGAGAGGCCCGCCCCCAGCTCGAAGAAGCGTCCCGGCGCGCCCCGGTGCTCCGCGAGCCAGGAACGCAGCACCGCATCCGCCCGCTGAAATGATCCAGCGTCGGGCGCCTGCGCCAGGCCCCGCGTCAGCGCCCCGAGGCGCGCGAGGTCCTCGCCTTCCAGCTCGAACGCCGCCCCGAACGTGCCCAGGGCCAGCGGCTGCGCGAACTCCGTGACCAGGTCTCCACCGCCGCGCTCCACCAACCCCGTGAGCAGCCGTCGCGCCAGCGTGCGGTCTGCGGTGCTCGGCAGGCTCAAGGTGCGGCGCAGCGAGGTCGAGTGCGGCGGGTCGGAGAGGTTGAGCGAGCGCCCCGGGACCTCGACGTGGAACTTCCCCGTGCCGAAGCGCGAGGTGAAGGTCTTCGCGTCGGTCAGCACCTGCACCGCCTCCCGGTGACCGAGCACCGCGAAGCGCGTGTCGTCGAGCCGGTGGACCGGGCCCCCGGCGCGCAAGCCCTCGAGGTGCGCCAGGGCCACGCCGCTCGACCAGGGGCCCGCAGAGAAGAGGTCCACGGCGTGCAACCTACCGTTACATTGGGTGAGCCGTGACGCCGCCCTCACGGCCCTCCGAGGCGATGGCGCAGATCCTCTCCCTTCGGCAACCCGATGCCTCCCTCGACGACGGGGTGCTGGTGGACCGCGCGCTGGGGGGTGCCGACTGGGCAAAGCGTGAGCTCTATCAACGACATGCACCGCGCCTGCTGGGCTTCCTGACGCGGCTCCTGGCCTCCACGGCCGACGCCGAAGACGCCACCCAGGACGTCTTCGTGGAGGCCTTCCGCGACCTGCTCAAGCTGCGCGAACGCCGCGACTTCGGCCGTTGGGTGATGCGCATCGCGGTGCACCAGGCCCACCGGCGCTTCCGTCGCCGTCGCTGGATGTCCTTCCTCGGCAGCGCCAGCGACCTCGACGCCACCTTCAGCGCGCTGGCCGACGAGCGCGTGAGCCCCGAACGACGCGCCGAGTTGATGTTGATCGAGAAGGCCTTGGCGAAGCTGTCCACCGTCGAGCGCACGGCGTGGTCGCTGCGGCACGTGGAAGGGTATGAGCTGACCGAGGTGGCTGACGCGCTGGACATCTCGTTGGCGACGGTGAAACGAAAGTTGTCCGCGGCCGAGGCTCACCTCGCCACTGCGCTGGGAGAGACGCCATGAGCCGAGGCCCGTTGAAGGAAGAGCTGCGTCGCAGCGAGCCGGACCCGGCGGCCCTGGAGCGGGTGTGGAGCGGCGTGCGTGCCCGCGAGCAACGCAGCAGCGTGTTGCCCCTGCGGCTCGTGGGCGTCGCCGCCATCGCCGGCATCGCCGTGGTCTCGGTGCTGGTGCTGCGCGAGCCCTCGCCGGCCTCGCGGCTGGTGCCCGAGGTCCATGCGTCGTCGCCGGTGCGGGTGCAGCTCGAGGGGAACTCGTCGGTGGAGCTCGAGGGCAACGCCCGCTTCGAGCCCTCCGTCAACGACGCCCGGGTGCTCTCGCTGCACGCGGGCCGCGCGGCGTTCACGCTGGGGGCCGGGCCGTGGGTGGTGACGTCGCGGTACCTGAGGGTCGAGGTGGCCTCGGCGATGTTCTCGGTGGAGGTCGGCGGGGAGACGGACTCGGTGACCGTGACGCGCGGGCACCTGCGGCTGTCGGCGCCGGGCCTCGAGGAGTTGGTGCTCACCGAGGGCCAGTCGTTCTCCACCGGCGCCTCGCAGGTGACGTGGGATTCGCTGGCCCGCGAAGGCGACCTCGCCGGGGCGTGGCGCTCGCTGAAGGCCGAGGGCGTGCGCGCCAAGGCGCAGGGCGCCGCTCCGGAGTTGACCCTGTTGCTCTCCGACGTCGCGGCGACCGGTGGCGACGAGGCCCTGAGTCGCGCGCTGCTCTCGAGCGTGATGAACGCGCCCGACGGCGGGGCCGAGCGCGGGCTGGCGGCGTACACGCTGGGGAAGCGGCTGCAGGCTGATGGGCAGCGCGCCGCGGCCGCCGAGTCGTTCGAGCGCAGCCTGGAGCTCGGGGTGCCCGTGGAGCTGCGCGACGATGCGGCGCGCAGGGCAGCGCAGACGCGACCGTGATGCAGGCTGACGGACAGCGCGCCGCGACCGCCGCGTCGTTCGAGCGCAGCCTCGCGCCCGGAGTGCCCGTCGAGCCGCGCGACAATGCGGCGCGCAGCGAGGCCCAGACGCGACAATGATGCAGGCATGACGTTCGCGGCGGTGCTGGTGCTGGCAGCAGCGGGGCTCGAGCCTCGGCTGGAGTCCTGCCCCGACGCGTGGCTCGACGTGCGGCAAGTGCGGGCTCAGCTCGCGCTCAACCACGCGTTGCCCGACGGTGAAGTGCGCGTTCGCTGCGAGGCTGGTGGGCGCGTGCAGCTCACCCATCGCGGCGCGAGACGCGACCTGACGCTCACCGGCGCCACGGCGGCGCAGCGCGAGCGCACGCTCTCTCTCTTCATCGCCGCCTGGCTCGAGCCGTCTCGACTTGTCTCCGCCCCTGTCAGTGCGGGGGGGCGCCCGGACGCTGGTGCCCAGGTCGGCCCCTCACCCCTGCCCCTCTCCCCGCCGCCGCAGGGCGAGGGAGAGCTGGTCCGAGCGCCTGAAGCCGCTCGCAGCGTTGCCCAGGTCGGCCCCTCACCGCTGCCCCTCTCCCCGCTGCCGCAGGGCGAAGGAGCGCCTGAAGCCGCTCCCCCCGTTGCAGAGGCCGAAGTCGACGCTGGGCTCCCGGTGCTCCCGCCCGAGCCCCCGCCGCCCACCGAGACCCTCGTGCCCATCGAGCTCGGCCTCGTGCCCGGCGTGGGCCTCAACCTCCTCTTCCCCGCGCCGACCCGGAACTACTTCGCCCTCGGGCTCATCGGCGTGACCTCGCGGCGGGTCGACGGGGCGAGCCTCGGCCTCATCTCCCTCGTCGACGAGCGCCTGCGCGGCTTCCAGTTCGGCGCGGCGACCTCCGCGGGGGAAACGCAGGGCCTGCAGGTCGGCACGCTCTACGCCTCCTCCACGGCCTCCCTCACCGGGGCCCAATGGAGCGCCGGCTTCACCCGCACCACGGGCACCCTCACCGGGCTGCAGTTCGCGCTGGTGAACGTCGCGGGGCGGCTCGACGGGGTGCAGCTCGGGACGGTCTCCCTCGCTGACGCGACGCGGGGGCTGCAGCTGGGCGTGGTCTTCGCCTCCTCCTCGTCACTCGTGGGCGCGCAGCTCGGGCTGGGCCTCAACCGCACCGGGGGCGACCTGGCGGGCCTGCAGGTCGGCACCCTCAACATCGCCGGCGACGTCAGCGGCGCGCAGTTCGGGTTGATCAACGTGGCCGAGGATCTCACCGGCTTCCAACTGGGCATCGTCAACATCGCGCGCTCCGTGGTGGGCACGCAGGTGGGCGTGCTCAACGTCTCCTCCGATGGGCCGGCGCCGCTGGGCGCCATCAACCTCACCGACGATGCGCCGGTGCGCGTGGCGCTGACCCTTGGGGACACGCACCTCGCGGGCGTGCAGCTCAAGACGGGGGGCACGGTGCTCTACGGCATCGTCTCGCTGGGCTGGGTGCCTCGGGCCCAGGTGCGCGCGGGAGGCGGCGTGGGGCTGCACCTGGGCGCCGTGACGAAGCCCGGCTGGTTTGGGCAGCTCGAGCTGACCTCGCACGCCACGCTCAACCTCGAGGCCCTCGCGCGCGGCCCCATCGCCACCCTCGGGCTGGGCCTCAACGCGGGCTACCGGCTCGCGCCGCGGCTCTCGATGATCCTCGGGCCCCAGCTGTCCCTGATCTTCGGGAACCCGGGCTTCCCCGGCGCGTCGGTGAGCCTCCTGGGCTTGCCGCTCAACGCGTCGGGCCTCGCCTTCGCGCCGGGGTTGCAGGGCGGCGTCGAGTTCTGAGTTCCTATGTGGTGCCGTTCCGGGCGTGGGTGAAGAGGCCGCAGTGCAGGCACTCGTATTCCCAGCTCGTGTAGTACGTCGTCTCCCAGTCCGAGTAGAGCGACGAGGCGTCTTCGTAGATGCAGCGCGTCTCGGCGCTCCCGCACCAACCACACAGGCAGAACTGACGGGCAGGCCACGAGAGCGTCGCGAAGGGCACGCCGGAGCCCACGGAGAGGTGGCCCTGGCTGTCCGAGGGAGGCATTGATTTCAGGCGCTTGGCTTCGATGCGACATTGCCGAGGGGCCGGGTCTTGGCTCCGTGAACCTCTCCTTCGGAGTGCCGATGTCTCGAGTCGTGCTGATGGGCCTGGTGGCAGTGGCGACGTTCTCGTGCGGCCCGCAGGGCGCGCTGAGTCCGCTGGATGCGGGCAGCCTCATGACCGGGGGCGGCGTGGCGACGGGCGGAGGCGCGAGCACAGGCGGCGGCAGCGGCGCGACGGGTGGTGGCGGTGGTGGTGGTGGTGGTGGTGGTGGTGGCGCGCAGACCGGCACCGGCGGAGGGACCGCGGTGCTCAACACCATGGGCTGCCCCGGCGCGCTCACCTGTGAAGACGTCACGGGCGCCGGCGACTTCGGGTGCCTCGACCTCGCGACCAGCACCGGCGTGCCCGCGAACGCGACGGCGTGCGCCAGCGGGGTGAGCTGCACCAGCGGCTTTACCTGCTACCGGACCAGCGCCAGCTCGAGCGCCGGGGTGTGTCTCCACGACTGCCCGGGCATGCCCGCCGTCGGTGGAGGCGCCGGTGGGGGCGGTGGCCCGACGAGCCCCGCGGAGCCGTGGTTCGTGAGCGCGACGCCGTCGGTGTTGATCACCCAGGCCACGACGCTCTCGCTGCCCTTGCCCGACCCGCGGCAGGCCGGAGACTTCCTCCTCGCGCTGGTCGACGTCGACGAAGGCACGGGCGCCCGCACCCTCGCGACGCCGGCCGGGTGGACGCTGCTGGGAGGCTGGCCCCTGCACAACCTCGTCGGCACGCACACGCCCTACGTCATCCCCGTCACCGAGAACCAGGGCACGTGGCTCTTCACCCACTTCGTGGCGGCCGGTGAGGCACCCACGGTGGAGTTCACCTTCACCACGGCCACCACGGCGCGCGCTTCCGTCGTGGGCTACCGCGGCGTCAACCCCACCAACCCCGTGCACGACAAGGTGGGCTACGCGCTCTACGGGAACGGCAACACCAACGGCTTCGGCTCCGGCAACACCACGCTCAACGCCGGCCGCGAAGTGAGCCTCATGGCCACCGCCACCACGGTGCGCGCGACCTACAGCACCACCTTCCAGACCAACGGCGTCGTCGAGCGCGTCAACAGCGGCGAGCAGCCCCACGGGCTCAACGTCATCATCCACGACGCCGCCATCTCCCCGCGCGTCTTCCTCGGGCCCGCCGTGCGCCACTTCCAATCGCCCAGCGGCTCGTCGGACTCGTTCCAGTACACCTTCGCCACGCTGGTGCTGGCTCCGTGAATCACCGCGGGTCGCTCACCACGCCGCGGTTGGAAATGGACAGTTCGAAGCCGCCCAGTGGCCCAGGCGCCCCCCGCTCGCCACCCGCCTGCGCGTCACGTTGATCTCCAGCCTGGTGCTCATGCTTGGCCTCACCTGGTGGTTCCAGGTGCGCTGGGTGCAGCGCTGGTCGAGGCCGGGGGCAGGTCAGTCCTGACGGGGCGGGTCATCCCACGCGCGACCGGCTTGCGCTGAGTCAAGCCCAGGGCTGCCCAGGGCCTCGAACTCCCGGAGGCGCGCGGGGTCCTCGGCTTGCATCGCCTCCCAGGGCCGCCGAGGCGGATCCTTCATGGCGCTCCTTCCCTCCTGCATCGCGGTCGGCGTGGTGGCCAGCCTGGCCGAGGCCGAGTCATGGCTCAGCTGGCACCACGTGCTGCTGGGCCTGCAGTTGGTCATCTTCGGCGCCTGGGTCGCCCGGCTGCGGGGGGACGTGCGCCAGCGCAAGGCCGCCGAGCGCCGGCAGTCGTCGCGGGGTCGAACGCTGGAGCTCCTGGCGGCCGGCGCGCCGCTGCCCCGGGTCCTCGAGTCCATCGTCACGCTCGTCGAGGAGGAGCTCCCCGAGGCCCGCTGCAGCGTGGCGCTCCTCGACCGCGGGGGGAAGAACCTGGGCACGGTCATCGCCCCGCGGCTCCCGGCCTTCTACAACGCCGCCGTCGAGGGGCTGGCCATCGGGCCCGGGGTGGGCTCGTGCGGCACCGCGGCCTCTACCGGCAAGCGCGTCATCGTCGAAGACGTGCGCACGCACCCGGCCTGGGCCCCGTTTCGCGAGCTGACCGCGCGCGCGGACCTCGCGGCGTGCTGGTCGGAGCCCATCCTCTCGTCGGAGGGCAAGGTGCTCGGGACCTACGCGCTGTACCACCGCACCCGCCACCAGCCCGGCGAGCACGAGCTGCGGGTGGTGGAGCAGGCCGCGCACCTCGCGAGCATCGCCATCGAGAAGAGCACCGCCGACCAGCAACTGCGCGATCGCGAGGCCCACTTTCGCCTGCTCACGGAGGACGTCGCCGACGTGGTGTGGAAGACCGATGCCAGCCTGCGCGTGACGTACATCAGCCCGGCCGACGAGCGGCAGCGGGGCTTCACCGCCGCGGAGATCATCGGGCGCTCGGTGCTCGAGTTGTTCACCGAGGAGGGGGTGGACATCGTCAAGCGCGAGCTCGCGCGCCGCGTGGAGAGCGAGGCGAAGGGCCTGGCCACTGGCTCCGTGGCCTTCGATGCCCCCCACCGCTGCAAGGACGGGCACGTCATCTGGGGCGAGGTGGTCTCGAAGCCCACGCGCGACGGGCAGGGGCAGATCATCGGGTACCACGGCATCACCCGGGAGATCACCGAGCGCCGGCAGATGCAGGAGCAGGTGAGGCAACTGGCCTACCACGACCCGCTCACGCGGTTGCCCAACCGGCGGTTGCTCAGCGATCGCCTCGGCCAGGCCCTCGCCGAGAGCAAGCGGCACGGTACGCACGGCGCGCTGATGTTCCTGGACCTCGACCGCTTCAAGGCGCTCAACGACCTGCACGGGCACGAGGCCGGAGACCTGTTGTTGGTGGACGCGGCCAACCGCCTGCGGGCCTGCGTGCGCGAGGTGGACACCGTGGCGCGGCTGGGCGGCGACGAGTTCATCGTGCTGCTCAGCGCCCTGAGCGCGGACCGCGCGACGGCGGACGCAGGGGCGCGCACGGTGGCCGAGAAGATCCGCCTCGCGCTCGAGGAGCCGTGGCCGCTGACGTTGCGGCGTGACGGCGCCGAGCCCCGGGTGGTCGAGCACCGCTGCAGCGCGAGCATCGGCGTGGCCGTCTTCTCGGGCGCCGAGGGAACGGCCGAGGATCTCCTCAAGTGGGCGGACGCGGCGATGTACCTGGCCAAGAGCGCGGGCCGGAACCAGGTGCGGTTCCACGCGTCCCCCGAGGCCCGGCAGGCAACCTGAGACGAAGCGAGGCAGACGTGCTCTAGGGGCGCGGTGCGTACGGCTCGTGGAACTCCTCTGCTCGTGGTGCTGGTGCTCGCGGGGTCGTGCGCGGCGCCGGTGGTGGTGACGGCCGACGCGGGCGCGGGCGCGGAGCTCGATGCCGGGATCGTGGCCGACGCCGGGGGGCCTGCTCCCGATGCCGGGGTGATGGCCTTCGACGCCGGGGCGCCCGACGCGGGCCTGGTGGCGAGCGTGCTCGAGGTGCAGCTCTTCGGGGTGCCGCAGAACACGCCCGGGGGTGCCGCGCTCTACGTCACCGGCACGTTCAACCAGTGGGCCCCGGGCGACCCCGCGGCCCGGCTCGTGCCCGACGGCACCGGCGCCTCGGTCACCCGCGTCACCGGCCTGCACGCGGGCGACGTGGTGGAGTTCAAGTTCACCCGCGGCGCGTGGACCACCGTGGAGAAGACCGAGGGTGGCGCCGAGCTCCCCAACCGGCGCGTGGTGTTCGACCCCGCCTTCCCCCGCGTCGCGGCCTTCGTCTCGCGGTGGGCCGACCTGCCGCTGCCGGGCGCATCCCGCACCGGGGAGCTCCGCGTGCGCTCGCTCTCGTTGCCCCAGCTCTCGACCACGCGGAATGTATGGATTTACCTGCCGCCCGCGCTCGCCGGTGGGCCGACGCGCTTCCCGGTCATGTATGTCTTTGATGCGCAGAACCTCTTCGACCGCGCCACCGCCACGTATGGCCGCGAGTGGCAGCTCGACGAGACCCTGGAGCGCCTCATCCGCGAGCGGAGGCTGCCCCCGATGATCGTCGTGGCCGTGGAGAGCTCGGCCGCGCGCAGCTGCGAGTACAACGTGTTCGCCTCGGACCCTCACCCCACGTGCCCCACGGGGGTGGCCCAGGGCGACGCGACGATTGCCTTCCTCGTCGACACCCTCAAGCCCCTGGTCGACGCCGACTACCCCACGCTCCCCGGCCGCGCGGACACCGGCGTGCTGGGCTCGTCCATGGGCGGCTCCATGGCGGTGCGCGCCGGCTTCGCGCACCCCGAGGTGTTCTCCCGCGTCGCCGCCCTGTCCCCCAGCTACCAGAACACCGCGACCTCCACGCCGCAGATGCCCGGCTACGTGCGCGCGCGCGGGCTGCAGGCGCTGCGCATCTCGCAAGACCTGGGCACGGCCGAACAGTTCCGCGACCTCACCACGCCGGTGCTGCTCGCCAACGCGCGCGCCGTCGACCAGGCCCTCGTCGACGTCGGCTTCCCCGCATCGGAGCACCGGTTCGTCGAGGTGCCCAATGGCACGCACGACGAGGATGCCTGGGCCGCGCGGGTGGGCGAGGTGTTGAGCTGGGTGTGGAGTCGCTGAGCCCAGGTCGCGTCGGGCGCGTCACCCGACGAAGGGGTCGAGCGGGCCGCGCAGCAGCCGCTGCATGCCTTCGCGCGTCAGTCGCCACTGGGCCGTCCACTCGGGCTTGGACTCGTACTCGGGGTTCGTGAGCACGCCCTCGAGCCAGGCTTCGGCCCGCGGCACCAGCGCCCGCTGCTCGTCGCGGTGGTACTCGAGGGCGGGCGAGAGCCGCACCTCTTCCGTCGCGCCCGTGGTGGGTCGGCCGAGGGAGAACCAGAACTCGCACGCCTCCGGGAGCTCCGGGTTGGCGACGGTGACCTTGACCTGGTTGAGCAGGGGCCACTGGGTGACCATCCACTCGAAGCCCCGGCGGGCGTCGGCCTCGGTCTCGAAGCGCCACTCGTCGGCGCTGGTCACGGACGCCCGCGCGCCGGCACCCTGAAGTCCGGCGGTGAGCTCCGCCGCTCGAGCCTTGGCGATTCCGCCGACGCTGACGGACACGTGCTGTTGCCACCGCGACAGGTGCAGCGTGCCGAAGCCCTCGGTCTCGGAGAAGGTGTGAAGCGAGCAGGGGTACGGCGGCAGCGCGGGGGCCATGGTCCCAGAGGCTAGACGAAGTGTCGCTGCGGTGGGTTGGGGCTCCGAGTCGGAAGGAACGCTTCGCGCGACGAGACGTGTTGAAGAGACGGCATGCGGTCGTGTGGCGCGAAGGTGGTCCTCGGTGCGTGGTTGGTGCTCTCGGCTCACTTGCGCGCGCAGTGGGTCGCGCACCCGCTCGGGCCGCGCAGCGACCTCGAAGGCTCGGTGCTCAATGCCCTCGTGCAGTGCACTGGCCTGGGTCCGGAGCACCTCGCGAAGCTCGACGCGGCCTGGGGTGCGGTGCTCGTGGAGGCGCTGACCCTTCGACTCGACGCGGCGCCGGAGTCGCTGGTGGGCTTCGCCTCGGCCTTGCGGCTGGGTGTCTCGGCGCTCTCGGTGCTGAAGCGGCTCACGGCAGACCCGGTGGTGAAGGAGGGCTTCGCCGCGCAGGACGCGTGGCTCACCGGCGTCGGCAGTGGCGACCTCGCAGCGATGGCGCTCACCGTGCTGCAGTCCGAGCTCGACGACGTGACGGCCGAACGTGCGAGCGCAAGGTGCGTCGGCGGCAAGGTGCTGGGCTCCATCGGTCCACACGCGCTCGAGCCCGGGCCTCGCGTCGCCTACCGCCAGCGCGAGTACCCGGCCGAACTCGACCAGCGCCGCCGGTTCTTCCCCTCGGCCGCGCAGTTCGCCCCGCCGCGCCTGCCGCTGCGACGCCCGTCTCCACGACAGGGCACGCTGCTCGAGGTGCTGGTCGCGCCCTGCCGCCGCAAGGACCTGCCCCCGGTCACCACCACGGCGCGCCGGGTGCTGGTGTCGACCTCGCAGCCGCGCGCGTACGGGAAGGCGCTCGAGCTCCTCGTCACGCCCGAAGGTTCTCTCACCCGCGCCAACGCCGACGGCCAGCAGGAAACCTGGGTGCTCTTCACCGAGAAGGACGTGAAGGAGGTCGACGCCCTGCAGCGCGTGCTGGTGAAGGAACTCGCGGTGACGCGCGCCGAGGTGAAGAGGAGCGAGCTCGTCGCCGCCGACGCGCGGCCCCGGCTCCGGGCCGCGGTCGAAGCGCTGAAGCAGCGGCAGTAGCCGTGGAGCGCCTTACGGCGTGCAGTCGCCGACGACGGTGAGCGCCCCCTTGTCGTCCATGCGCAGCACGCCGCCGCGCAGCCCCACCTGGATGACGAAGGTCTGCGTCGGCGCCGCGCCCGCCACGGACACCTTCGCCGAGGTGATGCCCAGCGTCTTGACGTCGACGCCCACCTTGGAGAGCGAGTTCGAATACGCATCGAACTCCGCGAAGTACGACTTCTCGGCCGTGAAGATGGTCTTCAAGGCCTGCTTCATCACCGTCATGCAGTCCGGCGGCGGAGGCGTGGGCAACGAGCCGGTGGTCCACCCGCCGTCCTGCTTCTCGGCGAACACCAGCATCGACTTCGCCGCCTTCCCGCTCTCCACGACGGACTCGAGGGTGCGCGTGTCGGTGAGCGGGCCGCTGAGCAGCACGTAGCGGGGCGCGGCCTGGGTGCCCACCTGGAACATCGGCACCTCGCAGCGGTGCCCGCCCGCATCGAAGAAGTGCAGCGTCGCGGTGCGGTCGGTGTACGCGAGGAGGACCCGGGTCGCCGTGAACTGGGCGAGCTCGGCCTTCTCGGCCTGCTCGTTGACCGCGCGCTCCACCACCCGCTTCAGGTCGGTCGGCTTCATCGCGCCGGAGACGAAGAACGCCTCGAGCTCCTTCGGGGTGGCCAGCAACGCCTTGCGGTCGCCGCCTCCGAGGAGCCAGCCCGGCAGGCGCTGCTCGACCTGGGTGACGAGCTCCATGGTGTGGGCGGCGGGGAG
>CAIVGN010000017.1 GCA_903905455.1 uncultured Archangium sp.
CGCGAGGGCTTCGCGGCGGTGAAGTTGCCGTCCAAGACCATCCGCGAGGAGGTGGGACTCGAGCGCCGCCGCTACCTGAAGCTGGTGCAGACGGTGACCTGGAACACGCTGTCGGCCTTCGACCCCGACGTGCTGGTGGTCGACACCTCGCCCACCGGGAGCTTCGAGGAGCTCATCCCCGTGCTGCGCTGGCGGCAGAAGAATGTCTTCGTCTTCCGCGAGCAGCGCGAGTCGGCGGCGCAGTCCCCGCTGATGCAGGCCACCTTGCCCCTCTACGACGCGGTCATCGTGCCGCACCTCGAGGCGAGCGCGGTGGGGCCGGTGCCCGAGCCACACAAGCTGCGCGCGGTGGGGCCCATTCTCATTCGCGAGCGCGCGGAGTTGCCCTCGCGGGACGAAGCGCGGCGCCGGCTCGGCCTCGGCGCCGAGGAGCGCGTGGTCTACGCGTCGTTCGGTGGCGGGGGAGACCCCGAGGGCGCGGCCGCCCTGGCGCTGACCTCGGAGGTGGTGCGAGCCATCGGCGGCCTCAGGCTGGTGGTGGGCAGCGGGCCTTTGCAGCGCAAGGGGCCTCCGGTGGTGCCCGGCGCGATGGTCGTCTCGGGCATCTACCCCGCGCTCGACCTGTTGCCGGCCTTCGACGTCGCGGTGACGGCCGCCGGGTACAACGCGGTGCACGAGCTGTGTTTCGCCGGCGTGCCCGCGGTGCTGGTGCCCTTCGAGCGCGTGCTCGATGACCAGGACCAGCGCGCGCGGTTGGTGCACGAGGCGGGCGCGGGCCGGGCCCTGCCGGTGCTCACCCGGGACGGGTTGACCGCGGCGCTGCGCGAGGTGCTCGAGCCGCAGCGGCGCAAGGCGATGTCGAAGGCCGCCCTGGCGCTGGTGCCGAAGAACGGAGCCGAGGCCGCCGCCCGGGTGGTGCTCGAGGTGCTGCGGTGAACCCGCGCCACGAGCGGCTGCTTGGCTTCGTGGAGGGCGTGCCGCGCACCGGCCCCGAGACGGTGCACATCGACGTGACCAACGCGTGCAACCTCGACTGCGTCACCTGCTGGAACTACGGGCCCGCGCTCGCGACGCCCAAGACCGTGGGGTGGAAGCGCCAGCGCATCGAGCGCGAGGTCTTCTTACGGGTGCTCGACGAGGTGGCGGCGACGGGCGTGGAGCGCATCGTCATCTCCGGGGGCGGCGAGCCCTTCACGCACCCCGACATCGACACCTTCCTGCGCGCGGTGAAGGCCAAGGGCCTGCGGCTGACGTTGATCAGCAACGGGACGCTGTGTGACTTCGTCCACGTGCGCACCCTGGGCATCGACCAGCTGCTGCTCAACGTGGCCTCGGCCTCGCCGCAGACCTACGCCGCGTACCACCCCAACCAGCCGCCCGAGACCTTCCACCGGCTGATGGCCGGCGTGGAGCTGCTGCGTGGGGTGACCGCGGTGAACATGGTGCAGGTGATCAACGGCCTCAACGCGCACGAGCTGGTGGCCATGGTCGAGCTCGCGCACCGCGTGGGCGCACGCTGCAGCTTCAAGGTGGGTGACGTGCCCCCGGGAACGGAGCACTTCGCGCTCACCGAGCTGCAACGCGAGCGGCTGCTCACGAGTTCGCTGAAGGACGCGCGCAAGAAGGCGAAGGAACTCGGCGTGCGGCACAACCTCGACGCCTACGAGCAGCAGCTGCGCGGGCAACACGACGGGCCCTTGCCCGACTGCTTCGCGGGCTACCTGTACTCGCGCATCTCCGTCGACGGCCGGGTGTTCTTCTGCTGCGCGCACATCGACGCGGGCCACGTGCAGGAAGGGCCCTTCGAGCAGGTGTGGCGCAGCCCGCGGTACCAGGCGCTGCGGCAACGGCTCGCGCGCAAGGAGCTGTTCCCCGCGTGCGCCCGCTGCGGGAAACACGACATGAACCACGCGGCCGAAGAAGAACTCGCCGAGCTGCGGGACGCGGGCGTGCTGCCGTGAGCGCGATGCGAGCCACGGTCTCGTGGAACATCGTCGGCGGATGCAACTACCGCTGCAGCTACTGCGTGCAGAAACACGCGCCGGGACTGGGCGCCCCCAGTGACGAGGAGCTCGAGGCCGCGCTCACCACCCTGGAGCGGCTCGAGGGGCGCTGGGAGTTCAAGATCTCCGGCGGCGAGCCCTTCTTGCTCAAGCGCCTGCCCGAGGTGGCCCGGCGACTCGCAGCGCGCGGTCACCTGGTGTCGGTGCTCACCAACCTCAGCGCCCCCACGCGCGTGCTCTTCGAGTTCATCGACGCGGCCGGCGCGCAGCTGCGGACCTTCAGCTGCTCGCTGCACCGCGAGGAGACCACCGAGCCCGAGTTCCTGGAGAAGGCGCAGGCGATCAAGGCCCGGCTCGGGGCGCTCCCGCGGGCGACCTTCGTGGTCAACAGCGTCATCGTCCCGGGGCAGGTGGAGACGGTGGCCGCGAGCCGCGCGAGGTTCGAGGCCGCGGGTCTCAAGTTCTACCCCCAGGTGATGCGCCAGGACGGCAAGGCGGTCACCTACGAGCCCGCCGAAGAGGCGCTGCTGCACGAGGCCTTCGATGATCTCGTGGGGCCGGGGCAGATGAACCGGGGCTACGCGCTCAAGGGCCGCCTGTGCCACGCCGGCGCGAAGTACTTCATCATTCACCCGCGCGGAGACGCCTTCGCCTGCTACCCGGGCAAGCGGGCGCGGGAGGGGCACCTGGGCAACGTCTTCGCCGGCACGCTGACCCTGCGAGAGGGCCCCCAGCCGTGCCCCTACGAGGTGTGCCCCTGCACCGTGCCCCAGAACCGCGGCCTCATCGAAGGCTTCGGCAGCGCGGCGCTCAGCGAACCCGACTGATGTACTCGTGGCACCCGGTGACACTTGCCAGCTGCGGGTAGTCCTCGCGCGGGATGTCGAAGTCGAGGCGCTCGCTGAGCCTGATCACGAAGCGCATGAAGCCAGACGACTGGATGTCGATCGGCTCCCGCAGCGACAGCTCCTGGTGCAACGCAACCGGATCAACGCGGATCATGTGGTGATTCGACATCTGCATGCAGTCCCCCGGTGTGTGGTCCGAATTGCCTGAGCAAGCGCCGATCCACCTCCGTGTGGCCATGCGGCGACCTACGGGGGAGAAGCGGCTTACGCAAAACACGCGCGCGCGATGCAGGTGTTGCAGCGGCGTCATTGAGGTACAGGGACGGGGAATGCGCACGCTCGCCACCCTCTCTGTCGGAGCCACCGCGGCCGTGCGGGGGCTCCACCTGGCCGAGCGCGAGGCGACGTGGTTGCGGGCGGTTGGCCTCTTTGAAGGGGTCGAGGTCACGCCCCTGCGGTTCGCGCCCTTAGGCGGGCCGATGCACCTGCGCACCAGCACGGGCGCCGAGCTGGCCGTGGATCTCGAGTTGGCGCAGTGCGTCGAGGTGTCGTCGTGAGCCACGTGGTGTTGGTGGGCCGGCCGAACGCCGGCAAGTCGTCGCTGTACAACGCGCTGACGGGCGGCTCGGCGAAGGTGGGCAACTTCCCGGGCATCACCGTGGACGTGCTCGAGGCGCACCTCGAGCTGACCGACGGTGAGCGCATGACGGTGGTGGACTTGCCCGGGGTGTACTCGGTCGAGGGCCACGCCGACCCCGAGAGCGACGAGGGGCACGCGCGGCGGTACCTGGACGGGCTGGTCACGTCGAAGACGCCGCATCTCATCGCGCAGGTGCTCGACTGCACGCAGCTCGAGCTGGGGCTGCGGCTGACCAACGAGCTGCGCCGGCGGGGCGCGCCGCTGGTGGTGTTGGCCACGCAACATGACGTGCTGGTGAGCCAGGGCTCGGAGCTCGACGCGGCGGCGCTCTCGGCGGCCCTGGGGGTCGAGGTGCTGGTGCTCTCGGTGCGCGAGCCCGGCGTGCAGCAGAAGCTGCGGGTCTTCCTGCAAGACGCCCAGCGGAAGCTGGAGCTGCCCGGCGTCGGCGCCATCGATCCCTCGAAGCTGGCGAAGCAGGTGCTCAAGCCCCTGGCCAACTTCGCGGCGGCGGCGGCGAAGGCCCGGGCGCGCACCGCGCAGCTCGACGCGGTGTTGCTCCACCCGGTGTTCGCCCCGTTCTTCTTCGTGGGCCTGATGACGCTGCTCTTCGCCTCGGTGTTCCTCGTGGCCGACCCGGTGACCAGCTTCATCGACGTCATCATCCGCGCGCTGAGCGAGCGCATCGAGAGTGCCCTGGGGCCGGGCATGGTGACCTCGCTGCTGGTGGACGGGGTGCTGGGCGGCGCGGGGACGGTGCTCGCGTTCCTCCCGCAGATCGTCATCCTCACCATGGCGATGGAGGTCATCGAGTCTTCGGGGTACCTCTCGCGCGGCACCTTCTTCGTGCACCGCATCCTGAAGCTCGCGGGCCTGGGAGGGCGCTCCTTCGTGCCGCTGCTCACGGCCCACGCCTGCGCGGTGCCGGCCATCCAGTCCGCGCGCATCATCCGGGACCCGGGCCAGCGGCTGCTGACCATCCTCGTGTTGCCGCTGATGACCTGTTCAGCGCGTATTCCCACGTACGGGCTGTTGATCACCACGTTCTTCTCGGACCGGGCGCCGTGGTTCAAGGGCGCGATGTTCGTGGGCCTGTACTTCGCCGGCGTGTTCTTCGGCTTCGTGGCCTCGGTGGTGCTGGGCCGCAGCATGAAGCGCACCGCGAAGCCACAGCCGCTGGTGCTGGAGATGCCGGCCTACCGGCGCCCGCAGCTCAAGGTGGTGTTCCGGCTCGGGGCGCGCGCGGCGAGCCGGTTCGTGAAGGAAGTGGGCTCGGTCATCCTCATTGCCTCGGTGGTGTTGTGGGCGCTGCTCACCGTGCCCGGGCCCTCGAGCGTGGAGGCCTCGCACGCGGCGCCCCCCGGCTCGTCGGCGCGGGTGCAGGCGATGCACGGGAGCCTCGCGGCCTGGGTCGGCCGCGCGCTCGAGCCCATCACCCGGCCCGCGGGCTTCGACTGGCGGCTCAACGTGGGCCTCATCGGCTCGGTCGGCGCGCGCGAGCTGATGGTGGGTACGCTGGGCGTCATCTTCGGCATCGAAGGCGATGAAGACGTCGCGCCGCTGTCGGCGGAGATCCGCGAGGCGCGCACCGCGAGCGGGGCGAAGGCCTACGGGGTGCCCACGGCGCTGGCCCTGATGGCGTTCTTCATCATCGCCTGCCAGTGCATGAGCACCCTGGCGGCGGTGCGGCGCGAGACGCGCTCGTGGCGCTGGCCGGCCTTCGTGTTCGCGTACACCTACGGCGCGGCGTGGTTGCTGGCGGTGGTGGTCTTCCAGTCAGCCCGCGCGCTGGGGTTGTGACGCGCAGGGTTCGTCGTGGTGGGATGGCCGGCGTCTCGGTGAGGGAACGATGCTCAAGCGGTGGCTCGGTACAGATGGGTGGGGCGCGGTGATGGGCACGCTGCTGCTGCTCGGCTTCGGCTTGTTCGTCATCTTCATCAGCGCGGCCGACCTCCGCGAGGCGGCGCGTACCGAGCCCGTGGAGCGCACCTGCGCGTCGTGGCTCGCGGACCCGTCGGGCGCGCGGTGGATCCGCTTGAGCGGCTGCCGGTTGGATCTCGCCGAGGCGGCCTCGCGCCGGTGGAAGGGGTGGCGCTCGGTGAAGGACGGCGGCGTCGTCGGCGCGCGCTACCTCGAGCTCTTTCTCCCGCTCTACGTCGGTGACCAGCCGCCCGAGAAGCCGCGCGCCGTGCTCGCCACCACCGAGAAGCCGCTTTTGGCGTTGATGGACGGCATCACCGCGCTGCCCCCCGAGCAGGTCGACGCGTACCTGCAGGCGCACGAGAGCGAGTTCCGGGAGTTGCTCGAGCCGAAGACCATCACCGGCTACGTCGAGCCGGTGAAGAGCATCGGCGCGAACTCGGCGCTCTCGTTCCTCACCGACGAAGACGCGGTGGTCCTCGAGCAGGGCCGGGAGCCGCGGCGCGCGAACTCCGTCTTTGGGCTGGTGGTCGGCCTGTTCTGCGTGGCCCTCGGGGTGCGCTCGTTGGGGCGCCGCTTCATGCTCGAGCGCGACAGCAGCCTGTGAACTGGCGCGGGTGTGGTGGGCTCGTCCCGCTCGCGGTCGTCGGCCTCGGGTGGACGCTCCTCGTCGTGCGTCGGGCCCGGGTGCTCCGGCGCCTGCGGAGCGGAGAGCTCTCTGGGATCGGCGCGCGGCCCCTGGTGGGCGTGCTCTACGAAGAATACGGGGAGGGGCGGCTGTACCCGCGCGTGCTCGAGGCCGCGAAGGTGCTGCCCGCGCCGACGGGACCGCTCGGGGTCCACGTGCTCAATCGCCTGGTGTGCATCGAGGTCGCCGCGGGTCGCTACCGCGAGGCGCTCGAGTGGCGCGGGCGCTGGCGAACGCTCGCGGGCACCGGCGACTTCGAGCGCCTGGTGCGGATCAACGAGGCCGAGGCCGTGGCGTGCCTGGGGCAGCTCGAGGCGTCGCTCGCGCTGACGGATTTCACCGACGCGCGCAGCCCCTTCGTGCGCACGGGGCGCGCCCTGCACCGGGCCTGGGTCCTGGCCGAGCTCGGGCGCCTCGACGAGGGGCGCGCGGCGCTGCGAGCGGAAGACGTGGCGCTCGCTCAACTTCCATCGGCCTTCTCCGCCGAGTGGCACTTCGCCCGCTTCGCGCTCGAGTTCGCCGCGCGCGATTGGAAGGCCGCCGCCGCCGCGCTGGTCGATGCGGGCCGGGTCGTGGAGCGTGAGTCGAGCCGGCGGAACCTCGCGTTCTTGAGCGGGCGCCTCGCCTTCGCGCAGGAGGACTTCACCTTGGCCCTCGCGCACTTCGAGCGCGGCGCGGCGTCGGTGTACCGGGCCCAGGGCGGCGCCGCGCTGCTCGAGTGGGGCGAGGCCCTGGCGCGCCTGGGCCGGCCTGCGGAAGCGCGCGCTGCGTGGCAGCGGTGCCTCGCGGAGGACGCCCAGTCTCCCTGTGCGGCGGGGGCAGCCGCGCGCCTCGGGGCTGATCAGGCGTAGGCTCTCGTGCGTGCGCGTGCTCGTGGCCATCACCTCGCAGGTCGACCGCGAGCGCATCTGCGCCTTGCTGGTGCAGACGGGCCACGTCGTCGAGGCGGTGGACACGCGCGATGCCGCGCTCGCCCGGGGGACCCGCGAGCCCTTCGACCTGACCGTGCTCGACCCCACGATGGACGTGCTCGAGGCGCTGCGGTTGGCGCGGCCGGGCATGGCGATCCTCCTCGTGACCGAGCCCGGTGACGTCGACGCGCGCGTGCTGGGGCTCACCCCGGGCGTCGACGAGGCAGTGGGCGCCGACGTCGCGGGCTCGCAGATGGTGGCCCGCGTGGGGGCGCTGCATCGCCGGCTCTCCCGGGCGCCGCGCCCGCTCGAGGTGCTGGAGGTCGACGGGTGCCGCATCGACCTCGGCGCGCTGACCGCCACGCGCGGGAACCTCATCGTGCAGTTGGGTTCGCGCGAGGTGGGCATCCTCCGCTGGCTGCACACGCACCGCGAGCGGGTGGTCAGCCAGGCCGAGTTGCTGGAGCAGGTGTGGGGGTGCTCGCCGAACCTGCAGACGCGCACCGTCGACGTGGCCATCTCGATGCTGCGCACGAAGCTCGAGGTCGACCCGGCCGAGCCCCGCGTGGTGCGCTCGGTGCGGGGCGCGGGGTATCGCTGGGGCGGTTGACACCGGCAGTCATGAGCTGGAGGTCGGAAGGCAACTCCCTCGCCCTGCGAGAGCGGGGAGAGGGCCGGGGTGAGGGGCCGAACTGGGCACGACCGCCCGACTGCTTTTCAAACAAGACCTGCCGCACGCCTCGACTCCGCGGGGTGCCCCGCGCCCCGCGCCTCGCGTTGTGTGTCCTCGCCGCCTCTCCCGCGCCGGTCGTGCCACCGCCCCCCCTGACGCTCACCGTCGCCGAGGACGGCACCTTCTCCGTCGCGCGCGAAGGCGCGGGCCTCACCGACCTCACCGCGAGCATCACCGTGTCGGGCGTCGAAGTGCCGCTCGGTGCCGCCACCGCGAGCCACGCGGCCGGTGACGACGCGCTCGGCCACTACGCAGAGACGCGGCTCGAGCGCACCCAGGATGCCACGCGGCTGCTGCTGACGCTGCATGCGTACCCGGGCTTCGTCACCGCGCGGCTGTCCGCTTCCTGCGTCGGCACCTGCGCGGGGGCGCGCGTCGAGGGCTTCACGCTCGCGGGCCACGCCCTGACCCAGGTCTCTGAGCCCACCGCGGTCTTCGCGCACGGCTACAGCAGCTGGGCCCCGAGCTACTACGCGTCGGTGCAGCGCAGCACCGCCCCGAGCGCCGGCGTCGAGACGCTGGGCAACAACGACAACCACCTCACCACCGACGCGCGGCCCAGTTGGTGGCTCTCGGCGCTGGTGATGCGCACCGACGCCACGGTCGTCTCCGGCGCGCTGACCGCCGACGCGTGGAAGACGAAGGTGCTCACCTGGCGCGACGACGGCGTGCAGGTGCGGCTGCGCAGCGGCGGCGGGGGCGACTCGCTCCCCCTGGGCGTCACCGGCGTCGACTCGGAGCTCTTCTTCTTCACCGTGCGCGAGGCGCTCAACCCCGCGCTCGCGGCCTGGGCAAACGCGGTGGCCACGCTGGCTCCGCCTCCCGAGGCGCCCTTCGTGCCCGTGGGGTGGAACAGCTGGAACACGCTCTTCGAAGGCGTCACCCCGGACCACGTGCTGGCCAACGTCGCGCGGGCGCAGGAGCTCGGCTTCGCGCTCAACGACGCGCAGGTCGACGACGGCTGGGAACTCGCCTGGGGCGACTGGAACGCCAACGCGAAGTTCCCCGCGGGCATGGACGGGCTGGCCACGCAGCTCGCCGCCCGGCAGCTCCACGCGGGCGTGTGGCTCACGCCGCCGCTCGCCAACGACGCCGACACCATCCTCGTGCGCGGTCTGCCCGCGGGCGTGCAACGGCTGCAGGTGACGATGAACCTGCTGGCGGGGCGGTTGCTGGGGCGCGAGGTGCGCTTCGCCGACGGGGCGTGGCGCGTGACGGTGCCGGGGCGCGACGCGGCGTACCTGCGGCTGCGTTGAGCGTTGCCATCACCCCGGCGCCGGGGTCTCATGCCGCCCCCAATGAGCAATGAGCGCCTCCACCGCAAGCTGAACCTCGGCTGCGGCTACGACCGCCGCGAAGGCTATGTGAACGTCGACCTGCACGAGCGCCACGGGCCCGACGTGGTGGCCAACGTGCTCGAGCTGACGACCTTCCCGGGGAGCTTCTACGAAGAGGTCTACGCCCAGGACGTGCTCGAGCACGTCACCCGCGCCGACGTGCGCAAGGCGCTCTTCGAGTGGAACCGGGTGCTGGCCGTGAACGGCCGGCTCTTCGTGCGCACCACCGACGTGGGCGGCCTGGTGCGCCAGCTCGAGGCGCCCGAGAACCAGGGCCTGCACGACCAGGAGCGGTTGATCCAGAACATGTTCGGCACGCAGGCGTACACCGGTGACTTCCATCTCGCCGGGTTCACCGAGCGCATCTTCCGCTTCTACCTGTGGGAGGCGGGCTTCGAGGTCGTCTCCCTGGGGCTCTACGCGGGCGCGTTCCTCGACTGCTGGGCGCGAAAGGTGCGCGACGTGGGCTTCGCGCGGGTCACGGAAGCGACCGAGGCCGAGCCGTGGGTGCGCAGCGTCTACGCCGAGTTGGTGCAGCGGCCGCCGCGGGCCGACGAGCTGGCCGAAGGTCTCACCGCGCCCCGGCACGACGTGGTGCAGCGGCTGTTGCTGAGCGACGAGCACAAGGCGGGGATGATGGCCCGCGCCCCGGCGTTCCCGCTCTCTCTCCACCGGCCCAGCCTGATTCAGCGCGCCGAGCGCAAGCTCAAGCGCGCGGTGAAGTCGGTGCTGCGACGCTGAAGGTTCAGAGCTTCACGGCGTGCGCCAGCAGGTGAATGCGCAGGTCGCGGGGCTTGCCCATCACCACCAGCGGCACGTGCAGCTCGAAGGGCTGCGCGTCGAAGGAGGCGGCGGCGTTGCCCAGGGCGGGCAGCTCGAAGGTGATCAACCGCGCCCGTACCGACGTGAAGGGCTCGAGGCGCGCGACGCGGTCGTCGGGCAGGAGGCTGCGCTCCACGCGGTCAGGCCCGATGATGCCCACGCGGTTCCACTCGACGCCGATGGGCTCGGGGGTGCGGTTGGTGAGCACCAGCAAGATGGCCTGGAACGAGGTGGGGTCGACCAGCAGCTCGACGCGCAGGTCGGGGTCCTCGAACACGTCGCGCTCGCCGGGCCGGGTGAGGTTCTTCGCGCCGGGGTCGGTGATGTCGAAGTTGAAGTAGTAGCTGGCCGGCGCACAACCGGAGACCAGGACGAAGAGCGCAGCGGCGAGGAGCGTTCGCATGGGGGGCTGCATATCAAACCTCAGGGGGTCTCACTGGCGCGACGCTCCTCGACGGCCTTCAAGGCGACCTCGGCGCTCTCGAGCTCGATGCTCGCCTTCTCCATGACGCGCTCGGCGGTGGCCAGCTGCTTCTCCAGCGCCGGGGTCACGTTGGAGGTGGCCTCGGCCTTCGCCTGCAGCTGGGCCAGCGTGGTCTCGGCCTTTCCGTAGATGGTGCGTGCCTTCATGGCCCGCTTCCGCGCGGGCACCAGGTCGAGGTCGACGAGGGACACCACCACGCGCTCGCCGGGCTTGATGCGGGTGAGCACGCGCTTGACGGTGGACCAGGTGGGCTTGGAGATGACGATGGTGTGCTTTCCCTTCGGCGAGACGTAGACATCGAGCGGCGTCGCGCCGACCACCACGTCGTCGACCTTCACCTCGGCGCCCGGCGGCGTGGAGGCGACGGCCACCTTCGCGCCATGGGACAGGGTGAAGGAGAGCGGGGCCTCCTGCTCGGCGAGGGTGACGCGCTGCTGCTGTTGTTCGTAGCCGGCGAGGGTGACGACGATGTCGGCCGGGCCCGGCTCGAGGGGCCCGCTGATGCCCGGGGTCTGCGGGATGACCACCTGGCCGCCGATGCTCACCTGCGCCCCCGCGGGCTCGGTGGTGACGCGCACGCGGGAGGCCGGGCGCAGGGTGACGGAGACCTCGGTCGCCTCCTTCGCGTTGGGCTCGAGGGTGCGGCTCTCGGGGAAGAATCCGTCGAGTTCCACGCGCACGGTGTTGTTCCGGGCCGCAGTGAGGCGGGTGCGCAGCGGGGTCTTGCCGCGCTCGCCCCCGTCGACGAAGACCTTCGCGCCGGTGGGGCTGGAGCTCACCGTGCACCACGGGTGCAGGCCCAGCGAGTCATCGGGGTCGTCGGCGGAGGGCCGCTTCGCGTTCTCCACGGGGGCGGTCTCCGTCGTCTTCCCCGGGGGCGCCGCGGTGGGCGCCCCGGCAGCGCACTGCTGCTTCGCGTCGCGCAACCACACCGCGAGGCCGCCCTGCTGGAGCCCGAAGCCCAGGCGCTTGAGGTCGGTCTCGTCGCGCGACGAGGAGGCCTTGCCCGCGACGCACTCGCAGACCGCGGGGGCCGTGTCGCGCCCGCAGCGGGCGAGGAAGCCGGCGTGGAAGATGGCCAGTCGCTCCGGGCCCTCGATGGCCGGGCCGCCCTGGCCCGACGCGCCGCGGGTGAGCGCGCCGATGACCAGGACGCTGCCGAGGCCCAACACGAAGGCACCCGCCTGGAGCACGGCGAAGACCAGCGAGAACCAGCGGATGCCGGTGCCGAGGCCAAGGTCACGCCACACCGACCAGCCGAAGATGCCGGGGAGCATGGAGCACCCCACGGCGCGGCCCCAGTCGACGCCGGCCATGCGGTAGATGACCAGGAAGAGGATGAAGCCCACGCCGGTGCAGCCACTGCCACCGCGGGACTGGTTGCGGCTGAGGGCGTCCTCGAGGCCCTGGGCCGCGGCGAGCGTGCTGAGCAGCAACGACACCGTGAACAGCGGGCGGGCGAAGCGCTTCATCGGGGCCTCAGTTCGGCGGCGCAGGCCTGCACGATGGCCGACGCGTCAGGGGGCACCGCGGCACCGTTGTTGATGCGCTCCTCGAGGTCGACGATCTGCTCGCCGGTGAAGGTGTCGTAGAGCTTGTCCATCACGCAGGCGCAGGCCTCGGCGTGCATGCCGCGCGTCTTGCACCGCGCCAGGGCGGCCGGCTTGAGGCAGCTCGTCGCGTAGCGCAGCGCCAGGAGCTTGATCTCCTCCTCGTCGAAGAGCGCCGGCTCCTTCATCCACAACCGCAGCTCGGGCTCGCTCAAGTCGGACGCGAGGCCGTTCATCAGGCACTCGCAGTTCGCCCCGCTCTTCTCGAACTTCGTCTGCCGACAGCCGCGCACCATCGTGCGCACCATGTTGTCCTTGCCGCCGAGGTTGAGCCGATCGCAGCCCAACGCCAGGAGACACACCGCCACCGCCAGGGGAGTTCGCATGCTGGTGCGCGGGAGCATGCAGCCTGCGCTGCGAGGACGTGGCGTATTTCTCCGACTTCGTGCAGGAACCCGGCCCATGCACCCTTCGCTCTGGACGGCGCTGCTCCTGGCTTCGATTGGTTCGTGCGACCCCGCGCAGTTCAAGCACCCGCTCTCCGACCCGGCGAAGATCAAGGCCGAGCCGAAGCTGACCGGCCAGTGGGCGGGCCACGACGAGCGCACCCAGTTCACGATGTTCATCGGTCCCCGCGAAGACCAGCACCTCGACCTGCTGTTGGTGGGCACCAGCCCCGGCGAGGGCGTGGCGCAGATCGCCTGGGACGCGTTCCCCACGACGCTCGGCGGGAAGACGTACCTGAACCTCCGCGAGAAGGAATACGCGGACACCTTCGGCAACCGGTTCACGCTCAAGCCCGGCTACGCGTACATCCGCTACGAGTTGAAGGGCGAGACGCTGAAGCTCGCGTACCTCACGAGCGACGCGACCGAGGGTGATGGGGGCGTGCCGGTCGCGGGCGAGACGGAGGCGGTGGCGGCGGCGGTGCAGAAGCTGCCGGTGGGCGCCTTCAAGCCGTTCATCACCATGAAGCGGGTGAAGGGGCAGTAAGGGAACAGCCCGTCACGCCCCCGCCAGAACACGGCTATAGGAGCGCGCATGCTCTGGTTGCTGCGCTCTGCCATCGTCATCATCTACCCGCGCACCTCGTTGCCGGGCGCCGCCGACTGCGGCCTCGACGCGCACCTGCTCAAGTTCAAGCGCGAGACGCCCTTCCTCATCTGGGCGGGCACGGTGCTCGGCGCGCTGGTGTTCCACTTCACGCCGCTCTTCACGGTGTACCTGCCGCTGCCCGCGTTCCTGCTGCCGGCGAAGCTCGCCGATCGCCACGCCGCGAAGATCACCAGCACCAACGTCTACCTCGTGCGCCAGGCCGTCTTCCTCGTGAAGCTCTGCGCCGGCCTGTGCTGGGGCGCCGACCCCGAGGTGCGCAAGCGCTTTGCCCTCCCGCCCCTCAAGGCAGACCCCGGCACCTGGAGGACCTCGTGAGCCACGTCAGCTTCCGCGAGAAGGGCCAGGACTTCGAGGCCTCGTTCGACTTCGTGGTCGTCGGCTCCGGCGCCGGTGGTGCGGCCGCCGCGGCGACGCTCGCGCGCGCAGGGCGCAGCGTGGCCCTGGTCGAGGCCGGCGCGTGGCGAGACCCCGACGACTACCCGCACTCGGCCTACGGCGGCCTGCGCGACCTCACCGACGCGTGGGGCTCCCAGGTCACCATGGGCCGGGCCCTGTGGCCGGTGGTCCAGGCGCGCACCGTGGGCGGCACCACGGTCATCAACTCCGCCATCTGCGTGCGCACCCCCAGCGACATCTTCCGCCAGTGGGAAGCGGAGCACGGCATCTCCGACCTCGAAGCCGCGGTGCTGAAGAAGCAGGACCAGCTCGAGCGCGACCTGAGCGTCGAAGAGGTGCAGCCCAACGCGCTGGGCCGCGCCAACCTCCTGGCCATCAAGGGCGAAGCGGCGCTGGGCTGGGCCGACCCGCACCCCATGCTCCGCTACACCAGGGGCTGCGACGGCGGGGGCATGTGCCTGCAGGGCTGCAGCACGCGCAAGAAGCAGAGCACCAACATCGTCTTCGTGCCCGAGGTGCTCCGCCTCGGCGGCACGCTCGTCACCTGCGCCCCGGTGGATCGCGTGCTCTTCGAGGGCACGAAGGCCGTGGGCGTCACCGGCCGCTTCCTGCACCCCGAGCGCCGGTCGAAGGGCGCCACCTTCACCCTGCGCGCGACGAAGGCCGTGGTCATCGCCGCCTCGGTCACGCACTCGCCCGTCATCCTCATGCGCTCGGGGCTCAAGCTGCCCGCCCTGGGCAAGTACTTCCGCGCGCATCCCGGCACCGGCGTGTTCGGCGTGTACGACGAGCCGGTGGACATGAACATCGGCGCGACCCAGGGCTGGGCCTCGACCGCGTTCCGCCAGACCCCGGGCCTCAAGCTCGAGACCCTGGCCATTCCACCGGAGCTCGTCGCCAGCCGGCTCTCGGGCGGGGGCGTGCAGTTGATGGAGCGCCTCGCGCAGTACCGGCACATCACCATGTGGTGTCACGCCGTGCGCGCCGAGACCGCGGGCCGGGTCACCCGGTCTCTCTTCGGCAACCCGGTGGTGCACTACACGCTCGATCGCCCCGACATGGAGCGCTTCCGGGCCGGCATGGTGTTGCTCGCCAGGCAACACTTCGCCGCGGGTGCGCGCGCGGTGATCCCCGGCATCGCGGGCATGCCCTACGAGCTCTCCCCCGACCAGGTGGGCCTGCTCGACGACGCGCCGCTCGACCCGCAGAAGTACATCGCCATCTTGAGCCACCTCTTCGGGGGGTGCGTGATGGGCAAGGACGCGCAGACCAGCGTCACCGACGGAAACGGGCGCGTGCACGGCGTGCAGCACCTGGTGATCGCCGATGCATCGGTCATTCCCACCAACCTCGGGGTCAACCCGCAGCACACCATCATGGGCCTCGCGCAGGTCTTCGCCGAGCGGCTCGTCTGAACGGTCTGCGAGGCGGCGTTGCGCACGGCGCAGTGCCTGCGCGGGGCTCGTAGGGGGGCTGCTGCGGTCTCGCGGCCTTCGGTGCCTGTGGGCGTGGCACGCTGCTTGGAACACCTCGTGGCATGAGCGCTCTCGCTTCTGTCACTGCCCACGGACCCGAGGAGGAGCGCGCGACCCGCCACCTCCAGCTCGCGCACCACGCCGCCAGCCGACTGGGCGACGTGCTCGTGCGGCAGGGGCTCATTCGTCCTGATGCACTTCAGATCGTCTTGAATGAGCAGCGCGCCGAGGCGAACCAGGGGCACTGGATCCTGCTGGGCGATCTCCTGGAGCAGTGGCACCTCAGCACCCACGACGAGATCGACGCCGCGCTCAGCGAACTGACCCGGGAAAACGAGCCGGTGCACTTCGACGGGCACGCGCACGCCTCGGTGGCGAACCGGCTCAAGCGCCTGCTGGACATCGTCGGGGCGCTGGTCGGCCTGGGCCTCGCGCTGACCGTGTTGCCCTTCGTAGCGCTCGCCATTCACCTCGAAGACGGCGGGCCGGTGTTTTTCCAGCAGCACCGCGTGGGGTGCCATGGCTGGCAGTTTCCCATCTGGAAGTTCCGCACCATGGTGCCGCACGCGGACCGCCTGAAGCTCTCGGTGAAGAGCGCCGACGCGCTGTTTTTCAGCCCCACCGGGAAGGACCCGCGCATCACCCGCGTGGGTCACGTGCTGCGCAAGACGATGCTCGACGAGCTGCCCCAGTTCTGGAACGTGCTCAAGGGCGAGATGAGCCTCGTGGGCACCCGGCCGCCGACGCTCGACGAGGTCTGCCACTACTCGGCCGAACATTGGCGGCGCCTGGAGGTGAAGCCAGGCCTCACCGGGCTGTGGCAGGCCAGCGGAAATCGCCACTTGCGCGGCTTCGACGACGTGGTCGCGCTGGACCTCGAGTACCAGCGCACCTGGAGCATCGGACTGGATCTTTCCATTCTGCTGCGAACGGTGATCAGCGCCCTGCGCAAGCCGACTGGGATGTGAGCTCGAGATGACATCGCCGTGACGCGCGGTGGGCTACGAATGCACCATGGACATCGCCGTGGTGGTGAACCTCAACGCGAAGAACGGGTCGGAACGCTTTGCCTCGCGGGCCCGCGTGGCGTTGCCCAGGTCCCGGGTGGTGGCGACGCGGACCCTCGAAGATCTCCACCGCTTCGTCGATGAATCGAAGAACCGCGACGCGCCGGGGCTGGTGCTCTCGGGTGGTGGTGACGGCACGGCCATCGGCCTGCTCGACGCCATGCGCGCGCGCGACGTCGCCTTCCCCCCGCTGGGGCTGGTGCCGCTGGGCACGGGAAACGCCTGGGCCATCGGCACGAAGGCGCCGTCACCGCGCGGCGTGCTCGAGGTGATGTCGCGGCTCACGGCGCGCGGCGAGAAGACCGTGCCCACCACCGACTTCTCGCTCATCGAGGTCGAGGGCCGGGTCACGCCCTTCGCCGGCGCCGGGTGGGACGCGGAGCTGCTCCACGACTACCGCGAACAGCGCGCCGCGACGCCCGAGCGCTTCCGTCGCTTCGTCGAAGGCGGCGGGGGGTACTTCTTCTCGCTCTTCGGGCGCACCATTCCGCGCAACCTCCGCGCGCACACGCGGCCGCAGGTGCGCGTGACGAACCTCGGCGCCCCGGCGCTGGGCGTCGACGCCGCGGGGAAGGTGATCGAGCTGCCTCACGGCGGGCCCGGCGAGGTGCTCTACGAAGGGCCGTACGGCGTGGCCGGCGCAGGCACCACCAAGGAGCTGGGCTTCGGCTTCCAGGCGCTGCACTTCGCGAGGACCATGCCCGGGCGCATGCACGTGCGCGTGTACGCGGCGACGGCGGCCGAGGCGACGCGGCGCTTGCCCGACCTCTGGCGCGGGGTGCACCCCATCCCCCACAGCCACGACTACCTGCTGACCGCGTGCCGCATGGACTTCGACCGCGAGGTGCCGGTGGAGGTCGGCGGCGACGTCATCGGGCTGCGCAAGTCGGTCGAGTACCGCATCGCCAAGCAGGTGGTGTCCATCGTCGACTGGGCGAAGCTCAAGCGCTGATCCAGGCTCCCGGGACAGGGGCGCGGTTCACCACTCCCGGGCGAGCGCCCGCATCCACCGAGCCGCTTCGTCTTCGGTGAGCGCGGCGTTGCGCAGCGTGGTCATCAACTCCTCGACCGCCGACACGGGGAACTCGAAGGCGCGCATGCGCTCGATCAACTCGAGCCGCAGCCTCCGCAGCGCCGCGTCATCCGCGAGCACCCGGGAGGCGCCTCCCTCGGCACGCCCGCCACAGAACAACTCGTAGCCGTAGACCACGACCGCCTGGGACAGGTTGAGCGAGGGCTGTTCTTCCGACGAGGGAATGAACGACACCGCGTGGCACTGCTCGAGGTCGTCGTTCTGCAGGCCGTTGGTCTCGGCCCCGAACACCAGCGCCCAGCGCGCGTCTCCGCGGGCCGCGACGTGGCGGACCAATTCACGCGGGGTCAGCCGGGGCCGGCCCTCGAACTCGCGCATGGTGGTGCCCACCACGAACGAACAATCAGCGACGGCCTCTTCGATGGTGTCGACCCGGCGCAGCGTGTCCACGAGCGCGTCGTTCTGGGAAGGCTCGCGGTGCTTGCTGAGCACCTCGCGCATGCCCTCGAGGTGCACCTTCGAAGACACCGCAACCCAGTCGACGAGGCCGAAGCCGCGCATCGAGCGGGCGATGGACACGAGGTTGTCGGCGTTGCGCGGTCGAACGAGGACGATGCGGGGCGCAGTCACGAGGCCTGCGCGCGTAGCAGGAACGCCGCCCTGGTCCGAACCCTTTGCGCAGGCCCGGACGCTCTCGACAGCCTCATGTCGTGGCTCAAGTGGCTGCTGGGCAGGCTCAACGCGTTCATCACCGAGCTCGAGTACCGGGCCCGCATCGCGTCGCCCGTCGCCTTTGGTGGCGCCACGAAGCGCGTCTTCTTCCCCGGGTGCTCGCTGCCCGCGGCCGACCCCGAGCGGGTGGGTGTCAACCCCTCGACCGCGGCGCGGCTGTCACATGCCCCGTGGGCCGCGGCCTTCGATGTGTATGGTCCCGACGGGAAGCGCCTCGTGGGGTCGGTACCGTCGACCTCGTGTTGCGCGTGACACGAGAGGATCCAGGACATGGCGCAGGGTCGCGTAGGCATCATCGGAGGCAGCGGGTTGGGCCAGGCGTTGGGCAGCCTGCTGACGCACAGCGAATCGAAGGAAGTCGAGACGCCCTTCGGCCGCCCCTCGGCGCCCATCCTCACCGGGGAGATCGCCGGGGTGCCCGTCGCGCTGCTGCCGCGCCACGGCCACGGTCACGTGTACAACCCCTCGGTGGTGCCGTACCGCGCCAACCTCTTCGCGCTCAAGACGCTGGGGGTGACGCACCTGCTCACCACCTCGGCCGTCGGCAGCCTGCGCGAAGAGATCGCCCCGCGCGATCTCGTGGTGCCGGACCAGGTCATCGACCGCACCCATCGCCGCGCGTCGACCTTCTTCGACGACCTCGTGGTGCACGTCGAGCTCGCGAACCCGTGGTGCTCGCACCTGCGAGAGGACCTGCTCGTCGCGGCACGGCAGACCTCCAGCACGGTGCACGAGGGCGGCACGCTGGTGGTGATGGAAGGCCCGCAGTTCTCGACCCGCGCCGAGAGCGAGCTGCACCGCAGCTGGGGCGCGAACCTCATCGGCATGACCTCGCAGCCCGAGGCGAAGCTCGCGCGCGAAGCCGAGCTGTGTTGCGCGACGCTGCTGCTCCCCACCGACTACGACTGCTGGCGCCCGCACAAGGGCGAGCTCGATCGTCACGAGCTGCTGCGGGAGATCATCGGCAACCTCGAGGCGGCCACGCACCGGGCGCTGGAGACGCTCAAGCGTGCGCTCCCGCTGGTGGCCGCGCGCTTCGACACCCCGTGCAGTTGCCAGAGCGCGCTGGAGCTCGGCGTGTGGTCCGAGCGCAGCCGCATCGACCCCAAGCAACTCGAGCGCCTCACGCCGTTGCTCGGCCGCGCCCTCAAGTACTGACGCGAACCGCGAGCGACTCCCTCGGGCTCCCAGCCGCATGGTGACCACGCCCCATGTCAGCGGCTGCCTGTCGTGCGGCGCCGAGCTCGCGTACCTCGAGTGCGCCGCATCCATGGTGTGCGAGGGCTGCGGGCGAACGCACCAGAGCAACGCGCGCTGCCTGGCGGGGCACTTCTTCTGTGACGTGTGCCACTCCGGCGAGACGGTGGAGGTCATCGAGCGGCTGTGCCTCGACTCGACCCAGACCGACCCCGTGGCCATCACCCTTTCGGCCATGCGTCACCCGAAGGTGAAGATGCACGGCGCCGAGCACCACTACCTCGCCCCGGCGGCGCTGCTCGCGGCCTACTGCAACCAGCGCGGGGAGCCCCTCGAGCGCAAGGCCTCGCTGCTCGCCGAGGCGAAGAAGCGGGCGGCGCAGGTGCCCGGGGGCACATGTGGCTTCTGGGGTGCCTGCGGGGCCGCCATCGGCAGCGGCATCTTCGTGAGCCTCGTCACCGGCGCCACGCCGCGCTCGAAGGAGCCGTGGGCCCTGGCCCAGGCGATGACCTCCGAGGTGCTGGGCGTCTACGCGAAGCTCGGCGGCCCGCGCTGCTGCAAGCGCAACACCTGGGTGGCCACGCTCGCGGCGGCGAAGTTCGCGCGCCAGCGCCTCGACACGCCGATGCGCGCGAAGGGCGCCCGCTGCGAGTTCAGCGCGCTGAACCCCGACTGCCACAAGCACGAGTGCCCGTTTCACCCGCGCCCCGGGCCTGACGCGGACGCCCGCGCCCTCGAGTCGCTCGAGCTTGCGCTGCTGGGCATAGAAGATGAGTTCTTCAACGCGGTTGCGCTTCTGGTGCTCGGGGGTGAAGGGCGAAGCGTCGGCCACGCGCATCACCTCGGCGCGCTCCGGTTCGAGGTAGCTCGACACGTCCTTCGTCAGATCCGGCCGGGTCAAGGTGGGGCAATCGGCCGGCATGCGCGAACAGTCACCCCGAAAGGCGGCCGCGGTGTGACAGGTGGCGCACCCGTAGAGGTGTTCGTTCGTCATCGGCATCGCGTGCGTTGAGAGCAGCGGAGCGGGTGAACGGTTCGCTTCGACGCAGGTGAACCGAACGCGGTGGGCGTCGGCTCCAAAGCCCGTGACCTCCTCCGTCAGTCCCGCCATCCAGCAGCGCTACGGCGTCCTCGCGACGCAGCCCGGCAGCCTCTCGTGTGGAGGCGCCGCGACTTCGTGTGAGGCCACGCCGGGTCAGACCTGTGTCGATCTCGGCTGCGGGCGGGGTCGCGACGTGCTGGTGCTGGCCCAGAAGGTCGGCCCGTACGGTCACGTGTTCGGCATCGATGGCTCGCCGGCCATGGTGGAGGCCGCCCAGTCCCTGGCGCGGGAAGCGGGCCTGCGCAACGTCACCATTCGCGAGTCGTCGCTGGAGGCGCTCTCGCTGGCCGACGCCTCGGTGGACTGGGTGGTGTCGAACTGCGCCCTGAACCACGCGCGCGACAAGGCCCGCGTGTGGAGCGAGATCGCGCGCGTCCTCACGCCGGGCGGCCGCTTCCTCGTCAGCGACATCTACGCGGTCGAGGCCATCGCCGAGGAGCACCGCAACGACCCCGTCGCCGTGGCCGAGTGCTGGGCCGGCGCCGAGACCCGGCCGGAGTACCTGGCCCACGTCGCCGCCGCCGGCTTCGATCAGGTCGAGGTCACCTCCGAGCGCGCCCCGTACCGCAAGCAGCACGCGCTGCTGGCGAGCTTCACGCTGTCTGGCCGCAAGACCGCCCACGCCCGCTGAACGGGGCGCGGAGCCCACGTCGAGGAGGTGAATCACCATGAAGTCGCTCATCAAGAAGCCCGCAACCGCCTGCTGCGCCCCCTCGCAAGAGAAGGTCGCGCAGTGCTGCGCGAAGGTCTCGAAGAACGTCGCCGGCTGTCACGACTGACGTCGCCTTGAACACCCCGCGGGGCCCGGCTCGCCAACGGGTCGGTCCCGCATCTTTCCCCCGCAGGAGCCCCATGCAGCCTTCCAAGCACAACATCCTCACCCAGGTGGCGGGCAGCGAGTCGTGGCTGCTGGTGAACCTGCTCGCTGGCCAGGCCGATCTCCTCGACGCCGACACCGCGGCCCGCTTTCAACGCGGCGAGCTGCTCGATCCCGAGGCCTTCGCCGCCAAGGGCTACCTCGTCGAACCGGCGGAAGAGGCGCGTCGCTACGCGGCCGCGAAGGAGAAGTTCGCCGAAGGGCAGAAGGACGACGAGGTGCAGCTGTTCTTCGTGCCCTCGTACGCCTGCAACTTCGGCTGTTCGTATTGTTTCCAGGACGAGTACGCGCCGCAGAAGACCCACGACCCCGACGCGGTCATCGACGCGTTCTTCTCGTACGTCGACGACACCTTCGCCGGGCGCCGCAAGTACGTGACGCTGTTCGGCGGCGAGCCGCTGCTCGACACCCCGAAGAACCGTCACGTCGTCGAGAAGTTGATCGAGGGCACGAAGGCGCGCGGCCTCGACCTGGCGATCATCACCAACGGCTATTCGCTCGAGAGCTACGTGCCGCTGCTGCAGACCGGGCGCATTCGCGAGGTGCAGGTGACCCTCGATGGGCCGCGCGCGATGCACGACCAGCGACGCTCCCTCAAGGGCGGGGGCCCCACGTTCGACCGCGTGGTGGAGGGCATCAACGCGGCGCTCGAAGGCGGCCTCACCGTCAACCTGCGCGCGGTGCTCGACAAGGAGAACCTCGGCGGCTTCGGCGAACTCGCGCACTTCGCCATTGCCCAGGGGTGGACGGAGAACAGGCGCTTCAAGACGCAGGTCGGTCGCAACTACGAGCTGCACCACTGCCAGACGAACAACACCCGGCTCTACACGCGGCTCTCGCTCTGGGAGGACATGTACGAGCTCATCCAGGCCGACCCGGAGATCCTGCGCTTCTACCGGCCCGCGTACTCGGTCTCGCGCTTCCTCTTCGACGAGGGGCAGCTCCCCGAGCCGCTGTTCGATTCGTGCCCGGCCACCAAGACCGAGTGGGCCTTCGACGCCACCGGCTCGATCTACCCGTGCACCGCGAACGTGGGCAAAGACGCCGAAGAGATCGGCACCTTCTTCCCCACCCGCACCTTGAAGGCCGACGAGGTCAGCGACTGGTCCGGCCGCGACGTCACCAGCATCTCGAGCTGCAGCAGTTGTTCGAACCAGCTCGCCTGTGGCGGTGGTTGCGGCGCGGTGTCCAGGAGCTGGAAGGGCACCATTCGCGCGTCCGACTGCCGGCCGGTGAAGGAGTTGCTCGGCATGGGCTGCGCCCTCTACGGCCAGCGAGAACTCTGAAAGCAGCAGCACCCCGAAGGAGCCACCATGTCCGACGCCGTTCGTGAAATCACCGCCGCCGAGTTTCCCGCGGTGCTCGCCTCGAAGAAGAAGGTGGTGGTCGACTTCTATTCGAGCGAGTGCCCGCCCTGCGAAGCGCTCGCGCCCAAGTACGAGGCCGTCGCCGGGCTGTTCCGCGAAGACGTCGAGTTCGTGAAGGTGTTCCGCCAGCAGAACCGGGAGCTGGCCACCGAGCTGGGAGTGAAGGGATCCCCCACGGTGCTCTTCTTCGAGAACGGGAAGGAGGTCAGCCCGCGGTTGACCGCCGCCATCAAGCGCTCCGAGCTGCTGCAAGGCCTCCACGCGCTGGTGCCCGGACCGCGCTTCGAGACCCTCAAGGCGCAGGCGAAGACGAGCCACACCGAGGCCGACGTGCTGATCCTCGGGGCCGGCCCGGCGGGCGTCACGGCGGGCATCTACTGCGCGCAGGCAAGGCTCAACACGGTGATGGTGGACCTGGGCCTGGGCGGCGGCAACGTGGCCACCACGCACCAGGTCTCGAACTTCCCCGGCTTCCCCAGGGCCATGCCCGGGTACCTGTTGGCGGATCACCTGGTCGAGCAGGCGAAGCTCGCCGGCGTGCACCCGCGGCTCGCGGCCGAGGTGACGAGCATCGACCTCGAGAAGAAGACCGTGGTGCTCGACGGGCTCGAGACCATCGTCGCCAAGCGGCTGATCATCGCCACCGGTTCGACCCCGCGCATCATCGGGGTCAAGGGCGAGCGCGAGTTCAAGGGCAAGGGCGTGTCGTACTGCGCGACCTGCGACGCCAAGTACTACGAGGGCAAGCACGTGGTGGTCATCGGCGGCGGCAACTCGGCCGTCGAGGAGTCGCTGTTCATCGCGCGGTTCGCCGCGAACATCACCATCGTCAACCAGTTCCCCACGCTCCAGGCCAACCAGCACGCGCAGGCCCAGGCGAAGGCCGAACCGAAGATCGAGTTCCGCCTCTCGACCCAGCCCCGCGAGTTCCTCTCCCGGGGAGGGAAGGGCGTGGACGGGGTGCTGGTGGAGGACCTCGCGACGCACGAGCAGTACGTCCTGGACTGCGACGGGGTGTTCGTCTTCGCCGGCATGGTGCCCAACCTCGAGCTGCTCGAGGGGCGCTTCAAGCTCGACAGCTGGGGCTACATCGCGGTCGACGACGAGATGCGCACCAACGTGCCCGGGGTGTTCGCCGCCGGTGACGTGGCCACCAAGAAGTTCCGGCAGATCACCACCGCGGTCGCCGACGGCACCATCGCCTCGATGGCCCTGGCCAAAGAGCTGACGGTGTGACCGACGAAGAGCGGTGGGTGCAGGAGGTCTACCAGGGGCCTGACCGCCAGCTCACCGTCCGCGCGGCGCTCACCGGCATGGGCCTGGGCGCGGTGCTGTGCCTCTCGAACCTCTACGTGGTGCTCAAGACCGGGTGGAGCCTCGGCGTCACCATCACCGCCACCATCGTCGCCTACGGCCTGTTTCGCGCGCTGCGGCTCGGTGGCTTCAGTCGCACGCCCTTCTCGGCGCTGGAGAACAACGCCGTCGCCTCGGTCGCCTCGTCGGGTGCGTGGATGACCGGCGGTGGCAACATGGCGGCGCTGCCCGCGCTGCTGCTCTTGACCGGCCAGCGCCCCGGAGGCCTGGTGATGGTGGCGTGGTTCGCGCTCATCGCCGCCCTCGGCGTCTTCGTGGCCATCCCCCTCAAGCGGCAGTTCATCAACCGCGAGAAGCTCCCGTTCCCCATGTCGGTGGCCACGGCCGAGGCCATCCGGACCATGCATGGCACCGGTGACGCGCGCCCGGCGCGGCTGCTGGTGCAGGCGGGCCTCGTGGCTTCGCTGTTCACCCTGTGGCGCGACGTGCGCGGGCCCTTCTCGTTTCCCTGGAGGCTCGCGGCGCCGTTCTCGCTCTCCGGTCACCCCGCGGCCGCGTGGTCGCTGGGCTTCGACTCGAGCCTGGTGCTGCTGGGCGGTGGCTCGTTGATGGCCCCGCGCACCGCGGCCTCGATGCTGCTCGGCGCGCTGTTGACCTGGGGCGTGCTGGCGCCGTGGGTGGTCGCCTCGGGCTTCGTGAGCAGCGTGGACTTCAAGGCCCTCGTGCAGTTCATGCTCTGGCCCGCGGCCGCGCTGCTGGTCACCTCGGGGGTGCTCTCGTTCGTGCTGCGGTGGCGCTCGCTGCTCGACGCGCTCTCGAGCCTGGGCGCCGTGCTGCGTCCCGGGGCGAGGCCAGCCCCCTCCGCGGTCGACGCGGTCGAGGCGCCGGCATGGTGGGCCGTGGCCGGCTTCGTGGTGCTCGCGCCGCCGCTGGTGCTGTTGATGTGGTGGCAGTTCGACATTCCGCTCTGGGCTGGGGCGCTGGCCATGCCCCTGGCCTTGCTGGTGGGCGCCATCGCCGCGCGGGTGACCGGCGAGACCGACATCACGCCCACCAAGGCCATGGGACCGCTGACCCAGTTGGTGTTCGGCGTCGCGTTGCCCGGGCACGTCGCGGCCAACGTGATGAGCGCCAACGTGACCTCGGGCGTGGGGTTGCACGCGGCGGACCTCCTGAGCGATCTCAAGACTGGCTGGGTGCTGGGCGCCGACCCGCGCCAGCAGGTCTACGCGCAGTTCCTCGGACTGGTGGTGGGCGCAGCGGTGGTGGTGCCCGCCTTCACGCTGCTGATCCCCGACGCATCGGTGCTCGGCTCCGAGCAGTTCCCCGCGCCGGCGGTCATGGTGTGGGCCGGGGTCTCGAAGGTGCTGGCGGGCGGCCTCGGTGGGTTGCCGCGCGGGGCCGTGGGGGCGATGTTCGCGGCCGCCGCGCTGGGCATGGTGCTCTCGGTGCTCGAGGCGCTGCTCCCCGCCCGGCGCAAGGCGTGGTTGCCCTCACCGTCGGCCCTGGGCATCTCCATGGTGATTCCCGCGGCGACCGCGTTGACCATGGTGGCCGGCGCCGTGGGGGGCGCGGTGCTGCGGCGGCGTTGGTCGACCGCCACCCTGACGCCGGTGGCCTCGGGCCTCATCGCGGGCGAGAGCGTCACCGGCGTGGCCCTGGCGCTGGGGCGCGTGTTGTTCGGCGGCTGACCGGTGCGCAGCCGTGGTCAACGCAGCAACTCCGCCTCGATCGGCGCAGCGTCACGTGGCCCCGAGAGCAGTTGCTCGACGCTCAGGCCCGAGCCCAGCGCGTGGTGCACCAGCAGGTGGTAGCGCAGGTAGAGGCCCGACTTCTCCGGGTCGAGCGTGGGGTCTCCCCGGCGCAGCTTCTCGGTCGCGTCGGCCGCGTCGAAGGCCCGGTTCGCCACGAAGTCGGGGTAGCCATCTTCCTGCCAGCGCTCGAGGGCGAGGTACCCGCGCAGGCCCAGCGCGTCCCAGGTCTGCGCGTGCACCAGTTCGTGCGTGAGGAAGTACACGAGCGTGCGCGGCTCGGGGACGGGCGTGCCCAGCGGGCTGATCAGCCGGTTCGCCGCCAGGTCCACGGGCCGCAAGAACACCACGTTGGCCAGCCAGAAGTATGTCTCGCCGCCGGTGTCCGGGTGGTGAGGGGAGAAGAACGCATAGAGCGCTGGCGTGTCACAGAGGAAGACGTCGTGGGGGTGATCCGCCCGGTACATCGGCGAGGTCGAGAGCCGCGCCTCGACCTCGCGCAGCAGCTCGATGGTGTTGGGCGGAAACGGTTGCCGTGCATGCAGCACCACCGTGCCCACCTTCAGCTCGTGGGCGAAGAGCGAGTGCGGGTGGGCGTGCAGCGTCCCGTAGGCGAGCACCAGCAGCAAGAGCCCCGCCAGGAACCTCACTGCGCTGCGAAGACGGTGTCGGGTGCGCATCGGGGCCGCCCGCACTACGGGGCCGGGCGGGTCGCATTGCCAGATCAGCGATACAGCGCAGGCACGCGAGACGAGTTCACGACGTGGCTCCAGTCGACGGGCTCGGCGCGCGCCCCTTCCCTCGGGTTGTCGGTGCCCATGGAGCGGCCGTTGCCGAGGTAGATCTCGATGTGCGACGCCTTGCCGCTGGGGATGCCGCGGCTGTTCGGGTACCAGATGAAGAGCAGGTCGCCGGGCTTGAGCTCCGAGCGGGTGACGCGTGAGCCGGCGAAGCGAGCCTGGTACCCCGCGGCGGTGCTGCGGCTGTCGGCGACGCCGGCTTGCTGCAGGGCGTAGTGAATGAGCCCGGAGCAGTCGAAGGCCCCTGGGCCCTCGGCGCCGAAGACGTACGGTTTTCCCGACTGCGCGGTGGCGATGTCGATGAAGCGCTGCACCTTCGTCGGTACGGATCCGGCGCTGCCGGGGGCGGTGACCGGCCCGGGTGGCGCCGGCGTGAAGTCGCTGCGGCCGTCCCAGTACTTCGAGTCAGGCGACCCGAAGAGCTTCTGGCTCGTCCTGGGCCCCACGACGCCGTCCGCACCCAGGCCCCGGGCGTGCTGGAAGGCGAGTACGGCCGCGCGCGTCTTGCGGCCGAAGACCCCGTCGACGCCGCCGGGGTTGAAGCCCGCGGCCGTCAGTTGCTGCTGCAATCTCGAGACGTCAGAACCGCGTGTGCCAGTCGACAACATGAAGGCCTCCTTGCCGGGGACTCTTCATTGTCGGACGGGGGCGGGGATCCTTCCGCAGGTCAGATGCAAACAGCCATGACGTTCCGCGGGAATTTCCAGGGCATTTCGAGGTGACGCCAGAGAGCGCTCACAGCCCCAGGGACTTGAGTGACTTCGCGTCGAGCGCGGCGTCGAACCACTGCGTGAGCGTGTCGGGGTCGGCCGCGGCCAGCTTCGCTTCCACGGAGTCAGGGACCTTCTTGAAGCGCTTCTTGAGCACCCGGCGCAGCGCGTCGCGCAAGGCGTCGCGGCGACCGGCCTCGAGACCCTGCTCGAGACCCTGCTCGAGACCCTGCTCGAGACCCTGCTCGAGACCCTGCTTCTTCCCTCGACGGAACCCCCGCGACTCGAGGAACTCACTGATGGTCTGCATGGCCTTGCGCTCCTGTCTGCGCGCTGCGCGTTCCACCACCGGCAGCGCGTCTCTTCCCACGACGGTGACAAGGTACTGGAGGAACAGCCTCAGCGTCGACTCGTCGTCTGAGAGGGCGCCCATCATCTGGGTGAGGACCGGCTCGAGTTGCTCGGTGGGCGTGGCCGCGGCCTTGAGGCCCAGCAGTCCTCCCTTCAGCGTGGGGTGCGCCGAGAGCGTCGCGGCGGGCTCTGCGCCCATGTCGAGTAGCACGACCCCGAAGTCCAGGGCGAGCGCCTGGGTTGACGGGGTGTCCTGCAACAGCCCCGAGAAGCGCTGGGGCCCGCGCCATCTCCGCGCGCCGTTGAAGATGACGAGCGGCACCACCACCGGCAGCTCCCAGTGGGTCTTCGCGAGCTGCGTGTAGAGCGCCGTCACGTAGCGCAGCACCTGCAGCAGTACCCACCGGTCCTCGGTCCGCTTGTGCTCGATGAGGCAGAGCACGTGCGCCTCCGCGCCGCCCTTGAGCGGCGCACGGAGGACCACGTCGGCGACGGCTCCGTGGAGCGCACCGTCGATGAAGGACTCCGACAGGTGTTCGGGCGGACCCTTCATGCGAGCGACGAGCGCGGGCGGGAGTCGCTCTCGCAGCAGCGCCTCCGCGACACCGCGCTCCTTCATGAGCTTTCGGAAGGCCTTGTCGTGAGGTCCCACGGACGAGCCGGCGGAGCAGGCCGCGTGCCACGGCGGGCCCGGGCGGCAGGCGCTTCGGCTCCGTCTCTGCGCGCGCATGGGGCACAGACCCCCCTTCGCGGGTCTCACGAATCGAGAACCGTTGCCGCCCTCGCGCTTCTTCCCTCGCGGGGCGACACTGCGCGCCATGGCCACCTGGCACCTGCAGATCAACGGGAACGAGCGCGTGGTCGAGGCCGAGTCGGACACCCCGTTGCTCTGGGTGCTCCGTGATTCGCTGCAGCTCGTGGGCACCAAGTACGGCTGCGGCGTGGGGCTGTGTGGCAGCTGCACGGTGCACCTCGACGGCGCGCCGGTGCGCAGCTGCCAGCTCCCGGTGTCCGCGGTCGGCGCCGCGCAGGTCACCACCATCGAGGGCCTCGCGCCGCAGGGGACGCTCACCGCGCTGCAGCAGGCGTGGGTGGACCTCGACGTCGCGCAGTGTGGCTACTGCCAGGCCGGCCAGCTCATGAGCGCCGCGGCGTTGCTGGCGAAGACCCCGCATCCCGACGACGCCGCCATCGACGCCGCCATGGGCGGCAACCTCTGCCGCTGCGCCACGTACACCCGCGTTCGCGCCGCCATTCACCACGCCGCGAAGGGCGGTGCGCGATGATCAGCCGCCGCGAGTTGATCACCGTGGGCCTGGCCGCCGGCGGCGGGCTCCTCATCGGCTGCGTCACGCCGCGCGTCGGGGGGCCGGCGCCGGCGACGCCGGTCGAGCCTCCTGCCCCGTTGCCCGACTTCGCGCCGCACGCCTACGTGCGCATCGCCGCGACCGGCGCCGTCACCCTCATCGCCAAGAACCCCGAGGTCGGCCAGGGGGTGAAGACCTCGCTGCCGATGCTCATCGCCGAAGAGCTCGAGGTGCCGTGGGAGTCCGTCACCATCGAGCAGGCGAAGCTCGACCCCGTCTTCGGCCGACAGGTCGCCGGCGGCAGCATGGCCACCACGCTCCACTACGACGAGCTGCGCCGCCTCGGCGCCGTCGCGCGCACGGTGCTCGTCAACGCCGCCGCCAGCACGTGGAAGGTGCCGTCGTCGGAGTGCCGCGCCAGCGAAGGGGCGGTGCTGCACGACGCCACCGGGCGCCGCGCGCCCTACGGCACGCTCCTCGAGGTCGCCGCGGCGCTCCCCGTGCCGAAGCCCTCCGACGTCACGCTCAAGGACCCGAAGGACTTCAAGATCCTCGGGCGCCGCATCGGCGGGGTGGACAACCCGAAGATCGTCACCGGCCAGCCGCTCTTCGGCATCGACCAGCGACTCCCCGGCCTGCGCTTCGCCGTCTACGAGAAGTGCCCGGTCTTCGGCGGCGCCGTGAAGGGCGCGAACCTCGACGAGGTGAAGGCGCTGCCCGGCGTGCGCGAGGCCTTCGTGCTCACGGGCACGCAGGACAAGTTCGGGCTGCTGCCTGGCGTGGCCATCGTCGCCGACAGCACCTGGGCCGCGTTCAAGGCGCGCCGCGCGCTGAAGGTCGACTGGGTGCTCCCCGACGTGAAGCGCTCGGGGACCTCCGGAGAGCTGGCGCGCGACGCCAACGCCTTGCGGGGCCAGCCGCCCGCCACCCTGGTGCGCAACGACGGCGACGTCGCCAAGGCGCTGGCCAGGGGAGGGAAGAAGCTCGAGGCCAGCTACCACGCGCCGATGATGAGCCACGCCACGCTCGAGCCGCAGAACTGCACCGCGCTCTTCAAGGACGGGGTGCTCGAGTTCTGGGCGCCGACGCAGAACCCCGCCGCGGGCCAGGAGCTCGTCTGCAAGACCCTCGGCCTTGCGCCCAGCGCCGTGGTCATCCACCTCGTCCGCGCGGGCGGTGGCTTTGGCCGGCGGCTGCTCAACGACTCCCTCGTCGAAGTCGGCGCCCTCGCCCAGCGCCTCGAGGGCACGCCGGTGCAGGTCATCTGGGAGCGCGAGCAGGACCTGCAGCACGACTTCTACCGGCCCGAGGCCTTCCACCACCTCGAGGCTGCGCTCGACGCGAAGGGCCGGCTCTCGGCGTGGAAGGACCACTTCGTCACCTTCGGCCTCGACCAGGCACAGACCCCGGGCAACGGCGGCGACGTCGACTTCGACGAACTGCCCGCGCGCTTCGTCGAGCACTACCAGCTCGGGCGCACCATCCTCCCCACGCACGTGCCCATGGGCTGGTGGCGCGCGCCTGGTTCGTGCACCACCGCCTGGGCCGTGCAGAGCTTCCTCGACGAACTCGCCTTCGCCGCGAAGGTCGACCCGCTCACCTTCCGCCTCGGGCTGCTGGGCGACGCGCGGCAGCTTCCCGTGAAGAACCCGCGCCTGCGGCCCTACGACACGGGCCGCATGAAGGGCGCCCTCGAGCTCGTCGCCCAGAAGTGCGGCTGGGGCCGCCGGCTGGAGCGCGGCCGCGGCCTGGGCCTCGCCTTCCACTATTGCCACCACGGCTACGTCGCCGTGGCCGCGCAGGTGCAGGTCTCGAAGCAGGGTGCGCTGAAGGTCGAGCAGCTGTGGGCCGCGGTGGACGTGGGCCCCATCGTCAACCGCTCGGGCGCCGAGAACCAGGTCCAGGGCTCGATGCTCGACGGGCTGTCCTCGGCGTGGCTGCAGGAGGTGACCCTCGCCGACGGTCGCGTGCAGCAGGTCAACTTCGCCGACTACCCGCTGCTGCGCCTGCCCGACGCGCCGCCCATCGAGGTGCACTTCATCGAGTCGAACGTGCCGCCCACGGGCCTGGGCGAGCCCGCGCTCCCGCCGACCGCGCCGGCCCTGTGCAACGCCATCTTCTCCGCCACCGGCCAGCGCGTGCGGCAACTGCCGCTGCTCAAGGCGAACCTGCGCTGGTCCTGAGGCTCACCCGTCCGCGCGATGGAGCGCCGCGGCCAAAGGGGCGGCGCCGAAGGGCTTTTGCAGCCACCCGTCGGGCTGCACCTCGCGGCGCTCGAGCTTGAGCTGGGCGACGTCGAGGCCGCTGGCCACCACCACGTACACGTCGGGTCGCTGCGCGCGCAGGGCCGCGAGCACCTGCCAGCCATCGAGCCCCGGCATGTTCAGGTCGAGCACCACGCTGCCGATGGCGTCGGCGTGGTGTCGGAACAGGGTCAACGCCTCCTCGCCGCTCCTCGCGGTGAGGACCTCGTAGCCGAGGTGTTGCAGCAGCCGCTCGCTCGCGCCGAGGACCAGCGGCTCATCGTCCACCACCAACACCGCGCCGGGCCGGGGTTGCCGGCGCGGGGCCACGCGCCGCTCGGTCGCGATGATTGGCCGGGGCGCGCCCAACTCGGCCTGCGTGCTCTGCGGCAGGTAGACCTTCACCGAGGTGCCGTGGCCCGGCGTGCTGTCGACCGTGATGTGGCCCCCGCACGCGCGCACGATGCCGCGGGTCACCGAGAGCCCCAGCCCTCGCCCGGCGAAGCGGGTGCTGAAGAAGGGGTCGAAGATGCGCTCCAGGATCTCGGGCGTCATCCCCGGCCCATCGTCGCTGACCTCGAGGCATACCCACGGGCCCGGGTGTGGCGCCCGGCCCGGCTCTTCGGCCGAGGGAGGCGGGCTGGCGGCGGGGTGGACAGCGAGCCGCACGGTGCCGCCCTTCGCGGCGACGGCTTCCCAGGCGTTGCTCGCGAGGTTCATCACCACCCGTCGCAGGCCGCCTGCGTCGATGGTGCTCCACAGCAGCTCGACGGGCGCGTCGAAGGCCAGCTGCACGCCCCGGGGCAGCAGCGCGCGCAGCTGGGGCGCGAGGTTCGTCACCTCGAGCGACAGGTCGTGGGGCTCGCGGTGCAGCACGTCCTGCCCGAGGTAGCTGAGCATGCTGCCGGAGATGCTCGCCGCCCGACGCATGGCGTCTTCGGCGTCGGCGCGCAGCGGGTCGTCGGGCAGCCCGTCGTCGCGGCGCGACAGCTCGAGGTAGCCCTGGATGACCATCAGCAGGTTGTTGAACTGGTGCGCGATGCCCGCCGCCATGACCCGCAGGCTGTCGTCTTTCTGGGCGTGGTGGAGCCGGTGCTCCAGTTCCCGGCGCGTCTCCTCCGCCCGCTTCTGCTCGGTGACGTCGATGGTGTAGCCCCCGAGCATCGTCTTGTGCGCGTGCAGCGCGATGGGGAACTTCACGCTGTGGTAGCGGCGACCGTCGAGCGTCTCGTCGATCTCGAGCACCTTGCCGCCCGAGACCACCTGCCAGTCGTCGGCGGTCATCTGCGCCGCCATCGCCGGGGGGAACAGGTCGGTCATGGTCTTGCCGACCAGCTGCGACCCGGGGATGCCCACCATCTGCGCGAAGATCTCGCTGGCTTGCACCACGCGGCTCTGCGTCGCGGTGACCTCCTTGATGTACGCGAAGATGGGCGAGTGCCGTACGAAGAGCGAGACCATCTCCTGGGTCTCGCGTTGGGCGGTCACGTCGTTGTGGGTGACCACCACGTGGGGCTGGCCCTCGACTTCGACGCGGGTCGCGGTGGCCACGAACCACTGGGCCTTTGTGGGCGAGTGGCAGGGGTACTCTTGAGAGAACCGGTCGCGTCGGCCCTCGAGCACGTCGAGCAACCCCGCGCGAAACGCGTCGCCCACGCCCGGCGTCGCGGCGCAGACCGCGAGGTAGTTGGCGCCCGGGGCGGTCAGCTCGGGGGCGCCGCCGTTGAGCTCGGCGAAGCGGCGCCAGGCCCGGTTGACCCAGATGATGGTGCCCGACCGATCGAGCACGCACAGGTGCTCGGGCAGGGCGTCCAGGGTGGCCTCGGCGAGGGCGGGCATCGGTCTGGTCCTTGTCACGGCGGGAGGCGCGCGGCGCGAAGCAACGGTGGCTGTGTGACAAGCGCAGCTTAACCCAACGAGTCGTCAAAGCGTCCGAGTCGACGCTTGCCCGGTGGCTGGTTTGCAGTTCTGCTGGTGGGCCGATGCTGTCTCTTCTGCTGGCCGTGACGCTCGCCGCCGCAAGCCCGAAGGTGGCGAGCCCCGAGTGGAACGTGGTCGACGTGAAGCCAGAGCTCGCCCGCTTCTACGCAGACAACCTCGCCCAGGCGTTGCGCCAGGCGGGCCTCGAGGTGATGACCGCGCAGGACATCTCGACGCTCTTGAGCGCCGAGCGGCAACGGCAGCTCACGGGGTGCGCCGCAGAAAAGAGCTGCCTCGCGGAACTGGCCAACGCCCTGGGCTGCGACGCCACGCTGACGGTGAGCCTCGCGCGCCTCGACGGTGGGTTTCGGGGGTTGCTCAAGGTGCTCAGCAGCCGCGACGGGCACGTCCTCTCGGCGGTGAAGGTCGACGCGCGCTCCGAGCGCGAGTTGCTCGACGCGCTCGACCGCGCTGCCCCCGAGCTGGCGCGGCCGCTGTTGGCCCCGCGGCGCGGCTCCGAACCGGCTCCTTCGGCGCGGCGCGGGTGGTGGTTGCCCTCGCTGCTGGGCGTGGCCGGCCTGGGCGGGGGCGCCGCGATGTTCGTGCTCGCGGGTACCCGCTACGGTCAGTTGGTCGACGCAACGTCGCTGGGGGACGCGCGGCTGGTGTCGGGCCAGGGGCTCACCTTTCAGACCGCGGCGTGGGTGTCGACCTCGGTGGGCGCCGCGGCGCTGCTGGCGGGCCTGGGGCTGCTGGTGTTCGGCGAGCCCGAGGCGCCGGTGGCGGTCTCCTTGACGGGCAACGGCGTCGTCTTCTCAGGAGCGTGGTGAGTGCGTCGACTGCTCGTGGTGATCGCGGTGGGGCTCGCGGGGTGCTGGCCGTTTCAACAGACGCTCGACGAGCGGTGCGATGCGGGGCTGCTCGAGGGGTGTGAGCGCGCAGACGGAGGCGCCTCCGCGCCCGACGCGGGCTCCGCCGAGTCAGACGCGGGTGGTGCCGAGCGTGACGCGGGGCTCGATGCGCCTGACGCGGGCCGCGATGCAGGGCTCCCGGGCGACGCGGGGTCGCGGCGCGTGGTGGTCATGGTCTCGGGCGACGAAGACGACGGGCTGTGGGTGGTGCACTCGGACGGCGGCACCGAGGAGCGGCTGAGCTACGCGGTCGCCAACAGCGACCCCTACGGGACGATCAGCTCGGACTCCGAGAAGGCGCGCATGGGCTTTCGCTTCAGCCTCGACGTCCCGCGGGGAGCGAAGATCGACGCCGCGGCGCTGACCATCGAGCGCAAGTACCTGTCGGACAACTCGCTGGGCGGCGAGGCGATCTCCGTCGATGCCTGGGCCACCGGTGACGTGCCCGCGTTCGACGCCACCCACCGCCACGGCCCCGAGGCGCACGGCAGCCCCCTCTTCGGGGCGCCCGTGACCGGTTGGCTGATCAACGTCGTCGAGGTCACGATGGTGAGCCAGGACCTGCGCGCCCTGGTGCAGGCCGTCGTCGACCGCGGTGACTGGGCGCCCGGAAAGCACATCGGCTTCGTGGCCACGGCCGCGTTCACCGGGCCGCGGTACCTGCAGATCCTCGACGTGAAGGCGGCGCAAGGGGGCCTGGCGGAGCTGAGGGTCGACTACCACTGAGCGGTCGAGCACGATGCGCGGGTGATCACCCCCGCCCGTATCGTCGTGTTGTGTCTGGCCCTGGTGGGCTGCTCGCCCGCGCCCGCAGGTGACGATGCGGGCGTGCGCGGTGGCGGCAGCGGCGCGACCGGGGGCGGTTCGAGCGCGACCGGCGGCGGGGCCAACGCGGGTGGAGGCGCCGCGACCGGCGGAGGCGGTGGGGGCGGAACGACGCTCGACGCCGGGCCCATCGGCACGGGTGACGCGGGCGCGCCCTGCACCACCGCGGGCGACTGTGCGTCGGGCGCGTGCCTCGCCTGGTTCCGCGACGCGGGCGCCGTGTGTGGCTGGCCCTGTGAAGACCAGGCGGGCTGCGCCGGCCTCGACCGCTTCTATTGCAGCCCGGCCCTCGACGGCAGCGGCGGCGTGTGCGTGCCCCAGAGCCCGGCGCACTGCCTGCCCTGCGACTTCGACATCAACTGCGGCGGCCAGTCGGACGTCTGCGTGCTCGCGCCGGGCGACACCGCGATGAGCTGCCGCGTCGACTGCTCGCTGGCGGGCGCGGCCGCCTGTCCCCCCGAGTACACCTGCACCGAGGTGCGCTTCAACGGCGTGCCCCGCTCGTTCTGTACGCCGCCCGCGGGGAGCTGCGGCACGGCCCAGGGCGGCTCCTGCGAGCGCTTCGCCGAGCCGCAGCCGTGCTCCAGCGCCAACGACGCCGGCCTCTGCCTCGGCGCGCGGGCCTGCGTGGGTGGCCGCTTCTCCACCTGCGGCGCGCAGAGCCCTCGCTGCAAGGCGACGTGCGAGCAGGCCGATCGCCCCGACTGCACCGAGCCGCTGTGTCCCGAGGCGATCGCGGTGCCCGCGCACTGTGGCAGTTGCTCGACCGCCTGCCCGGGGGCTGGGGCCCCCAGCACCAACGTCACCTGCGCTGACGGTGGCTGCACCTTCAGCTGCCAGGGCGAGAACTACGACGTCGACAGCCGCCCCGACTCCGGCTGCGAGCTGGCCGACGCGCCCCTGGGCAACCACGCGGTGGGCAGCGCCACCAGCCTCGGCTCGCTGCCGTGCGGAGACTCGGCTTCGGCCATCGACCGCTCGGGGCTGCTGCCCAGCGACACCCGCGTACACGCGCTGCCGTCGATCGCCGGCTTCGCCACCGCGGAAGGCGCGGCGCCCGACTTCTTCGCGGTCAGCGCCACCGGAGGCGCGTTGTGCGTCAACGACGTCAGCCTGCAGCTCGCGGTCACCGGCGCGACGAGCCCGACCTGCTACCGGCTCACGGCCAGCACCGACAAGGGCACCTGGTCGTGCGACCCCACCGCGGCGGGCTCCTGCACCATCACCCAGGGCTCGGGCTCCTACAGCGGCGGCACCACCATCTCCCTGAGCGTGACGCGCACCTGCCCGGCGGCGGCGTCGCCCGCGAGCTACCGCGTCACTGGCCACTTCTGAGCAACGCGCCGGTCCTTCCTCACGTTGGCCCACAGCAGCCGACAGCCTGACGCCGCATGGTTTGCGCGAGGCGGAGTCTGCGGCCGCGTCGCCGGTGACGTCCCAGAAATTTCACAACATCCGAGAGTTTCCAGCCGACAAGCTGCGACACGTCGGCTTCGTTGATCAGGGAGTACGCATTGGTCTCAATCTCGTCTGGTGGCGTTGAGGAGTCTGGGTCGGTCGTTGATGCGGGCGAGGCCGAGCGCGCGGCAGAAGCGGCGAGGCAGGCAGAAGCGGCACGGCAGGCCGAGGCCGCCCGCCAGGCCGCCGAAGCAGCGAAGGCCGCCGAGGCCGCGAAGCTCAAGGCGATGGCCGGCGTCGACGGCAACTCGTCGTTCGACAAGGCCGCGGCGACCACCACCGGGGCGGCCGTGGGTGACGACGCGCCTCCGCCGCAGCCGCGTATGACCGAGGTGTTGCCCCTCGAGGGCGGCCCGCGGTTGACGCCCACCGAGCTCACCTCGCTGCAGGCGAAGGTCGACACCATCGTCGCCGTCGTCGCCCCTGCGGAGCAGGCGAAGGTGCGCGAGTTCCTCGAGACCAGGGCCGACGTCGCCTCGGTCAACCACGCCTTCGAGCAGGTGCTGGCCGCGGCGCAGCAGCCGGGCGCCAAGACCCTCCCGCTCAAGCTCGAGAGCCCCACCTTCGACCAGGAAACGGGCGGCGGCGACGGCGGCGGGTGGATGCAGCCGGTCCCCCTCGCGTCGCTCGACGTCTCGGCGAAGTTCGAGGTGGGCACCGACTTCAAGGTCGACGGCAAGGCGCTGCCCTGTGACCAGGAGCTCTCGGCCGGCCAGCACGTGGCGCACCTCTCGGAAGCCAGCAAGCGCGACGCCCTGCGCCAGGTGGGCGTGCCCGAGTCATGGCTCAACGGTGCGTCCGGGGCCGAGGTGCAGCAGGCGCTCTCCCAGGTCGAGGTCGCCCGCGCGAAGCCCGGCCACCAGGAGCTCGACCTCACCCGGCTGACCCGCACCGTCGAGACCCGCTCCGAAGAGGACAAGACCGTCTCGTGGGGCGGCGACAACGGCCCTTCGATGAAGCTGGTGCGCGAGGTGAAGACCGAGGCCGTCTCGGCGCACCTCTCGCTCGACGTGGGGAAGCAAGGCGAGGTCAACGGCCAGGTCTCGAAGGTCGACACCGCGCTCGCCGCGCTGGTCAAGCGCGAGACCGCCGAGTGGCCCAACGGCAAGCCCGAGAGCTTCATCAAGACGAAGTGCACCCCCACCGCGACCCCGTCCTCGCTGGCCGAGGGCACCACGCGGCAGGGGAAGATCGACACCATCGCCGCGGTGCTCCCCGAGAGCACCCGGGCCGAGTTCAAGAAGCTCGTCGCCGATGGCGGCTCGACGGCGGCCGACCCGAAGAACCCGTCGTGGAACCAGTCGCAGGAGCGCGTGCTGTCGGGCGGCATCTCCGACGCGCAGCTCGACCAGGCCTTCGCCACCGTGCTCGCCGCCCGCGACACCCCGGGCAAGAAGAGCCTCGAGCTCGAGCTCACGCCGTACCACGACGTCGAGCGCACCGAGTGGGGCGGGGGGGATTCGGGCAACACCACCAGCGTCAGCAAGGTCGATGGCGCGAAGGTGAAGTTCACGGCGCAGCTCGAGGTGGGCGCCGACGGCTCGGTGAACGGCAAGCCGCTGCCGGCCGATCTCCACGCCCGCCTCTCGACCGAGCTGTCGAAGGTGCCCGGCGACTTCAAGGAGCAGACGCTCAAGGAAGCGGGGCTCTCGGAAGACTGGCTGCGCAACGCCACCCCGCTCGACAAGGACTACGCGCTCGCCAAGCTGCGCGAGGCCACGATGTCGCCGGGCGTCAAGGAGCTCGACCTCGGCTTCTCGCACACCGACCAGGTGTACACGGGCGACGGCGACTCGCGCACCGAGACCCGCACCATCGAGGGCAAGCTCAAGCTCGACGTCACCGCCGACGGCAAGGTCAACGGCAAGCAGCTGACCATCGAGACCGCGCTGGCGACGACGCTGGTGATGGACAAGCTGCCGATGGCCGAGAAGCGCGCGATGCTGGCGAGCCTCGGCTTCGACGCCGAAGCGCAGCGCAACGTGAGCGCCGCCCAGGGCACCGACGTCCTCACCCGCGCCGCCATGGCCACCCAGACCCCGGGCGAGCACAGCCTCGAGGTCTACGTCGGGGGAGACAAGTACCAGCTGGGCCTGAAAGTCGGCGAGAACGGCAAGCTCGAGGGCGCCGGCGCGGCGAAGATTCCCCCGCCCCCCGAGAAGAGCTGGTGGCAGACGGCGCTGAGCGTGGTGCTCACCGTGGCCAGCTTCGCCTTCCCGGCCATCGCGCCCATCGCCAACACCATCAACGGCGTGCTCAGCGTCGCCAACGGCATCAAGAACCACAACATCCTCGGGGTCATCGGCGGCGCGCTCGGCGTCGCGGGGAACCTCGCCAACTTCGCGGGCGCCGCGGAGCTGGGGACCACGCTGGGCAACGTGGCCCGGGTGGTCAACACCACCAACGGCCTGGTGAGCGCGGTGAAGAGCGGCGACATCGCGGGGCTGATCAGCTCCGCGGTCTCCACGGCCAGCGCGGTGGGCACGCTCGCCGGCTCGCCCATCAGCAGCAACCTCGAGGCCATCGGCCAGTTCGCGCGCGGCGCGGGCGGCGTCATCAGCGCGGTCAATTCGCGCGACCTGAGCGGGCTGATCAGCTCGGCCACCACCGCCGCCGACGCCGTGGGCACGCTCGCGGGCACGCCCCTGAGCGATTCCCTCAAGGACACCTTGGGCACGGTGAGCACCGTGGTGGGCATCGGCCAGTCGCTCGCTTCGGGCGACTACGGGTCGGCGATCAGCGACATCGCGGGCATGGTCAGCGATCACTTCAAGGCCAACGCCGGCGCCGAGACCGCGGCGACCACCGAGGCCGCGACGGCCGACGGGACGGACGCCACGGAGTCGACCGACGCCGCGGATTCGACGGACGCGACTGAGGCCACCGAGCCGACGACCGTGCCGGCCACCGAGGGCACCTCGCCCCTCGAGGTCGGGCCGCCCACGCCGCAGGCGGAGCTGACGCCCGTGCGCCCCCCGGTCACCGTGGTCGCCGGCGACAACATCAGCCGCATCGCCGCCAGGCAGCTGGGTGACGTGAGCCGCGCGCCGGAGATCTACCAGTGGAACCTCGACAAGATCGGCGGGGACCCCAACCTGATCAAGCCGGGCATGGAGCTGGAGATGCCGCCCGACAGCTTCCGCATGGACTCGCAGCAGCGCGCGGCGTTCTACGCCAGCGCCCACATTCCGGCCGCCGCGCCGAAGCCGCTGCCCGCGACCCCCGCCGCCGACGCCAGCAGCCAGGTGCAGGTCAACCAGCCTCTCGTCGCCCAGGCCACGCAGCAGCTCGGCCAGCTCACCACCCAGCTCGCGGCCGCGAAGACCCCTGAAGAGACCAACATCCTCAACAACATGGTCAAGTCGGCCAAGCTCAAGCTCGAGCTGGGCCTCGGGACCAAGAAGATCGAACTCTCGGTGAACCCCGCGGCGTGGTTCGAGGGCACCGGCGTCGATCTCCTCAAGGGCTGGGAGCTGTCGACCTCGCCGCAGGCCGCGAAGTCCATCGAGGGCCGCATCGGCCCGGCGAAGATCAAGCTCGAGGGCGGCTACTCCTTCAACTCCAAGGGCGAGTTCCAGATCGAAGGCAAGGTGGAGACGGCCGCCGGCCCGGTGAAGGTGTCCACCAAGGCCAGCTACAACCAGAAGGGCGAGCTGGAGTGGACGCCGGTCAGCGTGTCCGAGAGCGGCTCGTTGTGGGGCGCCGGGGCCAAGGTGTTCGGCATCGGAGTTTCGGTCGGTGTCTCGACCAGCATGGGTAAGGTAGGGGGCTGAACATGGCGACGCAGACGACGATGACCAAGCCGATCGCAGATCTCGAGAAGCTCCTCGCGGAGAGCGGCGCGCAGATGCAGGCCGCCGCCCCCGAGCAGCATGCGCGCGTGAAGCGCCTGGTGGTGGGCCTCAAGAAGGCCGACCCCAAGAAGCTGCCGCAGGAGCTGCAGCGCGACCTGATGGAGCTCTACCGCTGGCAGCTCGAGACGCAGAAGCAGGGCTACCTCGCGCAGCTCGAGACGCTCAAGAGCGCGCTGAAGACCGGCGACCCGCTGGCGAAGCAGGCCGACGAGGCGCTGCGCAAGGTGGTCGAGGTGCTGGAGCTGGGCATCAGCGGCGCGGCGAGCCCCACCGACGCGGCGCAGAAGAAGCTCGAGAAGGTCGCGGCCCAGGCCCGCGAGGCGATGCTGGTGCTCGACAAGGCCTACGCCAAGCGCCTCTCTTCCGCGGCCATGCGCCCGGTGCCCGGCGGGGCCATCGTCTCGCCCGGCGGTGTGGCCCTCAAGGCCGTGGCGCCGCCGAAGAAGGTGCCCGACGCACCGCTGCAGGCGTTCCGTCTCCTGCCCGGCACGGTGAAGGCCAGCGCGCCGCGGCCCTCGAAGACCACCGCCGCCCCGCCGCCGGCCAGCAAGCCCGGCCCGGCGAAGAAGAAGTAGTCGTCGGCCGTCGTCGCGCGGGGGCCGCGTGCCCCTTTACGCGGTGTGCTTCTCGATCACCTTGCCCAGCCGCGGCACGGCCTGCTCGACGTTCTTCTTCGCGGTACCGCGCAGGCGCTCGTAGGTGCCCTTCACCACGCCCGAGGTCGAGCGCTGCGCCTTGCCGTCGGTGATCGACAGCAGGGCGTCGGCGACGCGGCCGGCGTTGGCGTTGAAGTGGCTGGTGACCGGCACGGCCTTGGTCTTCGCCTCCTGGAAGAGGGGGTCGAGGGCGGTCGCGAACTCGGGCAGCAGGTCCACCACCACGTGGCGAATGAAGCCCGGCTTGATGTTCTTCACCGCGGCGTAGCCGGCCTTGATGGCCAGGCCCGAGAGGCCGCCCTTGTCGGACACTTCCGCGTCGATGACGGTGCAGCAGTCGTCGACCACGAGGTTCTTCTTGGCGTCGCTTGCGAGGATCTCAGGGAGAGAAGACATGGCGCCCGCATACCACCAATGCGGCGCATTTCGGTTGGACACGGCGAGGGGAGGGCGGCAGACAGAAGGTCCATGAGCCCCCCCAGCGTCGCCCTCATCACCGGTGCCTCCGCCGGCCTCGGAGAGCAGTTCGCCCACCTCTTCGCCCGTGACGGGCACGACCTCGTGCTCGTGGCCCGCAACGAGGCCCGGCTCGAGGCCCTCGCCGAGCGCCTGCGCGTCCACAAGGTCAAGGCCCACGTGATGGCCGAAGACCTGAGCCGGCCGGGCGCGGCCGCACGGCTCTTCGAGCGCATCAAGAGCAAGGGCCTCGCGGTGGAGTTCCTGGTGAACAACGCGGGCTTCGGCAGCACCGGTCCGTTCCTCGATCTCCCCGTGGAGAAGGAGGTCGAGATGGTGGAGCTCAACTGCACCGCGCTGGTGGAGCTGTGCCACCGCTTCGGCCACGAGATGCGCGCGCGCAAGAGCGGCCGCATCCTGAACATCGCCAGCACCGCCGGGTTCCAGCCCGGGCCGTTCATGGCCACCTATTTCGCCAGCAAGGCCTTCGTCCTCTCGTTCTCCGAGGCCCTGGCCCACGAGCTCCAGGGCTCGGGGGTGACCGTCACCTGCCACTGCCCCGGGGCGACCGCGACCGAGTTCGCCAGGCGCGCGGGCAACGACGAGTCACGGCTCTTTCAGCGCGGCGGGGTGGCGAAGGCCGACGCCGTGGCCGCCCACGCCTACGAGGCGATGCTGCAGGGCGAGGTGGTGGCGGTGCACGGCTTCCTCAACTGGGTGGCGACCCAGTCGGTGCGACTCTCGCCGCGCGCGGTGGTGCGCAGCATCGCGGCCGCGCTCAACACCCGGCCCGAATAGCCGGCGCCTCACTTCGCGCGCAGCCGCTCGACGGCGGCGATGGCCGTGTCTCCGGGGGAGCGCACCGGCTCGAGCGCCTCGAGGGCGGCGGCGTGGGCGCGGGGCACGGCGAGGACGTTGGCGTCGATGAGCCCCTCGAACACGTCGGCCTTCGCGCCGCCGAAGTTGTCGGGCCGGAACGCGGGGCTGAAGTGCCAGAAGCAGGCGTAGTCGTGCTCGAGCAGGCGCTCGATGACGGCGGGCGCGGCGGCCGATGCGGGGTGGGCCACGAAGATCGCGGGCTGCGTGGCCGAGATCAGCTGCCGGGCGCCGTCGAGCACCGCGAACTCCATGCCCCCCGCGTCGATCTTGATCAGCGCGCAGTCCTCGAGCTGCAGCGAGTCGAGGGCGAAGACCGGCACCGGCTCCCCCTCGGCGTACGCGCCGAGGTGCAGGTCTCCGAAGTTGCCGGGCGTCGCGTAGTCGATGGGCGGCACCTGCAGCGAGCCCTTCGCTGCGCCGACCGCGCCGAACATCGCGCGTAGCCACTTCACGCCGTTGAGCGTGGCGTTGGTGCACAACAGCTGGTGCATCACCCGCTGCGGCTCGAAAGCGAAGACCGTGCCGCCGGGGCCGACCTGCTTGGCGAAGAAGACCGCGTGGGTACCCACGTTGGCGCCCACGTCGATGGCCACGTCGCCGGGGCCGAGCATCGCGCCGAGCAACTCGAGCTCGGTCTCACCCCACTCGCCGTAGGTGTCGAGCGCGCGGCCTACGAGGAGATCCGTCGCCAGGTACGCCATCGGCCCGTGCCTGCAGTCCCGCACCCGCATCAACCCGGCCTCGTGGAGAAGTCGCATGAGCGATCGGTAACTGGGGCAGCGCGGGCCGCACTCGGCAAAGTTTGCCGGTGTCAGTGGTGTGACGCCCCTGTCTCCGCACCCCGGGCTGTGCTCTAGGAGGCCGCGTGACGTCCCGACCACTTCTGCTCGCAGTCTCGGTCCTTCTCGTTGGTTGCGGAGGGACCGCGCCTGTCGTCTCCGACGGTGGTGGGGAGACGGACGCGGGGTCGACGACCCCCGACGGCGGCTCGGTGGTGCAGGACGCGGGTACGAGGGTGGACGCGGGTACGCCCGACGCGGGCGCCCCCGACGCCGGCACGCGCGCGCCCGCGGCGGTGGGCTGCGTGACGGACGTGAGCGCGGGTCACCATTCCTTCGGCTGCGAGGGCCTCACCTACGAGGTCGAAGTCTCGGCCGCTTGCGCGCTCGGCGGCTGCGGCGTGGTGCTCGACGTGCACGGGGCGACGATGAGCGCCGCCTCGCAGAACAAGAGCACCAAGCTGCGCAGCCTTGCCCCGCCCCTGGGCTACGTGGTGGTTCAGCCCAGCGCGGCCTCGCTGCTCGGGGTCGTATCGTGGACGCCGTCGCTCGACGACCCGAAGGTCTGGGCGTTCCTCACGGCGCTGCGCGAGGCCATGGTCATCAACCCGAAGAAGGTGCACGTCACCGGTTTCTCGCAGGGCGGCGCGATGACCTTCCGCTTCCTCTGTGCCCACGCCGACGAGCTCGCCTCGGTAGCGCCCGTCGCGGCGGGCGATGGCCAGTCGCTCCCCCTTGCCCTCGACTGCTCGTTCAGCGGCGCCGGCGCCCCCTCGCAGCAGGTGCCGGTGCTGCACATGCACGGCACCCTCGACACCCTGGTGAACGTGACCAAGGGCCAACAGCAGCGCGACGCGGCCATCGCGGGCTGGGGCCTCGGCTCGCCCACGGTGCTGTCGACCAGCGCTGGCTTCACGCGCACCCGGTACGCCTCGGCGACGGGAACGGTGTACGAGTACCTCGAGCACAGCTACTCGGTGGAGTTCCAGTTTGCGGTCCTCGGTGGCCACTGCCTGCCGGGGGGCGACGATCTCATCGCCAACGGCGACCTGGGCCAGACCATGTTCTTCAGCTGCGCGGCGCCGGTGGCCTTCACCTGGGGCGAGCAGGTGATGGCCTTCTTCGTGGCGCACCCCAGGCCCTGAACCCGTGAACGCGCTGCGCAGGCACGCCCGCCGGTTCGTCCGGCACCTGTGGTGGATCTTCCTCGCGGTCACCGGCCTGTTCGCCACGCGGGCCGTGGTCCCCGAGGCGGTGCTGCGGTCGGCCGCCGAGGGCAGCGGCAACTTCCTGCAGGCCTTCGGCAGCATCTACGGGGTCATCGTCGCCTTCATCCTCTACATGGTGTGGCAGCAGCACAACGACACCCAGGTGGCCGTGGAGCGCGAGGCCGTCACCCTGGGGGAGCTCTTCCGCACCCTGGGGTGGTTCACCTCGTGGCCGGAGCGGGACGAGGTGCGCCGCCGGCTGCGCGCGTACTCGCGGGTGGTGCCCATGCTCAACGGCGCGAAGCCCGAGACCCCCGAGGAGGACGACAAGCGCCTGCTCGATCACTCGCTCAACGCCTTCCTGGGCTACGTGCCCTTGCCCCACGAGGAGCGGCTGTACGCGCCCGCCTTCGACCTCTTCCACGACTTGAACCAGGTGCGGGAACACCGGCTCACCGTCTCCCGGCTCCACCTGCCCGAGGGGCTGCGGTGGTTCGTGTTTCTCGGCGGCGCGATCTGCGTGGCCTCGGTGTGGCTGCTGTGGATGGAGCGCGTCGACGTGCAGGCCCTGCTCACCGCGTGCATGACCTGGGTCATCGTCGCGGTGGCGGCGTTGATCCTCGATCTCGACGACCCCTACAGCGGGGACTTCGTCGTGGACTGGGGCCGCTTCAACGAGGCCGCCGCGCGCATGGACGCGCTCCAGTGCCCGTCGATGGAGCCCAGGGCCTGACCCGTCAGTACTTGACGATCAGCTTCTGCGGACCGCCACCCTCCAGGTGGGCGACGGCTGCGTCCTTGAACGACGGCGGGCCGAAGAGGCCCATCGCCCCTCGCGAGAAGCAGAAGCCCTCGGTGGGGATCCCGAAGAACCCGGTGTCGATCTTCAGGTTGTCGTTCTCATCGTGGATCAGCGCGATGGCGTAGGTGCCGATGGGGAGGTCGTCCAGTTGCACCGTGAGGGTCCCGGCGTGCGCGGGGATGGTCTGCTTGCGGAAGGCCGTCTGCTTCGTCTCCGAGAAGCCGTCCTGGGGGCGGTAGAGCGCGAGCAACACGTGGCCCTCGTCGTTCCGCAGGCCCGTGATCTCCACCTGCATCGTGGCCGACGGCACGCCGGCGTCGGCGTCGAGGGCACCTGCGTCGATGTCGGCGAGCAGCGAGGAGATCAGCAGCGTGGCCAGGAGCTTCATGGGGTCACCCCGGTGGGCGGCGGCAAGGCGATGAAGGCGGCGAGGTCCCGGGCCAGGCCGGCGTCGGCGCGGGTGGCCTCGTCCTGCCCGGGGATCCGCTGGATCTCCTTCGCCAGCTCTTCGGTCGTCTTCACCACGCGCATGTGCTCGGTGCTCACGAGGGCCAGGGCGGCCAGGAAGCTGCGAATGAAGATGGCCGCCAGGCCACTCGCCTGGATCGCGGTGATCATCCCGTAGCGCTGCTTCTGCAGTTCCGCGGTATTCTTGTCGATCCTCGCCCGGACCTCGGGGCCTGGAGGCAGCAGGCCGCCCTTGATGACCGAGACCATGGTGATCTTCCCGAACTTCGCCGCCAACTGGCGGTGGTGGACCTCGAAGCGCTCCAGCGCGGGCACCGTCGGCTCCAGGTACCAGACGAGCACCAGGACCGACCCGGAACGGCCGATGCGGCACTCCTTCCGCTCCTCGAGGATCTCGACACCCATTTCTTCACCGTAGTCGAGTCGAACGACAGGCGTCCCTGTAGGCATTCGCGTCGCGAGGCTGCGACCGTTGCTGGCTGGCGAAGGTGGAGGGCGCACCCCGGGCCCTGCACCTCGCCGCTCTGCCCGCTACGGGGCTGTTGCACCGCCGTCTGCTGATCAACGGGCTGATCAGCGGGCATACTCGCCGCACCCGTGACGCCGTCCCTGTTGCTCCTCCTCGCGCTGAGCCAGTCGCCCTCGCGGGTGAGCCTCGTCTTCGGCGGCGACGTCATCCCCCACGACCCCATCAAGCACGTGGCCTCTTCCCGCGCGCGGCTCGCCGAGGGCGGCAACAACGGCGGGTGGGATCACGTGCTGGGGCCGCTCTCGCCGGTGCTGCAGCGCGCCGACTTCGCCATCGTCAACCTCGAGACGCCCATCGTGGTGCTCAAGAAGCCCGAGGTGGGCGACATGGTGTTCAACGCCCAGCCGCCGCTGCTCGCGGCCCTCAAGCGCGTGGGCGTCGACGTGGCCACCTTCGCCAACAACCACTGCCTCGACCAGCACCGCGAAGGCATCGTCTCCACGCGTGGGTACCTGCGCGAGGCGCAGTTGCTGACCGCCGGCTCGGCCGAGAACGAAGACGCGGCCTGGACGCCGGTGGTGCTCGAGAAGAACGGCCTGCGCATCGGCATCCTCGCGGTCTCGCGCTGGCTCAACGGCTTCAACAACAAGAAGGACCCGGCCCAGCCCCACGTGCCCACGGTGCCCTACGCCCGGGAGCCGATCACCGGCGGCCACCCGGTCGACGACTTCCTCGCCACCATCCGCGCACGGTCAGCCGAGGTCGACGTGCTGCTGGTGAGCATCCACTGGGGCGAGGAGTACCAGTTCGCGCCCTCCCAGGAGGACCGCAAGCTCGCCCGCCAGATGCTCGACGCCGGCGCCTTCGCGGTCATCGGCCACCACCCGCACGTGCTCCAGCCCGTGGAGTTCGTGGAGCGCAGCGCCGGCGGCAAGGGCCTCGTGGTGTTCTCCCTGGGCAACCTCGTCTCGAACCAGGACTTCGCCGACGTCAACGGCAGCAAGCGTGACGGGCTGCTCGTCGAGCTCGTGCTGGTGCGCGAGACCCCCACCGGCCCGGTGCGCCTGGCCTCGGTCAAGGGCGTGCCCGTGGCCACCGAGAACAAGCTGGGCGGGGGCAAGAAGCGCAACGTGCAGGCGGTGCTCCTCGACGACGAACTCGAGGCCATCGACGAGCGCCTGCTCGACCTGCGGGGCCGGGTCGATCTCCGCTCGCGAGACGAGAAGAAGACCCTCGAGCAGCGCCGCAAGGTGGGCCTCGCGCGGCGCGCGCGCATCGAGAGCTTCGTGCTCCCGGGCATGCTCGATCGCGGCTCCGAGTCGACCGCCGCCCTTACGCGCCCCGGACGCGACCCTGAGTCTTTGACACCCTGACGGCCCTCGGAGACTCGCCGCGCCCGCTGGCATCCCGAGCCGCGACGGCTACTTCGCCGGGTGCAGGCCTTGCAACGGCCCGGCCTCCATGGCCCGCCTCGAACAACTCACCGAGTACCTGTTCACCCACCCGGGCAGCTCGATGTCGCTCGACTCGGATACGCCCGGTTTCTACATCGACGCGGGGGGCTCGGCGACGGCGGTGTTCCGTCACCCCATTCGCACCGGGCAGATCCTCCTGTTGTTCGCCGACCTGGTGCCGCGCGACAAGAGCCAGGACTTCCTCACGGGCACGCCCACCGACTTCGTCTTCGAGAGCCGCAAGGGCTCGCTGGCGGTGCACATGGTGATTCACGGCAGCGACCTGAAGGTGCGCGTCAAGCCGGCGCGCGCGGGCGAGGAGATGATGATCGGCGGGCGGGGCCTGTCGTCCGACTCCGCGCTGACCCGGCCCGCGCCGCCGCCGCCGCCGACCAGCGCCGACACGCCGCGGCCGAACCTGATGGCGATCATCGCGCAGCTCCCCGAGCAGCGGGTCAGCCACCTGCACCTCACGCCCGACCACCACGCCTTCGCCCGCGTCGACGGCCAGGTGCGCGCGCTCTCCGAGCTGGGTCCCTTCACCGCGTCGGAGATTCGCGAGGCGGTGCTCTCGCTCGCCCCCCAGGCGCAGCGCGAGCAGCTGGGCAAGAAGCCGGCGTTCGAGTTCAGCCACGTCTCGAAGGACGCGGTGTTTCACGTGCGCGGCCAGCTGGGGCGTGAGGGCTTGAGCGTGGTGGTGCGCGCGCTGCCCAAGGCGGTGCCCACGCCCGCGAGCCTCGGGCTGCCCGACGACTTCCTGCAGGTGCTGCGCGGTGGAGGCCTGTGGGTGGTGGCCGGCGGCGCAGGGCAGGGCACCTCGACCACCGTCGCCTCGCTGGTGCAAGCGGCGCTCGAGGCCCGGCCCATGACCGTGTGCACCCTCGAGTCACCCATCGACTACGTGCTCGAGGCCAGGTGCGGGCTGGTGCGCCAGCTCGAGGTCGGGGCTCACGTGCCCTCGTTCGCCGCCGCCCTCGACGAGTCGCGCCGCGACGACGACGACCTGGTGGTGGTGGGGCAGCTCGACGACGCGCAGACGCTCGCCGCGGCGCTCACGCTCGCCGACCGGGGTCGCCTGGTGCTCGGGGTGCTGCACGCCCGGACGGCGATGAACGCGGTGCAGAAGCTCGTCGACCTGAGCCAGGGCAAGCCGGCGGCCCTGGCCTCGGTGCTCCGCGGGGTGTTCGCCCAGAGCCTCGTGCCCAACGTCAACCAGGGCCGCAGCCTGTGCTGGGAGCTGCTGCCCGGGTCTGACGTGGTGAAGGCCTTCGTGCGCGATGGGGTGCTGGGCACGCTGCCCACGCTGTTCACCCGCACCGCCGACCAGTCGTTGATGCAGCTCCTGGTCCGCGGGGAGATCGAGCTCGAGGTCGCGCTCGCCTGTGCCCGGGACCGGGGCTGGTTCGAAGAGCAGCTGGCCCGCGTGGCCCACCCGCGCGCGGCCTGAAGGGCGCCACCCGCGGGGGGAGCTACTCCCCGGCGTGCAACGCGGTCTCGAGCGGCGCCGCGGGGCGCAGCACGGCCTTGAGCTCCGAGGACAGGTGCTCGAAGCGCACCGCGAACAGGTGCCGGCCGTCGGGCGCGGTCTGGCGCCGGAGCACGTGACCGCTGAGCCGGTGCGGAGCCGCGCCCGCCAACTGGAGCAGCAACTCGATGGGCGCGGCGTCGGGCAGCGGGCCGTCTCCCACCAGCAGCGCCCCTCCAGCCGAGAGATCCTCGACCAGGTACGAGCCCACGTACTTCGCGCGGGCAAAGACGACGGCGGTGGCGGAGACGGGGGTGCGCGCGTGCTGGCGCCGTTCACTTCGATTGCTGGAATACGGCATGGGGTTGGGGGAAGTGATTCACGCCCCGTGCCGCGCGCGGCGCCCTCGGGGGGCCGGGGGAGCCCCCTGGGTCAGGCCCGGTCGACGGGTCGCCCACCTCCCTCCCGGTGACGGGTAGAGTGGAGGCCATGCACTCGCGCCTCACCTGCCACCTCCACGCGGGGGCCGACGCGGTCGCCTCGTGCCAGGGCTGCCTCAAGCCCATCTGCGCGCCCTGCACCGTGATGGAAGGGTCGCTCGAGTTCTGTGCCCCCTGCGCCTCGGCGCACCGCAAGCGCCGCGGGTTCGGCCGGGCCCTGGTGGGCGTGGCGCTGGTGGCCGTGCTCGGCGGGGGCGCCGGCGCGGTCTCGTGGCTGGGCTCGCGGCCCAGGCCCTTGCCGCCGGCCCCTCCCGCGCCGCCGAAGTACGGCGCCTCCACCGGTCGCGTCGAGGAGCTGCGCAAGAAGCTCGCCCTCGAGCCGTGCGACCGCAAGGCCGTGCTCGGCCTCACCGAGAGCCTGCTCAAGGGTGACGCGCCCCGCGAGGTCATCGGCGTGGTCGACGACTTCCTCGGCCGGTGCGGCGCCTACGAGCGCCTGGTGTGGGACAAGTTCGCGGCGCACAAGCGCCTGAGCGAGTTCCCCCAGGCCGCCGCGGCCGCGAGCGTGTTGATGGCCCAGGACCCCATGGACCACGACTACCCGTGGTGGCGCGGCGAGATGCTCGAGGCCGCGGGCCAGACCGAGGAGGCCATCGTCGACTACCGCCTCGCGATGTCGCTGCTCCCGCGCATCAACTACGTGCCCACCATGCTCACCGACGCGCTCTTCAAGGTGGGCCGCCCCTGCGAGGCCGAGGCGCCGTTGAACATCTACCTCTACTTCCACCCGGAAGCGCGCAGCGCCTCGGCCATCGAGACGCGGCTGGCGAAGCTGGAGGCGGCGAAGTGCGAGGTGTCGCTCGGCGAGGGCACCGCGGTCTTCACCGCCCCCCGCGGCGCCACGGCGTTTCGCGGCCAGGTGAAGATCAACGGCAAGGCCACCGGCACGTTCATCGTCGACACCGGCGCCACCTCGGTGGTGCTCTCGCGGTCGTTCGCCGACAAGCTCGCCCTGGCCGCCCCGACGCGCGAGATCCGCCTGCGCACCGCGGCCGGGCTCAAGTCAGCGCAGCTCACCACCCTCGACCTGGTGCAGACCCAGGGCGCGAAGAGCCACCACCTCGAGGCGGCGATCATCGACGACTTCGGCGAGGACGGCCTGCTGGGCCTGAGCTTCCTGAGCCGCTTCGAGGTGCAGCTCGACTCCGGCAAGCGCACCCTCACGCTGCGGCCGCGCAAGGTGGCCCCCGCGCCGCTTCACTGAACGGCGGAGGCGCCCTCGACCAGGGTGCGGATCTCCGCCACCGCGAAGGCCAGCTCGCTCGTCTGGTGCTCGAGGCCGCTGACGGCCTTGGCCACGTCGGTGGCCGCCGAGCCGTTCTGCTGCGTCGCCCGGTCCATCTGCACCACCGCGCCGCCCACGTCGTCGATGCCCTTCGCCTGCTCGGCCGACGCGGTGCTGATCTGCCCCATGATCCCCGCCACCTCCTGCACCGAGGCGACGACCTCCTGGAACGCCTCGTTGGTCTTCTTCACCAGCGCGGTGCCCTCGGCGATGCGCGCCGTCGACCCGTCGATGAGCCCGGTGATTTCCTGCGCCGCCAGGCCCGTGCGCTGCGCGAGCGCCTGCACCTCGTTGGCCACCACCGCGAAGCCCGCGCCCGCCGCGCCCGCCCGGGCGGCCTCGACCGACGCGTTGAGGGCCAGCAGGTTGGTCTGGAAGGCGATCTGGTTGATGGACTTGGTGATGTGGGCGATGGCCGTGCTGGTGCTGGCGATCTCCTCCATCGACTTGACCACCGAGTGCATCGACTCGTTGGCGTGACTGGCCTGCCCGACGGCGCCGTCGATCAGCTCGCGCGCGCGGCCGGCGTGGCCGGCGTTCTGGTGCGTCATGGCCGTCAGCTGCGTCATGGCCGAGGCGGTGCGGGTGATGGCGTCGGCCTGGGTGGTGAAGCTGTTGGCCAGCGACTGCGAGTCGCCGGACAGCGAACTGGTGGTGCTCTCCACTTCCTGGGTGCCGCGGGTGATGGCGACCACCGCCGCGTCGAGCGAGCGCGAGATGCGCGAGGCCGAGAAGCTGCCGATGGCGAGCACGATGAGGATGCCGAAGGTCCCCGCGGAGAGCACGAAGGCGCGCACGGTGAAGACTTCGCCCTGGAACTTCTGGTGCGTCTGCTCGGCCCGCGCGGTGCGCTGGTGCAGCAGGGTCGACATCGAGGTGCGGGCCGTGTCGCTGTCCCTCACGCGGGCGCCCCGCGCCGCCCGCCAGCCCTCGATCGCGCGGGTGAGGTCGGACCACGTCGACACCTCCGGGCCCTTCCGCGCGACTTTCCCCGCCAACGTCAGCTCGGTCTCGAGCCCGTCCCAGGCCTTGCGTTGTCGGGCCTCCAGGGCCGCGCGCTGGGCCGGCTGATCAGCCGGCGACAGCAGCAGTTCGGCGTCGGCGGCCTGCACCTCACCCAGCGACTCGTCCAGGCGGAAATAGGAGGTCAGCGACGGCAGCGTCTCGTCGAAGAGTTGCTGCTGGGCGTTGACGGCGAACGACATGCCCCACAGGCCGACGAGGGTGCCGACGGCGATCATGCCGCCGACGATCCCTGCGGCACCCGTGAGCTTCCAGCGCAACGTGAGGTTGAAAGACATCGAAGGGACCCCTCTGTCGAAAAAACCTAACGGCCTGTCTCGCGGCCGCACGCCCCAATTGGTGGGTCACGATTTTGACGGCGCGGGCTGCTACACCTCGCTCCGTGTCGAAAGACCGGCTCGTTCTCGGAGGGCGCTTCAGGCTGATCCGCCACCTCGGGGGTGGAGGCATGGCCGAGGTGTACCTCGCCGAGCAGCTCTCGTTGCGGCGCCAGGTGGCCCTCAAGGTGCTCAAGCGCGACCTCTCGTCGCAGCCGGCCATGGGCGAGCGCTTCCGCCGCGAGGCGCAGCTGCTCTCCACCGTGGATCACCCCTCGGTGGTGCGGGTCATCGACTTCGAGACCAACAAGACCGACGGCACGGTGCTGGTGCTCGAGCTGGCCGAGGGCGAGACGCTCGAGGCGGCGCTGCGCATGGGCCCCTTCGAGCCGCGCCGGGCCATTCGCGTGCTGCTGCAGCTGGCCGAGGGCCTCAGCGCGGTGCACGAGCGCGGCATCATCCACCGCGACCTCAAGCCCCAGAACATCGTCATCACCCCCGGGCCTCGCGGGGAACAGGCGCGGCTGCTCGACTTCGGCATCGCCCGCCTCATGGAGCTCGACACCGACGCCGGCCCCGCGATGCCGAAGCTCGCCCCGGGCACCGACCCCTTCACCAGCCTGCCTGGCCAGGCCGTGGGCACGCCCGCCTACGTTGCGCCGGAGCAGGCCATGGCCCAGCCCGTCGACCCGCGCACCGACGTGTATGCCTTCGGGGTGGTGGCCTTCCGGGTGCTCGCCGGCCGGTTGCCCTTCGAGGGGCCCGAGGCGCGTGACTACCTCGAGCAGCACGTGCGCGAGTTGCCGCCGCCGCTCGACGCGGTGGCGCCGCACGTGGTGCCGTACCCCCTGCTGGGCAAGCTGGTCATGCAGTGCCTCGAGAAGAAGGCGAGCAACCGCCCGAAGGACGGCGCCGCCCTCGTCGAGGCGCTGCGCACGGTGTTGCCGGCGGACCAGCTCGCGCTCTCCACGCAGACCCGGCTGGTGCTCAGCGCGGTGACCACCCAGACCCTGAGCGCGGTGAAGGACACGGCCACCAACTTCAGCCAGCGTAGCCTGCAGGGCGTGCAGACCGTGGGGCGGCTCGCGCGCGGCCTCGATCGCCAGTTCAAGCAGAGTCTCGTGGTGACCCTGGTGCTCACCGCGCTGGTGCCGCTGACCTGGGCGCTGTGGCCACAGACCGCGGTGGAGCGCGCGGAAGAAGAGCTGCGCAGTGGGCGCCCGGCCGAGGCCCTCGCCACCATCGACGCCGTGCTTCCCGACGCGAAGGGGCTGTATCCCACGCTGCTCTCGCTGAAGGTGGGCGCGCTGCACGCCCTGGGGCGCGAAGACGACGCCCGGGCCATCGTGCGGCAGTCGACCTACCAGTCGTTGTTCCCCGCGCGCGAGGCGATGCTCCAGGCGTTGGCCGAGGGCTTCGCGGCGTCGGAGGCGGACCCGGAGATCGTCGACTGGCTCGCCCTGGTGCCCCCGGCGCTCGGCGACGCCACGCTGGCGCGGTTCGCGCGGGAGGCTCCCTCGGCCCGGCAGTGGGGCGCGCTGCGCTACCTCGACGGGGCAGGGCGCACCCGGGGGCTGGATCTCTCGGAGCGCTACGCCGCGTCGTTGCGCGCGAAGTCGTGCGAGGTGCGCTCCCACGCCGCGGTGCGCCTGGGCCAGCTCCAGGAGCCCGAGGCGTTGCAGGCGCTGCGGGAGCTGTCGGAGTCGCCGAAGGAGGGCACCCGGAACTGTGGCCAGGACGAGGCCGCGGACGCCATTCGGGCCCTCAAGCGGCGCTGAGCGGGTGTCGGGGGCCGCTCCCGGTGGCGCCCGATGCGCGCGCCGGGCCCGAAGGGCAGGTCGAGCCCAGGCCTCCTTGCACGCGCTGGCGCCGGGGACGCTGTTCACCGGCGCGGTGAGGCTGACTGGCTGACGCCGAGCCGCGCGAGCGCCTCAAGCGTCTGCCTCGAGCCGGTCGTCCAGGCGCTGCTGGCCTCGGAGCCGAAGCCCGGCGCGCCCACCGGGGGGATGGCCACCGCGCGCCCCGGTACCCTCGAGGCGCGGCCCCTTCGTTCCCCGGGGCGCAGGCGCCTGGACGGAGGCGCTCCCGTGGACGACTTCGACCAGCCCCGCAACCATGCCGTCGAGCTCCGTCGCCTGGGCAGACAGTTCTTCGCTTGCCGCGGCTGATTCTTCTGCGGTGGCGGCATTGGACTGGGTCAGCGTGTCCATTCGCCCGACGGCCGCGTTGATTTGATGAACGCCCGACGCCTGCTGCTCGCTGGCGGTGGCAACGTTCCCGACCAGGCCCGTCACGACCCCGACGTGGTGCACGATGGCCTGGAGGGCGTCGCCGACCTCGCGGCTCACCACCACGCCGCTCGTGGCATGGCGCTGGGCCTCGTGGATGAGGTGCGCCGTGCCCTTGGCCGCCTCGGCGCTGCGCAGCGCGAGGTTGCGGACCTCCTCGGCGACGACCGCGAACCCCTTGCCGGCCTCCCCGGCGCGCGCCGCCTCGACGGCCGCGTTGAGCGCCAGCAGGTTGGTCTGGAAGGCGATCTCGTCGATGGTCTTGACGACCTTCACGGTCTCGGTCGTCGAGGCGCTGATCTGCTCGATGGCACTGGCCATGCGCCGCATGCCCTCGGCGCCCCGATGCGCGGCCGCCGCGGCTTGCTTGATCGTGGTGTTGGCCTCGCGCGCGGTGTCGGCGTTCTGTCGCGCCATCGAGGTCACCTCCTCGAGGGACGACGAGACCTCCTGGAGGTTCGAGGCCTGGGCGCTGGCGCCGCTGGCCATCTGCTGGCTGGCGGAGGCCACCTGGCCCGAGGCCGAGGCGACCTGGGCGGCGCTGCTGGCCAGGCCCTCGATCACCCGGTCGATGGGCCCGGTGATCGCGCGGCTGATGAGCAGGCCCGCCACCACCAACGCGAGCGCGCCGAGGATGCCCGGGAGCGCGAGGGCGAGCCGGGCCGTCTGCGCCGTCGACTGCGCGCGGGCCGACCACTTCGTGGACTCGGAGTTCTGGAACGCGATGAGCTTGTGCAGGCGATCGCCGTGCGCCTGGTAGGCCGGGGTGAAGTCGTGGTCGAGCGCCCGCTCGAAGCGCTCGGCCTCGGCGGGGTTCGTGGCGAGGCGCAGCGTGCCCATGGCCTCGGCGGCCGATGCCATCTTCGTCCAGTGCTCGTTCTGGGCGTCGTAGAGCGCCTGCTCTCCTTCGACGAACTCGATGGCGTTGTAGGCCTTGTCGTGGGCAGCGTAGTCCGCCAGGGCGTCGCGCAGCTGTGCCTGGGACGCGACGTCCTTCCCGGCTGTCCGCGAGAGCCGCAGCAGCGCGACGCCGACCTGGTCCGCGCTGCTCGCCATGCCCTCCAGCATGATGGCGTTGCCGAGGTTGATGGTGGCGACGTGATCGTAGTTCTTGCTCACGTCCGAGAGGAACCACAGCCCCGTCCCTCCGATGCACAGCGCCAGGGCGGCGGCCGCCGTGAACGCGGCGAGCAGCCGGCCCCTCAGGGTCATGCTGCTCAGCACTGCCAGACCTGCGCCCCATGCGACAGCGGCATGGCCTGCTTCACTGCAATCGACATCGAGCGCCCCATCGTTCGTGGTCCATCACCAGCGAGGGCTGGCCTGGTTTCCAGGGCCGTTTGCAGTCGATGTGCCACCCGGAGCTCCAGACCCGGGGCCGAAGTGGGGCGAGGTGGTTTGAACGGAAACATCCTCGTTGCAGTCGCTTCGCGCGCCCTGGGCCGAGCGGCGCCTGGCCTGGGCAGGGTTCACCGATACCCACGAACCCCGGCGCGACCCTGAACGTCCGGCCCCGACACCGCAGGGCCTCGCTCGGAGGCAAGGGCTGGCAGGGCCTCCAGGGCGCGCAGCCGGGGGTACTCACCGACGCCAGAGCGTGGTAGCCGGGAGGTCTCCCCACGCTCCCCCCTGGAGAACCCATGCGGTCACTGTCATCGCCGTTCCTCGCCGCCTTCCTTCTCCTCGGTGCCCTCGCGGGGTGCCAGCCCAACGTCATCGGCGCCACGCCCGACGCTGGCGCGGACCCGGTGGTGGACGCGGGACAGAGCGTCGACGCGGGCGAGCCCGGTGACGCGGGCATTCGGGGCGCCTACCCGGCGGGCCCGTACGGCATCACCGTCAACCAGCGCATCCAGAACTTCACCTTCACCGGGTACTACTCAGACCAGTCCACCGCGCTGGCGAGCACCTCGCCGCTGCGTGACTTCGATCTCCAGTCGATCCGCAGCGCGGTCGACGCGAACGGCAAGCCCTACCGCTACCTGCTCATCGCCATCAGCGCCGTGTGGTGCCAGCCCTGCAACAGCGAGGCGGAGAGCCTCGGCCTGGCCGGCGCGGATCACGCGAACATCGAGCGCTGGCTCGGTCGCGGTGGGCTGTTCATGACCATCCTCGTCGAGGGCGGTCAGCACGGCGTCTCTCCGACCCAGGCGGAGCTCAACTACTGGATCACCTCGCACAAGGTGACCAACTCCGTGGTGATGGACACCACGCACCAGCTCGCGTCGGCCGGCATCGACCCCTACGGCATCCCCGCGAACCTCGTGGTCGACCTGCAGACGATGAAGATGGTCGCTGGCTGGTCGGGCAACGATCCCACCTACGCTCGCTGGGAAGGCGTGCTGGCCCAATGAGAGCGGCATGGTTGCTGGGCGCGGCGCTCCTCGCCTCGTGCGCGACGACCGGGGGTTCGGCTGCAGCCCGGCCTGCCTCCGGGCTTCCGGACTTCGAGCTCGACACGGTCGACGGCCAGCGCGTGCGCTTGTCGGACACCGTGGGCACCGGCGTGGTGGTCCTGGCGTTCTGGGCCACGTGGTGTGAGCCGTGTAAGGCCGAGCTGCCCCAGCTGGAGCAGATCGCCCAGCGGCACCAGGCGCAGGGCCTGAAGATCATCGGCATCGCCATGGACGACGCGACCACGGTGGCCCAGGTGGCGCCCTTCGTGCGGCGCAGCCACTTCTCGTTCCCGGTGTTGCTCGACACCGCGGGGGTCGCGGCCAATCGCTACAACTCGAACAAGTCGGCGCCGTTCACGGTGGTGATCGACCGCGCGGGCACCATCGCCCAAGAGCGCAGCGGGTATGAGCCCGGTGAAGAGGTCGCGCTCGAGCAGAAGTTGGTCGAGCTCCTGGGCGCGGGCGCCCCCACCGTCAGCCCGTGAGCCGGCTGCTGTGGGTCGGCGCGGTGTTGCTCGCGGCGAGCGCGTCGGCCATCGAGGTCGACGTCGCCGGCGCGCCGCTGCGCCTCAAGTTCTCGGAGTACGCGGTCGGGGCGTACCATCTGGACAACGGCTACATCTCGCCGCCCGGCAGCCCCACCTACGATCCCACCGGCAGCAACTACGTCGACTGGATCAACCGCTTCCAGGTCGACGCCTCGTGGATGGACTTCACGTTGCTCCTGCGGCTCGACTCGGCGCTGTTCGTCAACGCGCCGGTGGCAGCGCCGGGCAACGTGCGCTTCGAGCGGCTGCTCTACCAGCGCTACGTGAGCCGGGTGGACCTCGAGAAGGCGTCGCTCTCGTGGACCAGCCGCCACCTCGACGTGACCCTGGGCGACATCTACGCCACCTACGGCCGCGGCCTGGTGCTGGCGCTGCGCAAGGTGGACGCCTTGACCATCGACACCAGCGCCCGCGGCCTGAGCCTCACGGGCAAGGTGGGCGACCTGACGGTCAACGCGCTGGGTGGCTTCAGCAACATCATCAACGTGGACACCGCGACGGGCCGCACCTCGAACGACCCGTTCGACCTCATCGTCGGTGGGCACGCCGACTACCGGGTCAAGCCGTGGCTGGTGCCCGGGGTCAGCGCCTCGTGGGTGCGCCTGTCGCGCAACGCCCAGGACGACCTGCCCCAGGCCACGCAGGACCAGACCCTCGCCCTCTCCGGCTCGCTCGAGGCGCCGTCGCTCTTCGGGTGGGGTTCGGCCTACGTGGAGTACGCGCGGCAGATCCGCACCGTGGGCGGGCTCCCGTACAACAGCGGCGCGCTCTACGTGAACGCCTCGCTGACCTTCGGGAAGACCACGCTGCAGGCCGAGTTCAAGGACTACCGGAACTACGCGCCGCTGACGACGAGCCTCGACTCCACCCGCGTGCCCGAGCTGGCGATGATCAACACCTACTCGGTGCTGCCGACCCTGGAGCGCATGGAGCAGGCGGTGAAGAACAACACCGACGTCACCGGGGCCCGCGTGCGCGTCGACGTGAACGTGACCGACTCCGTGACGCCCTTCGTGTCCATGGCGGCCTTCGTGGACCGCATCTACGTGGACACCATCCTCGACCCGTACGCGGGCTGTGAAATCACCTGGCAGGAGAAGCGCTCGCGGGCGGTGGTGTCCGGCGGCTACCGGCCGTCGATCCACGACGGGGGCCAGCTCGACTCGAGCGTGTGGCACGCGAAGTACCTGGTGAGCCAGTCCATCGCGGGGCCGTACAGCGTCGAGCTCAACGGGTTGCACATGAGCCAGACGGACCTGGTCGGTGGGAAGCTCCAGCCGTGGATGCAGGGCCAGGCGTACCTCGCGCTGAAGAGCGCGTCGGGCTGGTCCGCGGCCTTCGGCTACGAGTACTTCACGCAGGCACCCGAGACGATCCGCGAGCACTACTTCAACGGCAACGTGAGCTGGACCGCGAACCGGAACCTCACGCTGCGCGCCTTCGGGGGCGGGCAGCGTGGCGGCATCAAGTGCGTCAACGGCATCTGCCGCACCTACCCGGCCTTCAGCGGCGTGCGGCTCGAGGTCGTGCTGACCTACTGAGGCCGCGGCGCCTTACAGCTGGCAGGCGCCGACCTTCGTCGACGGCGACGTGGTGCCGTAGGGCTTGCAGGTCGCGCCCGCGATCTTGCAGCCGGGCCAGTAGTACGGGTACTTGTACTCGAGGTCGCAGAGCTGCACGCAGGCCGCCTTGGCGCCCGCGAGCGCCCAGCACAACGCGCCGGTCTCGCACTGCATCGTCTTGTCGCAGGCCTCACCGATGCGCTTGGGCTGCTGGGCCATCGGCGCGCAGTGGGCGTTGACGAAGGGGCGATCCCAGCCGTGCCAGTTGCAGCGCGAGCGCGGGCCACCACACCAGGTCTCACAGCCCGAGTTCGTCTCGTCGGCGAAGGGGTCGCAGCGCGGGCTGCAGATGCCGATCTGGTTGGCCGAGAAGGTGTCGGGGAACGAGTAGGGCTCGACGCAGGTCTCGTTGGCGGCGCAGGCCGGGCTCCCGTCCTCGGGCACCGAGGCGTCGCACAGCTTCTGGCACCGCTGGCCGATGCACAGCGCGTCAGGGCCGCAGAGGGCGGCCGGGCTCTCGGTGCCCGCGCGCACGTCGCAGGCCTTGCCCACGCTCGGCGCGGGGTCCGGTGAGACGGCCTGGCAGAAGCCGAAGGTGTTGCTGTTGACCGAGTCGCCGAAGAAGTCGGTGTACGTGCGGGCCGACTGGGGCAGGCAGATGGAGTTCGGCTGCCCGGCGCAGGGCTGGTACAGGCGGCGCTTGTCGTCGCGACCCGGGGCGCCGTCTTCGTAACAAAGCTGCGGCTGGCAGAAGCTCTTGTTGAGGTCGGGGTGGGGGACGCACCACATCGCGATGGGCGCGCCCGACGAGAGGATGCCGATGTCGATGCTGCTGGTGAGGTCGTCCAGGTAGAACTGCCCGCCGCAGTCGGCGTTGGTGGTGCAGGTCTCGAGGCAGACCTTGGAATTCGTGTCGAGGTCGACGCACTCGGCGGGGCGGCGGGACTCGTTGGGGGTGACGCCGCAGGCCGAGTTGCAGCTCTCGAAGAGCCGCGGCGCATCACAGACGCCGCCGTGGCAGCTCAGGACCTGCGAGCGGTACTGGAGCGTGCCGCCGTTGTTGCGAATGCCGCACGGGTCGTAGCCCTGGTTGACGTTGGTGTTCGGGTCGCAGGCGGCGCCCCGGGCACAGGTCGCGGTGTTGAGCGTGCAGGCGGGCGAGGGGACTTCGATGCCGCAGGAGCCGGGCACGCCGGTGCCGGCGTCGAGACAGGCGAAGTTGGGCGCGCAGGGGGTCGCGGTGGTGCAGGCCTCACCGCGGGCCGAGAAGCGGCACTTGCGACCGGCGGTGGTGGTGACGCAGGCCGGGCGGCTGCCGATGGCCGGGTCTCCGCAGCAGTCGGTGTCGGCGGTGCAGTCGTCGAGGTTGCCCTTGCAGCGCTCGACGACGTCGCAGGTACCGTTGAGGCACGTGGCCGGGGCGCAGCAGTCGCCGGGCGCGGTGCACGTGTCGCCGGGGGAACGGCAGCCGCCGTCGACGTCGCAGGGCAGCTGGCAACGGCCGGTGGCGTCGCAGGTCAGGCCGGTGCAGCAGACCGGGTTCGCGCCGCCGCACAGGGCGCCCTTCACGGCGACGCACGCGCAGTGCCCCGCGGAACACGAGCTGCCGTCGCAGCAGGCCTGGGTGTCACTGCAGCCGGCGTCGAGGGTGGAGCACTGGCCCGCGTCGGGTTCAGGCTCGACCACCACCGGCGGCGGGACGGGACAGCCGAAGAGCAGCGGCAACACGAGCAGGGCGAGCGATGAGGTTCTCATGGGGGGCAAGAGGGTTGCCTAGCAGAGATGGGCTCCACGGATCCGGGCGATTGTTTCTCGCGTCGCCGAGGCACGGCGGCGCTCGGACTCCGTCAATCCAGGCTGCGCCAAGGCTCGGACGTCTTCGGGCGTCGCCCTCGGTCTCAGCCCAGCAGTACCCCATGACGCCCACATCGCGACCTTCGAACAGATCGGGCGTTGCGATCAGCTGAATGAGCGAGGCAAAACACGGTCCACAACGGCTTGAGTGGGCACCCCCGCGTCGACGACAAGAGGCGGCGGCGTCTCACGGCATCCCAGCGCAAACAGGACGAAGGCAACATGGAGAAGGCTCCTCATCGTGGGCCCCACACGGTGTCGAAACATGTGTGGTGCGCCGCCATTGTTGAGCGTTTGAAATCAGCTTCAATGATTAGCACCATCCGCCCCTTGCCAGCCCCAGCGGGCCTCGCTTGATGAGCGTCGCCTCAATGGCGATGCGCCCCGTCATCCCCGGGTGACGACCCCCGAGCGCATTCGGCTTCTCCAGCCTTCGTCTCCGCGCTTCGAGTTCTTCCTCCAGGTCGCGTCGCTGCACCGCGAGTCGCTCTTTCGCCCGACACGCGTCCCGCGCCAAGCGAGCGTACGGCTCGGGAGGAGTTCGTTGAAGGCCGCCCTCGTCGACCCGCAGTCGCGCACTCCACGATCCGCGCTATTGATCGCGGCCCAGTGGAAGCTCACCCCCTGAAGAACCGCACGGCCGCGCGCTCAGCAGCACTCTTCGCCGCGCTCGCCGTGGTCCTCGGTGTGTGGTGGTCCCGGCGCGCCGACCTGCCCCCACCAGGCCCCGCAGCCTGGGTGTCCAACGAGCAATGCCTCGGCTGTCACGAAGCGCAGGCCCGCGCATGGCAGGCCTCGCACCACGCGCTCGCCATGGCCGCGCCCTCGCCGACGACGGTGCAGGGTGACTTCGACGACGCGTCCTTCACGCACCAGGGAGTCACCTCGCGCTTCTCGCGACCCGACGGCGGCTACGTGGTGACCACCGAGGGCCCCGACGGCGGGCTCGCCGACTTCCCCGTGGCGTGGGCCTTCGGTGTCGCGCCCGTGCAGCAATACCTGCTCGCGTTGCCCGGCGGCCGGCTGCAGGCGCTGCAGATCGCGTGGGACGTTCCAGGGCGTCGCTGGTTCCATCTCCGCCCCGACGAGCACACACCGCCCGGTGATGTCTTGCATTGGACCGGCCGCTCACAGACCGCAAACAGCATGTGTCTCGTGTGCCACGTGACGGCCTTCGAGAAGGGCTACGACGCGAAGGGCGACACCTTCCGCTCTCGCTGGGTCGAGCCGAACGTCTCCTGCCAGGCCTGTCACGGCCCGGGCGAAGGGCACGTGGCGTGGGCGCGCATGACGCCGAGGCCTCCCCTCACCGAGCACCTCGCTGCGGTTCGCGAGGAGAGCGCCACCGCGCAGGTCGATCCCTGCGCCCCCTGCCACGCGCGGCGCAGCGAGCTCATCTCCCGTCCATTGCCGGGACAGCCGTACCTCGATGGGTACCAGCCGAGCCTGCTGACCGCGGGCCTGTACCACCCCGACGGCCAGCAACTCGACGAGGTGTTCGTCGACGGCTCGTTCCGCCAGAGCAAGATGTTCCGCCTCGGCGTGACGTGCGTGGACTGTCACGACCCGCACTCCGGGCGGCCGAAGCACGAGGGGAACGCGCTGTGCCTGCAGTGCCATGGCGCCCAGCCCAACGCCCGCTTCCCCAGCGCCGCGGGCCCCTACGACTCGCGCGCGCACCACTTCCACCCGGACGGCGCGGTCAGTTGCGTGGGCTGTCACATGCCCTCGAAGCCATACCTGCAATTGCAATCACGCCCGGACCACGCCCTGCAGGTGCCGCGGCCGGATCTCTCGGTGAAGCTGGGCACGCCCAACGCCTGCACCGGGTGTCACGTGGAGCATTCGGCGCAGTGGGCCGCCGAGCAGGTGGTGGCCTGGTACGGGCCTGCGCGCGCGCGTGGGCCGTGGTGGGGCGAGGCGTTCGCCGCGGCCAGGGCAGGGCAGCGCGACTCCAGCGCCGGGCTCGCGAAGCTCGTGGGCGATCCGCTCGCGCCGGCCATCGTGCGCGCCACCGCCCTCGACGCGCTGGGCGCCGACGAGTCCACCGCGTTGCCGCTGCGACTGGCGGCCACGCGCGACCCGGACCCGCAGGTGCGCGCCGCGGCGGCGGACAGTCTCGGGGTCGCACCGGTGGAGGTGCTGGTGCAGGGGACCGTGCCGCTCCTCGAGGACCCCGTGCGCGCCGTGCGCATCGCCGCGGCGCGCAGCCTCGCGCCCGTGCCTCGGGAGTGGCTCGACGGGGGCACCCTGGCCGCGCTCGAGGCGGCGCTGGCCGAGGACGACGCCGCGCAGCGCCTCTCGCTCGAGCTGCCGGGGTCCCACTTCAACTTCGCGGTGGCCGCCCAGCGCACGGGGCTCGTTGCGGAGGCCGAGCAGCACTACCTCGACGCGCTCACCCTCGACCCTGACTTCTCGCCAGCGCGCGCGAACCTCACCCAGCTCTACGTCGGCAGCGGCCGGAGCGTGGAGGCCGAGCAGGTGCTGCGAGTGGGGCTGCAGCGCAACCCCACGCAGGGCGAGCTGCACTACGCGCTGGGCCTGTTGTTGGCCGAGCAGGGTCGCCTCGCGGACGCGGCCGGTTCGCTCGAGCAGGCGGCCCAGTTGCTGCCGACGCGCGCGCGGGTCCACTACAACTTCGGCCTCGCGCTCCAGCAGTTGGGGAAACGGGAGGACGCGGAGCGGGTGCTCCTTGCGGCGCAACGCCTCGACCCGGCCGACCCGGAGATCGTCTACGCGCTCACCGTCTTCTACCTGCAGGCCGGAGCGCCGAGTCGCGCGCTCCCGTGGGCCGAGCGGCTCGCGGTGTTGCGGCCCGGTGATGCCTCCGTCGAGGCGCTCCTCGCGCGGGCACGTGGCGCTCGCTGATCAGCGCACGAACGATCATCGCCCAGGCGCGCGGCACGACATGCACGGGCCGGTGCCACGCATTCGCCAGGAAGAACTGACGCGCTCCACGAGAACGCACTGAAAAGAACGCCCGCCCGCTCGGGGCAAGCGCTGGTGGAATGATCCACGCACGCCGTGCTGCCATGGAGGCCGCGTCGAGTAGTGCGCGGCCCGCGCAAAGGCGGAGGCAGTCGTTCAGGACACGGCCCACCTTGCGCCCTCGTGGGTCAGCTCAGCGCTGCCCCGACCTCACGGCGGGAGGTCGCCGGTCTGAAACGGAGCCACCCCTCGACAGGGGCGCGGCGTGACGGGGCGCTCAGGTGACCGACATTTCGTCATAGGTACTCGAATCATGCGGCCCGTGGCTTCAACACCACGGCCCACGCAAACGCGGCGGTAGTCGTTGACGACAGAGCCCATGCGACGTCGTCGCCCCCTGGGTCTGCTCCGCGCTGATCGATCGTCACGGCGAAGTGAGAGGGCGACCAACGCACCACAACCTCGATGCGGCGCAGGCCGGGACGCTGAGCACGTGGAGCTTGAGCGCAACGCCGGTCGCCACTGGCAGCAGGGGAACGGGAGGGGGCGGCGCATCCGACTCACCTATGACGAAGTGTCGATCAGCCCGGATTTGCGCTCCGGCTTCCGAGGGCGCCGTGCCTGGCGAGACCGCCGGTCTTCGGACGTGGAGCGAGCGCGCACGACCTTCGTGCGCATCCCGAACCCGCATGTCGCTCACCGAGGGGGTGACCGACATTTCGTCATAGGTGCTCGAACCACGCGGCCCGTGGCGTCGCCACGACAGCGCTTCACGGCCCGCGCAACGCTAGCGGTCGTCGTTCACGACGCTGCCCACCCAACGCCGTCGCCCTGCTGGCTCCGCTCCGAGCTGACCGCGCGTCACGGCGAAAAGAGGGGAGGGCCAACGCACCACAACCTCGATGCGGTGCAGCACGGGAAGCAGGGGAGCGGAGGGGACGACGCTTTCAACTCACCTATGACGAAATGTCGGTCAGCCCGGATTTGCGCTCCGGCTTCCGAGGGCGCCGTGTCTGGCGAGACCGCCGGTCTTCGGAAGTGGAGCGACCGCGCACGACCTTCGGGCGCATCCCGAACGAGAGTGGCGGTCACCCCGGATCTCCGTTCCGGATTTCGGGGGCGCAGTGCCTGAAGAGGGCGGTCCTCGAAAGTGGAGCGGTCGCGCACCACCCGCGGGCTCATCCCGCGCGACGAGGTGGATCGCCGAGGGGGTGACCGACATTTCGTCACAGGTGCTCGAACCAAGCGGCCCCTGCCGCCACCGCCCCATCGCCGCGCGCACCCCGCGCCAGGGCGTGATGCGTCGAAGGGCCCAGGAGGTGAACGCCGTGCCGGGTCGCGACTCCTCCGTCCGCACGTCGCGCAGCCACGTCGATGGCCTCGCTGTGACCCCAGGCGGCGAGGTGAGGAACCCCGTGCGGTCCCTGCGTGGACTGGTACCTTCGCGCCATGTCGGGCACGCGGTTGACGGTGACGCCAGTCCATCTGGTGCGAGTGGGGAGTGGGCTCGACGCATTCAGGATGCAGGCGCGCGGCCACGGCCTCATCCTGGGCGCGCTCGGCGTCCTGCTCGTTCGCGGCTCGCTCGAGGGCCTGTTCTTCCGCCGCCTGCGCGGGGACCGGTGCCGGGTGCTTTTCCTCGGCCTCCACGGCGTGGCGTGGGTCTCGATGCTGCTGCCTCCCGCGGCCCGCACCTCGGTGCCCGTCGCGTTGCCCGCTGCGCTCCCTGAATTCCCCTCGCTGCAAGCGCTGCCTTCGCTGCGCGTTCAGCTCACCGTGACTCCCCCGGAACCGCCTGTTCACGAAGGACTGCCATGACGGAAGCACCGACCGCGCCGCACCTCGGGGCTGCTGGCCCCATCTCGCGATTCCTCTGGTTCTGCGCGGGGGCGGACGCCTCGTTGCTGGTGCAGTGCCCGCACTCCGACCGGGTGAAGTACCAGGGCATCGGCGGCATCGTGCTGGCGACCGCGGTGCTCGCCCTCACGTCCGGGAGCTACGCGTTCTACGCGGTGTTCTGTCCCAAGGACCAGACGGTGCTGAGCCAGGACATCCACCTGCCCACGGTGTTCCAGTCTCTGGCGGCCGGGCTGGTGTGGGCGCTGATCATCTTCAACATCGATCGCTTCATCGTCTCGAGCACCGGCAAGAGCGACGGCTCGGACTCCATCACCTGGACCCAGTTCTCCAAGGCGATCCCGCGCATCATCATGGCGCTGATCATCGGCGTCTGCATCTCGGCGCCGCTGGAGATCCGCATCCTCCAGCCGGAGATCGAAGCGCAGCTGGAGTTGGAGCAGAACGAGTATCTCCAGCGCCTCAACGCGCACTCCGATCGCTTGATCGAGGCGCGCCGGGAAGAGCTGCGCAAGCGCGTGCAAGGAGCGCAAGACCGGCTCGACGGGCGCGGCGACTACTTCGAGAAGCGGCGCCTGGAGATCAAGGAACAGCGCCGGCTCCTCGAGCTCGAGGCCGAAGGGCTGAGCGGCAGCGGGCGGGCGGGGCGCGGACCGGCGTGGCAGGACAAGCACGACACCCTGGACAAGATGGAGCAGGAGCTCGAGCTCGATCGCGCGCGCGACAAGGAAAAGCAGGCGCCGCTGGAGGCTGATCAGAAGACCTGGAAGGGGGAGCTGGAGACGCTCGAGAAGGAGCTCGCCGCCGCGCGCCAGAGCAACCTGAAGCAGGCGCGGAACCTCGACGGCCTGCTCAAGCGCATCCAGGTCAGCCACGACATCGGCGGCAGCGTGCCGTGGTGGATCATGCTGCTGCTCCTGGCCATCGAGACCGGCCCCATCTTCTTCAAGATGATGTTGGTGCGTGGCGCCTACGACTACCTCGATGAGAACCTGAAGCGGCTCGCGGCGGCGCGCACGGGCGTCGAGTCCCTGGGCTACGTGTTCACCGCCGAGGGGAACCTCGAGCTCAAGGACGATCGCTTCCACCAGGCCGAGGAGCGGCTCAAGGCCGAGCTGGAGCGGCTCAAGCTGCAGGGCGAGCTCACCCGCGAGGTCCACCAGCGCTATGCGGAGAAGGCCCGCGCGGAGATCGCCGCCGACCCGGCGAAGTTCGTCCAGGCCGATGGTGCGGGGCGCAAGCCGTGAGTCCCCGGCTCGCCGCGTTGCTTGGGTACGACCCCCATCGCGTGGCCGACTTGCGCCCGGAGTTGCAGCGCGCGCTGGCGCTCTCGGCGCTGGCGGCGTTCCCGGGCATCGTTCTGCTCGCGGGGTCTGCGGCCTACGGCGCCTTCCTCGCCAGCGACGTCGTCGGGCTCTCCGTGGCCGTCGGACTCGGCGCCGGGCTCTACCTGCTCAACCTGCTGCGCGTGGCGGTGGCCGGCGGCGGCGTGGGGCCCCAGCAACCGTTGGCCGAGGTCACCCACTGGATGCCGCGCACGGTGCCCCTGGTGATGCTCGCGCTGCTCGGCTTGTTCTTCGCGCAGCCGCTCATCATCGGGCTCCTCTCGGCCGAGCAGGAGCCGAAGATCGAAGAACTGCGCCGCTCGCTGGGCACCCTGCACGCCGCGGGCGTGCTGCGCTCCGTGGCCGAGGAGCGGACCCGGGCCGTCGCCGCGCTCGCGGCCGCCACCGCGCGCTTCGAGTTGCGCCAGAAGAACCTCGCCGGTGGGGCCGAAGCTCGGTCGGACGTCGAGCGCGCCACCGGGACCCTGCAGCGCCTCGATGACCGTGAGGCGCAGCTGCGGAGCGAAGACGTCGAGCCGTACCAGCGGCACCTCCAGACGTCGCACTTCCTGCTGCGGCGCGTGCAGTTGACGTGGGAGCGCCCCGTGCGGCCGGCCTTGCTCTCGCTGCTGATGGTGCTGTTCATGGTGTTGCCGTGGTTCGCGTCGGCCACGCTGGCCCGCACGGCTTCTCGCGCCTACGAGGCCCGCCGCTGGAAGATGAACCGCGCGCTCATCGACGCCTGGTACCTCGAGTCGCGCCGCCTCGAGGCAGAGGCGCTGGAGAAGTGGCCCTCCTTCGCGGGACTGCGGTTGGAGCTGTACGAAGACGCGCCCTACAACACGCGTGCCCGGGCAGGCGCCGGGGCCTTCGAGGCGCGGCATGGCTGAGCCTCGCTTGCGCTGGGTGAAGGGTTCGCTGACGGGGACGTGCCTCGGGAAGCCGACGCGCAAGCGCGGTGGGTCGGGGCTCGCGCGCTGGTACCAGCTCGAGCTCGTGGAGGCGGTGATCTCCGATTGGGTCCAGGTGGCGGGCCCGCCCTCGCGCGACTCCGCGGCGGGTGGAGAGGCGCCCTTCTGCCAGGCGACCCTGAAGGACGCGCGGCTGCGTGCGCGCACGCCGGGCAAGGGCGACGAGGCGCTCACGCTGCGGGAACTCTCGGTGTGGGACTGGAAGATGCGCGACCAGCGCGAGGCGGGCGGCGAGAGCCGATGCACGCTCGTGGGGACGGTCTACGCGCAGGAGGTCGAGGGCACGCGGCGTCCCGTTCCTCCCGATGGTGCGGAGCGGCTGGGCGGGTGGGGCTGCCTCGCGGTGCTGGCCGGGCTCCTGGTGGCGTCCTGGCTGTGGTGGAGCTGTGGGCCCTTCACGTGTGGGCTGTGGGCCTCCGTGGTGCTGGCCTCGTGGTGGTCGCACCTCGTGAGGACGCGGCGACGCACGCCTCCCGGGCTCGCGAGTCAGATCATCCAGGGCGTGCTCGCGCTCCTGCTCATCGTCGGCGGCGTCGGGCTGGTGCTGACCATGAGAGATCCGTCGCGCGTGAGTTCCTGCGGGGACCCGTCGGTGGACCTCGCGGTGCTGGCTGCGGTGGCGGGCGTGGTGGGCGTTTCCCTGTTGTCGGTGTCCTGGCCGCTCCCGTGGTTGCGGACGCTGTGGACGATCGTGGTGGTGCTCTGGTGCGGGCGGACCAGCACGGACTGCGCGCGGCTCTGGCTTCGGCAGGCGGAGGACGTGGTCAAAGGCGCGCCCTTGTTCCCCGCTGCTCCCGCGCCGCGTGAAGGCGCCGCCCTCGAGCCCGCGACGAGCAGCAAGGACGGCGGAACGGGCAGCGGCGGAACGGGCAGCGGCGGAACCGGCAGCGGTGGAACCGGCAGCGGTGGAACCGGCAGCGGTGGAACCGGCAGCGGTGGAACCGGCAGCGGCGGAACGGGGGACGATGCCCTCGAGGCGCAACGCGAGCGGCGCACGAGCGTCGAGGCGGCGCTCAGCGACCCCAAGTCGTTCCTCGACGGCTCATCCCGCCTCACGCTCTCCGGAGACCTGCTCTTCCAGTTCGACGAGGACCGGCTCAAGCCGGGAGCCGACGGCAGCCTTCAGCAGGTCGCTCGGCTGCTGAAGCTCGCGCCAGAGCAGCGGGTGCTCCTCGAAGGCCACGCCGACACGGTGGGCGGAGATCAATACAACCAGTCTCTCTCCGAGCGTCGCGCCCAGGCCGTGCGCTCGTGGTTGATCGAGCAGGCGCACATCAACCCGCTGCGCATCGACACCGTCGGCTACGGCAGCGCGCGCCCGCTCGTGCCCGCCTCGCGAAGTCCCGACGAGCAGGGCCCCAACCGACGCGTCGAGGTGTTGATCCTGCACTGAGGGCCCGCGTGGCCCGCGCTCGAGCAGCGCATCCATGGCCGTCCCGCCGACGCCCCGTCACGAGGCCAACGGCGCCGGCGCCCCCGGGGTCCCACTCGTCGCCGCTACGGGTCCCCTGGCGTCTGCTCGGTTTCGCTCGGGCACGCGGACGCGCCGGGGGCGGACTGCGTCACCACCCCGGGCACGCGGACGATGAAGGAGGTCGGCCAATCGACCTCCTCGAGGACCTCGATGCTGCCCTTGTGGGCGTCGACGCACAGCTTGCAGAAGTAGAGCCCCAGGCCCCAGCCGACGCGGCGGTTTTCCCCGGGGCTGCTGCCTGCCTGCACGTACTTGTCGAAGAGCGTGGCCCGCGCCTTGGCGGGGATGGCCGGACCGTTGTTGCGCACCGCGAAGACGAACTCGTCGCCGACGCGGCGGCCCTCGAGCCGCACGCGGCCCCCGGTGGGCGTGTAGCGCAGGGCGTTGCTGGCGATGTTCTCCAGGGTGCGGATCAGCAGCCCGTGGTCGGCATCGAGCACCACGTCCTCCGCCTCGAGTTCCACGGTGACACGGCGCTCCCGGCCCTGGGCCTGGAGCTGGCGCTGCAGGCGCGTGAGCATGGGGAGCGAGGGCTGGGGCGCGAGGGTCACCGGGAAGTCGCCGCTCTCCAGCCTGGCGATGTCGAGGAGGTCGCCGATCATTCCAGCGAGGCGGTCGGTCACCTGTCGGGCCTCGGTGAGCGCGTTCACCACCTCGGGGTCGAAGTCGCTGGGCAGTTCGCCCTTCACCCAGTCGAGGTTCGCCCGCACTGCGCCGAGCGGGGCTCGCAGGTCGTGCACCAGGAGCGAGGTCAACCGGTCCTTGTCCTCCTGCAGGGCGACCAGGCGGGAGTTGTGCGCCGTGCTCTGCATCATCTGGGACTGGAGCGCCAGGTGCTGCTCCCGCGTCGCGCGCCGCCACTCCACCGTCGCCATGTGCGTGTGGACGCGGGCCCGGAGCACCGCCGCGCTGAAGGGCTTGCTGATGAAGTCCGCCGCGCCCAGGGCGAACCCTTCTGTCTGGGATTCCGTGTCCCCCTTCGCGGTGAGAAAGATGACGGGGATCTCCGCGGTGCCAGCCTCGGCCTTGAGTCGGCGGCAGACCTCGAAGCCATCGAGCCCCGGCATGTCGATGTCGAGCAGGATGAGGTCGGGGCTGGGGGGGGCCGCGCTCACCAGCTCGAGCGCCTCCAACCCCGACGTGGCCGTGAGCACGGTGTATTGCTTGGCGAGGATCGCCGTGAACAGTTGCGTGATCTCCGGCTGATTATCGACAACGAGGACCACATTCCTCTCCGGCATCCGTACCTCTCAGTCACGGGGCGATCGCGACAGTACCTGAAGATTCCAGCTAACCCCCCACTGCCTCCCGGCGCGCTCCCCAGAGAAAAAATGGAGAGCCGCGAAGTATTTTTCGCACCAGGCGATGTGCTTCCCGGCGCGTGGCTCGGCGGTGGGTCGCCGGGCCGGGCTGGCGGCGGTCTTCAGCTTTGTTGTCGTGAATCCAGTTACTTGCGTGATTCGTGCGCCAGGAGTGAGTGCTGCACCTCCTTGGCTGACACTGTTGGTCCATGACCTCCCCGATGCTCCCCTCAGTCCCTCCCGACGAGTCCCTGGTGCAGTCGCTGCCGGCCTTCCGCGCGGAATGCTCCAGCGCCCACTTCGCTTCGCGCATCGCCACCCGCACCGCGCTCGCCGCCCGCCGCCGCGGCGCTCAGCGACCCCAGGTCATTCAATACAACCAGGCACTCTGCGAGCGTCGCGCCCAGGCCGTGCGCACGTAGCTGATCGAGCAGGCGCACATCAACCCGCTGCGCATCGACACCGATGGTTGCGGCAGCGCGGTGGCCTCGCGACGGGAGATGTCGCCGCCGAGGCCCGCGTTCAACAACGCCGCGGCGACCGGTTCGTGGGGGGGCTTCTCGAGGACCCGCAGCGCCTTCACCGCCGTGAGCACCCGCCTGAAGATCGACGCCCCTTCGGGAAGGTACAGCCCGCTTCGGCACGAGAGACCGGTGAGCTGAACTGCGACGACGCGCTGGGCTGCAGGAGACCTCGCGAGGAGTTCAAGGCGACTGTCTCAATAATGGAGGCGACCGTCGCGACCCGTCCAGGTGAAGCAGCCGGTTCAGGTGATGGGGGCCCTGAAGGTGAGGACGTCATCGACGCGTGAGACCAGCGGTCCGATGTGTGGGCCTGCCGCGTAGAAGTGTTTGTCGGCGGTGAAGGCCCAGCGGATGCCCAGCTCGGTCATCAGGGCGAAGCTGGAGCAGTCGGTCAAGGAGAGCCTCGGCACCTTCGGCGCCAGCGCGCGGAAGTGCGTGATGGCCGCCTCGAAGCGGAGCCGGGTGACGTTGAGCAGGAGGAGCCGTCGCGCCTTGAGCTGTGCGTCCACGTCGTCGAGAAAGGGGAGGACGGCCGCAGCCCCCGCCAGCGCATGCAGTTGCGTGAGGGTCTCGTCGATCACCCACTCCGAGGTGACCGCGGTCCAGCCCGCGTCATCCAGGAATTGGTCGACCTCGCGCGCGACCTCGTGGCCCGCGTCGCGCCGATTGGCCAGCGCGATGAAGGCCCAGGTGTCGATGAAGCAGGCCTTCACGGCTTGAAGGGCGCGACGGGTTCGGCCGCCACGAGCAGCCGGGTTTCATAGGTCTCGCTCAGGTCAGCCGGACCGTCGAAGTACCCCTCGCGCATGCGCTCGCGCGCAGCCTTCGCGCGCGCGACGAGTTCCTGCTGGTCGCCCTCGCCTTCGTAGCGGGCCAGTGCCAACTCGAGGCCCTCGGCGACCAGGTCCCTCGCGTTGACCCCCAGGCGTGCGGCCATGGCCTTGAGCCGCCCGTGGAGGCGGTGCTCGACTTCAAAGGTGGTCTTGACCCTCTTCATGCCACGACCGTAACCAGGGGACGTCGTGCCCGTAAATACGGGCGCTCCGTTGAGCTTGCTGGAATGTCGTAAATCCAATTGGTTCCGTAATTCGTGCGCCGGGAGTGATCGCTGCACATCCTTGGCTGACACTGTTGGTCCGTGACCTCCCCGATGCTTCGCTCAGTCCCTCCCAACGAGTCCCTGGTGGACCGGGCCGTTCGCGGTGACACGGCGGCGACCGGGCAGCTCCTCAAGCAGTTGGCGCCGTCGATGATCCGCGCGGCGCGGTCGCTCATGGGCGCCACCCACCTCGACGTCGACGACGTGGTGCAGCAGTCGCTCATCGGCCTGGTGCAGTCGCTGCCGGCCTTCCGTGGGGAATGCTCCATCGCCCACTTCGCCTCGCGTATCGTCACCCGCACCGCGCTCGCCGCCCGCCGCCGCGGCGCCTTGAGGACCGAGCGTCATGACGACTCCATCGACCCCGACATGTTCGCCGTGGACGCGTCGCAGGGTGAGGCCTACGAGGCCGAGCGCCGCCGCCAGTCGGTGCGCGCGCTGATGGAGAAGTTGCCCGAAGAGCAGGCCGAGACGCTGGCCATGCGCGTGGTGCTCGGGTTCTCGCTCGAAGAGGTGGCCGAGGCCACCGGCGTTCCCCTCAACACCGTGCGCAGCCGCGTGCGGCTGGCCAAGACCGCGCTCAAGAAGCGCATTGAAGCCGACCCCCAACTCGCTGCCGCCCTGGAGGTGGAGTGATGGATTCGCTCGATCTTCACCCTGAAGAGCTGTTCGACAAGGCGCAGCGCGGCGAGGCCTCGCCGGGCGACCTGGCTCGCATCGACGCCCACCTCGCCTCGTGTGCCACCTGCCGCTTCGAGCGCATGGTGCGCGCCGACTTCGACGCCGTCAGCGCCTTGCCCGTGGACGTCGACGACCTCGTGGCCCGCGCGCTGTCCGGCGCTGCCCAGGCCGCGCCCGTCGAAGGCCCCGCGCGCCATGGCCGCCTGGCGCCCCTGCTCGTCGCCGCCGTGGCGATGATGGGCTTCGCCTCGTTCGCCGCCGTCGCCCAGTTCACCGGCGTGCTCCCGCGGCTCATCACCCAGTTGAGCGGCACGCCTGCGCCCCAGCCCGCGCCCACGCCGATGCCGCCGCGGAGTGCGCCCCCGAAGGTCGAGGCGCCGACGCAGGTGCTCGAAGAGGCGCTCGTCGACGAGGCGCTGCCGCCCGAGCCCGTCGTTGCCGTGGCGCCGCGGCCGGTCGTGCGCGTGGCGCCTTCGCCGGCCCGCGACGTGGCCGTCGAGCCGACCGCGGAGATCCCTCCCGCGCCGGTCGTCGCCCCCGAGCCCGACGCGTTGACCCTCTTCTCTCGTGCCCAGCGCGCCCGCGTGCAGGGCGACACCGGCGGGGCGATTCGTGACTTCCGCCTCGTGGTGGCCCGCTTCCCCGGCGCGCCCGAGGCCTCGCTCTCGCACGCGGAGATCGGCCGCCTGCTGCTCGACCGCGGTGAAGCGGCCTCGGCCCTCGAGTCCTTCGAGGCGTACTTGGGCTCCGGTGACCAGGTGCTCCGCGAAGACGTGCAGGGGGCCCGCGCCATGTCGCTGCAGGTGCTCAAGCGCACGGACGACGAGCGCTCGGCGTGGGAGGCTGTGCTCCGTGATTACCCGAACGGCGTCTACGCCCCGCGCGCGCGCAATCGCCTGGAGTCGCTCACCCCCTGACGTGAGACTCCGGCTCCCGCTGCTGCTGGTGCTGCTCGTCGGCCTGCCCGGGGCCGCGGCGGAGCCCTCGAAGTTGGTGCAGCTCGAGGCGGTGGGTACGGCGTCCGACGTCGACGCCCTCCAGCTCTCGCTCGAAGACTGGCTGCGCCCGCTGCAGCTGGAGCTGCGCAGGGTGCCTTCGCTGCGGCCAGTGGACGAGGCCCCCTCGTTCGCCCGCGTGCGCGTGGTGTGGACCGACGAGGCGTGCGTGGTGGAGGTCTTCCGCGGCACCGGTGAGCTGATGCGCAAGAAGTCGCTGCCTCGCGGGGGGCCTGCGCTGCTCGTCTCCGAATCGGCCGCGCTCATCGCCCACGCGGGGGTGCAGGAACTGTCCATCGAAGAGGCGAAGCGCCAGCCGCTGCCCACGCCGCCGGTCGTCGCGGCCGAGGTGAAGCAGCCCGAGCCCGAGGCGCCCAGCTCGCCCGTCGACGTGAGCCTCGCCGCCTACGTGCAGGGCCGCTCGTACGATCGAAAGGCGCCCTTCGTCTTCGGCGGCGGCGCAGAGTTGCGTGTCGGCGCGGCGCGCGGCACCTGGAGGCCCTCGGCGTCGCTGCTGGTGAGCTACCAGGGCCCGGTCTCGCGCAGCTCCGAGTTGGTGCGCGTGCAGGTGCAGGCCGTGAGCTTTCGCTTGTTGCCTTCCCTCAAGCGCGAGCTGGGCCCCTTCGAGTTGCAAGCGGGAGCGGGTGGTGGGCTCGACGTGCTCATCGCCGCCAGCGACTCGACGCGCGTGCCCGAGCAGTTCGTCCAGAGCCGCACCGACGCGGCGCCCTTCCTCAGCGCGGCACTCGGGGTGATGTGGCGGCCGTCGCCTTCGAGCGGCGTGTTCCTGCGGGGGCTGGTGGACTTCGATCCGGCCCGGCGCCGCTACCTGACGACGGTCGCCGGTCAGTCGCAGACGGTGCTCGAGCCCTGGGGCGTGCGGCCCTCGGTGCAGCTGGGCTTCTCGTTCGACCTCGTTTCCGGGAGGACTCCATGAGGTGGCTGGTGCCTGCGCTGTGCCTGGTCGCCGCCTGCGGCCCGGTGGACCTGGTGGTGGTCGACGTGCCCGACGCCGGCGATCTCCCCTCGCAGATGGGCGCGGCGTGCTCGGACAACGACGGCTGTCTCGCGGGCCAGTTCTGCTCGAAGGCCTCGTGCAGCGAAACCGTGGGCACCTGCGTGCCGCGCCCGCCGGTGGTCGCGACCTGCAGTGACGACTTCCGCCCCGAGTGTGATTGTGACGGCGTGCAGTACTTCAACGATTGTTACCGGCGCTACGCCGGGGCGGCCGCCAACCAGGCCCGCGGCTTCTGCGCCCCGCTGCTGTGCGACGCGAATACGCCGTGCCCCGACGGCGCGTCGTGCGCGCAGGTCATTCGCCCCAACGAGTGTGGCCGCGCGGTGTCGGGCATGTGCTGGGTCGTGCCGTCTACGAGCTGCATGACCATGGAGCACTTCTTCGCCTGCGGAAACGCCACGCAGTGTCTCGATTTCTGCTCGGCCGTGCGCGCGGGGACCCCGATGGCGAGGTTCCCCGGCCCCTGCTTGTGATCGTTTTAATTCGCCGCCCAACACCAGCTCCTTTGAGAGGGACGGACTCTCAACCCAAGGAGCAACACCATGAATCAGAGACGGATGTACCTGGCTGCGGCGTGCGTGTTGGTGACGGCCTGTGGTGTGGATACGAGCACCAACGTCAGTTCGACGGCCGCGGCCCTCGAGGTTGCGCAGTGTGACTTCGGCAGCTTCGACGCGGCGGCCGCGGCGTGCCGGACCACCTTCGAAGCGTGCATCGCGGTCGACGGGGCTGACGTGGCGGCGTGTCGCACGGCGCTGCACGAGTGCCTGCCTCCGCCTCCGGATCGCGCAGGGCACATGGATGGTGATGGGGGTTCGTGTCGCGGCCACGGTGATGCCGACGGCGGCATGCGTGGCCCGCCTCCCGGTGGTGGCATGGGTGGTCCCCGGGGTCCCCGCCCGGATGGTGACGGCGGCGTCCGTGGCCCGCACCAGGGCCGTGGACCGCACCCGGACCCCGCGGCCATCCAGGCCTGCCGTGAGGCGCTGAACGCGTGCGTCGCCGCTGATGCCACGGACACCACGTGCGAGACCACCGAGCGCAGTTGTGTGCGTGCGGCCTTCGACGCGGCCTTCCAGGCGGCGTGCGATGAGGCGACCGTGCGGTGCGCGAACGACACCTCGGAGCCGTGCACGCGGATCCTGGCCCGGTGCGCGGCTGGCGTGGGTGGCACGAATGGCACCTGCGCGGTGGAGGTCGCTGACGCTGGGTGAGTGAAGCGGAGATGTCGGGCGAGGGTGCCTGGCTCGGCCCCTCACCCCGACCCTCTCCCCGCTCGCGCAGGGAGAGGGAGCTTTAGCGTTCGAACACCGCCCACGAGAAGCCCGCGGACAGCCCGATGAGCGTGGAGAGGTTGCTCGCCTGGCCGGGCACGAAGGTCCCGTGCAGGGCGATGGTGATGACCCCCTTGTCCGACGGACCCACGCGCAGCCGCGCACCCAGCTCGAGCCCCAACCCCAGGAACAGGTCGACCGGCCCGCGGGCCCACGGCGGCTGGTACTGCACCAGGCGCACGCGGCCTCCCACGAAGAAGGCGCGATCGAGCACGTGGTACGCCCCGCCCACGCTGTACGACTGCAGCTGCACCGACGGCTCCCAGGCCACGTCGACGTCGAAGCGCGGCTTGCCCTGCTTGAAGAAGGTGCCGGTGGAGGTGATCCCCAGCAGGTACGGGAACCCCACCTGTCCACCGACGTGCAACCGGAACTCAGGGGTGGGCTCGGTGGCCGGCGCGGCGGCGAGCAAGAGCATCAAGGGCAGGGCGATCACGGCGTCACCTGCGCGTCGAAGAACTTCACCACCCGGCTCAACGTGAGGTTCCGCAGTTCGTCACGTTCCTGGAGGATCTCGTGCTTCGCGCCCTCGACGCGGCTCAAGGTGCAGCGCGGCGCGTCGGCGCAGTACTTCTCCTGGCCGCCCGGCTTGACGATGGTGTCTGCGCCCGCCTGGAACAGCAGCGTGGGCGTCGACGAGAACTTCCCCAGCCCTTGCGCGCGGCTCGAGGCGACCAGCGCCTGGCACAACCACCGCCACGTGGTGCCGCCCAGCCTGATGCGCTCGTCGTCGTGGAGTTGCTGCACCTTCCACGTCCACCGCGGCAGGGAGTTGGTCACCGTGTTCTTCGGGAAGTCGGTCTCTTCGGCGTACGGCCCCGCACCCAGCGTGTAGCCGCTGCCGTCGCTCGCGTCGCAGATGCCCGCGGCGATGGAGGCGGCGACCGGCGCGGGGAACCCACCGAGCTCGATCTCCAGCATCGGCGAGGTCATCGCCAGGGCCGCCACGTCGTCGGGGTGCTCGTCGACCAGCAGCACCGCCACCGCGCCGCCCAGCGAGTGCGCGAGGAGGAACACCCTGGGCTGCTCGGGCTTGACCACGGTGGTGATGAAGCGGTGCGTGTCGGCCACGTAGTCGTCGAACCAGGCCACGTAGCCCTTGTCGGGGTCGGCCAGCATGCGGCCCGCTTCCCCCTGCCCGCGCAGCGTCAGCGCGTACGTCGAGTACCCCTGGGCCACGAGATCGCGCGCGACCTCGGCGAACTTGATGATCGCCTCGGTGCGACCGGGCACCAGCACCACCGCCGCCTTCGGGTTCACCGCGCGGTGCACGCGGTAGGCGATGGTCACCCCGTCCACGCCCTCGAAGGAGCCCTCCGCGCCGCTGTTCCAGAAGTCGCGCAGCACGCCGCCTTCGCCCCACTGGGCGAGCAGGTTGGCCTCGGGGTTGAATGCCTCGGGCGAGGGGGTGGGGTGGGCCTCGAAGTCGAAGGGCGGCTGCTTCGAGAGCGGGGGCGCGGGGCGGCAGGCGGACAACAGCACGGCGGCGACGAGCAGGGGACGGTGCATGAGGTGGGTCGCCTAGCACGGTTGGCGGGGTGCGCTCGACCGGCGCCGGACCTGTGGTAGGGCCGCCCCTTCGGGCGCCTCGCCCGCGGAGACGTGACCCATGACGTCGTGGCATTTTTTCGCAGTGTGCTGGCTCGTCGTCGCTGCCCCGGTGAGGGCCGAGGAGCCGGCGAAGCCGGTCCTGGTGGTGCCGCTCACCAGCGGCCCCGGCGTGGCGGCCGACGTCGCCGAGCTGATCACCGACACCCTCACCGCCGACATCCAGCGCGAGACCGGGCGCCCGATCCTCACCCAGAAGGACGTGTCGACGATGCTGGGCCTCGAGCGGCAGCGCGCGCTGGTGGGCTGCTCCGACAACAACCAGTGCCTCATGGAGATCGCCGGGGCCCTGAGCGCCCCGGAGCTGGTGCACGGGAGCCTCGGACGCCTGGGTGACACCTGGGTGCTGAACCTGGCCCTCGTCGACGCCCGGTCCGGCAAGGTGACGCAGCGCTACTCGTCGCGCAGCGAGGCGCAGAGCGCGGCCGTGTTCCTCGAGGAGTGCCCCGCCGCCGTCCGCCAGCTCTTCTCGCTCGCGGGCGCGTCGTCGAGCAGCGTCAGCCGACGCAGCGTGCACCTGCTCTTCGTCACCCTGCGCGGCAACGTGGGCCTGCCCCCTCAGGACGTGTCCGCCACCACCTGGTTCGCCTCGGCGCTCGCGGGCCTGCAGTTCACCCCGGCGTGGTCGCTGGCCGTCGGCGGCCTCATCGTGCGCGGCGGTGGCGTGATGGTGCGCGGGGCCTTCGTGCCGTGGAACGCCGAGGGCCGCTTCAAGCCAGTGCTGGGCCTCGAGGTGCCGGTGCTCTTCGGGCCGAAGATCGGCGTGGGCATCGCGATCGCTCCCGGCTTCCAGGCGGACCTCACGTCCTGGCTGTCGCTGGGCGTCGACGTTCCCGTCACGTACTTCCCCACGGCCGAGCCGGGCACGCCCGCGCTCTACGTCTTCGGCGCGGCCACCGCGACCCTTCGCTTCCTGTGAGAGACCCCATGCGCACCCACCTCTTCTTCGTCGCCGTGGCCCTGGCTGCATCCACCGTCGCGGCCGCTCCCCGGCACTGGCTGTGGGAACGCGGGCTCCCGCAAGGCAACAACCTCACGGCGGTGGCGGCGACCTCGGCCACCTCGGCCCTGGCCGTGGGCGACTTCGGCAGCATCGTCCAATACACCGCGACGGGTTGGACCACGCGGGACTCGGGTACGCTCAACAACCTGACCGGGGTGGCGGTCTCCGGCACCACGGCCTGGGCGGTGGGCGCCACCGCGACCCTGGTCAAGTCCACCGACTCGGGGTCGACGTGGGCGGCGCTCTCCTGCACGGCTTGCGGCAACCTCACGGCCGCCACCTTCCGTTCGGCGGCCGTGGGCGTCATCGCAGGCACCGGCGGCATCCGCTACACCACCGACGGCGGCGCGACCTTCACCCTCGCGACCGGCAGCGTCACCACGATCATCAAGTTGGCGTGGTCACCGAGTCCCAGCTCCACCGTGGTGTACGGCATGACGGTCGGGGGCCAAGTCTACAAGAGCCTCAACGACGGCGTGACCTGGGTCGCGGGCACTTCGCCGATGGCCAGCGGTACGTCGTACGGGCTGACGGCCTTGAGCGACACCGAGGTCTGGGTGGCGGCCAAGGCCTTCGGCGTCTTCCGCAACACGGCCTCGGGCACCGGGGTCTGGGCGGGGTCGCTGTTGACGGCCGGGGCAATCAACTACGAGATGGTGGGCATCGCGATGAGCACGGCGACGTCGGTCTACGTCATCGGGGCCCCGCTGGGCTCTTCGACGCCGGACCTCCAGTTCAAGCTCTTCAGTTGCACCAGCGCGGGCTGCACCGAGGTCGCGCTGGGCACGCAGAAGACCGACGTCTGGCCCCAGGCCATCTGGGCCTCGGGCACCAACCTCTTCATCGTCGGCCAGGGCGGCATGATCTTCCGCTCGACCAACGGCACCACGTTCTCCAACGACGGAAACGCCACGGGTCAGCGCTACTTCGACGTCGCGTCGGTCGACGCCGACCACCAGGTGGCCGCGGGCGCCGAGGGGGCGATCAGCGTGGGCAACTTCCAGATCTGGTCGGAGTTCCGCTGCGGCACCGGCGATTTCCAGGCGGTGGCCGTCGGCACGAGCACCACGGTGCTCGTCTCGAACTCGGGCGCCGTGTGCTTCTCGGCCAACACTAACCTCGCGACGTGGTCCCTGGGGGTCAGCCCCGCCGGCAACAACGCGAGGCGCACGGTCGCGTGGGTGACCGGCAATACCTTCGTGGCGGGCGGTGACGATGGGCTCGTCTGGTACTCGACGACAGGGGGAACGTCGTGGACGGTCATCGACCCCGACAGCACGCTCATCAACGGGCTGATCACCCTCGCCACGCGCCCCTCCGCGACGCCGGAGGTCTGGGCCGCGACCGGCGGTCTCAAGCTGTACAAGAGCAGCACGCCAGGTGCCGCGAACTACACCGACGCGACCGCGGCCTTGTCTCCTTCACCGACCACGTTCACGCCCCCGGGGGCGAACGTGCGCGACATCTCGTGGGTGGACGCCACGACGGGCTTCCTCGTGGTCACCGCCGCGCCGGGCTGCAACGCCACGCCCTACGAGGGCTACGTGTACCGCACGGTGAATGGTGGTGGCTCCTGGCAGTACATCGCCAGCCTCCCCCAGTGCTCGAGCTGCTTCGCCTGGGACGACCTCCACGCCGGGAACGCCAACAACGTGTGGGTGCAGGGAGAAAAGTGCTTCGCCCAGGTGCGCCTGTCGGGTGGCACGTGGACGGTGACGCCGCAGCAGGTGCCTACGCCGCTGAGCCTCCTGGGTCTCGGGGGGACTGGCGCGGGTGAGCTGTGGATGGTGGGGAACTACGGCGCGGTGCTCCACAGCCACTGTGGCGGCACCGACACCGCGACCTGCACCCCCGACTCCAACAGCTGCACGGACGACGCATGCCGCCCCGCGGACGGCGTCTGTCTTGCCACCGTCAACCTGGCGAACGCCTGCACCGACGGCAACGCGTGCACCGCGCCTGATCAGTGTCTCGCCGACGGCGGCTGCTCGGGTGCGCTCAAGAGCTGCGACGACTCGAATGGCTGCACCAGCGACACCTGCAACCCAGCCGACGCCGGCTGCGCGAACGTGGCGGCGATCGGCGCGTCCTGCAACGACGGCCTCAACTGCACCACCCTCGACGCCTGCCTGGCCGACGCCACCTGCCGCGGGACGCCCATCGCCTGCCAGGCGGGCACGGTCTGCACCACCATCGCCTGCGCCGAGGCCACGGGCACCTGCGTGACCACCAACCTCGGCTCCACGGTGATGTGCAACGACGGGCTCACGTGCACCGACAACGACACCTGCAACGGACAGGGAGCGTGCGCCGGGGCCTCGGGTTGCGTCAGCCCCTCGGTGTGCCTCGTCGCGAGCTGCCAGGCTGACGGCGGCTGCGGCTTCACCCCGGTGGCGGGGGTGATTCCCTGCGACGACAACAACCCCTGCACCACGAACGACCTGTGCAACGCGGGCACCTGCGCCGGCTCGGGCACGTGCGCGGTGGACGGCGGCGGAGGCCCCACCGGCGGTGGCGGCGGGACGACCGGTGGCGGCGCTGGCTCGATGGGCGGCGGTAGCGGCTCGACGGGCGGCGGCAGCGGCGGCGCGGCCGGTGGTGGCGCTGGCTCCACGGACGGTGGCGACGTCGTCGACGCGGGCACCGGGCCCCAGCCGGTCTTCCAGCCGGGCTGCGGGTGCGGCAGCGGCGGCGAGCCGGTGGTGGCGCTGATGACCCTGCTGGGGTTGATCCGCCGGGGGCGGCGCCCGGCCCGCGCCTGATTTGTCGAAGGGCCGGCGGTTTTGTATGAGGGCCCTGCATGCCCCTGTACGAATACGACTGCCGGCGCTGCGGCACCTTCGAGGTGAAGCAGAAGATGACGGATGAGCCCCTCACCACCCACGCCGACTGCGGCGAGGCGGTGGAGCGGAAGATCAGCCTCACCACGTTCTCGCTCAAGGGCGGCGGCTGGTACGCCGACGGCTACCGGAGCTCAGGCTCCGGCAAGGGCCGCTGACCTTCGTCCTCCCGGACGTTCAGTGGCCCGCGGGGATGGTGAGCATCGGCAGCGGCAATGCCGAGCGACCGGCCTGCATGTTCGAGAGCTGCATGAGCAACAGGAAGGTGCTCTTCGACTCGAGGTCGTCGTCGGGGATGTAGAACCAGTACCCGCGGTGCTTGATCTTCACGGAGGCGTCGTCGGGCTCGCCCTGGCTCCAGCGCACCCGGAAGATGCCCTGCAGCACCTGCTGCCAGTCGAAGCGGCTGCCGTCGGGGTTCTTCGTGACGGTGACGAAGCCGCGCGCCTCGTGGGCCGGGGGCACCTCCACGGCCTGTGAGAGGTAGAACATCGCGCTGAGCACCGAGCGCAGCCGCACCCGGAGCGGGCCCACCTCGCGCGACGAGAAGTCCTCGGTGAAGAGGTAGCTCTTCTGCTCGGCCGTGAGGCCCAGCGCGGTGCGCACCGTGGCCGCCAGCGCGAGGTCGGGGCCGGTGTCGTCCATCAACAACAGCAGCGACTCGCCCACGTCGCCCCGGCGCAGGGTGCTCATGCTCAGGTGATCATCGAGCTGCAGGGTGCGCAGCGCGTTGGCCACCAGGGCGAAGGTCTCGTACTCGGGCGGCGTGTTCGGCGTGGGCCCGGCGGCCCGGGGGGCATTGCGCACGTCGTTGAGGCGATCCACGGCGAGGTGCAGCACCCGCGAGATGCTCCAGCCCGACGAGCAGAGCATGGTGACCGTGCCCAGGCTCACCGGCGTCACCAGGCGCCGCACGAACTCGTCGCCGCGCAGGGGCGAGAAGGTGATGGTGGGCGTCACCGAGAACGAGCCGCCGAGGTTCGGCTTGATGAGGCTCTTGGTGGGCACGTCCAGCTCGAGGCCCAGGCCCAGCGAGCCGTTGAGCGTCTGCTGGGTGGTGAGGCTGGCCACGTCGAGGAACGAGGGCGTGTCGCGGTAGCGCAGGCGCACCAGGTTCGTGAGGAACTGGGCGTCGAGCGTCTGGGCGAGGCTCTCGCTGTACGAAGACTGCACGTCGGGCAGGGTGCGCGCCCCGAGGGTGGCGCAGCCGCTCGAGAGGACCACGGCGAAGAGGGCGAGGAGGCGCATGCGAGGCCGCGGACTTTCGCCGAGCCCCCCGGCTGCACCAAGGTCAAAGCCCGTTCGGCTCCGGGGGTAGTGCTCGATTCGAGCGCCCGAACCCGCTAACAGAATTGGCATGGCCCCGACGCACGAAGCCCAGCCCCCGCACGCGGCGCCCCCCGAGGCCTGGGAGCCGCTGCTGCGCCTGGCGCGCTTCGCCTACCGCCCGCTCGAGAAGTTCCTGCGCATCCAGGCGGCCAGCGGCGTGGTGCTCATCGTCGCGGCGGTGGCGGCGCTGGCCTGGGCCAACTCGCCGTGGGGCGACAGCTACACGCACCTGTGGGAGACGCCGCTGGGGTTGCGCGTGGGGCCCTTCGCCTTCGAGCGGCCGCTGCACTGGGTGATCAACGACGGGTTGATGGTCATCTTCTTCTTCGTGGTGGGCCTCGAGATCCGCCGCGAGATGCACCACGGCGAGCTGTCCGACCTGCGGCGCGCCACGCTCCCGCTGGTGGCGGCGTTGGGCGGCATGGCCGCGCCGGCGCTGGTGTACCTCGCCGTCGCCGGGGCCCAGGCCACGCGCTCGGGCTGGGGCGTGCCCATGGCCACCGACATCGCCTTCGCCGTGGGCGTCTTCGCGCTGCTGGGCCACCGGGTGCCCGCGGCGCTGCGCATCTTGCTGCTGGCCGTGGCCGTCATCGACGACCTGGGGGCCATCGTGGTCATCGCGCTCTTCTACTCGTCGGGCATCGCCTGGTCGGGCCTGGGCGTCGCCGTGCTCGGGGTGGGCGGCATCTTGTTGCTGCAGTGGCTCGGAGTGCGCTCGCGGCAGGCCTACGTGGTGCCCGCGTTGATCATCTGGGCGGGGGTCTACGCCTCGGGGGTGCACCCCACCATCGCCGGGGTGCTCATCGGCCTGCTCACCCCGGTGCGCGCGTGGCTGGGGCCGCAGGGCTTCCTCGACGAGGTGAAGGGCCAGGTGGGCAAGCTCGCCGATGCCGACCTGGCGACGCTCTCACCCCACGCGCTGGCCGGCCTGCTGGGCGAAGTCGACTCCGCGCGGCGCGAGGCCATGTCCCCGGCCGAGAGCCTCATCGAGCTGCTGCACCCGTGGGTCGCCTTCTTCATCATGCCGGTCTTCGCCCTGGCCAACGCCGGCGTGGACCTGCGCGGGCTCTCGCTGGATGGCTCGACGGCGCTGGTCGCCGTGGGCGCGGCGCTGGGGCTGATCATCGGCAAGCCGGTGGGCATCTTCGGGGTGAGCATGCTGGCGCTGAAGGTGGGCCTGGCGCGGTTGCCGAAGGGGCTGACCACGCGGCACGTGGTGGTGCTGGGCCTGGTGGCCGGCATCGGCTTCACCATGTCGCTGTTCATCGCCCAGCTGGCGTTCGCGGACCACGCGTTGCTCGGCGCCGCCAAGCTGGGCGTGCTGGCGGCCAGTGGCTTCATGGCCCTCGTGGGCTGCGGGGTGGGCTACTGGCTCTTGCGCCCGCACACCCAGGTGGCGCCGCCGCCGTCGGTCGACGAGGCCGAGCACCCGGCGCCGGTCGACGAGGCGCCGCCCCCCGCGGCGAGCTGAGCTTCTCCGGGTTCAGGCCGGCCGCGGCTCGACCTCGGGGCTGCCCGGCGCGAGCTTGGGGCTGCCCGGCGGGTCGTTGTTGTAGTGCGGCGACATGATCTGCACCTGTGCCTCGTTGAAGGCGTCGAGGATGTGGCGCTGCAACTCGGCGAGCACCGTCTCGCGCGGTACCCCGTGGGCGGTCTGCGCCACCAGCCGGTAGGTCACGTAGAAGTCGTCGAGCGAGCCCACCACCACCCGCGGCGGCGGCTGCGCGAGCAGGGCCGCGGTGCGCGCTGCGCCTTCCTTCATCAGGCTCTCGACCTGGCGCCAGGACACGTCGTAGCCGATGGTCATCACCACCTCGAGCAGCAGCCCCTGGCCCTCGCGGCTGAAGTTGCGCACCGTGCTGGTCAACACCGCCGCGTTGGCGAGGACGATCTCCTCGCCGAGGTGGGTGACGATGCGGGTGGTGAACATGCCCATCGCGGTGACCCGCCCCGCGACCTCGCCGATGCGCACCTGGTCTCCCACCGAGAAGGCGTGGGTGTAGATGAGGATGAGGCCCGCAGCGGCCTGGCCCACGGTGCTCGAGCCGCCCATGGACACCATCAAGCCCAGGAGCACCGAGAGCCCCTTGAAGGCCTCGGTGTCGCTGCCCGGCAGGTACGGGTAGGCCATGACGATGGCGAACAACACCAGCGCCAGGGACACCAGCTTGCGGGTGATGGCCGCGGTCTCGGGGGTCAGCCAGCTCGTCATCCACCGGCCGGCCTCGACCTGGCGGAAGAGCGCCGTCGACAGCCGCATGCCGCCCCAGGTGAGCCAGGCGATGAACGCCACCACCGAGAGATCGGGCACCACGCGCACCGCGCCCAGGACCGCGTCACCCAGCAGCGACACGATGAAGTCCTGCAGGCGCTCGCCCCAGGGCCGCGTGTAGGGGAATTGCGACAGCCCGAAGGCGACGAACTGCACGCCGAGCCCCAGCACCAGGCCGGTGGTCACCGCGCGCAGCACCCAGTCCAACACCGCGGCGATGGTGTTCCAGCGCACCAGGCGCAGCGTGCCCAGGCGCACCGGCTCCGTGCGCTGGCCGAGGTTGCGTTCGATCAACCCCAGCACCTTGCGCCGCAGCCACCACAGCGCCGCCACCACGAGGACGAAGGCCGCCGTCGCCACGCCCAGCGACAGCAGCGACCGCGTGAGGCTCTCCGAGGTGCGCTGTTCGAGGCTCTGCAGCAGCGAGGTGCGCAGGGTGTCGGCGGCGCGGTTGGCGGCCTCCTGGAGCGTCAGCCCCTCTTCAGGGTCGAGGTCTCCCACCTGCAGGAAGAAGATCAGGTGCCCGTTGACCTGCACCGCGCGCCCCAGGTCGGTCTGGGTCACGGAGACCTCGGCGCCGGTGGTCTCGGCCAGGGCCACGTGCAGCCGCGCCTCGGCCGCGGTGACCCGCTCGGCCGGGGGCATGCCCAGCAGCGGCGCGCGCAGGGTCACCACCGGGCGGTTGAAGTAGGTGAGGGTGGCCTTGCCCGCCGGATCGGCGCGCGCGCCCGTCGCAGCCACGCACCACACCAGCAGGAGCCTCGCGGTCTTCTTCACCGGCGCAGTCAAACCCGGCGGCGCGGCCGCTCAAGAAAAGGGCAGCCGAAAACGAGGCATCGGCCTTCAGTTCTTGTGAGGCAACAGCCGCTGCGTCTCGGCGTCCGACACGTCGCGCAGCTTCTTCCCGCCGCGCGTGACCAGGGACCAGGTCTCCATGCGCCCGCGGTACTTCGGTGACGTCACCGGGTAGCGGGTGTCGATGCGGAAGTGGCAGGCGAGGTACTGGCCCCGGCCCACCGGCGCGACGATGGCCCCGTCGAAGAGGAAGGTCTCCTTGCCGGTGGCCAGCTCCACCGCGTGGGCCGCCGGGGAGGTCACCCAGCCGGTGGTGGTGAAGAAGAGCGTGGCGCCGTCGGGCGAGAAGACGAAGTCGGCGAACGAGACCAGGGTGCGCTCCGGGCCGACGGTGGCCGAGCCGCCGCGACCGTCGAGCAACACCGTGGGCGCCGCGCCGCCGCGCGAGACGCAGAGCGCTTCGTGCGGCACGTCACCCAGCGCCCCGTCGTCGGTGCGGGCCGGGTCTCGCCACACGAAGACGCTGACGCCCCCGTCGGGGGAAGTGAGCTCGTCGCCCGCGCGGGTGTCGCACGGGGCCGCCCACGCCGCGGCGGACAACCAGAGGGAGGAGACGGCGAGTCGAAGGACCGTGCGCACAGGCGCTCATGTTGGCACCGAGTCGCCTCGAGGAGGTGCCTGGTTCCCTCAATCTGAGGGAACCCCACCAACTTGAACGCGTGGTCTTGCGCTGGGCGACGGCGCAAGGCTGCGGACTTGGGTCGATCCGGGTGGTGGTCCGGAAGCTGCTCTGGCTTCCGTCATGGAGTCACCGACCAGCGAGCCTTCCGCCCAGGACGCAGCAGCCGAAGCGGTCGTCCTCCGGCTGGGGGACCGGCCCCGGTTGATGGTGGTGGACGACCAGCTCAGCAACCTCCAGTTGCTCGCCGACATCTTCAAGCATGACTACGAAGTGTGCCTCTGCGAGAGCGGTCCGGAGGCGTTCGCGGCCTGCCAGGAGCGCGCGCCCGACCTCATCCTGCTCGACGTCATGATGCCGGACATGAGCGGCTACGCGGTCTGCCAGCGCCTCAAGAGCGACCCGCAGACCCGGCACATTCCGGTCATCTTCATCACCGCCGCGAGGCAGGACGCCGCGGACGAAGCGCTGGCGCTGGACCTCGGCGCCGTGGACTTCATCCTCAAGCCCTTCCACGTGCGCGTGGTGCGAGCGCGCGTGCGCGCCCACCTCACCCTCAAGTACCAGGCAGACGCGTTGCGCAAGCTGGCGCTGGTGGACGGCCTGACCGGCGTGGCCAATCGCCACCAGTTCGACGTCGTGCTCGACGCCGAGTGGCGCCGCAGCATCCGCAGCGGCCAGGCGCTGTCGTTGATCCTCATCGATGTCGACTTCTTCAAGGAATACAACGACCGGCACGGTCACCCCGCGGGTGATGCCTGCCTCACGGCGATCGCCTCGGTGCTCAAGCGGGTCGTGACGCGCTCGCACGACCTGGTGGCGCGCTATGGCGGCGAAGAGTTCGTTTGCGTGCTGCCTGACACGACGCTCGAGGGCGCCGTGGCCAAGGGCGTGGAAATGGAGAAGGCGGTGCGCGCGCTGGACGTCGTGCATGGCAAGTCCGAGGTCTGCGGCGTGGTCACCATCAGCCTCGGCGTCGCCTCGAGCCACCCGCTGCAAGGTGACCTGCCCGCGGGCCTCGTCACCTCTGCTGACGGAGAGCTCTACCTGGCCAAGCGCCTGGGCAGGGGGCGGGTGCAGGCGCAAGAAGCCCCTCGGTCGCTCAACGCCGTCCACGTCGCATGAGCTGCACCCCGCCCCCATGACCGCACTCCGCCAGCAGAAGGACCACGCCACGCTGTTGCTCTCCAAGGGCAAGCTGCCGGCCGCGCTCGCCGAGTTCCGCGGCGTGCTGGAGTCGATGCCCGGCGATCTCTCGGCCCGCCAGAAGGTGGCTGAGATCCTTGCGAGGCAGGGCCACGTGGACGAAGCGGTCGACCAGTACGCGGAGGCCGTGCGCCGCTACGCCGAGGAGGGGCTCTTCTTCAAGGCCGTGGCGCTCAGCCGCGTCATCCTCACGCTCGACCCGACGCACCAGCTGGCGCAGCACCTGCTCGCGGAGCTGTATGCGCAGCGAAACCCCGCGCGCCCGTCGGCCCCGCCCCCCCCGGTGCGCCCGCCCCCGACGGAAGAGACCCACCTCGATCCGAACTCCATTGCGCTCGCCTCCATGAGGCTGGTGCAGGCGCCCCGGCCCCAGCCGCCCCCCGCGGAGGCCCGGAGGGTGGCCGAGCCTGGTCCCTCGGCGCGCGAGACGCTCCCGCGCATTCCGCTCTTCTCCTCGTTGAGCCGCGACGAGTTCATGGCCGTGCTCGACGGCGCCATGGAGGCCCGCGCTTACGCTGCCGGGAGCACCCTCATCACCGAGGGAGAACCCGGTGGCTCCATGTACGCCGTGGCCCAGGGCGAGGTGTCCGTGTGGCGCAAGTCACGCCAGGTCGCCGTGCTGGGCGAGGGCGCCTTCTTCGGAGAGATGGCGCTGCTCGCAGGCACCTGGCGGATGGCGACGGTGCAGGCGGTCACCGAGGTGGTGGTGCTCGAGTTCTCCCGCGAGAGCATGGACCGGATCATCGGGCACTACCCCGGCGTGAGGGCGGGCCTCGAGGCGTTCTTCCGCGAACGGCTGTTGGCGAACCTGATGCGCGCCAACCCGCTGCTGCAGTTGCTCAGCGTGACCGAGCGCGCGGAGCTCTCTGCGGCCTTCGAGCCGTGCGGCTTCGGAGCCGACCAGGTCGTGCTCGACGAGGGCCGCATCGGCGCCCCGGTGATCCTCCTGCTGCGCGGCCGCTGCTCCGTCGTTCCCCGCGATCCCGAGCGGGGCACCTACGCCGACCTCGAGGAAGGGGACGCCTTTGGCGCGCTGGCTGCGCTCACCCAGTCGTCCGCGTCGGTGACGGTGCGGACGCGCGCGCCGGTGATGGCCCTGCGCGTGGCGGCCGACGTCTTCCGCGCCATCGTCATGGCCAACCCGGAGGTGAACCGGCGCGTGCGCGACCTGGCCAACCCGGGCGCCGGGCGGGGTTCGAAGGCGCAGCTGCAGGTGGCCGTCTGACCCTGCAGCCCTCTCGAGGAGAGAACGTCAGGCGTACTTTCGGGACAGGAACCCGTCGATGGCTGCGAGCAGCCCCGGCACGTCCGCGTGCTCCGGCACCGAGATGCGGCAGATCTGCACGTTGTCGCGCTTCTGGGCCGCCTTGATCTTTTCCGACAGGGCGCCCTGCGTCGATTCCTGCGGGTTGATCACGTAGAACAAGTCGGGCTTTCCACCACCGGTCGACTGGCCGTAGCTGACCCGGCTCTTCACCAGCTTCGGTGCGTGGGTGAGCAGGTGGTCGACGAACTCATCGACCAGGTCGGCGTGCGTGCTGGGCGCGGCCGGCAGGTAGAACGACAACACGCCGCTCGCCAGGCCCTGCGCGAGGTGCGCCTCGTCGATGGTGTAGAGCAACAGCTCCTTTCCGTAGCGCGCGAGCGCGGCGCGGAGCCCTTCGGTCAGTTGCGTCGTGTTGACGGCGATGCGCGCCATGCGCGGGCGCAGGTCACGCAGGCCTTCGGCCAGGGCCGCCAGCTGGGACGGCCTGGCGGCGGTGTCGGCGTCACGGCCATAGGCGAGGGCGCCGGCGATGATGGCGCGTGCGGTCGGGTGCTCGCCCGCGAAGGCCACGCCCAGGGTCGCCTTCCCCCGGGTGAAGTACTTCGACCCGCTCTTCACGATGACGCACGGCCAGTCACGCGCGTACGCCTGCGACAACAACGGGAAGAGCGGCGCCAGCGTGGTGTCGGCCAGCACCGGCACTTTCACGCCATACGTGGCCTCGTAGGCGCGGAGTGCTTCGAACAGGCGGGGGAAGTCGTGCACCTGCAGCTCGGGGTTGGTCGGCGTCTCGAGGAACAGGAACGCCGGCGCTCCCTTCGCGCGCTCGAGGGCCATCACCATCTGGTCGATCAACGTCAGCGGCTTGCCGGCCGCGTCGCGCGAGAGCACCGGCAGCGGCACCGGCTCGACCACGCCATCGCGAGGCAGCAGCTCGGCGATGAGCTGGCACGTGCCGCCGTAGCCATTCTCCGCGTACAGCAGCTTCACGGGGCGCTTCGCGTCCAGCAGCCGCGCCGTGGCGCTGAAGACGGCCGCTTCCGCGGCGAGCCCCGTGCAGAAGATCGCGCTGGCCCGAACCTCGGGGAAGATCTCTCGCAGGAGCGCCTCGCACTGCTCGGGCGTCGCCGAGGCAGGCGCCGTGACGGGCAACCCCGCGGCGCGAGACAGCTCGGCCCGCGCGTCCATCGCCAGCAACGCGGCCGCCGTGCGCTTGCGCACCAACTGCAGGGCGCCGACGTCGAGGGCGTCGTTCTCGAGGAGCACCACGCCGCCGCCCTCGAGCGGGAAGACGGAGGCGTCGGCCTTGCCGTCACCGCGCGCGTACGTCGAGCTGGCGGCGTCGTGGACGAAGACCGTCAACGCGTTGCCCACGGCCGGAGGCACGGGGCCCCGGTGGTGCTCATGCAGCTCGACGAAGGCGGCGCGCAGGGCGCTCTTCTTCTCGTCCGACAGCGGGAAGATGCCGGGGGTGAAGAGCCGGACCACGCGCGTGGCCGTGGCGTACGCCTCGGCGATCGCCAGGTACGGCTTGGTGCGCGAGGCGAAGGTCAACGCGCGACGGGCCCCGCTCTGGCTCTGCAGCAGCAGCTCGACCACCGTCGACAGCGGCTGGCCCAGGCGCGCGTAGTCCGAAGGCAGCCCACAGGCGGCCAACATCGCGTTCACCTCTGCGGGCGTGCGCGCGTGCTTCTGCAACTCGGCCACGACCGCGACGAAGCGCTCGACGAAGTCGGCCTCGGAAACAAAGCGCTGCAGGTCGTAGGTGGTGGCGAAGACATCCCAGTCGTCGGGCATCGCCCCGGGCGCCAGGAGGGTCGGCAAGACGGCGCGCAACTGGGCGGCGAAGCCGGGGGGAACGAGCGAAGAGACACTGCGCTGCGATGAGGTTGGCACCGCGCCCAACTACTGGGAGCCTCAGCGCTGCGCAACCCGAGTCAGGAGGTCGGGGCGTGGCCCAGGGCACCTCGTGCTCGGCGGTGGCCTGAGGGCGTGGAAGTGAAGCTCACGCAGCCGTCGTCTTGAACTGGCCCTTGAGCGTCTGGGGCACGCGCTGTGTGTCGGCCTGGAGCATTTGGAAGTGCTTGCGGGTGAGCGACAACGAAATGAGTGCCTTGTCCGTGGAGTCCATCACCGAGGTCTCGCGAGCCGGGACCAGGTTCATCTCATCGTCCTGGTTCTCGACGACGGGGTGCGCGCCCTAGCCGGCGTCTTCCGCAATCTGCTCGGCGATGGCCAGCACGGCGACCTGCGGGTGCGGCATGCCGCCGAACATCAGGCTGTGGTGGTGCTCGACCACCAGCGTCACCGATGGCGGCAACCCCCACGACTTGAGCACCACGGCCGAGAAGTGCTCGTGCACCGACTCTGCCGCGAGCCAGACCTCCTGGGAGAGCCGCAGCGGAAGCTTGTGATGCTTGAGGTACTCGGTGACGCCGAGGAGCGCGACCGACAGGCCCACGTCGTGCAGGAGCCCGAGCAGGAACGCGTTCTCGGCCTCCAGCGGCGTGTTGCGCGCGACGAAGCGGCTGATCCACGCCACGCCACGGCGCTGCTCTGGCGGCGCACCGACTCGAGGGTCTCGTTGATGCCCTCGCAGTGAATGATCGTCATCTGCATCGCCGCTTCCATCACCACGTCGCGCACGCTGGAAAGGCCCATGCGAACGAGCGCCTGCTTGAGGGTGACGCAGGGAACGGCGCCGCCGTAGAGCGCCGAATTCGCCAGCTTCAACACGCGGCCTGCGAGGAGCGGCTCCCGCTCGAGCAGCGAAGAGATGTCTTCCAGGCGCGCGTTGGGCCTGCGCGAGAGCTCGAGCACTTCGAGCGCCCCGCGGGCGGCCTGGGCAAGCGCACCGTGGGGTGCCGCAGGAACGCGTCGAGCCAGTCGCGCAGCGCCCGCTGCGTACCGTCCAGGTCGCCTGTGTCCGCGGGGAGCGTGTAGTTGCCGCGGCCGTAGTTCGGAGACGAACTCGACACCATGCGCGCAAAACGAGCGCAATCGCCTGGGGCCTCCAACCCGTCGGATCCGCCAGCGCGCGCCGGATGGGGGTGGCGCACCGAGTCCTCAGGGCCACCTGGCGGGGAGGCTGTGCGACGCCGCCGCACCTCGTCGTAGGTCGGCGCCGGGTGAGCGGCAGCGAGCGGTGGGCAGCGCATGCCGGTGTCGGGAACGAGGCGCGTGGAGATGGACGCCCCGAGACGTCCGGCACCTTCGCCCTGACGGGCTCGATGAACGCTGGCCGCTCTGCCGCCCAGTGGCCGTGGAACCCGGGGCCATCGAGCGGGACCGCTGAACTTCACCTGCTTGCGCGGCGGTGGCGCTCAAATTTCACGCCGCGCCACCGCGTGGTTCAGCCGACGGCTCTGCGCGCGCGGTGCATCACCGAGCCGCCGAGCGACACGGCGAGCACGCCCCACAGCACGAGCGCGACCTCAACGGGCGTGACGCTCTCTTGCGTCGTCAGCGGGCCGCAGCGCACGGTGGGGGCCATCGACTCGCGCGTGTAGGTGTCGCCGACGGCGCAGTGCAGCCAGAGTTCGCGCGGGGCCGCCACGTCGACCGTCCACCCGCTCGCCTCGCGCACGGCGAGGAGCGGCGTGAGCGCGCCCTTCATCGGCAGCTGGTATCGGCGCGTGACCGTGCCGTGAATCGTGCGGTGCAGCCCGGGGCTGAGCAGCAAGCCCGTCGCCACCGCGCCGACCATGGCCGTGAGCGCCACGAGCGGAATGAGCGGACCCAGCGCGCGCCGACGGCCCGTGGTGCGGTCCGCGTACCAGGCGAAGCCGCCCACTTGCGCGAGAAAGACCAGCAGCGGGACCGCGAGCGTGGATAACGTCATGCGCTTCCACCATCGCACACGGTTCGCCGGCACGGGCCGCTCGCCGAACGCCGCAGCGTGGGTCACCGCGCCGCGCGCGGGCTGGACTCGACTGTCGGCTTCCAGCGTTCACCCTGGTGAGAAGGCGACCTGATCACGCCCCTGCCGACGTCCCCGCGCCGCCTCGGTGAAGAAATCGCGGCCTAGAACTTCACCGTGGTCATGAAGTGCACCGAAAGGTCGAGGCTCCAGGTGGGCACTTCCTGGAACGGCTGGTCGGACACCCCGGGAAACACCGGCACCACGCTCTTGCTGAACTCGAGCGGCACGACCGTCATGCCCGGCGCGAAGCCGGTGCCGTAGATGCCCGTCACGGCGATGGTGCCCAGCAGGTCCCACAGGCCGCCGCCCAGGGCCTTGACCACCTTGTCGGCGCGGTAGGTCATGCCGCCCGACAGGCCGTAGCGGTCGAGCGAGATGGCGCCGTCGCGGGCGCGGGTGCGGGCCGCGTCGTAGCTCACGCCGAGGCCCACGGTGAGGTCGGCGTTCCACGCGTAGAGCGCGCCCAGGCGCACCTTCACCGAGGGGCGCAGGAGCTCGCTGGGCAGCTCCGGGCTCCACTCACCGTCGGCGCGCAGGCTCAGGCCTCCCAGGTCGACCACCGCCCCCACCAGACCGCGCACCTGCTCCACCATGAGGAAGGTGCCCCCGGGGGGCTTGGTGTCGATGTACGAGCCCTCTTGTGGCGCGAAGCCCGGGAGCAACGCGCTCACCAGCACCGTCTGCACGTGCTGTCCCCAGCGGGCGACCTGCAACTGCGGGCTGCGCAGCGCGAGCGCCAGGCGCAGGTACTTCGAGACCAGCCACTGCACCCCGAGCACCGCGCGCAGCGACAGGCGATTGACCGCCTCGTTCACGCTGACCTGGATGTGCGCCCCCCGCTCGCTGCCCAGCATGGAGTCGGTGGTCAACGTGGTGGTCAGCGCGACGGCCTCGCTGCGGGTCAGCAGCGCGCCCTGGAGCGAGAGCCCGAGGCGCACCTTCGGGTGCACCTGCCACCCCACCGCCGCGGTGGCCCAGGTGTCGTCCCCGCTCTGCGACCAGTCGTAGCGCTGGTCGAGCGTCGCCTGGAGGTTCGGCGCGCTCGGCAGGGCCCCGCGGGAGGTGGTGGAGAAGCCGGTGGAGAACGAGTCGTGGAAGGGCGTCCACAGGCCCAGCGAGAGACCCAGGCCCTCGCGCAACATGTAGGTCAGGCCGAGCACCGAGGGCACCGAGCTGTACCGGGACGCGCGCGTGTTCTGCGACTGGGTCTCCCAGGGGAGCACCGTGGTCAGCACGCCCTCGGAGTTCACCCACGCGTACGAGTAGGCGCTGATGCCCAGCTGCACGCTGGACCGCTTGAGGCCGCCGAGCGACGCCGGGTTGTACCAGCCGCCACCGCCGTCATCGTCGGCGGCCACCACCGCGCCGGCCAGCGACGACTCGGGCGAGAGCATGGTGGACTCGGGGTTGCTGGCGCGCGCGGCCACCGGGGCGAGCAGCGCGAGGAGCAGGGGCCACGCCGGGTTCCGTGAATTGCACATTCGGCTCCATCATCTCAGCGGTCCCCGCGAAGGTCTTGCTTCGTCGTCGCGGGGGTGTTCGGAAGTTGCCCACCGATGTGGATGCTTGCCGCGCCGCTGGTGCTTGCGTTGGCCTCAGGCCAGGCGGTCGCCCCGCAGGTCGAAGGGCCCAACCTCGTGCGAGAGCGCGCGCTGGTGCCCGCCGTCGTCAGCGGGGTCTCGCTGTTGGGAGGCGTCACCTTCATCATCATCGGCAACGTGCAGCTGGGGGAGGTCCTGCGGCTCCCGACCCCCGAGGCCATCGAGGCCGCGCGCAGCAACGCGAGGACCAACGTGGTGGGCGGCGTGGCGCTCATCGGGCTGGGCGTGGTGGTGGCGGGCGCGACGCTGCTGCTCTCCTTCTGGCAGCCCACGTCGGGCACCTCGGTGGCGCTGGTGCCGCTCGACGGCGGGGGCCTGTTCTCGGTGCGGGTGCGGCTGCCGTGAGGCCCGGCCGGGCGCTGCTCGTGGTGGCGCTGCTTGCCGCACCGGCGCTCGCGGCCCTGCCCGACGACGCGCCGATGCTGGAGGTGGTGGCCCCCGATGCGGGCGTCGCGCCAGCGGCCGCGCCGACGCTCCAGGCTCCGCGCGCCAACTACCTCCTGCCGGTGCTCGAGTCGGAGTTCCTGCACTTCGGGTTGATGGCCTTCTCGAACCTGGTCACCCGCCAGCCCTTCGCGCAGATCTCCCTCGACTCCATCGCCAGCCACTTCGATGGCCGGCGCCCGTGGCAGTTCGACGTCGACTTCTTCTTCACCAACCAGTTCGGCCACCCCTACCAGGGGGCGCTGAGCTTCACCGCGGCGCGCTCGGCGGGCGTGCCGTTCTGGCTGGCGACGATCTACCCGCTGCTGGCGAGCCTCAGCTGGGAGCTGTTCTACGAGATCGACGCGCCGGCCATCAACGACCAGATCACCACCACGCTGGGCGGCATCTTCCTGGGCGAGGTGCTCCACCGCGCGGCGGCGCTGGTGCTCAGCGACACCGGCGGGGGCACGCCTTCGTGGGTGCGCCAGGTGGGCTCGTTCCTCCTGAGCCCCGCGGGCGCGATCAACCACTGGCTGACCAACGGCGAGCTCGACGCCCAGGACCTCGACGAGAACCCGCCGTACTTCGCGCACGTCTCCGCGGGCGTGAACATCGGCGGCGTGCTCCGCGACCCGGGCACGCGGAGGACGTACCTGGTGCCCGGCGTGCAGTTCAACGTGCAGGCGAGCCTCACCTACGGCATCCCCGGAGATCCCGCCTTCCGGTACCGCCACCCGTTCTCGCACTTCGCCCTCGACGCCAACCTGCTCATCGGTGCGGGCGCGGTGACGGGTGGCTTCTTCACGCGCGGGCTGTTGTGGGGGGCTCACTTCGGGAACGCGAGCACCTCGGTGCGCGGCGTGTGGGGCGTCTTCGGGCAGTACGACTTCTCGGCGGCGTCGCTGGCCCGCGTCTCGTCGGTGGCCGTCGGCCTGGGCGCCTCGCTGCAGTGGAAGCTGGGTACCGACGTCTTCCTTCAGGCCACGGGCATGCTCAGCGGCGTGCCCTTCGCGTCGGCCGGCGCGCTCGGCGTCGAGGACGTCACGGTGCGCGACTACCACATCGGTGCGGGCGCCCAGGCCACCACCGATCTCCGGCTGCTCTACCGGGACCTCGGCTGGTTGCGGCTGACGGCGCGCAACTGGTTCATCGTCGGTGCGTACACCCAGCCCACCGGCTGGGAGAGCATCAGCTACGTGACCTTCGGCCCGCTGGGAAAGCTCTGGGGCCCCATCGGCCTGGGCGCCGACGTGGTGGTGGTGCTGCGACGCAGCCACTTTCCCGACAACGGCTTCGCCCCCCAGGTCAACGGCGTGACCGGGCGCATCACGCTCTCGTGGCTCTCCGACGGGCACTTTGGCCTCGTCGACCGCCGCTGACCCCGCCTCAAGCCTCGAAGGCGAACGCCCCGTAGCCCACCACGCTGCGGGCATCTCCCCCGAGGTCTCCGGAGTTCTGCAGGTCGAGTTGGTGCACCTCGAGCCCGTGGCCCTCGGCCGCCAGCAACAGCCCCTTGAGCGCGTACACCCCGCACGCGCGGTCGTCGTCGAGGCCCTCGAGCTCGAAGGCCGCGATGCGCTCGGCGGTGCCCTCGTCGTGGCTGCGCGCCTCTTCGTAGGGCAGGTGGTGCGAGAGATCGGAGCTGACGACGATCAACGTCTCGTCACCGCCCCACACCGCGTTGAGCACCAGCTCGACCTCGCGCGCGCTCGAGTGGCCCACGCACAGCGGCAGCACGGTGAACTTCCCCAGCACGCGCTGCAGGAACGGCAGCTGCACCTCGAGCGAGTGCTCCTTCTCGTGCACCCGCGCGTTGTCGGTGACGAAGCCGAACCTGCGCACCGCGAACTCCAGCTCGCGGTCGATGGCGACTTCACCCAGGGGGGTCCGCAGCGCGTCGGCGCTGGGCAGCGCGAGGTTGTGCAGCTCCACGTGGTGAGATGGCCCCAGCAGCACCACCCGGGTCGGCGGGACGCGCAGATTCTTCACACTGGCGAACGCGCTGGCCGCGACGATCCCCGAGTAGCGGTAGCCGGCGTGCGGCACGATCAGCGCCTTGGGTTTGATCGAGGTGGGCTTGGCCGCGCCGAGCAGCGCGTCGACCTCGGCCTGCAGCTGGCTGGCGGTCTCCGGGTAGAAGGTTCCGGCGACCGCTGGGGACCGCACATTTCGCGTCTGAAGCATCTGGACACCCCGATTCAGTCCCAGTGGAGCAAACGCCGTGCTCGCGGGGAAAGTGCGCCATGCTGCGCCGCACATGAAGCTCCCTGCCGCAGTGATGCTCGCGTTGACCCTCTCGACGCAAGCCCTGGCCGTGGACTGCGCCGCACCCGAGGGCACCACGACCCGGGGCATCGCCGCGCAAGGCACCACGGCGCGCCTGTCGTTCCTCGCGAAGCTTCTCGACGCCGAAGGGCAGGCCGCGCGGCGCTGGTCCCTGGTGTGGGGCGGCGTGTACGGCGTGGGGACCATCGCCCAGCTCAGCCTCACGGGCGTGCTCTCGAAGGAAGATCAGCCCGACATGTACTGGGGCGCGCTCTCCACGGCCGTGGGCGTGGCCTTCACCGTGCTCGACCCGCTCGAGGTCATGGAGGCCGGGCCGCTCTTCGCGAGGCGCGCCGGCACGGTGACCGACGCCGACGCCTGCCAGCTGCTGATCGAAGGCGAGCGCCTCCTGCGCGAGGGCGCGGAGCACGAGGAGTTCGGCACGCGCTGGTTCATCCACGCGGGCAACGTGGTGTTCAACGTCGCCATCGGGCTCATCCTCGGGTTCGGCTACGGCCACTGGGTCTCGGGCCTGGTGAACATGGGCGTGGGCACCGCCATCGGTGAGGGCACCATCTTCAGCTCCCCCACCAACCTCGTCTCGGGGTGGAAGCACTACCGCGACGGAGCGGCCGCGCCGAAGGTCACCTTCCACGTGGTGCCCACCGCCGGCCCGGGCCTGGGCTTCGTGATGCGCTTCTGACGCTGGCTAGATCCAGAACTCGATGCGCCGGTTCGCGGGCTCCGGCCCGTCTCCCGAGCCGCCCTCGCGCAGCCACCCGCGCACCTCTTCGATGTCGGCGTGGAGCAGGTCGGCCTCGGTGCTGGTGAACTCGAGGCCCCGCTTCGCGCGGGTGAAGCCCTCGTTCTGCACCCGCATGATGTCCACGTCCTGTCCGATGACCTGCGTGGTGTACCACTTCATGGCGCGCTTCAGCCCGCGGGCCACGAGGTGGCCCGGCACGTCCCAGGGCAGCCGGTAGGAGATGGACGTGTACACCAGCGACTCCAGCGGCCCGATGGGCGTGACCTGGCTGGAGATGACGTAGCCGCTGCGCGCGCCCCACAGGTAGTCGACGCGGGTGACGTTGGGCATGAAGAAGTGGTCGGTGTGCACCATCGGCTCGCCGGTGGGGTTCATCAAGAAGCCGGCGCCGGTGAGCTCGTCTTGCTGCTGCTCGTAGGTGACGAGCACCTCGCCGTCACGCCGCGCCACCGTCGCGGGCACCGGGCGCACCTTGCGGTTGCGGAACCAGCCCCTGTGCACGAACACGGTGTGCGGCACGTCCATGAAGTTCTCGACGAGGTTGGTCACCCCGTTCGGGAAGCGCGTCACCATGAAGTAGACGGTCCACCCCGGCTCTTCGACCTTCGGAACGCGGAACGGCTCGCGGCGCGCCTGCGTCACGTCGGTGCCCAGGTAGACGAACACCAGCCCGTCCTGCTCGCGGGTGGCGAACGAGGGCACGCGGCCCACGTCACCGGGGCACGCCTCGAGGCCCGCCTTCGCGTGGCCCGCGGCGTCGAGCAACCGGCCCTGCTGCGCGGGACCCAGGGAGGGGATCTCGGTGCAGGCCCCGGAGCCGTCGTAGACCCAGCCGTGGTACGGGCAGCCGATCTTCCCGTCGAAGCAGTCGCCCGCCGAGAGCCGCGCGTTGCGGTGCAGGCAGCGATCGAGCAGCGCCGCCGGCCGGCCCTGCGCGTCGCGGAAGAGCACCAGCGGCGTCCCGAGGATGGTTCGAGAGAGCGGCTTTCCCTGCAGCTCGCTCGAAAGGCAGCCGACGTACCAGAAGTCCTTGAGGGCTCCGCAGCGCGCGAGGTCGGCTTCGGCCTCGAGGTCCACGGCGCGGCGGGGCGGGTGCTTCGCGTCGTCCATGGTGCTCACCGGGTGGACGCGGCCGCGGCCTCGAGGCACGCCGCGCTGCCCCCTCGCACCGGGGGATCGAAGCACACCGGCTTGCCCGGACCCGCGGTGTCACAGCTGCCGTCAGGCGTCGCGGCGCACGAGGCCTGGGCCCCCCCCACGGCGCAGTGGTACCCGCACACCAGGGTACCCGACTGCTTCACGCACGCGGGCCGCTCCACCGACTTCCCCTTGGCGCAGATGACCGCCTTGCCCGGGTCGAGGCACAGCGGCGTGCCGCCATTCTCCGCGCACACCCCGAAGGGCGTCTTCGCACAGGCGATGCGGCCCCCGGCGGCGAGGCACTGGTAGCCGCAGGTCACGGTGCCGTCCTGGGCCTTGCAGGTGGGTGACGGCGTGTCGTCGCCGAGCACCGCGTAGACCTCCGGCGGCGGGTCGGCGCAGACGAGCGCGCCGTACTGCGCCTGGCACATGCCCTTCGGCGTCTGGGCACAGGCCACGCGGCCGCCCTCGCGCTTGCAGTCGTAGCCGCAGGCGAGGTTGCCGCCGTCGTACACGCAGGTCGGCTTGGGGACCACCGAGAGGTGGAGCGCGGCGAGCCACAGCGGCGGGTCGAAGCAGGTGACCACGCTGCCGCTCTTGCCGCACACGCCGTCGGGGGTCTGGGCACAGCGCGCGCTGGAGCCGTTGTCGATGCACCCGTAGCCACACACGCGGGTGCCGTTGGTGGTGACGCACTTCGGTTCCGCCTGGGAGAGCACCGCCATCAGCGCGAGCAGGAGCATGGCGCGGCAGCGTACTCGCCCCGCGAACCAAACAAACGCGTGCGTCGCCCGCACGACGGCGCAAGGTTCGGCGCATGGCAGCCCCGACGCAGGCGATGCGCGTAGCACCGGCGACCATCGAGGCCGCGAGACAGACGCCCCTGCAGGCGCTCGAGGCGCTCCGCTCGCGACCCGAGGGGCTCACCGCCGACGAGGCGGCCACGCGGCTCGAGGAGTACGGGCCCAACGTCGCGGCGAAGGACGCCTCGCGCAGCACCTGGCGCCGGGTGCTGCAGGCGGTGGCCAACCCGCTGGTCATCCTGCTCGCGGTGCTGGCCACGCTCTCGTTCGCCACCGGTGACGCGCGCGCCGGGTCGGTGATGGTGGTGATGATCGTGCTCGGGGTCGGCCTCAAGCACGTGCAGGAGTCCCGCGCCGACCGGGCGGTGGCCAGCCTGGGCGAGCTGATCAAGGTGACCGCCACGGTGATCCGCGACGGCGCGCCGCGCGAGGTGCGGCTGCGCGAGCTGGTGCCCGGCGACGTGGTGAAGCTCGCCGCCGGCGACATGATCCCCGGGGACGTGCGGGTGCTCACCGCGAAGGACCTGTTCATCGCCCAGTCGGCGCTCACCGGCGAGTCGTTCCCCATCGAGAAGTTCGAGCTCGAGAAGGACCCGGGAAAGCCTCCCCTCGAGCTGGCGAACCTCGCCTGGCTGGGCACCAGCGTGGAATCGGGCACCGCCACCGCCCTCGTGGTCACCACCGGCACGCGCACCTACCTGGGCGGCATGGCCCGGGCCATCGGCGAGCAGCAGCCCCCCACGGCCTTCGACCGGGGCATCTCCAGCTTCACCTGGCTGATGATCCGCTTCATGGCGGTGCTGGTGCCCGCGGTGTTCGTGATCAACGGCTTCGCGCACCACGACTGGAAGGGGGCGTTCTTCTTCGCGCTCGCCGTCGCCGTGGGCCTGACGCCCGAGATGCTGCCGATGATCGTCACCGTGTGCCTCTCGAGGGGCTCGCTGGCGATGGCGAAGAAGAAGGTCATCGTCAAGCGCATCAACGCCATCCAGAACCTCGGCGCGATGGACGTGCTGTGCACCGACAAGACCGGCACCCTGACCATGGACAAGGTGCTGCTCGAGCGGCACTGCGACGTGGTGCTCAACGAAGACGAGCGGGTGCTGGAGCTCGCCTTCCTCAACGCGCACTTCCAGACCGGCCTGCGCAACGTGCTCGACCGCGCCATCCTCGCGCACGGGGAACTCCACGCGCAGGTGCAGACCGAGAAGGCGTGGAAGGTGGACGAGATCCCCTTCGACTTCCAGCGGCGCGTGATGTCGGTGGTGGTGCGGCTGCCCGACGGCCAGCAGTTGATGATCACCAAGGGCGCGCCCGAGGCCATCTTCCCCCGCTGCGCCGAGTTCGAGGTCGAGGGCGAGCGGCTGCCCATCGAGCCGGTGATGCTCGAAGACCTGAAGGAAGAGTACGAGCGCCTGAGCCGCGACGGCTTCCGCGTGCTCGCCGTGGCCACCCGGAGCGTGCAGCCCCGCACCGGCCCGTGGACGAAGGACGACGAGCGCGACCTGGTGCTCAACGGCTACGTGGCCTTCCTCGACCCCCCCAAGGACTCGGCGCGCCAGGCCATCGCCGCGTTGCAGGGCCACGGCGTCGCGGTGAAGGTGGTGACCGGCGACAACGAGCTGGTCAGCAAGAAGATCTGCCACGAGGTGGGCCTGCCCATCGACCACCTGCTGCTGGGCACGGAGGTCGAGACGCTCAGCGATGCCGAGCTCGCCAAGCGCGTGGAAGCGGCCTCGCTCTTTGCCCGCGTCTCACCGGCCCACAAGCAGCGCATCATCCGCGCGCTGCAGGCCAACGGTCACGTGGTGGGCTTCATGGGCGACGGCATCAACGACGCGCCGGCCCTGCGCGCGGCCGACGTGGGCATCAGCGTCGAGGAGGCCGTGGACATCGCGCGCGAGTCGGCCGACATGGTGCTGCTCGAGAAGAGCCTGATGGTGCTGGCGGAGGGCGTGCTCGAGGGCCGCAAGGTCTTCGTGAACATCCTGAAGTACGTGCGCATGGGCGCCTCGAGCAACTTCGGCAACATGTTCAGCGTGCTCGGCGCGAGCCTCTTCGTGCCTTTCCTGCCCATGCTCCCCATCCAGATCCTCACCAACAACCTGCTCTACGACTTCTCGCAGACCGCCATCCCCACCGATGACGTCGACCCCGAGCAGATCGCCCGCCCGCGGCAGTGGGACATGGGGAGCCTGTGGCGCTTCATCGTCTTCATCGGGCCCTGCTCGTCGGTCTTCGACTACGCGACCTTCGCGCTGATGCTGTGGGGCTTTCACGCGTCCGCCGACCCGGCGCTCTTCCAGTCGGGCTGGTTCGTGGAGAGCATCGCCACCCAGTCGCTGATCATCCACGTCATCCGCACCAACCGCGTGCCCTTCCTCCAGAGCCGCGCCTCGTGGCCGGTGATGGTGGCGACGGTGGTGGTGATGGGCGTCGGTGCGTGGTTGCCCAGCTCACCCATCGGGCCGTGGCTGGGCTTCACGCCGTTGCCGCCCCTCTACTTCGCGGCGCTCGCGGGCATCCTCGTGGCCTACGTGGTGCTCACGCAGGGAGTGAAGTCGTTCCTGCTCAAGAAGCGCTGGCTGGCCTGAACTCCGGGCACTTCCTCCCCGGCCATCACCGGGTGCACTGATCCAACTCGTCAAGGGTCCGGGCGAGGCCTGCGCAAGTCGCCTCGGATCTGGGGCGGGCCATGCAACTCTCGACGAGTTGCTCACGCACGCCCGTCGCGGCTGCGATGGCAGGAGCGACCGCGGCCAGCGCACGCCCCATCAGGGGATGATCCTTGCCGGCCTCGATGGCGGACTCGACGCGGAGCCGATTGTCGACCGCCGCGGAGCACTCCGCCGCCGATGGTTGCTGGAACCGCTGGCATCCGAGGAGCACGCAGCCAACCGACGCGGCTGCGAGAACGAGCCTCACGAGAGGCGACTCGCGAGAAGCCGGGTCTTCTGCGTGCTGAATTCCTCCTCGGAGAGGGCGCCTGCGACCTTGAGATCGTGGAGCGCCTTGATCTGCTGCGTCACGTCGACCGCGCCGCTCGAAGCAGCAGCCGGAGCGGCGACATTCACGACGATGTTTTGCGCGTTCTGGTTGGTGTTGCCCGCGAAGGCAGGGCTTATGAACTTGCTGTTGTACCTGAGGTTGAAGTCGTGCTCGTTCATCACCAAAAGCAAGATGGTCTCAATTACTGCCACGAAGGCCGGTATGAATGTCCACGAGAATACGAGGTAGAACAGCCCCAGGATGGGACGGCCCAGGTAGAACTTGTGCACCCCAACTCCGCCCAGAAAAAACGCCAACAACGCCGCCGTGGTCTTGCTCTTCATCTACCGCTCCAGTTCTTTGGACAACCGATCAAGCGACTTCGGGAATGACGGCTTGGCCCAGTAGTGGAACGCACCCGTCGAGGTATCGAGGTCTTCGTTGAGCTCACCCCGTTCGCGGAGCCAGAACAGCGCCCGGACGGTCTCCGCCCGTGACAGCTTCGCTTCCTGCGCGACCCACTCGGCGGTCTGGTGAACGCCGGGAGCCAGCAGCAGGACGCGCACCCGCTCCGCGAGAACCGACAGTCGCGCGGCCTCCGCGTCACGAATGGCCTGACGGTGGGTCGCGTCTATTCTGTTCTTGATGAGCCCGATGGCGATCAAGCTGACACCCGGAGGAATGAAGATACCTCCTCGGAAGATGTACTTGAACACGTCGAGATTGCCGTCTGAGGCGAGCAGAAAAGTCAGCCCTCCGATGACGAGCAGTGCCCCAAATCCGATCAGCCAGACTCCACCGATGGGCAAGGCGCTGAAGAATCCAGTGGCGCTCACGGCCCTCGCGTTTGGAACGTGCGCGGGCGCGAGCGAGCCGGCCGCAGGACGTCCATCGTCGAGTTCAATGTCTCCGAGACGCAACTTTGCCAAACCCGCCCCCGACCCTATCTGCAATCAAGGGATTCGACACCCTTGCGCCCGTGAACCCAATTATTTGCACCTGCGCGGTACAAACGTCAAGGAGCTTCCACGACGGGGCAGGCACGGCTCGAATGCGCGCGGCACAGTGATGGTGCTGTTGACGGGCGAAATCCTCACAGTTTGCCAGGACTCACGAACGGACGGGCCGCGAACTGCTCAAGGCGCAGGCCCTCACGCGGGAAGAGGCTTTGGATTCGGCCAGTGTGCGTGGTCATGAATCGATCCGCGGTGCTCACGGTCGGGCTTCAGCGAAAGACCGAGTTGACCACCAGGAAGAACAGCAGCGCACGCGCCTCGTCGGGCACGTCGAGCGGCAGTTGGAGCGCGAAGTGTCGGCGCACAAGCGAGAACAGGGCGGGCTCGAAGATCGACCCGATGACCTGGCCTGCCTCGCGTACCTCGAAGCGGACTCGGAGCAGCGAGAACCGCCTGGCGAGGTGAAACACGCGCGCACCGTGCGAGACCTCGCGGCGATGCCGACCCGAGGCGACGGCGGTGGCGACGGGCGTCCCGCCGCGTACCAGGGTGAAGTGCCGGTCTCGCGGCGGGCCGGTGAACTCGAGCTCGTAGGTGCCGTCCGGGAGCGTGAATCGAACCCGGTCTTGCAGCGCCCCGGGGACGCCGCTCGCCGCAGAGCCCTTCGCCAACACGAGGCCCGTCGGAAACGTCAGCGTCCCCAGCGGCTGGGCGCGGTCATCGCAGAACTCGTAGTGAAACTTCGTCAGGCCCGAGCGCGCCGCGGCGATTCGCATGGAGCCGCGCACCTACCACCGCGGCGCACCCAGGGGCGGAACGTTGAGGCCTACGCCTTCGCTGCGCGTGCCTGGCACCACTGCTGGAAGGTGATGGTCGGCGCGCCCAGCAGTTGGTTCGCCTCGTCGGGGTTACCGGGCTCCGGGTGTTCGGCGGTGAAGCGCATGAAGGGGATGAAGGACTTCATCTCCTTGTTGCCGGTGAAGAAGGCCACCATCGACGCCATGAAGAAGGGCACCTTCATCACCTTGGTGCTCGGCGCGACCAGCGTCCGGTACTGGTTGATCACCTGCTCCATGGTCATCGCCTCGGGGCCCCAGATCCACAGCGCCTTCCCGGCCGCCTCGGGCTTCGCGTAGGCCGTGGCCACCATGCGCGCGTAGTCGTCCGCGGCGACCCAGCGCAGCGGGAGCACCTGCGGGCCCAGCAGCGCGGCCTGCCCGTCACGCACCAACCGGGACATCGACTCCATGAACCACGACGGCCGGAAAATGGTGAACGGCACGCCCGAGCTGCGCACGGCTTCTTCGGCTTCCAGCTTGAGGCGCACGTTGGGGAACCAGCGGTTGGCCTCCACGGAGGTGCCGCCCGAGAGGTAGCCCAGCCGCTCCAGCTTCGCCGTCCCGGCCGCCCTGGCGATGGCCTTCGTGGCGCGCAGCTCCATCTCCGGGTCGCCCGGCGGGCTCATGAGGCTGACGTGGCACACCGCGCAGCCCTCCAGCGCCCGGGCCACGGAGGCCGCGTCCTCCGCGTCTCCCTGGACGATGTCGAAGTCGGCACCCAGCTTGCGGCGGGCCTCCTCCACGTTGCGCACCAGCGCCCGCACGGCCCAGCCTTCCGACTTCAGCTTCCGGGCGACCGGTTCACCCAGCATGCCCGCGGCACCGACGACGAGAACCTTCTTCATGGGGGACTCCTGGAGACGCGTCGTCTCGAACGAATGGACGGTGTTCATCATCCAGCCGAGCCCTGCGCACCATGGCCGAGCGTCTCGAGGACATAGCCGTTCGTCTCACGCATGGAATGTGAGCGAGACGAATGGCGAACCGGTGAGGCCCCGGCCTAGGGTCCTGCTTCGCATGGACGTCTTCGCCAACATCCTCGAAGTGACCCGCCTTACCGGCCACGCGGCGCGCGCGGAGTTCCGGGCGCCGTGGGGCCTGCGCGTGGCCGCGCGACCCGAGGCGGCGTTCGTGCACGTCACGCGGGGCTCGTGCGTGCTGCGCATGCGCGGTGGAAAGGACGTGCTGCGTCTGAACCAGGGCGACGTCGTGCTGGTCCCCCACGGGGTCGGGCACGAACTCGGAGACGCCGTCGACAGCCCCGTCGCGGACTTCGCCGAGTTGATGCGCACGAAGGCCGGCCCCGACGGCTCGTTGCGCCACGGCGGCCAGGGCGAGCCCTGCGCCGTGGTGTGGGGCGCGTATTGCTTCGAGGCGCACGCAGGAAACCCCTTCCTCGAGGTGCTCCCGGCGCACGTCCTCTGCCGGGCCGACGAAGTGGCCCTCGACCACTCGCTGGGCACCACGCTGCAGTTGCTCGTCGCCGAGGTCGTCGGCAGCAGGCCCGGCGCGGCGGTGGTGTCCCGGCTGCTCGTCGACGTGCTGTTCGTGCAGTTGGTGCGGCACTGGGCCGAGCGCCAACCCGAGGGTCGCGTGGGGTGGCTCTTCGCGTTACGGGACGAGCGCGTGCGGCGGGCCCTGTCGCGCATGCACGAGCGGCCCCAGCACGGTTGGACGGTCGAGTCGCTGGCGCGGGAGGCGTCGATGTCGCGCGCGGCCTTCGCGCGGCGCTTCCAGGAGTTGCTCGGCGAGGGGCCCCACGGCTACCTCACCACCTGGCGCATGCGACTCGCAGCCCAGCTCCTGCGCTCGACGGCGCTGAGCGTGGCCGAGGTCGCCACGCGGGTGGGCTACGAGTCGGAGTTCTCCTTCAGCCGCGCCTTTCGCCGGGCCTGGGACGAGGCCCCCGCGCGGTACCGCAACCTGGGCGCGGGCCGTCCCTCACCGCAGCGCGCGCCCTCGGCACGTCGCGCCGTCAGTCACGCGGCGCCGTCGCGGCGAAACTGAAGGACCCCTGCGGGCGGCGCTGGGGATGCTCGGCTTCGTGTCCGGCGCGCCCGTGTTGTGGGCCCTCACCGCAGCGCTCCAGGTGCGCTCCGCGCCTCGCTGACAGCGCGCCCGCGGGCGCTGCGCACGCAGGGCAGGCTGCCGGTACGGCTTCAGCGAATCGGGTCGCGGCGGTCTTCGCGCGTCTCCTTGCGGTCCTCGCGCAGCTCACGCTTGTCTTCGCGCTTCTCGGCCTGGTCTCGGCCCAGCTCGTTGACCGCGGTACCGACCACCTCGGCGTAGAGCTGGCGCTTCTGCGCGACCGACGGCGGGTCGAAGCGCCCGGCGAGCGGCCCGAGCTGTTGCTCAATGGCGAGCAGCCGCTGGCGGGACATGCGTTCCTTTGCCGCGTCGACGCGATCGTCGGCGAGGTTCACCCGGTCACGGTTCTTGTCGTGCACGTCGTCGGCGACCACGCCCGGGCGGCGACGCAGCGCGACGTCCTGGTTGAGCTCGCGGCGATCGCTCTTCAGCTCGCGCCTGTCCTCGCGCACCTCCTGCTGGGCCTGGGCGCTCTCGACGCGCGACTCGGCGATCTCCCGCACCAGGTGCTTGTTGAAGGCCTGGTCGAGGCTCGCCAGCCGGCCCGCGTCGTTGCGGCTCGCGGCGGCGTCGTAGTCACGCAGCAGCGCGGCGGCCCTCGCGGCGTCGAGGCGGTCGTCGGTGAGCTGGCGGTTGTCCTGCCGAAGGTCCTGGCGATCGCGCGCCTTCTCGACGCGGTTGCGCTTGGGCTGGGCAGCAGAGACGGCTGAGACGACGAGAACTCCGAGCACGAGGTGACGCAGCATGTGTGTTGCCTCCGATGCGTGGAACCCGCGAGGGACGAATTGGTTGCGGGGCCTACCGACGATAGGCGTCGGGGTTCTCAGAAAAGCGCGCTTTGCACCACGCGGAACAGAAATATTCGGGGGTTCCCCCATCGCGGTCCAGCCGCAGCGCGTTGTCGGTGACCCGCACCTTCATGTGGCACACCGGGTCGATGGCCAGCGTCACGTCGGGCGAAGGCGTCGCGGGGGCGGGCAGGGCGGCGAGGTATTGCACCAGGCCCTCGAGCTCCGGGGCCGTGAGGTGCCCGTCGTAGGAAGGCATCTTCAGCGGGTAGCCCTGCACGCGCTTGGCATCGGGCGCGAGGATGGACTCCTTCACGTAGGCCTCGTCTGCCTTCACCATCAGCCGCGTGTCCAGCTCCCGCTGCGTGCCCAGCAGTCCCCCGAGCGGCGGCGCGAGCTCCGGGCGCTCGTGGCAATTCGCACACGACAGCTCGTGGAAGAGCACCTCGCCCGAGCGGGCCTCCACCATCTTCACCGGCGTCGGCGTGCCCACCAGCGCGCGCGCTCCCCGGAGCAGGGCCTGGTAGTCGTCGGCGTCTTCCGAATCGAAGATGCCGCGCACCACGCCGCGCTCGTCGACCAACACGAAGACCGCGCTGTGAATCACCGCGTCGAGGCCTCCATCGGCGCGCTCGGCCGTGACGTGGAACCCCTGCGCGACCTGGGCCAGGCCCGGTGTCGTGGTCTCGAGCAACAGCCACCGCGACTCGTCGGCGTTCCACTGCTTCGCGTAGGCCGCGAGGGCCTCGACGGTGTCGTGCTCCGGGTCCACGGAGAAGCTCACGAAGCGCAGCGGCACGCCGGGGAGCTCGCGCTGCAGGCGCACCATCTTCGCGGTGAGCAGCGGGCACACCGTGCGGCAGGTGGTGAAGATGAAGTTCGCGACGTACGGCTGGCCCGTGAGCGAGGCCCGGGTGACCGCGTGGCCGGTCTGATCGCGGAAGGCGAAGTCGGGCGAGGCGAAGAGGGCTGCCGGGCGCTCGGGCTTGGGGAGGTGCGCGTAGTCTTCGGCCTGCGACGGCGCGCGCGTGCGACCCCGCGCGTAGAGCAGCACCGCCAGCGAGAGCGACATCACGACGGCGAGCACGATGGACACGAGGCGGAGCATCTGGCCCTGGCTGTTACTCCCCCTCGGCTCGCCATGCGTAGCGGTGAAAGCAGGGTCACCGGGTGTCATACCTGCCTGTCACGGTGGCCTCATGCGTGACGCCCCCGGGTTCAGATCGATCGACGAGCAGCGCGTCTTCGCCGATGCCTTGCTGCAGGCGGGCGACCCGCAGGGTGAGCTCATCACCCTGAGCCTGCAGGTCTCGAAGACGCCCCGCATGCAGGCCCGCATCACCGAGCTCGAGGCGTGGTGCGCCCAGCGCGTGCTGGCCGAGTGTCCCGGGGTCGTGCCGCACACGCTTTCGTGGCGTGACGGGCTGCTCGCCGCCTGCATGGTGACGCGCGACGTGTACCTGCGCCCCCACCCCGCATGGCACGCGCTCGAGGCGCTGCAGATCGTCCTGCTCGAGCTCGACTTCGCCATGCCCGACCTCACGCTGCCGCACCTCGCCGCGCTGCGTCGCCTCGTGCTGCGGTGCCCCTCGCGGCCCCGCGTGCCGGGCGCGGTGACGAAGTTCCTCGCCGGGGCCCGGGGGCTGGGGCGCCTCGAGTCGCTGGTGCTCCAACTGCAGAAGCCGCTGCGCGTCGGCGAGTGGCTGCACGGGCTCGAGGCCACGGTCGAGCGCCCGGGCCTGGTGCAGGTCGTCTTCGACGCGGTCGAACTCCAGCTCGAGTCCGAGGGGGTCATCACCGCGCGGGCCCGGGCCGCGGGGCCTCGCGAGGTCGCCCGCGATGGCGCGGCGCTCACCCGCGCGCTCTCCCTGCGTCAGCTCTCCCGCGTGCGGGTGGCGCCCAGCGCCGCCGCCGAGCTCGTCGCGACGCGCGCCCTCGAAGACGTGCTGCTCCGCGGCGTCAGCCCGCGCCGCGCCGCGGGGTCGCGCCCGGGCCGAGCGTGAGCCCTTCGCTCAGCGGGCGAACCACAACAGCGCCGCCACGATGGCGAGGGTCGCCACCGGCCACACCCACCCGGGCACGCTGCTGGGGGCCACGGCCTGCACCACCGGCGCCTCCGAGCGCACCATCTGTGCGTCGGGCAAGGTGGGGAGCGCGGGCGCCACCAGCGGCGACGCCTTCGCCAGCTCCTCCACCTCGTCGGGCTCGGCCGACTGCGAGCGGAACCATGCCTCGAGGGCGCGGGTGGTCTCCCCCGACACGCCGTGCAGGGTGCCCAGCGCGTAGGCCAACGCGAGCGCGCGCGGCTCGGCGCTGTGCGGCAGCAGGTCACCCACCAGCGCGCTGAGCAGCTCGAGCCCGTCGCGCGCGGCCTCGGCGTCGCGGCGCGCCTTCTCGCCGAGCGCCTCCACCGCCGCCGCGCTGCACCAGTCGATGGGGCCGAAGAGCAGCGACTCGAAGCACGCGCGCAGCTCGGGCCAGGGGCGCGGCAGCTGCGCCAGCACGCACGCGGTGCCCACCTGGTAGCGGTACAGCGCGTGCGGCAACCCCTCGAGCCAGGCGGCTTCCCCGGGGGGATGCACCAGCGCGGCCATCAGGTCGGCGCTCTTCACCTCGAGCGTCGCCGCCAGCGCCCCGGCCCTGGCCCACACCGCAGAGAACACGTTCGACCGGCTCACCTCGGCGAGCTGGGCGCGGAGCCCGGGGGGCGGCGCCGGCGTGGCCTGCACCACCACCTCTCCCTGCTGCGTCCACGTCGGCGCCGGGGCCCCGCGCACCTGGGCCAGCGGCGAGCGCGCGAGTGTCCCGACCGGGGTGAGGGTGTACGGCGCGCGCGTCACGTCGCCGGTCCCGGTCACGAAGAGCGCGACCAGGAGCCGGTTGGAAGGGGCCTCCCAGCCGCTGATGGCGAACTCGCCCTGCGCCTTGCCCGGCGGCAGCTCGGCGCGGTGCTGGAGCAGCAGCTTCGCGGTGGCGTCCTGCGGCTGCTCGAGGGGCGGACGCCACACGTCGCGGCGCAGGCCGTCGAGGGTGCCGATTCCGTCACCGCCGGGGGGCGCCTGGCAGAGTCGACGCAGCGCCTCGACCTCCGCGTCGGAGTGCTTCACCTTCTCCAGCAGCGCGCGCGCCGCGGCGACGTCCCCCAGGATGAACTGGCAGCGCACCTGCTCCAGCACGTCGCTGTCGTTGGCCTCCGGGCGCGTCGCCGCGTGCTCGAAGGTCGCGAGCGCCGACTTCGCGTCTCCCGAGGCCCGCTGCGCCAACGCCCGTTGAACGAGGGCGAGGTAGCTGTCCTGGCCAGCGACCGCGCCCAGCGCCTTCTCGAAGAGCCCCAGGCGCCGGTACACCCCCGAGGCCACCCAGCGGGTCTGCTCGGGGCCGGTGTCGTCGAGCGCGGCGTCCGCGAGCGCCTCGTAGCCCGACAGCAGCTCACGCTCTCCAGCCCACAACCGGTGCAGCCCGATGCTCCGCTGGCCGACCGTGCCCAGCACGCGCACCACCTGCTGCCGGGTGGCGTCGGCCAGCGTGAGGCCGCTGGTGCGCGCCACGACCAGCCACGTCGCCAGCAGGGTCTCGAAGCGCCGCGCGGGGAAGGCCTCGGTCAGCTGCGCGAGCACCGTCACTGCCTCGTCGACCCTTCCCACGCGCCGCAGGGCGAAGGCCTCGAGCAGGTGCCCGCCGAGGAAGTCGCTCTTCGGGAGCAGCTCCAGCAGCGGGTGCTTCGAGGCGATGGACTCCACGCGGGCGTGCACCCGTTCTTCGTTGGGCGCGAGCGCGAGGGCGTCGCCCAGGTGCATCAGCGCGTGGGGGACGTCGCCCTGGCCCAGCGCGGCGTCGACGAGCTCGAGTTGGTGCGACCAGGGGGCGATGGCAGGGGTGGGCACGCGGCACCGTACCTCGCGTGGCCTTCGCCGAGGCATGCTCCCTGTGGTACTCAACCCACCGTCGATGACGCCCCGACTGCCCGCCTTCCTGCTCGTCGTCGTCGCCCTGGCCTTCGCCGGGTGCGGGCCGACCACCTACAAGTCGTTCTGCGAACACTCGGCCAGCGCCATCTGCCGCGCGGTGTTCCGTTGCACGCCCGATGACGCGCGCGCGGTGTGGGCCAACATCCAGGTCTGCACCGCGGAGATGAGCACGCGCGTCGATTGCGGGAAGCCGGACGCTCCGACCTGCCTCATCGACGCGGTCGAGTCGAGCCGCTGCATCGACGACCTCGACAACATGATCTGCGCGCGCACCTTCGTCGTGCCCACCTCGTGTGACTTGCAGTGCTCCAGCGCCCCGAAGTGAGCGCGTGACCCCAACCTCCGGATCGCGATCATGGGTGTGAACCTCGTCCTCCTGATGTTGTCGCTGGCGGCCGCGCCCGAGGTGCCCCCGGCCGAAGCCGCGCCAGCCTCCGAGGTGAAGCCCGCCGTCGACGCCCCCGTGGTGGAGACCCCCGTTCCGGTGCCACCGGCAGCGCTCGCGCCTGCGCCCGCGGCGCCGAGCCCCACGACCGTCGAGCCCAGGGGGCTCTTCGTGGGAGATCACTGGCGCTACAAGCAACGCGAGCCCTTCGGCCCGTGGGTGCGCGACTTCCTGCTGCGCATCGCCGCCGACCTGGTGGCGGTGCCCACGAGCGTGGCGCGCTGGGAAGGGACGGACTCCCTGACCTTCGGCCTGGGCGTGGCGATCCCCGTGGGCTTCAGTGTCCCCATCAACGGCCGGTCTGCCGACTCCCGCCTCACGCTCCTCATCCACGACGTTCGCGGCGGCCCCAACTGCGGCTACGCGCAGGCGAACTCGGCCTTCTGCCCCGCGCCGGAGACGCCGCCCCGCTTCTGGACGCTGCTGAGCGACGACTTGATCATGGCCTCCCTGATGACCATCCCCGTGGTGATGCTCGGGCTCAGCGGGTTGCTCGACGGCGCGGAGCCCCTCGTCGAGGCCAGCGCGCTCGCCATCGAGGCGTTCCTCGTGACCCAGGTGTTCCACATCGGCCTCAAGTTCCTCACCGGCCGCGAAGGCCCGCTCGCGCGTGACGGGCGCGGCGAGTACTTCGGGCCCACGCGCATCAACTTCCCCGACGGCACGCCCTCGGGCCACTCGGCCACGATGTTCGCCATCGCCGGGGTGTACGCGTTCTACTTCGACTCGTTGTGGCTCCGCGTGACCCTGTTCGCGGCGGCGGGCATCGCGGCGTCCTTCCTCGTCGTCGACGACTCGCACTTCGCCTCCGAGGTCATCGTCGGCTCGATGATGGGCATGCTCATGGCGAGGTGGGTGGTGGAGCACCGCTCGAGCCGCTACCGCTACGGTCAGAACGGTCTGCCTGTTCGGCTCGCCGGGGTGGGCCCCCTCGCGGTGATGGGCAGCGGCGCGGCGTTCGCGGCGACCTTCAAGTTCTGAACCGTCAGCGACAGGTGCACGCGAGGCGACCGCACTCGCCGCACGCCAGCGCTTCGACGAACATGCTGCCGCAGGTCACCGCGGGCAGGCCGCACTTCGGGCAGCGCAGCAGGGTGAAGCCCGGGCCCGACAGCTCTTCCACCAGCGCTCCATGCTCGCAGGCGCCTTCGCCGAAGCGCCCGGTGTTGAGCACGTACTTGGTGCCGCCACAGTGCGCGCAGGTCTCGGTGGGGTCGCAGGGGTACTCGGCGTCGGGGTTGGTGAACCCGGGCCGGGTGCCGGTGCCGTCGCACGCATGACAGACGGCCTGCCCGTGCGCGTCGCAGCTCGTACAGAAGGGCCCCAGGACGATGCTCAAGGGCAGGGTGCGCGCGCCTGACGTCACCCGCGCCCCGGGGAACCGCGAGTCGTCGAGCATCGGCGCGACGTCACCGGAGGCCGGCACGAAGTCGGCGAAGCGCCAGGGCGTGCCCGTGGGGTGCTCGAAGTCGACGGTGTCGCGCACCTCGAGACCCAGGGCCCGGGCGGCGAGGAACTCGTGGTGCGCCGCGGCGCGGAACCCCTGGCTCACCAGCGCCCGACCCCACGCGAGCCGGGCTGCGCCGTCACCCGGGCTGGCCAGGGCGGCGCGGCGCAGCGCGAGGGTCTCTTCCGGTTGCGGCGGAGGACCCGCCGGCTTCGCGCCGTACTCGAGCAGGATCGCGCGGAGCTTCGGGTGCTTCGCGGCGTGGGTCAGCGGCGTGCCGTTGTCGCGGGCGTTGGGGTCGGCGCCCCGCTCGAGCAGCAGGCGCGCGGTCTCGAGGTCCCCCTTCCGGCAGGCGACCATCAAGAGGCTCACGTGGTGGATGCCGGCCTTCAGGTTCGGGTCGACCCCGGCTCGCACCAGGAGCTGCACCAGCTTCCCGACGATGCCCTGCTTCATGCCCGACATCGCGTGGGACAGGGCGTTGCCCCCGTTGGGCTGCTGCTCGCTGGGGTCCACGCCGGCGGCGAGCAACACCTCGATGATCGGCAGCCGCCCGCAGAAGCACGCCCACATCAGGTGCGAGCGCCCCGGGTAGTACTTCGTGGGCCGGTACGAGAGGTCGAGGCCCGCGTCGATCAACCGCTGGGCGATGACCGCGTCGGCCCCGTCCTGCGTGACGAGGTCGATCAACACGTCCTCGTCCCCCTCGTTGCGCGCGCGGAGGTCGGCCCCGCGCTCGATCAACAGCGAGGTGAGCTCGAGGCTCTTCTGCGCGGCGTAGTGCAGCGGCGTGCGTCCATAGCTGCCGCGGTGGTTCACGTCGGCGCCCGCCTCGAGCAACACGCGGGCGACCGCCAGGTGGCCGTACATCGCGGCGAGGCACAGCGCCGAGTCCGTCGCGGGCGCAGTGTCGAGCGGCGCGCCCGCCGCGAGCGCCGCCCGCGCCTGCGCCACGTCGCCCGCGCCCGCCGCGTCGAGCAGCGCGCGAGGGTTCAACGGACCCCCGGGGCCGCCAACGTCAGCGCGTGGTACCGGTCGATGGCCAGCCGGTGCACCTCGCGCGGGCCGTGGTGCCACTCGATGGTCACCTCGACCTCCGCGGGCGCGTCGTCGCCCAGTCCGAAGAGCAGCCGCGGGTCGGCCTGGGCCGAGAAGCCGGCCATGAGCTGCACCTCCTTCGTCTGGGTGAGCGCGGTGCCGTGCCACGTGGACTTCACCGTCACCCGCGTGCCCAGCGCGGCGTGGTTGGTGGCGCCCGAGCCCGTGAGCGAGAGCCCCAGGAAGTGCGGCTTGATCACCCCGTCGCGCAGCGTGTTCCGGTACAGCGAGAGCGGCGCGTGCTGGTTGGTGATCAGCGCGTCGAGATCTCCGTCGTCGTCGAGGTCGGCCAGCAGCACCCCGCGCGAGTTGTCCGGCGCGTCGACCCCCAGTTGCTTCGCCACGTCGACGAAGGTGCCCGGGCCGGCGAAGCCCCGGTTGAGGTACGCGCGCCTGGGCTCGTTGGGGTACAGCTCGCGGCCGCGCACGTCTCCCCAGCGGTCCGCGTAGGTGTGGATCTCCGGTCCCGACTGCATGAGCTTCTGGTTCACGTACCAGTAGTCGCGGCGCCGGGTGTGCAGCTCGCGCTTGTCGAGCCGGTCGTCGAGCATGCCGTTGGCCTGCAGCAGGTCGTCCCAGCCGTCGAGGTTCAAGTCGCCGGCGGCCGCGCCCCAGGCGAAGCGCCGCTCGTTGAGCGCCCCGCGCTGCGTGGCCTCGTCGGTGAACTCGGGCACGAAGGGATCGCTCGAAGGCCGCACCATCCACAACAGGCTGCCTTCGCTCTGCAGCGAGTGGTGCACGTTCGAGACGTAGACGTCGGCGAACCCGTTGTGGTCGAAGTCGGCCACGCTGACGTTCATGCCCTTGTAGGTGTCCTTGCCAATGTCGCCGAAGCGCGACCCCATGATGCGCCGGAAGTGCTTGCCGCCCTCGTTCAGGTAGAGGTCGTCGGGCCCGAAGTCGCTGGCCACGTAGAGGTCGGTGAAGCCGTCGTGGTTGAAGTCCTGCGCGCCGATGGCCAGCGACCAGTGCGTCTCGGGCATGCCCCACGCGTCGGCATCGAGGCGGGTGTAGGTGCCGTCGCCGTTGCCCCGGTAGAGCTGGTTCTTCCCCCCGTTGTCCGCGTCGTGCCAGCCGTTGTGCATGAAGCGCAGCGCCCGGCGATCGCCCTCGTACGCCGGCGGGGGGAGCTTGAAGATGTTCAGCGGCGTCGGCTGCTCGTAGCCCGGCAGGTGCGTGGTCAGCGCGTTCATCACGTAGAGGTCGAGCACGCCGTCGTTGTCGAAGTCGAGGAACGTCGCGCCCAGCGACACCGTGTGCGCGCCGAGGCCGGCGGCGAGGGTGACGTCCTCGAAGGCGAGCGTGCCCGTCTCCACCCGGCGGTTGCGCAACAGCCGCGTCTGGCCGAAGGCCACGGTCAGCAGCAGGTCCGGGTCTCCGTCGGCGTCGTCGTCGACGAACACCGCGCCGCCCGCGACGCCCTGGGTCCACGGGTCGTTCATCAGCGCCTCGAGGGCCGGCAGCGGCACGCGCTCGAAGTGGAAGGCGCCGCGGTTCAGGTACAGCCCCACGCGGTCTTGCGGCACCGCCAGCGGGTGCGTCACCAGCAGGTCGAGCCGGCCGTCTCCGTCGACGTCGGCCGTGGCCACGGCGTCACCCACCGAGAGCACCCACTTGGCGACGTGGAGCAACCGCGGGTCGACCTCCTCGAGCGTGTGGCCCATGGTCGACTGCAGCCCCGCCTCGGCCAGCGGCACCGGCACCAGCTGGAAGCCCACGTCCGCCGGCGCATCGTAAGGCGCGAGCCCGAAGTTCCACGCGGCCAGCATGGTGAGCCCCAGCCCACCCACCACGCTCGCCCGCTTGAACGAGTCGAAGTCGAAGAGCGCCCGGAGCCTCGCCCCGCGCCCCTGCCACAGCGCCCGCGCGTGCATGAAGACGAAGCGCGCCGTGCCGATGGTCAGCGCCGCGTAGAAGAACGTGTAGACGCTCTCCTTGAAGTGCAGGAACCCGTCGATGAGGGTCAGCGCAAAGGCCAGCGCCACCTGCCCGCGCCAGCCCCTGGGCGACGTGGCCGGGTCGGTGATCATGTAGAAGGTGAAGAGGAAGAACGGCGGCGCCTCGAGCGTGCCCAGGAACAACGTCTGCCACGGCAGGTGGTGCCGCATCACGTAGGCGCGCACCGCGGTCTGCAGCGCGTAGAAGCACAAGAAGCTGATGACCAGCGGGCCCTTGCCCACGCGGAACACGAAGAGCATCAGCGCGCCGGTGGCGATGAAGATCGACATGGTGATCGACCCGCCCGCCCACTGGTACGCCGGCGCCGCGGTGACGAGCTCCGCCGAGAGCAACAGCGACATCGCCACGCCGAACATCGACGGGTTGAAGACGTGCCGCCCCTGGAAGGTGAGCAGGTACTTCGAGCCGATGGTGAGGAACACCGGGAAGAACAGCACCCACGAGTGGTGCGAGTAGTTGAGGAGGATGCCCAGGGACGTGCAGCTGATCACCGCCGAGAGCGGCACGATCTTCCGCTTGGTGAAGACCCAGGCGAAGACCACCTCGAGGGCCGCGCCCGAGCCGACGATCAACGCCATCTGCCACCACTGGCGGTTGAACCCCAGGAAGGTGAAGCCCATCACCGCGTAGGTCACCAGCAGCGCCGCGAAGGGCAGCCGCGGGTCCTGGCGGGTGGGCACCTCCCACCCGCGCGCGTTGATCAGCCGGTGTTCCTGCACGGCGGGGACGGCGGTGGTGGGGAGCTCCAGCGAGGCGCGCACCGCGCGTCTCTTAGCGTGCCCGTGCCGGCAAAGTCTGCGTGGCGAACGGCGCGCGGACCGTTGGCCCGGCCGGAGGCGCCGCGCCCTCCATGACCACGCCCGCCTCCTTCGGTTGGTTGCGGTCGGCCCCCGTGCTCACCGGGGTGCTCGTCACCGTGCTGCTGTTGATCCCCAGCCTCTCGCCCTCGCTCGGGAGAAGGATCATCGGCGCCGCGGCGCTCAGCACCGTCGTCACGCTGCCCTTCAGCCTCGCGGTCGGCAAGGCCATGACCTGAGCCTTGCGGGCTGAAAAGACAACGGGCCGGCCCGCACGAAGCGGACCGGCCCGAAGACGCCCTGCGACGCCGAAGCGCCGCGGGGTTTACGGCGCGGGGACGAAGCGCAGCGCGGTGGCCGTGCTCACCGAACCCGCGGTGTTGAACGACACGCCGACGCTGGTGTCCGAGCTGGTGGCGTTCGACAGGCCCACCGTCGCGCTGTTGCCGGTCACGCGGTCGGCCGTACCCGCGTTGACGATCATCGAGCAGTAGTGGAACTCGATGGCGCTGTTGGCCTCGAAGAACTTCGTCTGGAACGTCAGCCGCTCGGCGCCGCCCAAGAACGAGTCGGCGGTCCACTGCACCACGTAGGTCTGGCTACCGGCGGTACCGGTGAGCCGGGTGTCGATGCGCGTCGTCCCGGTGACCGGCACCAGGTCATCCCAGAACGGGGCCACCACGTTGTTGGCGCCGGAGGACGGGATGATGGCGTTGGTGAACGAGAACGTCGACGTCCCCGTAGCGCCCGTAAACAGCGTCAGGCCGCCGTTGTTGCTGGCGCTGAAGCTGGCCATCGCCGTCCCGAAGTAGCTGACGGGGAAGGGCAGCGGCGTGTTCGGGGAAGCGCCGTCGTCCGTCGGCGCCGCGACGAGCGCCGTGGCCATGGTCATGTCTTCGCACGCCGTCGCCAGCGTCGTCACCTGGTAGGGCTGGCGCGTCGCGGTGACGGTGTACGTCCCCGTCGTGGTGCCCCCTGCGGAGCCCACCGCGATGATCATCGTCTTCACCGCGTTGGTGGTGTTGCGCACCGACATCACCTCGGAAGTCGTCGACGACGACGTCGTGTTGTCGGCGAACGCCGAGCAGGTGGTCGCCGCACAGGCGTCGATCGCGCGGATGTTGGCGTTGAACGCGACCGTGGGAGTCACCCGCACCGTCGCGCCATCGCCGGCCGCGAGGTCGAACGAGTAGTAGCGCACCGGGCCGGTCTGCGCGACGAGGCAGCCCGTCAGAGGCGCGCCGCCGTTGTTGATGATCTCACCGGTGAGCGCGGTGCCCAGGGTGAGCGCCGTGGGGGCCGAGCACACCGAGTTGGTCGCCACGGCCGTCTCCGCGCCGATGACGGTGAAGGTCGCGTTCGTGCCCGCGCCCACCGAGTCGTTGACCGCCACGTAGTACGTGCCGTTCGTCGCCAGGAAGGCCGAGGCCGCGCTGGTGCCCGAGCCGAGCAGCAAGCCGGCCGCGTCGAAGATGCGGGTGCTCGCCGTCCAGGTGGGGGTGCCCGTGGTGGTCACCGTCGCCGTCAGGCGCTTGGGCGCCGTGGTGACGTCATACGCGTACACCGCGCCACGAATGGTGCTCAGCGTGCCCGCGGTGCTCACCAGGGGCAGCGCCGTGCCCGTGGTCGGCAGCAGGGTCGGCAGCGCGACCACTTCCGTCGAGGCGTCCTCGAAGGTGACCGTCAGCGTCGGGGTGGTCATGGTGCTCGCGCGCGGGCTGATCAGCACCGTGGCGTCGATGGTGGTGCTGTTGAGCCAGCGGATGACGCCGACCGGCGTGAAGCCCGTGCCCGCGACGGTGGTGTTCAGCGCCGCGAGGCTCGTGCCCGAGACCACGGCGTTGAACTGCTTGCCCGAGGTGACCTCGACGCGAATCGTCGCCGCGCCGCCCTGGGCCAGCGCGCCGGCCACGACCGTGCCGCGTGCACCGGGGGAGACCGTGAGGCCGTTGGTCAGGGTGAGCGCCTGCATGCCGGTGGTGGCCGTGACGTTGCGCTTGCCCAGCGCCGCCGCCGAGCCCGCGGTGATGTCGACGCGCAGCGCGCCGCCGTTGAGCGCTTCGACCGAGTGCACCGTGACGTCGGCGCCCGCGGAGAAGGTCGTGGTGCCGTCGAAGGCCGTCGAGAGGCCCACGACGAGCAACGTCGTGCGGCGACCGACCGCCACCGAGTCAGGGAACACGGCCTGCAACTGCGCCGTCACGCTGCCGCCCGTGCCCGCAGGGCCTTGCACGCCCGCGTCGCCCTGGGGGCCAGCAGGACCGGCAGGACCAGCGTCACCCGCGGCGCCCGCCGCGCC